>JAZKXO010000097.1:0-178893 GCA_045611685.1 Eubacteriales bacterium | reverse complement strand
TTGTAGCCGTGGGGTTGGAAACGCGGATGCACAGCTTTTTGCCCTCGGGCAGATTATCGCGTACGCGCTTTACAAATTCGTTGATGATGCGGGTGCGCTCATTTACGTCGGTGCATTCGTTGCCGAAAAGATTGGGATAACGGCCGAAGTCCATCATAATACCCGTAACGTTTTCGGAGGATGCCATTTCCATCAGCACGCCGAAGATATAGTCTCGGTAGCCCTCATAGTAGTAGCTGAGCTCCACGCCGCCTTCACGAATCCACTCAGGATAGAGCTGGAAGATAGAGCCGTTGAAATACTGTCCGCCGGTTGCGGTTTCCGTGTAATATGCGGACATACGGAGCGAGGCGTAGAGTTCACCGTAGTTGTTTTCGGTTATGTAGTCAGCAAGGATTTCGTGCGGGATGCCCTCTTTGTTGAGGTTTCGGATGTTGTTGAGATAGCGTCTGTCGAGGTCGCGCATCGGAGAATTCGTCCAGTCGATGACGTCGCCGTTTTTATCAACAATGGTCCAGTTATCAAGGGGCCACTTTTCCTCGGGGACACCAAGCTCGGCGAGACGCTTTTCGATAAGGGTCTTTTGGGTCTGGCTCGGATAGTTGAGCATACCGGTTACCCACATCGTGAAGTTGTACTGTCTGAGATCGATCGTGTCCCCATAGCGGTTGACGTAGGAGTCGATCAGCCACTGGGACGTGCCGCGATCCTCAGCGCCCGTGTACATAGAGAAGCCGTCATTGTCCATGATCATATTGTGCGCATCATTCCGGACGGCGTATTTTTCGTACATCTCATCGGTGATCGAAACGAACTTCACGTACACGAGACGGCAGGCGGCACCGGGCGTGTTCGAGACGGTGATTTTCTCACCGCTGAAATCACCGGCGATGGCAAAGCGCTCGCTGATCGCATTCATGTCTGCGGTTGCATCCGGCTTTTTTGCCGTGATAAACACGTTTTGACCGTTCACGGTGAACTCGTTGCGCTTGGTCGTTACCGGCAGATAACCGACGTATACGGCAAACTTACCGTTCAGGGTTACGGGAACAGTGAACGAATTATAACTGTAAACGGCACCGCAGGATACGACCGATCCGAATGTGTTATCTCCGTTTCGGAAGTATTCGACGGACCAGGCGGACTGGTTGGCGAAATCCGCGTTATGGAGCCTTTCGAATCTGTACGACGTCAAAGAGCCGTCCGACGTGATCGTCCGATTGGGGGAGACGGTGTTGACGTCAGCGTACAGATAGTAATCAAAGGTTTCCTCAACACCGTCGCCTGCATCAACCGAAACGGTGCAGAACCCGGTGAAGGGAATGTCGGTTACCGTCTCGGAATGAATGAGACCGGTGGGGGTGTATGTGTGAGTGAATACTCTGCCCGTGTCTTTTGAGGTGATGGTGAGATCGATCTCGCCGCCTGCGGGGAGATATTTCAGTTCGGAGAGAACCGTGAATCTCTCTGCCGAGGAATACGGATCGATCGCGGTGTCGAGCGTGTTCATAGTGATGCCGGTGGTCAGCTTGATGTTATCAAACAGAACCCTGTTCGTGCCGCTGTGGAGAGAATTCATGGTGTTGGAAATTCTCACAGAGGGCTGAACCGCCGTGGTGGTTGTGGTACCGTCCTCGTTTTCCGTCGTGGTTTCGGTGGGGGACGTTACGGTAATGCCTTCGAATTTCACTGCCAGCTTGCCGTCGATCAGAACACGCACTTCGCTGTCCCCGTCAAACTGGATCTCCCATGTGTGGAAAGCGCCGTCGGTGGGGATGGTGATCCGGTCATGGATCGTGCTGGAGGAGGCTTTGGAATTCTTGAATATGTAAATATCCGCATTCGTTCCGTCGCTGTTCGGGTCAGACAAGCCGTTTATGGCGATGGATATGAGCCGCTCGCCCGGATTGGTGACCTCAAAGCGCAGACCGCGCCAGGCAGGAGACCCGTTGGCGGTCATGAGCGACTCGATCTTCATGTTTATTTCCAAATTGAAAGAAGGGGAGGGGAAGGAGCCGGTCGAATAAATCAGCGAAGCGGATTCTTCTGCGCTTCCGTCGGCGGCCATAAGGATCGTGCCGGACGTTACGGAGACGCCTTTAGTATTTGAGGCGTCGGCAAAATAGTATCCGGGGTATTTTCCTTTAATACCTGATGAAGAGTCCGGAATGGACGTGCAATCGTTATTGAGAATTACTGTTTCCGTTGCTGCTTCGGCAGACGGGATGAGAGAAAAGCCCGGAACCGTGCCGATCATGAGGATGACGGCGAGAAAAAAGCTTGCAATTCTTTTTTTCATAGGAGGCCTCCAAAATAAATTTTGGTTTTTTGCCATGTTGCCGGTACCGTTTTCTGCACCGTGATGCAGGGCCGGCGCAAACGTATCACAAATTATTATAACACTTATAATGAAGGAAAGCAAGATATTTCCGGGAATTTCACCGTGAAGCCGAAGCGAAAAGGGCTGTCGCATCTAAATGCGACAGCCCTGTCCTTGATTCGTTTTATAGAGACGAGGCGGTTTATACCGTCCAGCTCATCACACCGTATCCTTCGGGCGCGACTTTGCAAAGGAGCTTTCTCATGCCGTTTTCGCTCGTCTCAGAGACGATCTCGATGCCCTCGCCGTCGGCGAATGCCGGTGCTTTCTCGGGCAGGCGGTATTCATCCTCGGGTACGGAGAGAGTAACCTCGACCGTCTTTGCGCTCGCGTTCACGGCGAACATACGGCGGTTTTTGGCCTGATCCTCCCACGTGCCGGCGACGACGAGCTTTTCGTGGTTCCACATCTGTGCGCGGAGGAACGATTCGCAGTCGAGAAGCGGGACGTCTCCCGTTACCATCGGCGGACGGAGCATCTCTGCCTCGGCGAAGAAATCTCTGTATTTGTAGCGGAGGTTCGCCATCTTTTTGAGGAACGGGAACTGCACGGGATCGTTCACGATCTCGGGGTGGATCCAGCCGAGCTGCTGACCGAACACGAGCGACTGGCCGATCTGGAAACGGAAGTAATCCGCATCGTCGCGCTTGTTCTGCGTGATAACGCGGCCGAAGATCGCCGTTCTGCCGCCGTAGATCTGGCTGTGTGCGGGGACGCCGTCGACTTGCACCCACGTCCAGGAGAGGTAGCCGTCGAGCATGCCGGAGTATACCTCCGATGTCGATTCGCTGACCACGGCGAAATCGTCGGGAACGGACGCGCGGAGCACGTCGATAAGCTGTGCGTACGATTTCCACCAGAACGAGGAGAATCCGGGCGTGTGGAGATGCGTTTCGTCAAAGCATTCCTCGTACGCCGTGGAGACGACGTCGAGGTAGATGCCGTCCATGCCGTAGTCCTTCGACAGCTTTTTGACGATTCTCTGGATCTCGTTTTTCCACGTCGTCGTGGAGGGGCACATTCTTGCAAAACGAACGGGCTTGCCGTCCGGCTCTGTGCTCGCGTACGAGGTAAAGATGCTGTTTCCGTCTATATTTTTCGCCGTGGCGGGCAAGGCTTCTCTCTGGAAGCGTCTGTCGCCTGCGCGGTCGTCGCACATATCCCACGAATAGCCCGCCATATACGGGATCACGCGGATGTCGGCGGCTTTCAGCTCCTTCATACCTGCCTTCAGATCCTGATGTGCGGGGAAATAGTGGGGGTTGTCGTTGTTGAACGGTACCCAGTGCCAGTTGTAGAGGTGATAGCAAACGGGCACGCCGATCTCCTCGCGGAAGCGAACGGCGATCTTGTACCAATCGTCGGGGGACGCGTCCGCGTATTTTTCACGGAGCGTAATCGGGAACGGATTTGCGTCGGGGTTCTCGTTCGGCATGAAATGCATAATCCAAACGGGCATATTGCGCATCCATTCGGGGGTATCGGGACGGCCGCGGAGAGGTGCGAGCCACTTTGCGTTCGCCAGAACGAACTCCTTGTAGATATTCGTCGCATCGAACCAGTCGCCCGAAAAACGCTGCCATACCATCTCACCGGGGAGCGTGTAGGAGTTGCCGGGCTTTCTCTGGTAATCGGCGGTGCATTCCGTCGTGAACATCGTGCACCGGGACTGCGGTGCGCCGACGAGCGTCAAGAATTTGGGGTTGCCGTCTGCGTCGTGGATGCCCATGTAGATGCCGTTCGGCGAGGTATCGCCCTCGGCTTTCGGATTGTACATCGCGAAATACGGCATGTTTACCTGCACGCCCGTCGGATATTTGCCGCGGATGCATGAGGATCTTTCGTTGAAATGGTGGGAGAGGATGCCGCTGCCGACGGCGGCGTACGCCGTGTCGAATCCCTCAGCGACGCACTGCGGGTAGGAGACCTCGGCGACCGAGTAGCGCTCGCTCTGGTTGATGACGCGCATTTTCCAGCTGATGCGGCTCTTTTTCTCGTCGAGCGTTGCCTCTGCCACTACGGTGATGCCGCGGATCGTGCCGCTGTCGGGATCGGCGAGAGTAACGCGCAGGTAATTTTCGCGGCGGAGGATATGTACCCGATCCCAGCCGGCGCCTGCGTCAAAGCGCATATTCTTTTCGTAGAACGTATCCCAAAGGGTGAGCGTGAAGAGCGGCATGCTCTGTGCCGCGGTTTCTTTATCTGCGAAAACGGGGGCGATCCATACGCCGCTGTCCGTTCTTTCGAGGTTGAAGGCGAGATCGCCCGCGCGGACGGGGACCGTCTCCTCCACGAAGGGAGCCATCACCTGCTCGGGGAGAGCGGGGATTCTTTCGTTGAGTTCTTCGGTAAGTGCGAAGAAATCGTCCGACTCCTCAAAGAAGAACCACGCGCCGGGGCTGTTTTTGCCCGAGAGGAATCGGATATCGCCTTTATATGCGGCGAAATCGCCGAGCACACGGACAAAGCCCGCCTCCTGGAACAGAATGGGGCTGCCGCCGAATACGGCAAAGTAGCCGTCCTTACCCTCGATCGAGATACCCTTCTGGAAGGCGATCGGGCGTGTTTTCATGCGCTCCCACGCAACGTGCGGACGGATGCGCATAAGCGTTTCGTAATCGGGCGCCTGGGGATTTTCCTCCGTCGGGAATGAGAATTTTTTCGAGAACGGCTTGCCTGCGGCGTCGTATTCGTAGCCGGTGTATTCCGTTGCCGTGAATCCTTCCCAGGAGACGTCCATAAGGCGCATCGTGTAGCCGCCCGCGTACACGTCGCTGCCGAGGCTCACGGAGGCGTATACGGCAGCCGCTTTTTCATCGAGCGTAAAGCGGTACGTTGCCAGAAGTCCCGGGATCGGTGCGCCGTCATCATCGCTCACCGTTGCCGCGCGGACGACGACTGTGTTGCCGCTTTTCGTGATCTCCGTTTTGTGATTGAACAGATAATACCGTTTTCCAAATCCGTCGATGAAATCGTGGAAAACGAGCGTCTCGGTTCTCTTTTTCGTTTTTGTCTTAAGGAGAAGGGTGTGATCCTCGCGTACCGAAAACGTCATGCTTTCGATAAGGGCGTTTCCCTTGAAGGTTTGTTCCGTCATAGGTGAATTCCTCCCGATCGTATAGAATATTTGAAAAGTATAATTGCCTTACACCACCATTTTAACGGAACAAAAATGCAAAATCAATCCACAAAATGATTTTTTCTATTCCATTTTTCGATTCAATGTGATATAATAAAAGTGGGTGATTACAGATGTTTGATAAATTGAACGAAATTTTTTCTACAGATTTCAATCTTGGTACGGTGTTCGCGGCACGGCAGGACCGAGGCGGAGAGGTGCGTGTAAAGCAGCTGGACAAGCCTCGTCGGCTGAGCGGTCTCTTTTATATCACCGACTACCCCGCTACATACCGTTTTTTGAACGAAACGTGTCTTGAAGCCGAGCCGGGCGACGTGATCTTTTTGCCCGAGGGCGTTCGTTATACGACGGAGTTTCACGTGCCGGCAGGGAAAACCTCGCATCCGATTCTTATAAACTTTCGCATCACGTCCGCCGAGGGGGAGGAGATCCGCTTTGACTGCCCTCCGATCCGCCTCTTATCGGATAACGGGACACTGCTTTCAAAATTCACCGCCGCCGTACAGCTGTACAAAAACGCCTCCCCCATCCTGCTCAAAGCAAAGGTGTTTGATCTCATCGGGAGTATCTTTCCGCTCCCCGAGGCGGACGATCTGTGCCTCAATTACATCCGTGAGCATATTACGGAGGAGTTTTACATCCCCGCGCTTGCAAAAAAATCCGCCCTCAGCGAGAGCGAATACAGAAAGCGGTTTCGTGAGAAGGTTGGCGTGTCCCCCGTTCGGTATATTACGCGGCTGAAGATCGAAAAAGCGTGTGAGATGCTCCTTGACGAGGATATTACGCCCGACAGCATCAGCGAGTTTCTCCATTTCGGCAGCGTTCCTTACTTTTATAAGATATTCAAGGAACAGACGGGGCTGACGCCCAATCAGTACAGAAACGGGGACGTCCCTTAAAGGAGACGCCCCCGTGCTTTTTTGTCATCAGGAATTCCGTTTTGTGCGTTTTTTCACGTCCGCGCGTTTTTTGCTCGCGAGCACCGCTTCGGTCTTCGCGATAATGTCTCCCGCGCCTTCCATATGGCAGACGAGGTAGGAGTAGATCGTATCGATGATGGCAAGCTGTGCGATACGCGAGGAGAGCCCGAGGATGCGGTAGTTCGTTTCGTCCGATACCGTGTGGAGCACTGCATCGCTCACGTCCTCGATCGGCGATTTCTGAAAGTTCGTGATCGAAACGGTAAACGCGCCGCCAAGCTTTGCCGCGTGCATCGCATCGAGGATATCTTTTGACGCGCCCGAGTGCGAGATCCCGATGACGACGGTTTTTTCGGTGGCGTGGGCGGCGGCGATCGCCTGCATATGGTTGTCCGTGTACGGATGGGCGCGAAGACCCAGGCGAAGCATTTTGTGCGAGGCGTCGTTTGCGATCGGTGCGGAGTTGCCGAGTCCCAGAACGATGATATCTTCGGCTTTAAGGATCGCATTGCAGCATTTTGCGAGCGCATCCTTGTCAATCGACTTCTGCGTTTTCTCCAGTGAGCAGTAGATATCGTCGCACACCTTCCCGAAAATATCGTAGGGGGAATCGTCGGCGGTGATGTTTTCGTTCACCGGGTGGGCGTGATGCTCCTGCGCGATGGCAATCTTGATCTGCTGGTAGCCGTCAAAGCCGATCTTTCTCGCAAAGCGGACGATCGTCGCTTCGCTCACGCCGCAGACCTCGGCGAATTCCGTTATATATAAAGGGAGGATGTCGCGCGGGTTTTCGATGAGAAAATCCGCGATCTTTTTCTCCGATTTGGTGAGGGTGTCGTAGTTTGCCTTGACCGTCAGTATGGTCTTTTCCATGTTATCACATTTTTCCTTGATTTTTGAAAATCATTTTCAAAATTAGTATAGCACAAAAAACGTAAAAAGTCAAATATTTTTCGCGCATTTTTTGAGAAAGGTATTGAAATTGAGTTTCAGTTGTGATATCATTGTACTGTCCCAAATGCGCAAAAAATCAAAATCATTTTCACGAGGTACGTATGAACGACTTTTTGTTTACGCAAATTCTGACGGAACTTGAGGATGCCGTCGGTAGAGAAAACTGCTCGGTCAAGGAGATCGACCGTGCAACGCACAGCGCAGACTTTTTCTGGCTTTCGAGAATGTGGGTGGATCGCGGCAGAAGAATGCCCGAGGCAGACTTCATTGTGGCACCCGCGAACGCCGAGGAAACGTCCAAGGTTCTCAAAATCGCAAATTACTATAAGCTCCCCGTTACCACGTGGGGCGGCGGCGGCGGATCGCAGGGCGGTGCGCTTCCCGTGGCAGGCGGTATCCTTCTTGATACCAAGCGCATGAACAAGATCTACGAGGTGAACACCGAGGGCATGTACATTGAGTGCGGCACCGGTGCGATCTACAAGCATATCGAATGGGCGGCAAACGAGAAGGGCTACGCTACAATGCACTATCCGTCCTCGCTCACCTGCTCGACTGTCGGCGGCTTTTTGGCACACCGCGGTATCGGTGTCGTTTCCAATAAATACGGCAAGATCGACGATATGGTGCTCCAGATGGAGGTCGTTCTCCCGAACGGCGATATCATCTATACCTCCGCGACGCCGAAGCATGCGGCAGGTCCCGATCTGAACCAGATCTTCATCGGCTCCGAGGGTACGCTCGGCGTTATCACCAAAGCACAGATCCGCATCTACGAGCAGCCCGAGGTGAGAAGATTCCGCGGCTTCCTCTTTAAGGATATGACCTCTGCCTTCCGTGCGTCCCGTGAGGTGCTTCAGAAATTCAAGCCCTCCGTTATGCGTCTGTACGATGAGGCGGAGACCGCGAGCCTTATCAAAAAGATCGTCGGCGTTTCGAAGCCCGGCGCGTTTATGAACATCGCCTACGAGGGCGTAAAGGAACTCGTGGACGTAGAAGAGAAGATCCTTCTGGAAACCTTCGCTAAATACGGCGCGGAGGACCTCGGCAGCGAGTACGGCGAGAAGTGGTGGAAGGAGAAGATCACCTTCTTCTATCCCGGCCACATGATGGATATCCCGCAGCTGTTCGGTACGATGGATACGATCGCGCCCTATGACAAGATTGAAAAGATCTACTGGGCGATGAAGGAAGCGATCGAAACGAAATATCCGTATGCCAAGTTTATCGCGCACTTCTCTCACTGGTATGAGTGGGGCGCTATGATGTACGACCGCTTTATCATCGATGGCGAGCACGTGCCGCAGGATCCCGTGGAGGCGATGCGTCTCCATAACGAGATCTGGACGCTCGGTATCCGTACCGCGCTGGCGAACGGCGGCGTCGTCAACGATCACCACGGCGTCGGCATCAAGCTCGGCCGTATGATGAAAGAACAGTACGGCCCTGCGATGCAGGTGTTCGAGGGCCTCAAAAAGACGCTCGACCCGAACGGCATCATGAATCCGTACAAGCTTGGTCTGTAAGTGAGAGGAGAAGGACATGAACATTACCGAAAATGCAAAGAATATAATCGATAACTGCCGGTTTTGCTGGATGTGCCGGCACGTCTGCCCGATCGGAAACGCAACCGGTCAGGAGAGAAATACGGCAAGAGCGCGCGCTTTTGCGGTATCTATGGTAGTACGCGGCTCGACCGAGCTTTCCGAGGTCGCGGACAATATGTACGAGTGCTCGCTCTGCGGCGCCTGCACGAACAACTGCATGACGGGCTTTGATCCGAAGGTCTTCATCGAGGAGACGAAGACGGAGCTCGTTCTCGGAGGACTTATTCCCGATTACATACGCGCACTTCTTGAGAAATATATGGCGTGCGGCAACGTATACGGCGCCGAGGTTTCCGATGAAGTGAAGGCGCTGTACCGCGAGGACGGCGACGTACTCTTCCTCGCCGGCACGGATGCCGTTCTGAAGGCGCCCGAGACGGTCGGGGTGGCACTCGCGCTTCTTGAGAAGGCAGGTGTAAAGGCTGCGTTCACGAAGGAGCAGGATACGGGCTATGCCCTCAAGTTCCTCACCGGCAAAACGGAGGAAACGAGAAAGGCGGCAATCGCATTTGCGGCTGTTCTCAACAAGTACAAGACGGCAGTCGTGTACGATCCCGCCGATCTTGCGATGCTTCTGCACGAATACAAAGAGTGGGGAATCGAGATCAAAGCCGAGCTCATCTCCTTCAACGAGTATCTTCTCTCCCTTATTGAAGAAAAGAAACTCGCCGTGAAGAAGGGAGATAGCGTGTATACGCTCCAGGATCACTTCGCATACGCCCGTGAGCTGGACGATACCGAAAGCGGCAGAAAACTGATCGAGGCGGTCGGTACGTCGCGCGATATGCTCCTTTGCGGCAAGGAAGCAAACCTTGCCGGCCACCTCATCATGGCGGAATATATGCCCGAGGTTATAAAGAATGTGGCGCTCGACAGATGGCAGAATGCTATCAATATGGACTGCAAGACGGTCGTTACCGAGAACCCTGCGGAATACGTTTTCCTGAAAGAGACGTGCCCCGACGGATGCCGCGTTCTCTCCGTGGAAGAAATGATTCTCGAAAACATGTAACGGATATAAGGAAGGATTTAGTATGAATCTGAAGAGAACTTACACCGAGAAAAACGGTTACGAAAGAATCGTAACGGACAGAAATTCTCCGCTCGTTTACGCCGAACTCGATATGCTGAAGCTTACGGACGGACAAAGCTGCACGATCGATGAGCCCGGCAAGGAGTTCGTGCTCATCGTGCTCTACGGTAAGTGCTCGGTCTCGGGCGAGGGATTCTCTTTCTCCGAGGTCGGATGCCGCGAGAACGTGTTTGACGGCGCCGCCGAGAGCGCTTACATCGGAAAAGATACCCCCTTTACCGTTACCGCCAAGGGCACGGTGAAGATCGCGGTCGCAAAAGCACCTGCCGAAAAATACTACGCACCGTATCAGATCAAAAAGGCTGATGTTGCCGTAAAGACGTTCGGTCAGGGCTCGTTTGTTCGTGAGGTTGCGTTTACCTTCCCCGAGACGGGCGAGGCAAATCACCTCTACATCGGCGAGTTCTGGGTAGAGGACGGAAAATGGGGCAGCTATCCCCCGCACAAGCACGACGTGGACGATCTGCCGCGCGAGGGCGCTCTGGACGAAATCTACTATTACGAATTCGATAAGCCGCAGGGCTTTGGCTTCCAGGCAGTCTACACGCCCGAGGGTGACATCAACGAAGTGTATAAAGTGGAAAACGGCGACTCCGTCGTGATCCCCAAGGGATATCACCCCTTCACGGTAGCGCCGGGCTACAAGAACTATTGCCTTTGGATCATGGCGGGCAAGAACCGCGGCCTTCTCAGCTCCTCTGAGGAGTGCCATAAGTGGATTGTAGCAAAATAAGGAGAAAATCATGTACGTTTTAGGCGTGGACTTCGGCGGCGGCGCGAGCAAAGCGACGCTGATGGATCAAAGCGGCACGGTGGTGAAAACCGCATCGAGCGAATACCCGACCGATTTCGGCGAGGGCGGACGCGCGGAGCAGAATCCCCTTGACTGGTATCTTGCGGCTGTGAGGAACATCCGTGCGGTGCTCGTGGGGATCGATCCCGCCCTCATCGACTGCCTTTGCTTTGATGCCGCAACGCATACCGCCGTTCTTCTCGGCGAAGACGGCGAGCCCGTCTGCCCGTCCGTCTACTGGACCGACACCAGATGCCTCGGGGAGAAACGCTTTCTCGAGGAGAACTATGCCGACGAGATTTTTGAAAAATGCAAGCATAAGGTCGATACGATCTGGTCTCTGCCTGAGATCATGTTTGTGAAAAACAGTTTCCCCGATACGTTCGCCAAGGTGCGGAGGGTTACCTTCGCGAAGGATTACGTCCGCGGGAAATTCACGGGCGATTTCGTTACCGATTCGATCGAGGCGGAGGGCAGCATGCTCTTTGACTACGACCGTCGGGAGTGGGACGGCGGGCTTCTTGCCCTCGCGGGACTCACCCGCGATATGATGCCGAAGATCGTATCGCCGCTGGACGTCGTCGGTACGGTGGGCGAGAATGCCGCCCGCGATACAGGGCTTACCGTCGGTACGAAGGTGATCTGCGGTGCGACGGATACGGCGATGGAGGTCCTCGCGGCGGGCGCCGTGCGTCCGGGTGACGCCACCTTGAAGCTCGCCACCGCGGGACGCCTGTGCGTTATTTCGGAAGGGTTTTATCCCGACCGCAATATCGTCAATTATTCCCATCTCAAAGACGGACTTACCTATCCCGGTGCGGCGACGAAGGCGTGTGCCTCCTCGCTTCGCTGGTTCAGAGATACGTTCGGCGGGGACTATGCGGAATTTGACGAAATGGCATCGGGCGTGCCGATCGGATGCGACGGGCTCGTCTACAACCCGCATCTGATGGGGGAGCTTACCCCGTATGCCGATCCCACGATGCGCGCGAGCTTTGTCGGCTTCGGTGCACAGCACACGAAGGCGCATTTCGCGAGAGCGGTGATGGAGGGCGTTGCTATGAGTCTCCTCGACTGTAAGAACTATATAACCGATCTCGGAATGCCGCTCGGCAATCGTGCGTTCGTTATCGGCGGCGGCGGAAAGAGTGATCTCTGGCGGCAGATCGTCGCCGATGCGCTCGCCATCACGCTCGTCGTTACGGAGAGAAACGATTCCTCGCTCGGCGCGTGCATGTGCGCGGGTGTTGCCGCCGGATATTTCAGCGATCTCGATGACGCCGTCGCCCGTACGCAGAAAATCGTGGGCGAGACGCACCCGATCGCCGAGAATACGGAAAAATACCAAAAACTGTTCCAAAAATATAAGAAGATCGGAAAGTTCCTTTCCACTCTGAATGACTGAAATGAAAATTGTCGTACTTCTGAAATTCTTTCGGGGGGAGCTCAATCCCTTTGACGGCGCGGCACTCGAGTGTGCGCTCGAATGGGGTGCTGACGTAACGGCTGTTTCGATGGCGCCGCCGTCGGCAAAGGATGCCCTCGAAGGCCTCACACGGCTTGGTGCCCGCACCGTTCTCATCACCGATCCGCTGTTCGCGGGCAGTGATACACTCTCGACGGGATACGTTCTCGCCGAAGCGATAAAACGGCTCGAACCTGATCTCGTTTTCGCCGGACGGCAGAGCATCGACGGGGACACGGGACAAGTGCCGCCTATGCTCGCCGAGCGGCTCGGGATGGAGATCATCCCGGGCGTGATCGAATTTGACGGCGGGCGGATCCAAACGAGAAGCGGCGCCGAGGCGACGCTTACCCCGGGTGCGATCGTTACGTTTGAGCGGATACGGAATCTCCGCTTCCCCTCGATCTTCTCAAAAAAGGGCGAGGTGGAGGTATGGGACAATACCACGCTTCGGCTTGACGGGGACAAATGCGGCATCAAAGGATCACCGACGCGCGTGCTCCGCTCGTACGAGAGCACGGTCGGCAGACGAAGCTGTACGTTTTCGGACGCCGAATCGTTTGATACGCTCATAAAGCAAGCGCTTTCCGAACAAACGAAAAAAACGGCGGAAGATGCTGCCGCAAAGATGGACGTGATCTATTACGTCGGAGAGATCAAAAAGGTCGCCGAGAGGTACGCCGAGCGTGCGATTCCTCTCGATGCGTCGGGTAAAACACCCGAAATGTTCGCCCGTGAGCTTCGTTCTCTCGGCGCGCGCGTCATTCTTTTTGAATCCGTGGAGGATCTTCGTATTCTCGCGGCAAAAACGGCGGTTCTGACCGGCGCGGGGCTTTGCGCCGACTGCGTATCGTTCCGACGGGAGAACGGCTCGTTTATCATGACGAGACCGGCGCTCGGCGGCAACGTTACGGCGGACATCGTAAGCGACGCCGAGATGGCTTTCGCCACCGTCCGTCCCGAAGGGAAGCGCGACGGCGAGATCGTCTTCGCGATTGGAAAAGGGGCTGTTCCCTATCTTCCCGAGATTCGTAGTCTTGCCGAAAAGTACGGCGCGTCGCTTGCCGCCACGCGCATCGTCGTGGACGCGGGGATCATGCCGTACGAGACGCAGGTGGGCCTTACGGGCAAAACCGTCGCGCCAAAGGTGTACGTTGCCTTTGGTGTCTCGGGGGCTGTCCAGCACACCTCGGCTATCGCCGGTGCGGGGACGGTTATCGCGGTCAATACCGACAAGGATGCAAGAATTTTCGATTACAGCGATTACGGTATCGCGGACGATATAAAAAATCTGTTTAAGGAGTAATATACAATGCTGGTAAATTTACAGACGATTCTGAAGGATGCGGATAGAGGCGGCTACGCCGTTCCCGCGTTCAACGTGTACAATATGGAAACGGTGATGGGTATCATCAAAGCGGCAGAGGAAATGCGCGCGCCCGTTATCCTGCAGTTTTATTCGCGCCTCGCAACGACCGGCTTTGCCGATTACCTCGCACCGATCGTACTGAAGGCGGCAGAGATGGCAACCGTTCCCGTTTGTATGCACCTCGACCACGGCGCAGGCTACGAGCCGGCGGCGATCTCCGTAAAGAACGGTGCGACTGGCATCATGGTCGACTTTTCGACGCTCTCTCTTGAGGAGAACATCGAAAAAACCGCCGCTGCCGTAAAAATTCTTTCCGCGCTCAATATCGGCGTCGAGGGTGAGATCGGTCATATCGGATCGGCGGCTGACGGCGTTCCCACCGACTATACCACGGTAGAGGAAGCGAAAAAATACGTGGACGGCACGGGCGTTACCGCACTGGCGGTCGCCGTCGGCACGGCACACGGCAGATATAAGCAGGCACCTGTGCTTGCAATCGACAGAATCCGTGAGATCAAGGAAGCAGTGGGCGTATCCCTCGTTCTGCACGGAGGAAGCGGCGTGCCCGACGATCAGATAAAGAAAGCCGTCGAAGCCGGTATCCGTAAGATCAATTTCGGTACGGACGTGTGCTTCTCCTTCCTTGACGCCGTATTCGGCGTGGACCGCAAAACGTACGCGATCGACCTCTTTATGAAGGAGCCGATCGAAGCGGTCAAAAAGTTCGCAGAATCGAAAATTGAGCTTCTCGGAGCAAAGGACAGAGTATGAAAAAAGTCGTAGGACTCGGGGCAAACGTCCTGGATACGCTTATAACCTGTAAAACTTTCCCCACGGAGGATAAAAAGACGAAGGCGGAGGGAATCGTGCGCCTCGGCGGCGGTCCTGTCGGCAACGCGCTCGTCGTGCTGGCAAAGCTCGGTGTACCCTCTGAGATGATCGGCACGTTCTCCGACGATACGGCAGGCGTGCAGATCTTAGCCGAGCTTCAGAAATTCGGCGTGAAAACCGACCGCGCCGTGACCGTCTCCGGCACGTCTTCGTTCGTTTCGTATATTCTCATCTCGGGAGAAAACGGAAGCCGTACCTGCCTTTTTGACAGGGGCACAGTACCCGACGATCCCAGCCTGGTTGATTTCTCCGCGATCGACGGTGCCGATATTCTCCATCTTGACGGAAATTATATGAAAAGCGCTATTGCGGCGGCGAAATACGCCCGGGAAAAAGGCGTAAAGGTAAGCCTTGACGCGGGCGGCGTCTACGACGGAATTCTGGAGCTTCTCCCTCTCATCGATATTCTCATCCCCTCGGCAGAGTTTGCGATGGCGGTAACGGGTGCGCCCGATGCCAAAGCCGCCCTCGAAGCGCTTTATAAAACGTATTCCCCCGAAATTCTCGTCGTGACGGATGGCAAGAACGGCGGCTACTATTGGGAGAACGGGCGTGCCGTTCACTACGACATTGCTCCCGCTACCGTAAGGGACACGAACGGAGCAGGCGATACTTTTCACGGCGCGTTTATCGCGGCGTATGCTAAAGGGAAATCCGTTCCCGAAGCATGCGATTTTGCGAGTGCTGTCGCGGCGTATAAGTGCAAGCACATCGGTGCCAGGGAGTATCCGCTGAATGAGGATATTGCCGAAAACATATACGCGTATCTTGCCGATTGACCCGAAGCCAGGAGGAAATATGGAACAACTGAAAGAGAAAGCGAGAGAGCTTTCGAAAAACTTTCTCGAAAGCGAAAAGCAGTATCGACTCGGTTTTATTGAAGCGGAGCAGTCGAATCCCAAAACGAAAACGCTCGGCGAAACCTTCGTCCGCGATACAAAAGCGGGCATCCGCATGATCCTCAGCGTGGACAGGGATCTTGTCGCGCTGTTTGAGACGGCGATCTTCTCGGAGAAATTCGATCGGATGTACGCCGATATGATCGGTGCTCTCAAAAACGGCGGGCGGATCTTCATCTCGGGATGCGGCTCGTCCGGTCGCCTTGCCATGCGGCTCGAAACGTCGTTTCGCGAGGCGATAAACGAGATTGCGAAGACGAACCCCGCGGCACGCCTTTATGAAAACGCGGTACGCGAGATCATGACGGGCGGAGACTACGCCATCATCCGCGCGGTGGAATCGTTTGAGGATTACACCGAACTCGGCTGTGCGCAGGCGAAGGACGAAGGCGTGAAAGAGGGCGACATCCTCATCGGCGTTACCGCCACGGGTGAGACGACCTCGATCCTCGGCACGGCAAAACAGGCACTCGCCGACGGCGCCAAAGTGTGGATGGTGATCTGCTCTGATCCCCAAAGTATTATCGGCAAGCTCAGCCGTGTGGACGACGTGTTCACCCACCCGATGACGGAAAGCCTTTATATGAAATGCGGCGGCATGGCGGTTACCGGATCGACGAGAATGCAGTCGTCGTCCATTGAGCAGGCGGTAATCGGTGCGGCGCTCGAGATGGCGCTCGGCGAGCTGTTTTTCACCGAAGCACCCACGGATGATACGAAACGCCGTCTCGTCGACGGTTTTTCGGCGTGCATGGATCTCCTTGAGTCGGACGAGAGCGTGGAGGTCATGGCAGAAGAGACGGATGCCGAGACGGAACTTTACGAAAACGGCGGCCACGTAACGTATTTCTCTGACGAATATCTGCTTGATATTCTTGCCGATACGACCGAGAGAAGCCCCACGTTCACGACGCCCCCGTTCCGTCCGCAGAAGAATAAAAACGAAACGCTCTCGTGGGCGTTCGTGAAAAATCCGCGCCTTGATACGAAAAGCGCGTGGGACGCCTGCTTTGAGCGCACGCCCCGCTGTATCGCCAAGACACCCGACGATTACAGGGCGATCGGAATCAAGGACGAGGATATAAAAAGAATCCCGAATATATCGCTCGATGCGCTCTATGCGTTTGAGATCGGGTGCGAGCCCGATCCCGAGAGAGAGGGAGAGAATACCCTCGCTTCGTGGGTAGGCTTTGGTGATGAGATCCCCGAATCGTTTGAGAGACAGGCTGAAAAGTATGAGAAAAAGAGTATTTGGACGATCGGCAGCGAGGGGGGCTTTACGCATACGACGCGTATGAAACTGTTCGAGCATCTCGGGATGAAAATGATGCTCAACGCCGTCTCCACCGGTACGATGGCAAAGATGGGCAGAGTACGCGGCAATTATATGGTGCATCTCAATATCAGCAACAAAAAGCTGGTAGACCGCGCGACGAGAATTATTGCCGATCTGTGCGCGGTGGACTACGATACCGCAAACTACGAGCTGTTTTACTCAAAGGTGCTCCTTGAGGCAAAGGGTATTCAGCGCTCCACTACGATAGAAACGATCGACAGACTCGGTCAGAAATAAGACGGAGGCTTTTATGATCATAAAAAACGGCAAAGTCATAACCCCCGACGAGGTTCTCGACGGGTTTGATCTTCGCATTGAGGACGGCGTGATCAAGGAGATAGGCCGATCTCTTACGGGAGACGAGACCGTGGACGTGGGCGGCGCGTATATCGTGCCGGGATTCGTCGACATCCATACGCACGGCGGATGCGGTGCGGATTTTATGGATGCGACAAAGGATGCCTTTGACAAAGCGCTCGGCTTCCACCTCGGCGAGGGAACGACTACGGTCGTTGCCACGTCCTGTACCGCACCGAAGGACAGCATCGTACGATTCCTCGGGTTTACGAAGGAGTATATACCCCGGAGCCGCGTTGTCGCGGGCGTGCATCTTGAGGGCCCGTATCTTTCCGTACGGAATAAGGGCGCGCAGAAAGAAGAGGATCTTGCCGTCCCCGCGACGGTGGATTACTCCTATATGCTCGACTACGCAGACGTTATAAAAACGGTAACGATCTCCCCCGAACTCCCCGGTGCCGCCGAGATGACCGCCGCTCTTTCGAAGGCGGGTATCACCGTTTCGGGCGGGCACGACGACGGGATCTATCCCGAGTTTATGCCGACGATCGAGGCGGGGATGTCGCACCTCACGCATCTGTACTGCGCGATGAGCGAGCTTCGCTTCAAGGACGGCATCCGAAACGTGGGCCTTCGCGAGTATGCGCTCACCGACGATCGGCTGAGCGTGGAACTGATCGCCGACAACCGACATATTCCGCCCCATCTTGCAAGACTGGTCCTTCGTGCCAAGGGCGCGGATAAGGTTGCGGTCGTCTCCGATTCGCTCCGCTGTGCCGGCTGTCCGAAGGACGGCGCGGTCTACAAGCTCGGCGCGGACGAGAACGCACAGCTTGTGAAGATCGGCGACGGCGTTGCCGTAACGGCGGACGGAGAACGGTTCGCGGGAAGCATCACGTCCGTCCGACAGATGGTGAAAAATCTCATGGATGCCGGCATTGGTATCACGGACGCCGTGAAAACGGGCACGCTCACGCCTGCCAAAATCATCGGTGAGGATAAGACGGTCGGCAGTATTGAGATCGGAAAACGTGCGAATATCGCCGTACTCGACGCCGATTGGAATCTCACCGGCGTATATCTGGACGGCACGAGAATGAAATAAAACGCAAGGGAAGGGTAGAATATGGAAACGAAAATCAACAACATTACCGTAAAGACAGTCGGTACGGAGTGGGACGTCTATTTTGATATGGCGCTCGAGATGCTGTCCGAAATTATGAAAAACAACGCAGAGGGGAAGAAAACGGTCATGATCGTCCCCGTAGGGCCGACGAATCAGTACCCGATTCTCGCGAGACTTGTAAATCAGCTTCGCGTGTCTCTCCGCGACGTGTGGTTTTTCAATATGGATGAGTATCTCATCACGCCCGATACCGCCATTGATCCGGCGGATAAGATGAGCTTTCATAAGCGGATGCAGGACGAGTTTTATTCCCGCGTCGATGCGGAGCTCCTCATGCCCGAAGAACAGCGGCTGTTCCCCGAGCCCGGACGCGAAGCGGAATATGACGCGCTCATTGAAAAGCTCGGCGGTGTCGATCTCTGCCTTGGCGGACTCGGCATCAACGGCCATCTTGCATTCAACGAGCCGTGCGAGCCGGGCGAGATGATCACAGCCGAACAGTACGCAGATCTCGGCACGCGCGTTTTGCCGATCTCCCGCGAGACGCAGACGATCAACGCCTACGGCTATCAGCGGGGCGATCTGCGCGGTATGCCCAAGTGGTGCATTACCGTCGGCATGAAGCAGATTCTCGCGGCGAGAAAGATCTACATCGCCCTCAACCGCGATTGGCAGCACGGCATCGTAAAGCACGTTCTCAGCGATGAGCCGACGGCGGCGATCCCCGCAACGCTTTTGCAGGGACACGAAAACACCACGATCTGCTGTTACGAATCGGTCGCAAACGGCCTGTTCTGACGAAAATATAAAAGTCCTCCCGATGTCGGGAGGGCTTTTTCTTTTTATGATAAATCAGTGCCGGACTTTAAGTAGTGCTTCGAGAGAAATTCGTTTCTCTTTTCGAGCCAGGTTTTAAGGTATTCGATCTCGCCATCGTACGTTCCGTCAACGGGCTTGTGTTCGTACAGGCTGTATGCTTTCACCGTGCTCCAAAGGGCGTTGTTACGGTCGATCTCCGCCCGGTACTCGGAGAGAAGCGCGTCGATTCTGCTCTCTCCCAGTTCGTTATCCTCGTACAGATTCACGATCGTGGGCTGAAGCTCGGTGTACAGATCGGAAACGAGCGTTTTGAACTCTTCGTATTCGAAGAGATAGCGGTTAAAGATGCTCACGCAGTAGATCCCCTCATAGGAAAGGCCCGTTGTGTCGGCGTTGTTGTATGCTTTGTAATAGGAGAACGAGCAGTTGCCCGAACTCAGATCGAAATCCCAGACGGGACCCTCGTACAGTTTCCCGCCTTTCACGTAGAAGCGGGTGCTGCTCACGGAATAATCCACGTTTTTGAACAGTTCCTGGACGATGTAGCTTCGGGCGAAGGAGTCAACGTCTATACACTCGGTTACCTTATCGTAGTCGCCCGAGAGAAGGGCGTCTTCCACGCTCGTCATGAACGTGCTGAGCCATGCGCGCTGTTCAGCGGTCGGCTCCTCGGGATCATTGTAGCCGAGAATGATGCCCGTCTTAGAAAGCGTCAGGGAGACGGGGTTGGAGTAGCCGGCGCGGGGCTCAAGCTCGAGTAGGAATTCGTTGTTTTCCGTGTCGATATCAACCTGCGTTGGGCTCACGTCCACCGGTTCGCAGATCTGATAGAGGCCGGCGTACGTGCCGTTCACGTATACCTCGGCGAACGCGGAATCTGAGACGTAGTTCACGCCCGCATTCTCGGCGAACGTGAATGCCAGTGTGTTGCGGATTTGCGTTTTGTCATACAGATTGGCAAGGAGACTCCACTTTTTGCCCTTGCCGAGACCGAGCAGTTCGATTTTTGAGGAGAACTTTATATTGTACGGCTTTTTCTCACCGCTTGCGGTGGAGTTTCCGCGGACCTTGATCGTTGATTCCGAATCGTAAATATCGCCATATACACCGGTGGGATCATAAACGGTAACGGCGCAGGTAACGTACGCGGCGCGGGTAATCTCCTCTTCGGTCGTTATATAGACCTGCGGGAGAAGGGAGAGGGAGGCGGGGACTTTTGAAAGTCCTTCGGGTATGACGGAGATCCGTCCGTCGCCGAACGGGTTTTCGTACGTCTCGCCGATCTTGCCGGCGAGCGTGTCGGTTATGTAACGGATGACCGCTTCGCGGTTCGTTTGGAGGGCTTCGGGGGGGATCATTTCGCCTTTCAAAACATCTTTGATCTCTGCGGGAAGCGCTTCGCTGAATGTTACCGTGTACACGGCTTGGGGATCGAGCGGGACTTCGCCTGCCGTAACGCCCGAAACGCGGCGCTCACCGATAAAGCCGATAAAAGCACCTGCCTCGTCCTTCTCGGCGGCGGGCGTTTTGTTTTTGTCAAGGGTGAGCGAGATCCCGCTCAGGTGCAGAAAATCGGGCGCGGCTTCGTCGGACGGCGGAAGATAGGCGACCTCGAGGGCATTGAGGAGTGCTCCGCCGCTTACACGGACGGTAACGAGTGCCGTTTCTGTCGGCAAAACCGTTTCCACGGCGAGAAGCGTAATTTCCCCTTGGGGGATGCCGGCGGCGATCTCACTCGCCGACACGAGAGCGATGTTGGCATCTGCGGCGGTGCGGTACGCATCCGCTATGAAATCCCCGAGATTCGTCTCGGTTTTTGCGATAATTGGTGCACCTGTTTTCGGATCGCTTACAATGAGACCGTATTCGGTCTGTCCGATCACAGTCATGGGATCGGGCGGCGGCAGAGGGAGCGTTTCTTCGGTTTCGTCAGTTTCCTCGGTGGAAACGGTCGCATCAGTCACGGGATCGCCCGAGATGACCGGCTCCGTCTCACAGGCGGACAGAACGAGGCACGCACAAAGGCACGCGCACAGTATAAAAAGCAGTTTTTTCAAAGGAGAACCTCCGACTATGTTAGTATCCTTCAGATAGAATCATTGTACACTTTTTGCCCTGTGTTGTCAATATATCCGGAGATGCAAAAGAGCGGTACCGCCCTGTGCAGTATCGCTCTTTATACGGATTAACGTTAGTGTTAGTTTGCGGGATACAGCTTTTCTATTACGGCACGGTAACGTCTTGCCGCATCTCTCATGCCGTCCTGCAGTATCTCCTCACGGGATTTCTGATCGTAGGTATATTCTTCCCGGTCCATAAGGGAATAGTCGCAAAAACAGTGCATCTCCTGCGGAGAGAAGAGAACAGTGTAATTGCGGGTTTGACGCTGTTCGTAGGTCCAGCGATCGGAAACGAAGGATTTCACAAAATCTGTCTGCTGCAGAATTACCTCGCGATTGCGCCATACCTCATCAATGGAGAGGAATTTTCCTTCGTCATCGAGATAAAACATACCGGCTCGGGGATCGAGGTATGCCCAACGATCTTCGAAATAGATCTCGCATACGATATGTCCTGCCATATGCATAACGATTCGTCCAGGGAATCCTGCGATTTCTGAAAGGGATACCATAAGCCGACCGAGGCATTCGCAGAGATTTTCGCCTTTTTCAATCAGCTGCTCCTCCGTACCGCCGTAGACGAGGTTGTACGGCAGGGCGTTGTTGGGATCATTTTTGTAGAGATCCCGACAGAATGACATAAGTGCGAGAACCTTTTCCCGATCGGTTTTTGCGTCCTTCGTTGCGTCTTCTACGTATTTTTCCAAAATGGGACGGGTGCCGCGGACATAGCGAACCTTTTCCGGCTTCGTGCCGTAGAGATATTCTCTCGTTTCGTCGCACAGAAGGATTTGTTTTTTGAGTCGCTGCCATTCCACGTTATCACCGTAGTTTATTTTCAGCTGGTCCCAGTTTGCCCGATACAACTCTTGTTTGTTTTCGTCCGTGAGGATGTCGGGAATGTTTTTACCCATATAATCGTGTATGTTCATAGAAAAGTCCTTTTCTGATTACTTCGGCTGAATAACAAGTGCCAGATCGCCCACGTTAAGCGGACGTTTTGTCAAGCCGCCTTCGGCGATATGATAGGTGAGCGTTATAGTGTTCTTGCCGCATTTCAGGTAAGACGGGGGAATGTCGATCTCATTTTTGCAGATGTCCCACCACCGGTCGATGCGTGCCAAATGCAGACGGTTGTAGCCCCTGATAGTGCCACTACTCGCGGGGAGGATCGGCTCGTCATCCGGAGACCAGTAAAGTTCCTTTTCGGTCAGCGTGATCTCGTGCCCATTTACGGAGAGGGTAACCGTTTCCAGTGCGGTAAGTCCTCTGGCGTGGATTACAAACGTGGCTTTCTCGATATTTTCGGGGTCGTCGCCGATCATAACGGAATGGGTGAAGGGGTTATCCTCCTTCGTCAGCTCGGCCGGGAGTTTGTTCAGATAGTCAAAAAAGTATTCCTTTTCCGCATGGGGAAGGAAATCCGCGTTCGCAATGGTGTCGAGCAGGGGATGCCAGATTTGCTCTCCCTTTTTTTTCATAGTGCCGGCAGAGGTGGCAAGTACCACCGCATTAGCTCCCGCCTTGATGCCGGCGAGCGCCCGCGCGTAATGTCGACGGGGCAGCACGGGGCGATCTTTGACGCCGCTGAGACCGGAACGAATGTCATTGGGATTGGGGTCGGTGGTGATTCGAGCGCAGGGAATGCGGATATGTGTGGCAACGCGGCAATTCGTGCCTTCGCATTCTTTGAGGAATTCCTCCACAGGAACACCGAACGTCAGATTGGGACGGAGATAGGAGGGTACGATCCAATCGATAAGCCCTTCCTTGACCCAGTCGCGCCACGCCATATAGAGCCGTTCTTGTGCATCCGGCTCCACGCGGACGGCGAGATCAATATATACGCCGCGCTTTTCGCCTTCTTCGTTCAGCACCTGACGAGCACTGCGGATGAAATCTGTCATATAGTGTCCGTCAGCCTTGGGATCAAAGAAGAAGGGGGGGTACACGCAGAAATCGAGCTCAATGCCGTCAATGTCGTGTTCGGCTACCTCGCGGATGATGGCAAGCTTGAAATCCCGTACTTCTTTGTGCTTGTAATCAAGGAACGGATAGTTGGCGGGGGTACCGTCCGGTTTCGGAATGCGGTATTCGGGGTGTTCTTTGTTGAACTTGCCTACGAAGATGGCGTAGGTGAAATTATCCTCGCTTACGGGTCCGTATTCGTGATTCATTTCAAAGCGTGCCCACGGAATGACGCCTATCTCGCGGCACTTCTTTGCCATAAGGTTAAGACCGTCCGAGCCGGTGTCAATACATTTTTGAATCCAATCCCGTGCAGCCAAATCACCCGGACGGCAGATTCTTTGAGCGAGCGGGGAGGCATCACGCATAAACACGTCGCCAACCTTCGTATCGTAGGCGAAAACGCTGCCGGGGCCAATGCCGATAAGCTTTACTTTTACGTCGGGATAATCTCTAAGGTATCCCACGGTGCGTTCAAGAAATTCCTCAATGGAGGCGGTGGCGGCATCACGACCGCAGTACTGAGAAAATCCGTCATCTCGAAGAATCAGAAACGGTTCGTTTTCGGGAAGGGTATTTCTTTTCATCATGGAATTGCCTTTCCTTTTGGAGAAGAATTTTTCAAAGGATATGTAAATCTCCGCTGAGGTCATTATACCACGTGCTTTCGTGTGATTCAAGGGGTAAGGGGAAAAAAGTACGGACTATGGTCATTGTTTTCAGATCTACAGCGGAAGTACATACCTTTGAAAACGAGAAAAGACCACCACTTGACTTTCATCAAATGGTGGTCTGGAATGGTGGAGGCGAGGGGAATCGCTCTTGAATTTTGCTCGGCAGGGACCGCAGATATTTTGTTATGCCTCGCAAAATTCTTCGGTCACCGTTCGCAAAACAATTCACCGGATTGTTTTGCGAACTTGGTTCGATTCCCCTCTTTTTCGTCTGTTAAAACAAAACGAAGACGTACTTGAGTACGCCTTCGTTTTATTTTGGTGGAGGCGAGGGGAATCGAACCCCTGTCCGAAAACCTCTTGACGCAACTTTCTCCGGGTGCAGAGAATCTACTGAATTTCCCGAAAGCACCGCCGCTTCTCAGGCTGTGATCTCGGTAGCTTTTTAATGCATGACCGTTACAAAAGCAAAATCACGGTTCACGTTCGCTGCTTATTTGACGCCCGGACAGAGCCGCAGCCCTCTCTGTGCGGACGAAGGCGGCTAAAAGCCGCGAGCCGCTTAGGCGGCTACGAGTTCGCTGTTGTTAGCGTTTAATTTAAGTTAGGGATGATTTAAGAGGTTCCCCAACCTCTACCCGCTTATCACGCCTCAAAATCCCCGTCGAAACCTTTACGCCCCCATATAAATATATTTTTGCAAATGCATAAAATTGCGCTGATTTTGACAAACGTAAAAAATTCAATCCGCGCCCCGTGAACGGGATTTGGCGTACCGTTCGATGTCGCGATTTGCCTGCCGCTTTGCTTCGGTGTCTCGCTTGTCGTAGAGCTTTTTACCGCGGCATAGACCGACCTCGACCTTTACGTTTGATCCCTTGAAGTAGAGAGAGAGGGGAATGAGCGTATATCCCTCGCGGCCGACGAGCCCGTGCAGCTTCATGATCTCGCGGCGGTGCATGAGGAGCTTTCTGTCCCTCTCCGGTTCCCGATTGAAAACGTTTCCTTTTTCATAGGGGGAGATGTGTGCCCCCGTGAGGAACAACTCTCCCTCGCGAACCTCGCAGTAAGAATCCTTCAGATTCACCTGACCGGCTCTGAGGCTTTTGACCTCCGTGCCAAAGAGAGCGATGCCGGCTTCGTAGGTTTCGTCCACAAAATATTCATGACGCGCTTTTCGGTTCACGGTAATGATCTTTTGTCCCGTTTGTTTTGCCATGATCGCACCTCCTTTTTACTTACTGCGGGTATTATTATACCCTATTTTCGTCCCGATAGCAAGAGCCGCTTCGGAGTGTTTACAAAAAGTACACCTTTGTCGGATGCTTTTACACCGCACCCCCAAATTCTTCGAGCAGCTCGTCCTCCGTCATGGTGCGGATGCGGAGCGTTTTGAGATGGCGTGCGCCGCACACCGCAAGCACGTAATCGGCGCCGATGTGCCCGCTCAAATACGGGCGCAGGGCGTGATCACATACGTCCGGCAGCTTTACGCCGGTGAAAAAGCCGGTTCCGTTTCGTTTCAGGATCGCTTCTTTCGCCGTCCATATGCGGTAGAAGTCGAGTACCGGATCGCGGCTTTCGCGAAGGACCTCCCTTTCGGCTTTCGAGAAATAATGCTTCGCGATATTGAGATTCACGGAGCGGCGGTATTCGATATCCACGCCGACCGGCACATTGCCGGCGGTGTAAGCGATATAGTGAGAGGTGTGGGAAACGGAGAAATGCTTTCCGGACGGCACGAGGAGATGCGGTTTTCCGTACTCACCGTACGTGACGGAGATCTCGCCGCCGCCGGCCGCCTCGTGTCGGATGAGCAGTTCCGTGAGGAGAGAATCAATTCGTGCGCTCTCTTTGCGGTAGCGCTCCGTTTTCGCCCGTCTTTCCGGTGTGAGCAGCGGCAGATACTTTTCATAGTACGACCACGGGCGATCTCCGTTCGTTCTGAGTACGGTTACGTTCATACGATACCTCCGACTGTTTTTACGAATATATTATACCACAAAATTATCGGTTACGCAATGAGTTTTGGGAAAATATGGATGCTTTCCGTGGGCTTTATATGAATTACTTATATGTCTTGCATTGGAAGCTATGATGTGGTACAATAAAAAAGATAACGGAAGAAGTGTCGGAGGAGGTAGGAAAGACGGATGGACACGAAAGAATTCGTACGCATCTGGGCGCGGATCTCGCTGCTCACGCAGCTTGGCTTGTCCGTCGTTACGCCGCCGATCCTTCTGACGCTTCTCGCACTCTTTCTGCAAAGACGTTTCGGCGTGGGTGACTGGGTGCTTCTCGTCGCGATCCTCACCGGTGTTTTCTCCGGCGTCACGAGCGTGTTTTCCTTCGTGCGGCGGGAGAACGCCCGTGAAGTGAAAAGGCTTACGAAAGCAGGAACCGAAAGCGCACCCGACGGAATAAACGACGAAAAGGAGACGGATGACCGATGAAAAAGCCAGCACTTGATCCCGTTGTAAAAAAAGAAGTCCGCTTTATGGCGGCGGCATCGCTCGTGTGCGCCTTGCTTTTGCAGATCGGATTCGTTCTTTTCCGCCGCTTTGACTATACGGTGGTGCTCGGCGGAGTGATCGGCTGGGCTTTGACCGTTCTGAATTTTTTTCTGATGAGCCTGGGCGTTCAGCGCGCGGTTGAGGATCCCGATCCCGAGCGCGCACAGCTTCGGATGAAAGCATCCTACACGCGCCGCTCCATGCTTTTGCTTGTCGTGATGATCGTTTCCTTCGTGGTCGATCAGATTCACTGGCTGCCGGTGGTGGCATCTGTGTTCTATCCGTCCGTCGTGATTTTCGTCCGGCAGTTTTGGGTAAAATACGTTTTAAAAGAAACGGGGGACGAGCCTCTCCCCGAAAAAAGTGAATCTGCCGGTATCGCGGACGATGAGGACGAGGACGGCGAGGAAGACGAGTTTGAAAAAATGATCGGCCGCTTCGCAGGCAAAATCGATACGGATTATTTGAAAAATACGAAAGCGGACTCAAAAGAAACGTCCGAGGAAAAGGAGGGATGATGCGTGGATATCAGCATAAACGGTGCGAGAGTCTATTTTGAGATTCCCGTGTTCGGCGGGATTCCCGTAACGGCCACACAGGTGAACTCCATACTGGTCATCCTCGCGATCACGGCGCTCTGTATATGGCTCACGCACGATCTCAAGGTGCGCCCCACCACCAAACGCCAGATCGTAGCGGAATGGCTCGTCGAGAAGGTTACGGGGCTCGTGGATGCCAACATGGGCGTGCAGTTCCGCGCGTTCGTGCCGCTGATCGCCGCGATCCTTTCACTTTCGGCGTGTTCGTCGCTTTTGGCACTTCTCGGCATGTATGCGCCGACGGCGGATCTCAATACGGTGCTCGGCTGGGCACTTTTGGTCTTCGCGCTCATCACTTACTACAAGATCAAAACGAACGGATTCGGCGGGTATCTCAAAAGCTTTACGACGCCGATCGTCGTATTCACGCCGTTCAACATTCTCGGCGAGATCGCGACGCCTGTGTCGATGGCGTTCCGTCATTTCGGAAACGTGGTATCGGGATCGGTTATCTCGGCGCTCGTGTACGCGGCGCTTGCGGCACTGTCCAATCTGGTGTTCGGATGGCTGCCGGGTCTTCTCGGCAAGATCCCCTTTTTGCAGGTAGGTATTCCGGCAGTGCTGTCCGTCTATTTTGACGTGTTCTCGTCCTGCATTCAGGCGTTCATTTTCGCTATGCTGACGATGCTGTATATCGCATCGGCGGCTACCCCTGAGGAAGAATGATCCCGACGGATCTTTCGATAAATTCCCGAAAATATTCAAACATACAAAGGAGAAATGAAGTATGGAAAACATGGGAAGTCTTGAAATGGCAAAAGCAATCATCATGGGCGGATGTGCTATCGGTGCAGGTCTTGCTCTGATTGCGGGTATCGGCCCGGGTATCGGTGAAGGCTACGCGGTAGGCAAAGCCTGCGAGGCGATCGGCCGTCAGCCGGAGTGCAAGGGCTCGGTCACTTCTACGATGATCCTCGGATGCGCGATTTCCGAGACGACCGGTATTTACGGCTTCGTTACCGGTCTGCTTCTGATCTTCCTTGCACCGAACATCTTCCTTGGTAAGCTCTGATCCCAAAACGGAAAATCGCCGTATAAACGGCATGGAAGATTTGTAGGAGAATAGGAATGAACAGAGAATATCTTGAACTGATATCGCTGGACGTGTGGCATATTGTCGCCGCCATTCTCAATCTTCTCATCCTCGTATGGGTCATGAAAAAGTTCCTCATAGGACCGGTACAGAAGATTCTCGCCGAGCGGCAGAGTCAGGTGGACACGCTGTATTCCGATGCAGAGACGGCGAAGAACGCCGCCGAAGCGGACCGCGCCGTCTATGAGGAAAAAATGGCAAACGCGGACAAAGAGGCCGAAGAAGTGGTTCGGCGTGCAACCGTGCGCGCGGATAAGATCAGCGATGAGATTTTGGCAGAGGCTAACGCAAAAGCCGCGGAAAAACTGAGAAAAGCGGACGCCGATATCGAACAGGAAAAGAAAAAGGCGATCAATGAGATCAAAGACGAAATCTCCGGTATGTCTATGGACATTGCTGAGGCGGTCGTCTGCCGTGAGATCAAGGCGTCCGATCACGAGAAACTGATCGATACCTTCATCGACAGTCTGTGAGGCCGGTATGAGCGACGTTGTAAAAGAATACAGCCGCGCCCTTGTCAGCCTTGCGGTGGAAGAGGAAATAGCGGACTCGATGCTTTACGAGACGCGTACGGTCAGAAGGGCTTTTTCGGAGAATCCGGGTTACGGGCGTCTTTTGTCCGATCCCCAGATCCCCAAGGAGGAGAGATCGGCACTTCTTTCGGAGGCTTTCTCCGGTGCGTGCCATCCGTATCTTGTGAACTACCTCAGAATGGTTACCGAGCGCGGATACGCGCGTCATATCCCTACGCTTATGGCGGAGTATGAACGTCTGTACTGCGAACAGTACGGGATCGTGACTGCCTTGGCAGTCAGTGCCGTACCCCTCACCGAGGAGCAGAAGCGGCGTCTTACGGACAAGGTTTCCGAGATCACAGGCAGGCTCGTTTCCCTCCGCTGTGAGGTCGATCCCTCGCTGATCGGCGGGGTGCGCCTGAGCGTGCAGAATACCCTTTTTGAGGGAAGCGTGCGTGCAAAGCTTGACCAGCTCAGAGGTGCGCTCAAAGCGCTTACCGTTTGAGACAAAAATTCAAAAATCAGAGAGGACGTAACGTCATGGATCTTCGTCCCGAAGAGATCAGCAGTATTATCAAACAGCAGATCAAAAATTACGAAAACAAAACGAGCGACTCCGAGACCGGTACGGTTATCACCGTAGGTGACGGTATCGCCACTGCGTTCGGTCTTGAAAACTGTATGGCAAACGAGCTCCTTACCTTTGAGGGCGGGGAGTACGGAATGGCCATGAACCTCGAAGAAAGCACCGTTTCCATCGTGCTTTTGACCAACTCCGACAGTATACGGGAGGGCACCCGCGTGCATCGCACGGGGCGCGTCGTTTCCGTGCCCGTGGGCGAGGCGCTACTCGGACGCATCGTCGATGCACTGGGCAATCCGATCGACGGCAAAGGCCCGCACGGCTGTACCGAAAGCCGTCCAATCGAGAGAGAGGCACCCGGTATTATCAAAAGAAAAAGCGTCAGCGTACCGCTGCAGACCGGTATCAAGGCCATCGACGCGATGGTGCCGATCGGTCGCGGACAGCGTGAGCTGATCATCGGCGACCGCCAGACCGGTAAGACGACCGTCGCGATTGATACGATTTTGAACCAAAGGGACACGGGCGTGATCTGCGTGTACGTGGCGATCGGTCAGAAAAACTCGACCGTGGCACAGCTGGCGGAAACGCTCCGCGCGGCAGGGGCTGACGCCTACACGATCATCGTATCCGCGTCCGCTTCCGAGATGGCGCCGCTTCAGTACATCGCACCGTACGCCGGCTGCGCTATGGCGGAATATTTCATGGAGCAGGGAAAAGATGTTTTGATCGTGTACGACGATCTTACAAAGCACGCCGTCGCATACCGTGCTCTCTCCCTTCTCATTCGCCGTCCCCCGGGACGCGAGGCGTACCCCGGCGACGTATTCTATCTCCACAGCCGTCTTCTTGAACGTGCGGCACGTGTTGCACCCGAGTATGGCGGCGGTTCCATTACCGCTTTGCCGATCATCGAGACGCAGGCGGGCGACGTTTCGGCGTACATCCCGACGAACGTAATTTCGATCACCGACGGACAGATCTATCTGGAATCGGAGCTGTTCCACGCCGGTGTTATCCCTGCGGTCAACCCCGGTATCTCGGTCTCCCGCGTAGGCGGCTCGGCACAGGTGAAGGCGATGAAGAAGATCGCCGGCCGTCTGAAGCTGATCTACTCGCAGTACCGCGAGCTGCAGGCGTTCTCCCAGTTCGGCTCCGATCTGGATGCCGATACCAAGGCGCGCCTGGCCCAGGGTGAGAGAATCGTTGAGATCTTAAAGCAGGACAAGAGCGCACCTGTGCCCGTGGAATATCAGGTCGCCGTCATCTACGCGGCGATCGGCGGACTTCTCGATAACGTCCCCGTATCTGCCGTGCGCGAGTACGAAAAGGGACTGAGAGAATACCTTCGCACCCGTGAGTACGAGCTGATGAGCCGCATCCGCGAGAGCGGCAATCTTACTGACGAGGATAACAAGCTTCTCGGGGAAGCGCTTGCCGCTTATACGGCATCCTTCCTCGGTGATCGCTGACGGTGTCGCTATGGGAGCGAACACGAAAGCGCTGAAAGCGCGCATCCGAAGCGTGGATTCGACCATGCATATCACGAAGGCGATGGAGCTGGTGGCGTCTTCCAAAATGAAGCGCGCCCGCTCCAGGATGGAGGGCGGCCGATTTTACCGTACCGTTCTCGCGGAAGCCTTCGCAGATCTTGCCGCATCGGATAGCATCTACGCAAAACCCCGCCCCGATCTGCCCGCGCTCTATATCGTTATCGCCGGCGATCGCGGACTTGCGGGCGGCTACAATACGAATATATTCAAAACCGTGATGCAGTCCATAACGGAGAGGGATATTGTCTTACCCGTAGGACGTCGTGCCGCCGATTATTTTGCCCGCCGCGGCTTTGTCCCATTTGACGGAAAAACGTATTCCGCGGAGACGATCACGTCCTCGGAATGTGTTCGCCTGGCGTGCGAGATCAAGGACCGTTACGACCGCGGAGAATTCGGCGCGGTGTACGCAGTGTCCACGGAGTTCGTCTCTATGCTCTCGCAGAAGGCGGGCATGCAGAAACTGCTCCCGCTTGAGAAAAAGGGCGGGGAAGAAACGGTTTCATCCGTTGCCACGCTGTACGAGCCGGACGCCGAGACGGTGCTCGCCGCTATCATTCCCGAGTATATAGCGGGCACGTTGTACGGCGCGGCAGCGGAATCGTTTGCATCCGAGCTTGCCGCGCGGAGATCCGCCATGGATACCGCTACGAAGAACGCCTCCGAGATGATTGATACCTTGAGCCTCCGCTACAACCGCGCCCGCCAAAGCGCGATCACGCAGGAGATCACGGAGATCGTCGCCGGCGCGCAGATGTAACCGTGCCGCTGAAATGCACATCTTTTGCAAAAAACGAAGCAAAAGGAGAAATTTTGACTTATGAGTAAAGAACTTCATACCGGCGTCGTAACGCAGGTCATGGGACCGGTTATCGATGTGCGGTTCCCCGAGGAGCACCTGCCGGAGCTTCTCCACGCTGTTTTGATCCGCCACGGTGAGAAAAAGCTTACCGCCGAGGTGGCGCAGCATATCGGAGACGGCGTGGTGCGCTGTATCGCGATGAGCTCGACGGATGGGCTCGTCCGCGGTGCCGAGGCTGTGGACACCGGCTCTTGTATCTCCGTCCCCGTAGGCGAGGGAACGCTCGGACGCATCTTCAACGTGCTCGGTGAGCCCGTGGACGATAAACCCGCCCCCGAAACGGAGGAGAAGTGGGAGATTCACCGTCCCGCACCGGCATACGACGAGCAGAGCACGTCTACCGAGATTCTCGAGACGGGCATCAAGGTTATCGACCTCATCTGCCCCTACACGAAGGGTGGTAAGATCGGTCTGTTCGGCGGTGCAGGCGTCGGCAAGACGGTGGTTATCATGGAACTGATCCACAATATCGCCTCGCATCACGGCGGTATTTCCGTATTCTCCGGCGTTGGCGAGCGTACCCGCGAGGGCAACGATCTGTATAACGAAATGGCAGAGTCGGGCGTTCTCGGCAAGACCGCACTCGTGTACGGCCAGATGAACGAGCCGCCGGGAGCGCGTATGCGCGTCGGCCTCTCCGGCCTTACGATGGCGGAGTATTTCCGTGACCGCGAGAATCAGGACGTGCTTCTCTTTATTGATAACATCTTCCGCTTCACGCAGGCGGGTTCTGAGGTATCCGCTCTTCTCGGGCGTATGCCCTCCGCCGTAGGCTATCAGCCGACGCTCTCGACGGAGATGGGCGCTCTCCAGGAGCGAATCACCTCCACCAAGCGCGGATCCATCACGTCCGTGCAGGCGGTATACGTGCCGGCGGACGACCTCACCGACCCCGCCCCCGCTACGACATTCTCCCACCTCGATGCGACGACGGTACTGAGCCGTGCGATCTCCTCGATGGGTATCTATCCGGCGGTCGATCCGCTCGAATCCACGAGCCGCATTCTCTCGCCCGAGATCGTCGGTGAGGAGCATTACGAGGTAGCCCGCCGCGTCAAGCAGATTCTGCAGCGGTACAACGAACTGCAGGATATTATCGCGATCATGGGTATGGACGAGCTTTCCGAGGACGATAAAAAGACCGTCGTCCGCGCGCGAAAAATCCAGCGTTTTCTGTCGCAGGCGTTCCACGTGGCGGAGCAGTACACCGGTCTTACCGGGCAGTACGTGCCGCTCAAGGAAACAATCCGCGGCTTTAAGGAAATTCTCGACGGCAAGCACGACGATCTGCCCGAGTCCGCGTTCCTATTCGTCGGTACGATCGACGAGGCCGTAGCCAAAGCGAAAGCCGGCGAAGCGTAAGGACGGGCAGGCGTTATGAAAACGTTTCATCTTGAAATTGCCGCACCGGACGGACTCCGCTACGATGGAGACGCCGTTCAGCTGTCCGTCCGCGGAACGGAGGGAGAACTGGCGATCCTTTTCGGGCATATCCCGTTCGTTACGGCGCTCCGGGAGGGCGAATGCCGCGTTTACGTGGGTGATACAGTTCGCCGTGCCAAGTACTCCGGCGGCATCCTCACCGTAACGAAGGAAACCGTCCGCATGCTCAGCGCGGAGTTTTGCTGGGAAGAGTGAGGGGAAGCGGGGCACCGCCCTCTCGCGTTTTCCTCAAACCTTTTTCCGAAAAGTTTTGAGAACCCAAAAACTTTTATAAAAGTGTAAAAGAGAGCTGTCGCGTTTAGCTGTGACAGCCCCAAATATTTGCGGCAAAGACGCAAATATTTGAAATTCCAATGGAAAGGAGTTGTTGCTTTTATGAATGCAACAACTCCTTTTTTGCCTGAAAACTCTTCCATTTACACGAAAAATGTGATACAATAGGCTTCAGTAAACGTCCCTCGGAGGTGTTTTATGCGCACGCTCAGAAAATATTTTCTTGAATTTTTGTATGTTTTTCTCATAGTATTCGCCGTATATGCCGTTCCCTTGCTGCTTCTTCTTTCGGGGGAGGGGAATGTCGGAGAGGCGTACTATATCATCGTTGTTCCTCTGTTTGTAATGATAAACGTTGTATGGCACACGATCGCACAGCGCGGCGGGTATATTTTTTCCGTTGCGGCGGCTATGATCGTTCTTCTCGGTCAGGGATTGTTTTTCTTTAAGAATGCGGCAAATCCCGCCGAGGCTGAACTTAGTTTTCGCCTGGTCCTCGGCGTAATTGCAGCGCTTCTCGAGGGCGGCGCTGCCGTTATCGTTTGTGTTCTGACGGCGTTTGTGAACGCCTGCCGCGCCTGGAATCGCGACCGAAAAAAGCGGCTGAAAAGAACCGGGGACGGAAACACCATACACCGCATTACGAGCTTTACGATTGATCACGACAAGCTTACGCCGGGCATCTATATCTCCCGCGTGGACGGGGACGTGACGACCTACGATCTCCGTACGCGCACGCCGAACGGTGGCACGTATATGGACACCCGTACCGCCCATTCCGTGGAGCATATGTTTGCGACCTACGTCCGCAACAGCGATCTGTCCGATCGGGTGATCTATTTCGGGCCCATGGGCTGCCGTACCGGCTTTTATTTGCTTGTCCGTGACGTGGCACCCAAGGACGTTCTCGCCTTGGTGAAGGATACGCTCGAAAAGATCCTCGCCCACGAGGGTGAGGTTTTTGGCGCATCCCGTAAAGAATGCGGCAATTACCTGGATCTCGATCTCGCCGATGCAAAGCGCGAGTGTGAGGCGTATCTTGCCGTTCTTAACGAAAAAGAAGAATGGAGCTTTTCTTATGAATAAACAGCCGATCGGCATTATCGGTGCTATGAAGGTGGAGATCGACAGCCTTATAGCCGATCTTACAAGTCCTAAAACGGAAACGGTGGGCGGTCTTACGTTCACCTCGGGCGAGCTGTCGGGTGTGCCGGTGGTGCTCTCCGTATCGGGCGTCGGTAAGGTGTGCGCCGCCATGGCGGCACAGACGATGATCCTCCGATACGGCGTTCGCGCCGTTATTAATACCGGCGTGGCGGGTACGCTTACGGATGCCCTCTCCATCGGCGATATCGCCGTGGCGGACAGCGTCGTCCAGCACGATATGGACACCTCCGCGGTAGGAGATCCCGTCGGGCTTATCTCCGGGCTGAATATCGTGTACATGAAGGCGGACGAGTCTCTCTCGACACGGATTGCCGACATTATAAAAGAGCAGGGCGTCAATACCGTCTCGGGCGTGATCGCATCGGGCGACGTGTTCGTTGCCGATTCCGAGAAGAAAGCGTACATCCGCGATACGTTCGGTGCCGTGGCTTGTGAGATGGAAGGAGGCGCGATCGGGCAGGTGTGCGCGATGAACGGCATTCCGTTTGCCGTGATCCGTGCGATCTCCGACGGCGGAAACGAGGACGCTGTCATGGATTTCCCCACTTTTGTAAAAATTGCCGCCCAAAAATCCGCTGACGCGGTGCGGGCGCTTATGGAAACGGAAAAATAAGGAGAAAACGATGAAAGACTTACAGGCAATAAGAAACAAAGACAATTTTATCTGTGATATGGACGGTGTTATCTATCACGGAAATCTTCTCATCCCGCACGTAAAAGAGTTCATTGAATGGCTCAATGACAATCATAAGAATTATCTGTTCCTCACGAACGGATCGGGCCGCTCGCCGAAGGAGCTTGCGCAGAAGCTCGAGCGAATGGGCCTTCAGGTAGGGGAGGAGCATTTCTATACGAGCGCACAGGCGACTGCCGCGTTTCTCCAGAGCCAGTGCCCCGGCGGCTCTGCGTACGTGATCGGAGACGCGGGCCTCGTGTACGCACTCTACGAAGTAGGCTTCAGCATGAACGACGTGAATCCCGATTACGTCGTATTCGGCGGCACGAAGTTCATTAACTACGAGCAGATCGAGAAGGCGTCCCGTCTCGTTATGAACGGCGCCAAGCTGATCGGCACGAACAGTGATCTGGTTGATCCGGCCGAGGACGGCATCATTCCCGCCTGCCGTGCGCTCATCGCACCGATTGAACTGACCACGGGCAAAAAGGCGTATTACGTCGGCAAACCGAATCCGCTCATGATGCGTCATGCGCTCAAAAAGCTGAACTGCCATCGCGCAGATGCCGTTCTGATCGGCGACCGGATGGATACGGACATCATCGCCGGCATCGAGACGGAGATTGATACCGTTCTCGTTCTCTCCGGTGTTACGACCATGGAGGATCTCACAAAATTCGCCTACCGTCCGAAATATATCCTCAATGACGTGGGCGATATCGTAAACGGATAATCGCGGAAATCTCTTGCGAAGTTTCGCTTTTTGTGTTATACTACTTAATGTATCATCGGAAATTATGACTACGGTAGTTTGAAAGGTTGTTCAAAACATGAAAGAAATTGCAGTAATCGGCTTTGGCGTGGTAGGCGGCGGCGTCGTGTCTCTCGTTGACGAGAACCAAGAGCTCATCGCGCAGACGGCCGGAGATGCCGTGCACGTAAAATATATTCTCGATCTGAGAGATTTCCCCGATTCTCCCTACGCCGATCGCGTGATCCACGACGTGGACACGATCATGAACGATGCGGAGATTTCCCTCGTCGTTGAGACGATGGGCGGTGTGCATCCGGCGCTCGAGTTTTCCACGGCTGCGCTTAAAGCGGGCAAGCACGTTATCACTTCCAATAAGGAACTCGTGGCAAAGCACGGCGCAGAGCTTATGCGTCTGGCAGACGAAACCGGTGCCGCGTATCTCTATGAGGCAAGCGTGGGCGGCGGTATTCCGCTGATCCGTTCCATCCGTACGAGCCTTGCCACCGACCGCGTGGATGCGATAAACGGTATTTTGAACGGTACGACGAACTACATCCTGACCCGTATGCGCGACGGCGGTATCTCCTTCGATGAGGCGCTCGCCGAAGCACAAGAGCTCGGCTATGCGGAAAAGGATCCCTCCGCCGATATTCACGGCTTTGACGCACAGCGGAAGATCATGATTCTCGCCGCCGTCGCGACCGGCTATATCGCAGACGAAAACGACGTGTATGCCGAAACGATGTCAAAACTCACCACCGCCGATATGGATGCGGCAAAGCGCCTCGGCGGCGCTGTGCGCCTCATTGGCTCGTTCAAGCGCGAGGCAGACGGCGTATCCGTCTTTGTGTGCCCGCGTATTGTGCCCGGAAAGAATCCGCTGGCACACGTGGATGACGTGTATAACGCGGCGTCCGTGGCGTCGGCTCTCACGGGAGACGTGATGTACTACGGCCGCGGTGCCGGTCGGTATCCGACCGCAGGCGCGGTTATCTCCGACGTGGCAGCTGCACTGAACGGCTCGTACAAGACGGAATCGGCTAAAACGTGGGAGAACGCTCCCGCCGGATTTGTCAAAAAGTTCGCCGACAGCAAAAACCGCATGTACGTCCGCGTGAGCGGTGCATCCGTACAGGAGGTCATGGATGCTGCACATCTCGTGTTCGGTGACGTTGCGGCTGTGCCCGGCACGCCCGCAGGGGTTTCGGAGTTCATTACGCCCGTCATGACGGAAAGCGCACTCAGTGAAGGACTTTCCTCTCTGCCCGGCAAGGTGGAGTCGGCACTTCGTATACTTGATTGAAATAAAAAACGGTGGGAAAGCCCACCGTTTTTATTTCTTATTTCACTCGCGGACAGCCGGAGAGCGCCGCGCCGATTACCGGCCCGAACTGGGAACGCTCGGGAATGAGGAAGTTCATATCGAACATCTTGTTGAGCGACTCAAAAACCTCCGGCGCGTGTTCCACGCTCGTCAAATTGCCTGTCAGAACGATATCGCGGATGCCGTGATTGCGCGCGGCGAATATCGCCACCATACCGATTGTTTCGAACACCAGATTGATGATGCCGAGCGCGATGTCCGATTTCGTCGTGATGTCGCTCACGTTGGCAAAGTTGGAGGCGGTCATCGTATCGGAGAAGCCGGGCACGATATCCACCTTCGTCAGATCGCTGATCTTCAGATCCACGCGGCCGAGATCGCCCTCGCGTGCGAGCTCTTCAATATGACGGATGTCATCCATGCCGAGCATCTTTTTGGATAGCCCCATGAGCGTACCGCCGCCCACACCCGTGCCGCCGAGGTACTGCGGCTCTTCGCCGCGGCGGGCGTGCACCAGTGCCGTTCCCGTGCCGAGGCTTGCAACGATCGCGCGTTCAAGGCCGGAGAGATACAGACCGCCAAGTCCGATGCACCGGAATTCCGGCATCACCTCACAGGGGAGGGCGTAGATCGGACGCTGTATGTAGGACGAGCCGACGCCCGTGATCATTACTTTTTCGATATCGGTGAGCGAAAGACCGTTCAAATCGGTAAACTTGCCGAACGCACCGTAGATAGACGTAATGGGATCCGTCGCACGCACGAACAAAGGCTCAATCAGGCGGCGGTCGCCGTCCGTAATGTCAAATCCGCCGATTTTGGTGGTGCTGCCGCCGACGTCAATGCCGACGATAACGCGCTTACTCATGAGAAACCTCCCGAGGGTTCAGTTTGACTTTCATTTCCCTTATTATAGCATACTTCGTATGGGAAAGCAACCTGTTTATAAAACCTTCGGCGGTTGGGCGTGACTAAAAGGAAAAGGTTGAAAAATTTTCGCTTTTGTGGTATACTCTGTAAAACGCACTTTTTGAACATAAGAGCGATTCTTGGGAGGAACGTATGGATGCGAACAGGCAGATTTTAGCGGGGAAAAAACTTTTTATTTTCGATATGGACGGCACGATCTACCTCGGGGGAATCCCGTTTGATTTCGCGATCCGTTTCATCAAAAATCTGCGGGCGAACGGACAGCGCGTTTTGTTCTTCACGAACAATGCCTCCCACTCAAAGGAGTTCTATTATGAGAAACTCACCCGCCTCGGTTTTGAACCCGGGGAGGGCGAGATCATGACCTCGGGCGACGTTACCGCCGCGTTTCTCACGCGCAATCGGGCGGGGAAATCGGTGTATCTTCTCGGGACGGGAGAGCTTTGGGACGAGTTCACGCTTGCCGGCGTTCCCATGATCTCGAACAGAGAGGGAAAACTGATTGACAAGAATGCTAAAGCGGATATCGTCGTTACGAGCTTTGATACTACTCTGACCTATGAGAAACTGACGCTTGCCTGCGATTTCATACGGGGCGGCGCGGAGTATCTTTCCACTCACCCCGATTACAACTGCCCTACGGAGACCGGGTTTATACCCGACAGCGGTGCGATCGCCGCCGCCGTTACCGCATCCACGGGCGCGGTGCCTACCTATTTCGGCAAGCCCTATCCGGAGACTGCCCAAATGATCTCGGAGATCACAGGCGTGGAACGCTCGGATATGTGCATCTTCGGCGATCGGCTGTATACGGATATCGCTACGGGCAAAAAACACGGCATTACCGCTGTATTGGTTCTCACGGGTGAGAGCACTCTTTCTGACGTCGATGCGGCAGAGGAGGATATGCGTCCCGATATGATTTTTGAGAGCCTCGGCGAGGTCGACGAGCTTCTTTTCGGCTGATCTTACGGGAGAATATCGGAAACGGTGAGCGTACATTTGCCGCCGCTCACAACGTCGGCGATGGCGATCGCCGCGAGCGCGCCTGCGCGCTTGGCCTCGGTGAGCGTGTTGCCGCACGACCCCACCTCAAGGAGAAGCGATCCGTTCGTGTACTGCTGATTGAATCCCGCCCCGCGCAGATTCACGGTGCGGGCGAACCGATCGGCACGTCCCATAAGATTCTCTTGAATCTTGAGAGCAAAACTGAGATTTTTCGTCCAATCGGGGTGATTCGCCCCTTTGAAATCCGTCCCGACAACGGTCATGAACTGCGCGGTGTCTTTGCCGTCGATCGTTGTAACGGGGCGGATTTTTGTCATGTCTGCACGGATTATGGAATCGCGGTGTACGTCAAGCACGATCTGTATGGAGGGGTACTCCTTTATGTATTCGCGGATCGCTGCCGCCGCGCGGCTGTACGAATCCTGATAGGATTGCTCATCAAACATCTCCGTTACGTGGATGACGGGGATACCGGCACGCTCGAACGTTTCTGCCATGACCGCGCCCACCGCTACGATGTTTTTTGAAACGTCGTCCGAGCGGAACGAATCCGACATGGTGTACGTATCCGTGCCCTCGGGGGCGAATGCTTCCGTGCCGTGTGTGTGAAGGATGAGAATGTAAGGCTCGTCGGGACCGTATTTTTTCATATGCTCGCTGAGATCGGGAAAGGGAAGGGCGGATGACAGAAGTGCCTCGGTATCAGGCTCGTACGTCGTTTCGTTCAGAAGTGCGTGGAGATCTTTGCCGCCGATGTCTGCCGCCTGTATCGGATACCGTACCGTCTGTGCATCTTCGGCCGTTTCACCGTCCGCACTCTCTGACGGAGGGAGTGTCTCCGGCTCGTCGGGAACGTCGGTTAACGGGAAGTTCTGGGGCGGTTTTTCCTTTTGAACGGTTATTGTTCCGAGCCCGAAGAGGGCGAAATTCCCAAGGCGGAGGACGATCCCCTCCATGCTCGTCCGCTGGACGTACGTCGCCGTGTTGATCCCGCCGAGCGCCGCCGAAAACACGCAGAAAAACGCACACGCAAAGGAAAGAATCCGATGCCGGGTCGGTGTTCCCTTCCTCTTTGCGGGCGGCGTGTAGAGGACGAGTCGGCGCTCCGTTTCGTTGATCGGACCGCGGTACGGTTTTTCCGTGTTGCCGAGATGTGTTTTCGTCATGCCGTGCTCCTTTTTCGCTCCTGTTTTTGCTCCATATATATGCGAAAACGGACGGGAGTATGCGCTACGTCAGCGCCGGTGTCAAAACGCGGTTGATCGCTCTTGCCAAAAGAGCAGACGAGGCATCGGCGATCAGATCGCTCTCGCGCGGAGAAACGATATAACTGCGTCCTTCCTCCAGTACGCGGACGAGCTCGTCCGAGGGGAAATCAATATCGGCTTTTCGGAGCGCATCAAAGACGAGCGTGGCGGAATCGACCGCCGTCGGCACGCCGATCGCGATGACGGGAACGCCTGCAGTTTCTTTCGTGACGGCGGTGCGCCGCATACCGATGCCCGATCCCGGGCGGATCCCCGTGTCCGTAATCTGCACGGTAGTGCCGAGCCGCGCCGTCGATCGTGCCGCCAATGCGTCCACGGCGATGACCGCATCCGCTCTTGCCGCTTTTGCGGCGTCTCTGATGATCGCCGCCGCCTCTATGCCCGTTTGACCGACGACGCCCGGTGCAATCGCGGAGACACGGGCGCATCCGAGGAGCGACGGCAAAGAATCCGTATCCGCGGCGTGATTCGTTACCGTGACTCGATCAACCGTTCGGGGGCCGATCGAATCCGACGTAATAAAACGGTTGCCGAGCCCCGCGACGAGAACGGAAAAATGTCCGTCCGGCGCTCTGCCTGCCGTCTCGGTGAGAAAATCAAAGAGCAGGGCGGCGGTGGCTTCGGCGGCGCGTTCCGATTCTTTTTTATCCATCAGCCAGATCTTACCGAGATGGAGCGTTGCGTATCTGCCGGCGGGGCGTCCGAAGGAGACCTCTCCTATGCCCGGGCAGACGAGCGTCTCCTCGGTTTCGATGCCGAAGTGTGTCTCTTTTTTGTGAATAATGCCGTTTTTGTCCGTATCCTTCGGCAGCTCGCAGGCGAGATCCGTTCTTTCGTATCTGTGCATTCGTGTACCCCTTTTTCTCGGCGCTTTTTCTTTTCAGTATCCGCTTTTTTTCAAGCCGTATGCGCAGGTGGGAAAAAGATCCCGTCTGAGAAAGGAAACGGAGCCAAAAAAGGAGTGGATTTCTGTTAAAATTGCCAAAAAAACAGCGCTGATATTGTGCATCTGTCCGAAAGTTTTGTGCGGATTGCAATAGGTTGTTGATTATCTCTTGTAGAGGTGCTATAATATAATGAGTAATCGGCATTTTTATATTTGCCGCAAAGAATCGCATAAAACCACGAGGAGGATGTATCCACACCATGAAAAGAGTTTTATCCCTGATGATCTGCGCCGTTATGCTTTTGGGCGCTCTGGCAAGCTGTACCACGCTTGAAAAAGGCGATAAGGGTATGATCATCGATGTCTATATGACCCATGAAATGGTTGACTTTGATCCTGCGCTTCATTTCAACGATGACGCGATGGTTCAGGTGTTCGATCTCGTCTACGAGGGCCTTACCGATCTTGATGAGAACGGTAAGTGGAAAAAGGCGCTTATGAAGGAGTACGAGCTTCTCGGCAACGATGATGACGGCTGGTACATGCTCATCACGCTGAACAGCACGAAGTGGACCGATGGACGTACCGTACAGGCCGCTGACTTCGTGTATGCGTGGAAGCGCATTCTGGACGCTACGTTCAAAAGCGAAGCCGCAGCACTTCTTTACGATATCACGAACGCACGTGAGGTAAAGATGGGCGACGTTTCCATTGATGACGTCGGCATCTCCGCTGTTGACGTATACGTCCTTCAGGTAAACTTTAATGAGAAGCCCGACGTGGATCGTTTCTTTACCGCTATGTCCTCACCCGCACTCGTTCCTCTCCGTGAGGATATCGTTGAGCGTGACGTGCACTGGGCAAAGCAGGCCTCCAGCATCGTAACGAACGGTCCGTTTGCTATTAAGGCAATCAATAAAGGCGAAATGCTCCGTCTCGAGCGCTCCGGCTACTACTATCTGAACGATGAGAAGAACGAGCCTCTTGATAAGTACGTAATCCCGTACCGCCTCGTAACGAATTATTCTTACGGTGACGCCGCAGCACAGCTTCAGAAGTTTGAGGCAGGCGAGCTCTTCTATCTCGACGAGATTCCGCTCGCTTCCCGCGAACAGTATAAGAACGAAGCCGTTATTACCGACGAGCTGGCAACGCACACGTATTACTTCAATACGAACAATAAGCTCTTCTCCGATGCTCGCGTCCGCCGCGCGCTTTCTATGGCGATCGACAGAAACGAGATTGTGAAGATCGTTACATACGCAAAGGCCGCAACCGGTCTTATCCCCCATAACGTATTCGAAACGTCTGCCGGCACGTCCTTCCGTGAAATCGGCGGCGACTTGATTGCTGCTGCCGCTGACGTGGCAGGTGCCAAAGCGCTTCTTAGCGAGGCCGGCGTGAAGGGTGGATCCTTCACCATCACCGTGCGCAACAATGAGGCAGATCTTGCCGTTGCCGCTTATGTGAAAGGCGTGTGGGAGTCTCTCGGCTTTAAGGTCACCGTTGAGGAGGTTGCTCCCGCAAAGATAAAAGGTACCGATAAGAATATTTACAGCGAAGCTATTACAGAGCGTTATCAGTCCGGTGATTTCGATGTGATCGCGCTTGATCTGCAGATGCTGGCTCCCGACGCGTTCGTGGCCCTTGCTCCCTTTGCCGCTGAATTCTCCGGCAACGGTGTGAACATGGATTCCCCCACGTACGATGTATACGGCCACGCTACCGGATACAAGAACGATGCATACGACGCCCTCATCGAGAAGGCATATGCCGCAGCGAATGCCGCTGACCGCGTTGCTGCTCTCCATGAGGCAGAAGCAAAACTCATGGAGGATATGCCCGTTATGCCGCTCATCTTCCTTCAGGATGCGTTCCTTATCCACGACGATCTGTCCGGGTACGGTTCCTCCTACTACGCAAGCCGCGAATTCAAGCAGATGAAGCTGAAGAACTACACCGCGTATCTTCCCGAGGAAGACTGATCGGTTCTCTTACACTTAACAATTAAACCACCGCGTGTTTTCAATCGGGAGGTAGAAATACCTCCCGGTTTTTGCCCTCGGTGCCTTTGGAAAGGAGAATGTCTATGCCGGCTCCCTTGCGCGATAAAAACGAAATTAAAATATTTATTCTGTTTTTGCTTGATAAAATCGGGTATCCGCTCGATTACAACACGATCGGCTCGATCGTTGTGCAGGATGGGATCGTCCGCTTTTTCGATTTCGCGGATTGCTTTTTTCAGCTCCTTGATGCCGGCCATATCGCCCGCGCGAGCGAGGATGTCGCACAACTCCATTTATCCGAGGATGCTGACGGGGAAGAACAGTTTGAGATCACGGATACCGGCCGCGAGGTCGCGCACGTGCTCGGCGAGAACCTCATGATCACCGTGCGCGAGCAGGGTGAGCGCAGTGCACTCAGACACCTTTCACTGAAAAGGCTCGGCGCGGCGGTCGATCAGAACTATGATTCTTTGGGCGAAGGCTTTATGTATCACTGCTCAATCAAGGACAAAGACGGAAAGGTTCTCGGCGTGGATCTCCGCGTGGATGACCGCCGCCGGCTTGAGCGGATCACGAAGAATTTTGCGGACAGACCGGAGATTATTTACCGCGGAATACTGGCGCTTCTCACCGGAGACGTGAATTACATTTTTGAATAAAAATGAAAAAGAATGTTGAAAAAGTGAAAATTTCTCCGAAAAATTCCCATTCTATCGCCCAAAATATATACAAAATGAAAAAACTTTTCGTTAACTATTGACAAATTTGTGATTTATGATATAATGTATTCATAAATCTGTAAAGATTTAAGGTGGGTGCCTTTGACTAAAGAAATCCACGACCTCCTCACGGCTGTGGCGTGCGGAGACGAAAATGCTTTCAGCAGTCTTACCGAACAGTACGCCCCGCTCATCCGTTCGATGAGCGAGCGGTTCATTGATTCCTTCAAGGATACGGCGGACATTTCCGCAATCTCCGTGCAGGATTTGGAGCAGGAAGCGCGTTTGGCGCTGTATCGCGCCGCGGCATCGTACGATGCACGGCAGAGTGATGTTACGTTCGGTTTGTATGCGAAAATATGTATCCGCAATTCCCTTATCTCCCTTTTGCGGAAATCCGCATCGGCGGCGCGTTCGAAGAGCAAAAGCGAATCAAACGCCGCGCGCGGCGGGGCAGGAGATCCGCTCTCGGAGCTTGTATCCCAAGCAGAGGCAGCGGCTTTGACCGCACGCATTCGAAGTGCCCTTTCGCCTTACGAAAATTCCATATTTGAGCAGTATATCAGCGGCAGGTCCGTGAAATGCATCTCTGGAAACGTTGGAAAGACGGAGAAATCCGTCAGCAACGCATTGTACCGGATTCGCGTTAAGATTAAAGGCTTGCTTTCTAACTGACTCCCCGATATTAGTGTGCCCGATTTTCGTGCGCATTTCAATATGTAAGCCCGAATAGCTTAATGCAAGAGCGTTGTAATCCAAAGGTGACGGTTGAACTCCGTCGAGGGCAAAAATTTTATCCTTTTATTTTAAGCGAGGTTTTAAACATGTACCAGGACAAGACACTGACGTGCAAAGAGTGCGGCAACGAATTTGTATTCACCGCAGGTGAGCAGGAATTCTACGCAGAGAAGGGCTTCCAGAACGAGCCCCAGCGTTGCAAGAATTGCCGCGACGCTCGTAAGAACGCCAGCAAGGCGCAGAGAGAGATGTTCACCACTGTTTGCGCAAGATGCGGTAAGGAAGCAAAGGTTCCTTTCCAGCCCAGCAATGACAGACCGGTTTACTGCAGCGAGTGCTTTGCAGCAATCAAGGAGCAGCAGTAATCTTTCTGCCGTTCTTTAAGAACCATTGTCACGGTGTATTAAAGGAGATGCGAATGATCGCATCTCCTTTTTCCGTTTTTCAGGGAAAACGAGGCAAGACTTTCTCGTTTTGGAGACAATTTTCGGCATAAAAAAATAAAAATGTATATACAAATCGGAAAAGATATGTTATAATAGTCAGAGAATGTATCCTTATGCCCAAATCGGAAAGGACCGGCATCAGCCGGGTGAAAAAATGGCTTATAATTCCGAAAAAGGCCGCGCAGGCGGCTATCCGAAAAAAACATATGATAAACGCGGCGGTTCCCGATTCGGGAACGACCGTCGAGGACCGAGACCCACGAGTGAGACTGGGAAGGAAACAGTTCTGCCCGAGAACATTGTCTGCGGCCGAAATTCCGTCAGAGAGCTTCTCAAATCCGAGCGGTCGATCGATAAGATCTTCGTTCGTGCCGGCGACAGAGAAGGTTCCATAACCGTCATCGTGGCGGAGGCGATCCGTCTCGGCGTTCCGGTGATCGAGGTTGATGCGCAGAAGCTCGATAATATGACGATGGGCGCGCATCATCAGGGCGTAGTTGCCATGGCGGCGGAAAAACAGTACGTTACCGTCGAGGAAATTGTAAATATCGCGCGCGAGCGCGGAGAAAAACCGCTCATCGTGATCGCGGACGGCATCGAGGACCCGCACAATCTGGGTGCCATGATCCGCTGTGCCGAGTGTGCCGGTGCGCACGGTATTATTCTGCCCAAGCGCCGCGCGGTCGGACTCACCCCTGTCGTAACGAACGCGTCCGCGGGTGCGCTTGAGCATATGGCGATCGCCAAGGTGCAGAATATCGCATCTACGATCGAAGAGCTCAAAGAGATGGGCCTTTGGATCTTTACCGCCGAGGCGGGCGGCACGCCGTACTACGAAACGGACTGGAACGTCGGTGCCGCTGTCGTCTTCGGCAGTGAGGGCGAGGGCGTCAGCCGGCTTGTACGCGACCGCAGCGATTTTATCGTATCCATTCCGATGTACGGAAAGGTAAACTCTTTGAACGTCTCGACCGCTGCTTCCGTCATCCTTTGCCATGCGGCGCGGATGCAGCGCTTATAATCCACTTTGGGATGATAAAACAAAATTTTGAGGATTGGATGTGTTGGCTATGAGTACAGAATTCAATTCCGCACAGAACAAAAATCGCCGGGAGGAAGCCGGCAACGACAGCGAACTGAACATTCAGGATCTTTTGCAAAAGTATCTTCCGGAATATGCGGATGAAGAGCCTTTGAAAAAAGAGACCGCCGAGACCGAAGAGTACGAGGAAGTACCCGCGGAGGATGCGGACGAGGAGGCCTTTGAAGAGGTCGAGGAGAAAAAATCCTTCTCGAATTTTTTCGCCCGTCTTCGCCGTCAGGTCGAGGAGGATGATGACGATATCATCGCTCCCGACAGCGCGATTTTTGACGAGATTTCCGAGGAAATGACAGACGAAGCGGAAGATGCTTCCGAGGAGGATGCCGATGAATCGGAAGATGCGGGCGAGATGAAGAATCTGTTCTTTGAGTGGCAGGCCGAAACGGTAGCCGATAAGGCACAAGACGAAATTCCCGACGGCGATTCCGTCGAAGACGAAGAACAAGCCGAGGAAGAATCCGAAGAAGACGGCGAAGAGGCGTATGATGAATCCGACGAACAACAAGATGTGTCGGAGGATGAAGCCGAAGAGCACGAAATAGACGATACGGATATCAATCTCATGGTTGCGCTCGGGCTCGAGGATCAACTCGATGACAGACTTGGCGCAGGTGCTGCAGAGCAGATCGCTGCACGGATGGACGCTGAGCAGCGCGAGATCGATAAACAGCAGAAGCGGGCGCAGGAGTTTGAGTACACAGACCGCTCGCAGACGCCGCAGATCGCTGCTGCGTATAAGTTTTCGCTCGGCTCTTTGAAAATCAAGATGATCGCCGCCGCGATTCTGACCGCACTTTTGTTCTTCTATGAGAACATCACGATTTTCGGTGTGCAGTTTGCCGGCGCGCTCGATCCCGCTGTATATCCGGTTGTCTATATCATGATGAGCCTGCAGCTCTTGCTCCTCACCTTGGCGGCCGCATACGAGCAGATTTTCACCGGCTTTACGAATCTTGTTACGCTGAGACCTACGCCGGAAAGCGCGCTTTCCGTTCTTTCCGTTATCTCGGTACTCTATTCCGTCGGCCTTGCTGTTACAGCTGAGGCTGGAACGGAGCCGGTTCTCTACAATTTCCCCGTGGCACTTGCGGCGTTTATGACGCTTCTGTACGCTTACTTCAATACGAAGCGTGAAGTGTTCAGCTTCAACGTTATCTCCTCCAAGCGTCCGAAGTACGTGTTCAACCGTATCCCGCCGAGCGAGGGCGTTTCGGAAAGCCGTGCATTCGGTGCAACGGATGAGGAAAGCCCCGACGTTCTTCGTATCACGAGCACGGAGTTCGTAGACGGTTATTTCGACCGTACCGGTGCCGTTCTCCATACGACCCGCGTGTACGTGGGCGCGATCCTGTCCGCTGTGGCCGCCGCCGCCGTTCTTATTGCCGTGTTTGCACGCATCGGCGGAGCGACGGGTAAAGACGCGATCACCGCAGCGTATCTTGCATTCGTTGCCGGTGTACCGCTGTCTATGTTCTTTACATACAGTTATCCGTTCTACAAAGCGAACCGCGAAGCGTACGATTACGACAGCACGATCGTCGGCGAGTGTTCTCTCGACGAATATGCCGGTGCGTCGATCGTTTCGTTCGATGACAAGAACGTATTCCCCTCGTACAGCGTAAAGGTGCAGAACATCAAGATCTACAATAATAATCGAATCGATCGCGTTCTGTACTACGCCGCCAGCTCCTTCTCCGCGGCAGGCGGACCTCTCTCGGACGTGTTTGAACTCGCAACGGTTGAAATGGGCCGCTCCGAGGACGTGGAAGTCCACGCCGCCGAGGCCGGTTATCTCGAAACCGTGGTGGACGGCCGTCGGATTCTGTTCGGCAGATCCGACGTTCTGACCGAGCTCGGTTACGATATCCCCCTGGAGACGGTGGAGGAGGACTCCTACGTGCAGGGCGATCTCAGCATTCTCTATATGCTCCGCGACGGTGATCTCATCGCGAAGATGTACGTTCGCTACGTAATGGATCCCGATTTTGAATTTATCCTTCGTCAGTTTGCCCGCGGCGGTACGTGCGTTTGCGTAAAGACGCTCGACCCCAATATTGATGAGGAAATGATTTTCTCGAAAGTGCGCGGTAAGAAGTATCCCTTAAAGATCGTCCGCAACACGGAGAAAGAGGAAACCGTCGAGCGCATGAACTCCGGTATCGTTACGCGCGGCACGACGAAATCGCTTTTGCAGGTCGTATCGTACTGCGATATGGTTCTGAGTGTAAAGAATACGAATCTCGTCGTCAGTATCGTATCTGCTGTTGTAAGTTTGGCAATACTGGTAATCGTTACGATGTCCCAAAATATCGGCGCTTTAAGCTCCTGGATGGTAGCGGTGAATCACCTGTTCTGGATGATCCCCGCCATGCTTACCGCAAAGCTGTTTATCAAATAAACAAAAAGTATTTCTCGAAGGGAGAGGGAGGAGTCAAAGCCTCCCTCTTTTCTCACAACGTCAGCGTTGAAAGGAACTGTTATGAGAGATGACATTCGCCCTTTTTTAGGGAAGATAGAAAAGCCCGGCCGCTACACAGGCGGCGAACCCGGCTCCGTATATAAGGATTCAGCGAGCGTAAAACTCCGCGTTGCGTTCTGTTTCCCCGATACGTACGAGATCGGTATGTCCAATTTGGGTATGCGGATTCTTTGCCAGGCACTCAATGAGGTGGACGGCGTCTGGTGCGAGCGCGTGTACGCACCGTGGATCGACATGGAAAAAGAGATGCGCGCGCGCAAAATTCCCTTGTTCACCCATGAAAGCGGGGATAGCGTCGGCGATTTTGATATTGCCGCATTCACGCTCCAGTATGAGATGTGCTATGCTACCGTTCTCAATATGATGGATCTTGCGGGCATCCCGCTTCGTGCCGATGCGCGTTCGGAGGATGCACCGATCATCTTAGCCGGTGGACCGTGTGCGTACAATCCCGAGCCGATGGCACCGTTTGTCGATATTTTCTCGATCGGTGAGGGCGAGGAGGCGCTCCCCGAGCTTGCGCGGCTGTATATTTCCATGAAGGAAAACAAAACGTATACGAAAGCGGCGTTTTTGCGGGAAGCATCGCATCTCGAGGGCTTTTACGTGCCGTCTCTCTACGACGTATCGTGGCACGAGGACGGCACGATCAAAGCGATCACGCCGAAATACCCCGACGTTCCCGCGCGAGTAATAAAGCGCATCGTCAAGGACGTGGATCACACCGTCGTCCCGACGGCTCCCGTGATGCCGCTCATTGAAACGGTGCAGGATCGCGTAACGCTCGAAGTATACCGCGGATGCGTGCGCGGATGCCGCTTCTGTCAGGCGGGATTTATCTCCCGTCCCGTCAGAGAAAAATCCGTGCCCGTTCTCTGTGATCTCGCTCGTGCGACGGTCGAGAACACGGGCTACGATGAGATCTCGCTCATGTCGCTCTCGATCAGCGATTATACCGATATTGCATCTCTCACCGACGCGCTTCTCAAATGGACGAACGATCGGCAGATCAATCTGTCGCTCCCATCGTTGCGCGCGGACAGTTTCACGAAGGAACTGATGGAGAAGATATCCTCCGTACGTACGTCCACGCTTACGTTTGCCCCTGAGGCGGGCACACAGCGTCTGCGCGACGTGATCAATAAAAACGTAACGGAAGAGGAGATCCTGAATGCCTGCCACATTGCGTTTGCGGCGGGGAAGAATCAGGTGAAACTCTATTTTATGACGGGGCTTCCCGGGGAAACCGAGGAGGATCTTGCCGGTATCGCCGATCTTGCGAAGCACGTTATAGACGAATTCTATAAGACCCCCGAAAGAAACCGCGCCCGTCCGCCGCAGGTAACGATCTCGGCCGCTTGCTTTATCCCGAAGCCGATGACGCCGTTCCAGTGGGAGGGGCAGGATACAATGGCGAGCCTTTCGGAAAAGCAGAAATTCATCCGTTCGAGAATCACCGATCGGAAGATCCGCTTCAACTATCACGACGCGTCCACGTCGCATATCGAGGCAGTTTTCGCCCGCGGCGACCGCCGCCTGGCGGATGCACTCGAGCTTGCACAGCGGGATGGCATGCGCTTTGACGCGTGGGAGGAGTTTTTCGATTACGAAAAATGGCTCGACGTGTTCCGCCGTGCCGGCATCGATCCCGCGTTTTACGCTAACCGCTCTATTCCCGACGACGAAATTCTGCCGTGGGATATGATCGACTGCGGCGTGTCGAAAGCGTTCCTTTTGAAGGAGCGCCATAAGTCCATGGCGGGTACGCCCACGCCCGGCTGCCAAGATCAGTGCTCCGGATGCGGCGTGAATACGCTTCTCGATGCCGAGAAATGCACTTGGTGTCCGGGCGGCAAAATGCGCCCCGCGGGTGCTTCTCAACCGATGAAAGAAGCCGCAGTGGAAACTTCTGCGCCTGTCGAAAATAGAGCTGCACCTCAGCCCGAGACGTCCCAAAAGATCGAATACAGACCGATCCGCGTGCGCTTTGCAAAAGAGGATTCCGCGCTCTATATCGGACATCTCGATCTTGCGCGCATTATGTCGCATATCGTAACGAGATCCGCCTTGCCCGTCTATTACAGCGAGGGCTACAACCCCCGCCCGAAGCTTGTGTTCGCGTCGCCCTTGTCCGTCGGCACGGGCGGTGCCCGCGAGGTGATGGATCTCCGTATCCGCGCCGATCTTCCGAACGAGGAAGTGCTTCACCGTATGCGTGCCGTAGCGCCCGCCGGCGTTCGGATTATTGACGTGTACGATCGCACGACCAAGCTTACCGATATCGCGTGGGCGGAGGCGTCCATGGTGATCCATTCGCCAAAGTGCGCGGATTCCTACGCCGCGTGGATCAACGACCGATTCACCCGTCCCGTCGTGATGCTCAAAAAATCCAAAAGCGGTGAGAAAGAGGTTGATATCACGGGACTCATCCGTGGCCTCACCGCCGCATATGATGCGGGGACGAACACGATCCGGATCGATGCCGTAACGGCAAACAGTGCGCAAAGTTACCTCAATCCGTCGTATATTCTGGACGCGATCGCGCGCGAAACCGATCTTGTAACCGAGGATACCTGGTACGAGATTACGAGAGAGAAGCTGCTCTGCGAGGATCTCACGGAGTTTATCTGAACAAAAAACGCTGTTCGTGAGAACAGCGTTTTTATTTTATTCCCCGCACGCCCTTGTTGATCTCCGCACCGATGAGAAAAATGATCATACAAAAGTAGAGCCACAGCATCCACACGATAAGGAGAGCGAGGCCGCCGTACAGATAGGACGCGCGGGGAAAAAGGCGGACATAGAGCGAGTAGAGATACGAAAAGAGCATCCAGCCGGCGGCGGACAAAACGGCACCGGGGAGAACGGGTACGCCTTTTAAGATCACCCGATGCTCAAGGGTGAAAAATCCCGTAAGGCCGAAGAAAACGAACAAACCGCGGGCGCCGAGGATCGCTTCGATCGGTTTTTCGAGCGCAGGGAGGATCGACATGATCCCGTCGGCAATCTGGGCACCGAATACGAGGAGGATGAGCGAGGAGAAAATGAGAAAAATGAGCGCTACGGTATAGGCGAGCGAGCGGAGAATATCGCGAAAAAATCCGCGGCTCACGTTGACACCGTAGACGCCCGCGAGCCCCCGCTCGAGTGCCGCCATACCGCGCGAGGCACTCCAAAGTGCGGTTGCCGCCGAGACGGACAAAAGGGAGATGCCGCCGATTTCGGTGAGCTCCCCCGCGATCAGTGTAAACGTATCTCGGAGCGTGTCGGGGAAGATGCCCTCAAGAAGTGTGAGAATCGCATCCCCCGACGAGCGAAAGAGGAATCTACTTACGGTAATGAGCAGCATAAGGAAGGGCACGGATGCCAAAACTAAAAAGAACGAGGCCTGCGCCGCGTATACCGTGATCATATCCCGCCTGAAAACGGCGGCCCAGCGCTTCACGAGAAGAACGACGCACCGCGGGCTTAGAATTTTTGATTTTTTCGGGCGGGCCATAGGCGTTCTCCCCCATTTTATTTTATCGGTGATTTAGTGTATGCCAAAGGGGCAGGGATCATTCCGCCGCCTTGACAGAAACTCCATAAATTGTTACAATAATGATAGAAAAATCGCGTACCGCTAAGGCGGGAAAGGACAGAATATGTTTAAAGTAGGATGCCATATTTCGATCGCGGGCGGCTACGAGGCTATGGGGCGTGACGCCCTCTATGCCGGCGCCAATACTTTTCAGTATTTTACGAGGAACCCCCGAGGGAGCAAATCGAAAACGCCCTCTCCCGACGATATAGAAGCGCTCCGCCGTCTTATGGATGAAAACGGCTTTTTCCCCGCGCTCGCGCACGCGCCTTACACGTATAATCCGTGTGCGAAGGATCCGCATATCAGACAGTATACCGCGGAGGCAATGGCGGATGAGCTCCGCCTTTTAGAGCACCTGCCCGGCTCGCTTTATAACTTTCACCCGGGCTGCCACGTGGGACAGGGAGCGGAGGCGGGCATCGTTATGATCGCCGATATGCTGAACGCAATCATAACGCCCGCGCAGTCGACCACCGTTCTTCTCGAAACGATGGCGGGCAAGGGTACGGAAATCGGCGGACGGTTTGAGGAGCTCCGTGCGATTCTCGATCTTCTCACGCCCGAGATCGCCCCGAAGGTGGGTGTCTGCCTTGACACCTGCCACATCCACGACGGCGGATACGATATCGCCGACGATACGGATGCCGTTTTGGCTGAGTTTGATCGGGTGGTGGGTCTTGACCGTCTCTATGCGATCCACTTAAACGACAGCAAAAATCCGCTCGGTGCGCATAAGGACCGCCACGAGAAAATCGGCGAGGGATCTTTGACGCTCGACGGAATCCGTCGGATCATCAATCACCCCGCTTTGAGAGACAAGCCGTTTTATCTCGAAACACCGTGCGATCTCGACGGATACAAAAAGGAGATCGCGCTTCTTAAATCCGAGAGGGAGGACGCCTGATGCCGAACGCCCAAAGAATCGCGGATCTCTGTATGCTGGAACTGACAGATACAGAGGAGAATGCGCTCTGTGCCGATATAAAAAAGATCCTCATTATGGACAGAAAAATGTCCAAGGAACATTTGGGGGCAGTTTCATCGAGTGCGGTATCTACCGATGCACTTCGCCCCGATGAGGCGATGCCGTATCACGATGCCGCTTCGCTTCTTTCGCTTTCGGGAAAAGAGCGGGACGGATATATTACCGTACCCCGCACGGTAGGAGGAACCGTATGATTACGAAAACCGCCGAGGCGCTCCGAAAGGGAGAGACGACCGCACGGGCGCTCACCGAGGCGGCGCTCTCGCGTATTCGTGAGCGCAGAGAGGAAACGAACGCGTTTATCACTGTTACGGACGAGTACGCACTTTCAGCCGCCGATCGGGCGGACGAGAGGATCAAAGCAGGTGATGCATCGCTTCTGTGCGGTATCCCCGCCGCCGTAAAAGATAATATTCTGACCGAAGGCATACCGACTACGGCGGCGTCTCTTATGCTTTCGGATTTTTCAGCACCTTTTTCTGCCGCCGCGTGGGAGGGTATTTCGTTTGCCGGCAGCGTTCTTGTCGGCAAGACGAATCTTGACGAATTTGCCATGGGCTCGTTTGGCGAGACGTCCGCGTTCGGTCCTGTCCGCAATCCCTTGTCACCGTTGCATTCTGCAGGCGGCAGTTCGAGCGGCAGTGCCGCCGCCGTCGCCGACGGGCAGGCGATGTTCGCTCTCGGCTCGGACACCGGCGGAAGCGTGCGCGTGCCCGCCGCATTCTGCGGTGTAGTGGGACTGAAGCCCACGTACGGCCGCATTTCCAGAAGAGGCCTTATTGCTTTTGCTTCCTCACTGGATACGGTGGGTATTCTTACGAGAACGGTGCGTGATGCGGCGATCGTGCTCGATGCCGCCGCCGTCCCCGATGCAGGCGATATGACGATGATCCCCCGAGAGGACGCCCTTTCGGATTGGCTTTCTGCCATGGAGAGGGGAGTCCGCGACATTCGTGTCGGGGTGGTTCGAAATCTGCCGCTTCTTTCACCCGAGGTGAAAGAGGCATACGAAAGATCTATATCCGTTATGGAAGCACACGGGGCAAAAATCACCGAGGTTACGATCCCCTCACCGGACGACGCGTACACGGCGTACTATCTCATCGCCGCGTCGGAGGCATCGTCGAATCTTGCGCGGTACGACGGCATCCGCTACGGCACGTCCGAGAACGGATCGACTTACACCGAGGGGATGCTGGCGGCACGCCGCCGGTTCGGTGCGGAAATAAAGCGCCGTCTTCTCGCGGGTACGTTTGCCCTTTCTTTTGACGGGCGGGCGGATTATTATGAGAAAGCCTGCCGTCTGCGCTGTGAGATCACGTCTGATCTTAACGCACAGTTTGAGCGTGCGGACGTGCTCCTTCTTCCCACCGTTCCGCATACGGCTACGCGCCTTTTTGAGACGGTGGATGACGGACTTCCGTATCAAACGGCGGACTGCCTTTGTACAGCGGTGTCGCTCGCGGGCCTTCCTGCCGTCAGCGTTCCTTTGAGACGGGCGGGGGAGATGCCCGTCGGTATCGAGATTATCGCACCCTTTATGCGGGAGGATCTCTTGTTTGCCGCCGCCCGAGCGCTTGAGGAAGGAGTTTCCGATGGCTGATCTTACAAAGTATGAAATGATCGTGGGGCTCGAGGTGCATGCGGAACTCTTGACGGTGACGAAGATATTCTGCTCGTGCAGTGCCGCCTACGGCGCGGCCGCGAACACGCAGATCTGTCCCGTTTGTATGGGGCTGCCCGGCACGATGCCGCGTCTTAATAAAAACGCCGTACGGCTCGGGATCCGAGCGGGACTCGTTACGGATTCTCTGATCGCACGGCGCACGCACTTTGACAGAAAAAACTATTTTTATCCCGATCTGCCGAAAGGATACCAGATCACCCAATACGACGAGCCTCTCTGCCGCGGCGGTTTTATCACCGTCGATACAGAGTCCGGTGAGAGAAGGATCGGCATCACCCGCATCCATCTTGAAGAAGATGCGGGGAAACTCCTCCACGAGGGTACGGTTACGAAAGTTGATTACAACCGCGCGGGCGTACCGCTTATCGAGATCGTGTCCGAGCCGGATATCCGCTCTGCCGATGAGGCGAAGGCGTATCTTTCGACGCTTCGTGAACGGCTCGTCTTCGCCGGTGTCTCGGACTGCAAAATGAACGAGGGCTCTATGCGGTGTGACGTGAATTTGTCCGTCCGCCGCCTGGGTGACAGCACGTACGGCACGCGCACGGAGATCAAAAACGTCAATTCCATAGCCTTCGTCGGAAAGGCGATCGCGTACGAATTTAAAAGACAGGCGGAGATTCTCGACGCGGGCGGCAAAATCGTGCCCGAAACGCGCCGCTATGACGAGGCGAGCGGAGAGACCGTTCTTATGCGGAAAAAGGAATCTGCCGCCGATTACCGGTATCTGAGAGAGCCGGATATTCCGGATATTATGATCACGGATGGAGAGATCGAGGCGATCCGAGGGGAAATTCCTCCGATGCCCGATGTGCTCCGTGCGCAGTTTGTTGCCGCCGGCATCAAACCGGATGCTGCTTTTCGACTCGCAGAAACGCCTGCCGTCGCCGCATATTTTTCGGCTGTGCTCAAAAAAACCGAAAACCCGACCGCCGCCGCCAATCTTCTCATCGGTGAGATATTCCCCGAGGGGGACAGTGCGCCGCGCTTGCCTGCCGCCGCCCTCGCTCGTATTGCCGATCTTGTGGGAGAAAAGAAGATCACCGCCGCCTCGGCGAGAAAACTCACGCATCTTTGTGAGCGGGAAGATCCCGATACGGTGGCAGAGCGCGAGAATATGCTCGTCATCACCGACAATGCGACGATAGAAGCGCTCGCGAAAGAAGCGATTCACCGGAATCCGGACGTTATCGCCGAGATCCGTGCGGGTAAGGAGAAAGCCAAAGAGGTGCTCGTCGGTGCAGTCATGAAACAGAGCCGCGGACGCGCGGATGCCGCCGCTGTGCGGCGCGCGATTGATGTGCTGACGTTGTGAAAAACGTTATTTCAGCGGAATAATTTGCCAGACGGAAAAGTGAAATCGGCTCTTTCCTTTTTTGGCGAAATATAGTATAATAAGATGTAACGTACAAGCCCACACAAAAAAGAAAAGAGGTGGATCTATGCAAAGTCTTTCGGAACTGGAACAAAAATGCCGATCGTGTACACGCTGTGCACTGTCCGAGACGCGGACGAACTGCGTGTTCGGTACGGGATCGCCTACTGCGGATGTCATGTTCGTGGGAGAAGCCCCCGGCGCGAAAGAGGATGAATCCGGTATTCCCTTTGTGGGAATGGCGGGGAAGCTTCTCGATAAGTATCTTGAGGCCGTCGGTATTGAGCGAAGCCAGGTGTATATCGCCAATATTCTGAAATGCCGCCCGCCGCAGAACCGCGATCCGCTCCCCGAGGAGCAGGACGCGTGTATCGAATACCTTCGTGAGCAGGTAAGGCTGATCGAACCGAAGATCATCGTCTGTCTCGGACGTATTGCCGCCATGCGGCTTATCAAACCGGACTTTCTTATCACGAAGGAGCACGGGGTGTTCTTTACGAAAAACGAGTACACGCTGACTGCCGTGTACCATCCGGCGGCGCTTTTACGCGATCCCGCAAAAAAGGAAGCCATGTACGAAGACATGAAAACGATCGCTTCGTATATCCGAGGCGAAATCGCACGCTGACGGTCAATTTTTCGAAAAAATAGTGTAAATCGCCCATTTTGCAAAAAAAGTAACAAATTTCTTATGAAATTCCGTTGACTTATTTTACAAATGCGGTATACTATAAAGAGGATAATTTTGCGTGTGTCTAAAACAAGGGCGCCGCGAATAAAAATTGCGAACATAAAATGATGAAATTTTTTGAAACGGAGAATAAAGAAATGAAAAGAGCAACCGCCTTACTCCTTTCTCTTGTGCTTCTTGTTTCGTGTCTTCCGATGAGCGTCTTTGCGGCGTTCACCGACGAGGCGAACTGGCCCGCATCTTCCGCATGGGCAAAAGAAGAAATCAACTACATGGTTGGAAAGAAAATTCTGAACGGCTACGCCGAAGACGGCTCCTTCCGTCCCGAAGTGCCGGTTACCCGTTCCCAGTTTGTTAAAATGATGGTGGAGACGTTTGGTCTCACCGCCGAGGCTGATGTCAATTATTCCGACGTTGCTGCGACTGACTGGTTCTATCCTTACGTCAGAAAAGCTGCCGCGCAGGGATTCCTCCTCGGCTACGGCTCCTATTTTGCTCCGAATGAGAATCTCACCCGCCAGGAAGCCGCCGCGCTTTTGGCACGCTATATGAATCTCGGTGAGAACGAGAAGGTTTCTCAGACTACATATCCCGACTATACTTCTATTCGTTCCGAGTTCCGCGACTACGTTTTGCAGGTCAGCTATATCGGCCTTTTTAAGGGAGATGCTGATACCGGCAACTTCCGTCCCGACGGTCTTTTGAAGCGCTCTGAAGCGGCTGCTATCCTTTACCGTGCCGCAGGTACGATCTACAAGACATCCGCAACCGGCACCGAGGCTGACGCTAACGATGAAAACGCCGTAATCGGTGTTTCCGGTATCACGGTTTCCAATGCAACGATCAAAGGAAAACTCCTCATCACCGAGGGTGCATCGAGCGGCACTGTTACGCTCAGCGGCTGTGATGTGGACACGCTCGTTCTGCGCGGAACGACCTCCGTCATCCTTTCCGGATGTACCGTAGACCAGATCATTGTGGATTCGAATATCGCACATACCGCGTCCGTTTCTCTTATCAGCGGAACGTCCGTAGAAGCAGTAACGGCAAAAACACCGGTCGAAATGACGACCGTACAGCGTACCTCCGTTAAGGCGATGACGCTCGAAAGCACCGCGAAGAATTCTTCGTTCGGCGGTGCGGGCACGCTGACTGCCGCTAACGTTAAGGCAACGGGATTTGAATCTGCGGTAGTTCCCACCTCTTACACGATTGCAACCGGTATCACGGCTATGTTTGCGGGCAATCCGTACACCAGCGCTGCTGCCGCAGGGGAGACCGGCTTCTCCGCTGAGCCTACCACCTACGCGTATACGGCAGGCTGTCATCTGACCGCAAAGCCTACCGCAACCGGTATACTGTATTACTACTTCACCAACTCCGAGACTGTCCCCACGAAGGAAACCTACAACACCGCCTACGTTGCTGCAGGCAAGAAGGCGTATATCGGCGTTACCGCCAATACGACGGTAGATCAAAAGATTGCAGACTCCTCTGAGGTGTCCGCATACGCATACGTAGTCGTTATGCTGCAGAGTTCAAACGGTGTCAAGTATCAGCCTAAGGTGATCGCCAATAAGGCGTCAAACGGCTTTGCCGCAACGCCGATCGTTTCTGCGAGCGGCTCGTATGAGAAGCTGAACTTCACGACCAATGTAACGGGTCTCGTTTCTTACTACTATACCAATACGGCGACGGTTCCGACGTCCACGGCATTTGCAACGAACTACTCCGCCACGTCCAACACGCATAAGGGTATGATTCCCGTTACTGCCAACAAGGTAGTCGGTGAGAATACCTTCGCGAAGTCGGCGGTATCTGCATACGAATACATTGTCCTTCAACTGAAGGATGCAACCGGTAACCCGTATCAGCCGATCGTTATTTCCAGAACCGGTGCTCCGGTGATTACCGAATCCGGCTTCACCGTAGCTCCGACGGTTGCCCTCGAGGCGGATAAGTACATACTGAAGCTGACCGCCGGCGAACACGGTACTATTGAGTATTATTACAGCACCGCTGCGACCGTTCCTACGGCAGAACAGTTTACCAAAAATCTCGAGAATATCGCTAAATCCGAATCTCTTACCAGATCGATTACCGGCTTGTTTGACATAGGTAAGGATACTGCGTACGCTTCGGCGCTGTCCGATCAGGTTGCGGCCAAGAGCTATCCGTACCTCGTTCTTCGCCTCACCTCCGTGAACGGTACGGAATACTGTCCTGTAGTGGTGACGCTTGCGGCGCCCTCTGCCGTCAGCCTCTCCCCGAGCGGATTCTCCGTTCTTCCGTCCACCGCGATGAACTCCGGCTTCTTCCAGATTAACGTAGAGCCCACTGCTGCCGGCAAACTGTATTACTACATTACCGATAATAATTCTGTGCCGGATGCTACGTCCTTCAAGGCGAACTATGAGAACGCTACGAAGTCCTCTCTGTCTACGCCGATCGGCGGTACTGCCGCTGTTGGCGCCGGCAGACAGATCATCACTACCTCGCTTACCAATCAGATGGGCCTAGAGTGCGCCTACCTCGTTCTTATGCTGGAGACCACAGGTACTTCCTTTATGACCCCTGTGGCAACGCCCATGCAGCCGATCGTAATCTCGCTCATCGGCGCACAGGAAGCACCCACCGTACATAACACGGTCGGATTCACCAAGAATCCCGTATATACGCAGTCTGACAGAAAGGCGAAGATCTCTCTGACGGCTTCCGTAAGCGGTACCGTTTGGTATTACTTCACGGATGAGGAGCAGCTCCCCGATGAGGAAACGCTCAAAAATCTGGTGCAGACGGAAGCACAGTACACCACGTATGCAGGCTATAAGTTTGTAACTGCCAAAACCAACAGAGATATCGAGATATATCTTGATCTGTACGTGCCCAAGTATGTAGTCGTGATGCTTGAGGATGACGACGGCATCTTCTATAAGCCCGTAGTCCTTTCCACCAGTACGGGCGCTGGCGGAGTTGGTAGTGCTTCTACCTACGGCTTCTCCACGATGCCCACCGCACAGACGACCGGATCGGCTACCATGCTTTCCTACAATGCACTCGGCGCGGGCAGCATCCTTTGGTACTATACGAATACAGCAAGCGTACCTGCGAACTCTGAGGAGTTCTTCCGCGCATATATTTCCGCAGGCGCAGGTTCCGGTCTTGGCTCCGGCTCTATTACGGTCTCATCCGGCGGCGCTAAGACGGCAACGCTCAATTCTGCAGGGTACAGTTACATGGTGCTTATTTTCCGCGACACGGATAACATGTACTATGCTCCCTTGCTTCTCTCTACGACCGGAGCTACCATCGGCGGTTCCGGCGGTATCAGCGGTTTTGTCGGCGAACCGTACATCTTAAACGGCGTACTGTTCTACCAGCCGAGTGTTCTCGGTAGACTGTATTACTGCTTTACCGATGCGGAGAATTACGCAGAACTGACGGAAATGATGAGTGATTCTTCCCAGTCGTGGATGATGGCGTACCTGTCCGGTACGGACGAGATCACGACGACAGGTCTCAGATCGCTTGATCTGTCGATGAGGCTCGGTCAGGGCAGCATCACCATCCCCGGCCTCGGTTCGATGGCGATGTCCCTCAAGAACGTTGCTATCTGGATTGACACCGGTACGTATAAGACGGACGTCATCTTCGTTCCCGTATCCGGCGGATCGTCGAGTTCCGGCTCATCTGCTGCTACCGGCTTTACGAGCAGTCCTCTGCCCGGACCGAACAGCAGTGTGTACATTTTCCCGGGCGTTACCGGTACGGTTAAGTATTTCTATACCAACGCTACCACGGAATATACCGCTCTGACCTTCAACGGTGGCTATTCCAGCGCCTACGCTTACGGAAACAAAGGCACCGTGAACGTAACGGCAGGGCAGGCAACAGTGATTCCCGCACCTACCTCGAACGCGTTCAGTACGCTTTGGATTATGCTGGAAACCAGCTCGGGTATCTATGCTCCCGTGAAATATCTTATTCCCTGATTTTCATGAATAAGAGGAAACGGCATGATTCACGTCATGCCGTTTCTTAGTATCTAAGAGGTATTATGCAGATTGTAAAAGCGCATTTTCTGGCGTATCCGAAAATGGAGCCAACCGACGTTATAAAGATTCTGTATCAGCGTGCGTTCGGCGGCGGGCATATCATTTCCGACGCCGAGAGATCCCTTGCGTATCTTAAAGAAGAGTGGGAAGCGCTCCCCGAAAGGGAGGGCGTCGTTCGCACTGAGAATATCGGCGGCGGTGTCGTGAGACTGTATCTTGGGGGGATTCCCGAAGCCGCCCTTCCGACGGTAAACCGCTTGTTCGTGAAGAGCGCCGCTCTTCACAAAGGCGATCCCGATGGGTTTCAGAAAACCCTCGATGTGTGCGGGGAGATGGCACGAAACGGCGATATGCCATTCTCGGCGGACGTGTGGGAGAAAGCCCTCGCCGCTTACCGAGGGGCGGGCTGCCCTATGGTGCGTCATTCTTCTGCTTATAGGGAAGCATACGCGCCTGCCTATCGCGTGATCGCGGAAAAATACGTGCCGCTTTTGCCGCTTCTTTTCGCCATTGATGAGATGATAGCGGGAAAAGGACACGCTGTTCTTGCCGTGGACGGCATGTGCGGCAGCGGCAAGAGTACGCTCGCGCGTCTTCTTCGGGAACTGTACGATGCCGCAGTGGTATACGTCGATGACTTTTTTCTACCGCCGCCTTTACGTACGCCCCGACGGCTTTCTGAAGCCGGCGGCAATATGCACCGTGAACGCTTTTTGGAAGAAGTGATTCCGCATCTCGGATCGGGCTTGCCGTTTGCCTACCGTCCGTTCGACTGCTCCCGCATGGCGATCGGCGATCCGAGAGAGGTGCCCGCCCGACCGCTTACGATAGTGGAAGGCTCTTATGCACTTCACCCCGATCTGCGTGCGGCATATGATCTTACGGCGTACGTGTGCTGTACCCCCGCGGCGCAAAGAGAACGACTCGAGCTGCGCTGTCACAATGAGGCGCTGTTCACGCGTTTTATCGAGGAATGGATTCCGATGGAAACGCAGTATGAAAAAGCGTTTTCCGTCCGTTCCTTTGCGGACTTTATCATTGATACGACCGATATGGATCTGAGAGAATCCTGAGGACGGTTTCGTTTGCTTTATCATTCGGAGGACTCTTTTATGGAAGCACAAAAATTTCGTCTCACGCATGTCCGTTGCGCTGTGATTACCGCTATGTGTATGGCAATGTGCGTCGTTTTGCCCATAGCGTTTCACGCGATCCCCAACGCGGGAAGCATTATCTCACCCATACATATTCCCGTGCTTCTTTGCGGACTCATTGCAGGTCCGGTATACGGTACCCTCTGTGGGATCATAGGACCGCTTTTGTCGTCTGTAATCACGCAGATGCCGTCTATGGCGTATCTTCCTCCCATGATGGTCGAGTGCGCCGTGTACGGACTTCTCGCGGGGCTCATGATACGCTTCGTACGCACAAAGCTTCTGTATGCCGACTTGTATCTGAGCCTTCTCGTCGCTATGATCGGCGGCAGGCTTTTTGCAGGTGCCGCAAAGGCTTTGATCTTTGCCGCCGGTGCGTATTCGTTTAAGATGTGGGCGGTGAGCTATTTCGTAACGTCTCTGCCCGGCATCGCGATTCAACTGGCGCTCATTCCGTCCGTGATCGTGGGGCTTGAGGCCGCGCACCTTATCCCGAAGCGCTATCCGAAGGGGAAGCGGTAAGGTATAAAAGATTTCCCTTGACACGCCCATCGTGCGCGTGATACAATAAATCCGTACATTAATATAGGGAGTGCCGCGATGAATACGTTTGCAAAAAAACTGAGGAGCCTGCGTGCGGCAGTATCACTCACGCAGGAAGAAATGGCAAGCCGTATTGGGATTCCCCTTCGCAATTATCAGAATTACGAAACGGGGAAGTTTTATCCGAAAAGCACCGCTGTATACGCGAAGATTGCCAAAGCGTTCGGGATTACGGTAGATGAACTGATCGGAGAAGCTCCCGATGCCGAATCGAAGGACGCGGCGCTGACCGCCAGGATGAAGGCATCGGAACTTTACGAGATGGCGGGCGGACTTTTCGCCGGCGGTGAACTCTCCGAAGAGGATAAGGACCTCGTCATGAAAGCGATCAGTGACGCCTACTGGGAAGCGAAACTGAAAAAGAACAACTGAAAAAGCGGAAACTGCAAAAGCAGTCTCCGCTTTTTTATTATTTGTCAAGTTCAAAATAGTGATCGAATACGTCGCGCACCGCGTAGCCGGCATCCGTGCCGTTGGCGCCGTGCTCAATGAGGCACGTAACCGCGATACGTGGGTCGTCAAACGGGGCGAACGCGGTGAAAATCGCGTGGTCGCTCTCGTTTTCGTTGACCTGCGCCGTGCCCGTTTTACCGCCGATCTCAATGGGGTAGGAGGAGAACACGCGCGCGGCAGATCCGTTTTCCGTTACGCGCCGCATGGCATTCAGAAGTACGTCGTGCACCTCTTTCTCAAGTGTGATCGAATCATCGGCGACGGTAGGCTCGGCTTTATAGAGCACCTCGCCCGTGTGGAACGATTCCACCTTGTAGAGAATGTGCGCCTGCATACGCGTGCCGCTGTTGATGATCGAGGACATATAGACGCTCAGCTGAAGCGGTGTGAACAGATTATCCGACTGCCCGATCGCCGCCGCCAGCGTATCGCCGGGGTTCCACGCACCGAGGCCGTGCTCGTTTCGGTAATCGGGGCCCGCGAGCACGCCCGTCTGTTCACCGAGCTCGATGCCCGTTTTCACGCCGAGGCCGAACGCGCGGTCGTAGCGGTTCATCGTATCAATCGTGAGCAGCCGCCCCACTTCGTAGAAGAAGTAGTTGCAGGACACCTGAATGGCGGTCGTAACGTTGATGGGGCCGTGGCTGCCGCCGTACATATTGTAGATCCAGCAGGTGGGCGTATAGGTGGAGTAATAATCGTAGACGCCCGTTGCGGTGATCTCCGTTTTAGGGGTGATGATCCCTTCGGTGAGAGCCGCCGCCGCCACGCCGATCTTGAACGTTGATCCGGGCGGATACGTACCGTGGAGCGCACGGTTGTAGAGGGGACCGCGCGCGTCATTGTAGAGAGCCGTGGCGTCGGTGGAGTACGTAGCGAGATTAAACGTGGGGTATGAGGCGAGCGCCAGTACCTCGCCGGTCTTTACGTCCACGGCGGTGAGCGCACCGGAATCAGCGTCCTCGCCGGAGAATTCCTTGCCGCTTTTCGTGGCGGTCTCTACGATGTAGCTTATGTTGCTTGCTAAGGCGTCCTCCGCCTTCATCTGCATTTCGATGTCGATCGTCAGATAAACGTTTGCGCCGGCACGCGGCTCGCGGCTGACGTACTCGTCAATGACGTTGCCGTAGGCGTCTTCCACGATCGTGCGTTCACCGTCTTCGCCGCGGAGATACGACTCAAACGCCTGCTCTGCACCTGATATGCCTACGGTCGCATCGAGCGGATAGCCGAGGTTTGTGTAATACTCCACGTACGCGGATTGGATCTTGCCCACGCGGCCGAGAATGTGTGAGGCGTAGCCGGGATAGGTGTAGGCGCGGGTAGCCGAGGTATATGGCTTCGTGCCGCGCAGGCCTGCCTCCGCAATGCGGGAGAGCAGCTTGAAGGATACGTTTTCAAGAAGGGTGTACGGCGTAACCTTCGAGAAATCTCTGAGCTCCATATCGAGGCGGACGGTGAGAAGAATCGCCGCCGTGTCGGGATCGTAGTTGTAGGTGAGGCTTCCGTCTTTGTCCGTCTCTACGATGCCGTAGCGCTTCATAAGAACGGCCGCGGTATCCTGGGCGGGGCTTTCCTTTGTGAGAGACAGATCGGTTACGAGTTTATAAAATTTCCGTCCGTAGCTCGTTTCGAGATACGGGTCGTTGTATTCGAAATAAAGCGTCTCGCCGTCCGGTGTGACGGTGGAGGCAAAGGGGGAGGCGGGAAGGGTAAATGTGTCCGACTCACCCAAAGCGGCGGCGTGGGACAGAACCGCGAGGATAACTTCGTTTTTATCTTTTTGCGCAGCGGGCATACTGCCGGCATCGAGGTGGATCGAGTAGGTGTACTCGTTTACGACGAGCGGCTTTCCGTTACGGTCGTAGATCTCGCCTCTTTGTGCCTGGATGATTTCCTTGCGGTATTTGTAATCGTTGCCGGTCGCCATCGTATAAAAATCCTGACCGGCGATCTGGATGTTGATGAGGCGCGCGATGTATATAAGGCTAACGAGGATGAAGAAAACGGCGAGAGATATGTATCGGGCGGTAAAGGCGCGTTTTTGTTTCATAGTATCTTCTTCCTCCTTGCGGTTAAGTGTCGAGGTTAGAGCGTTTCCGTCCGCTCCGCACGGGATTTATGGAACGGGTGGAGTGAGAGGTGTACGGTCAGATGAGCGAGGATGGCAAGAGAGAACGTGGCGGCGTATTCCGGCAGAACGACCGAGCCGGCGAGGGGGAAGAAGTGAAATTCGTCCACCGCCCCGGAGAGATAAAAAAAGGTTAGAATTGCACGCCCTACGCCGGAGATGGCGGTATAGAGGATACGCACGGGCACGGAGTCTGTGAAGTACAGCGTAGTTACAATCGGAGCAAAATATCCCGCTATCATGTAAAAGAGGGGCAGAAGCACGGTGCCCGTCGAGCCGAGCGACTCAATTACGAACGCGGCGGCGATGCCCGAGACGGCACCCCATTTTTCGCCCTCCGTCATGGCGATTGCGATCACCAGCGGGAGCATCAGATCGGGGATAGCGCCGAACGGACGAAAACGGGCGAATACCGTTGTTTGAAGAAGTGCAAAAAAGAAAATGAGCCCCACCGTGATCAGTGCTTTCACGACGAAATCCCCCTCGGGGAGAAGATACGGCAAAGAGGCGATCTTCTGTTTTAGAAAAGAAAGAAGCCGTTTCCAAAGCGTGCGGATTCCCTCACAGAGTTCGTCCCATGAGATGCCCAGCCACCCTTTTTTCGGTGTGGGCTTTGGGGTTGTCTTTCGTGTGTTTTTCGGGGTGCCCTGCGGGATGCTTTGTCGGGCATTGGGGGGAGCGGCCTGGATTTTCGGGTCCGTTTTTTGCGCCGGCACCGCTTTCGTTTGCAGTTCAAGAACGGCACGGTCGACGCGCCGTTTTTTCGGCTTATTCTGTAACGGTTTCATATTCGGTAATAATCATCACTTGGTGAAGGTCGGAAAGCGATACGGCGGGGGAGATCCGCGCGGTAATCGTGCGGCTGTATTCGTCGGAGAGAACCTCGGTAACGTAGCCGATGACGAGATCGCGGGGATAGACGCTGCCGTAGCCGGTCGTAAGGATGCGGTCGCCCACCTTTACGTCGGAGTCGGCGTGAAGGTAGGTGATTTCGCAAAGTCCCTCAGCGGCGAGAGAGAAGCTTCCCTCTACAAGGCCGAGCTCGCCCGTCCGTTCCACGTATGCGCCGATAGACGCGGCGGATTCGAGTAGCGTCGTTACCTTGGACCAGGTAAGTCCTACCTCGGCGATGTAGCCGATGACGCCCTCCGCACTGACGACGGGCATTCCTTTCGTGATTCCGTGGGCGGAGCCTTGGTCAACCGTGAAGACGGTCATGTAATTGCCGCTCTCCCGACCCGTGATCTTGGCGGCGGAAAGGTGGAAATCGGTGTGCGCCCGCTTCATCTCAAGAAACGTTGCGAGCCATTCGTTCAGGTTTTCGATCTCCTCTGCGTTATAGAGGCGGTCGCGGAGCGCGGCGTTCTCCTGTTTTAAGGCGGCGTTCTCCGCTACGAGTTCATCGAACTCGGTAAAGTACGAGGAGAAGCCGTCGATCGCGTCGGTTATGTAGTTGAATCCCTTCTGGAGAGGGGTGAGAAGGACGTTCGTGAAGTTTCGAAGAGGCATATGAGCGCCCGCAGCGGACAAAGCCGTAGGCACCAAAGCCGCAAGAACGGCTATGATGACGGCGGTTATGAAAAATTTGTTTTTCAGAAATGGCCGCATAAAGGGTACTCCTTTTCTATCGTTTGATTATCGGCTGCGGAAGGTTACGATACCGGACAGCTCACCCATGCTTTCGATCACGTGGCCGATACCGAACGCCACGCAGTCGAGGGGGGATTTCGCAACGGTCGTGCGGATGCCGGTTACCTGGCTGATGAGCAGATCAAGACCGTTGAGGAGCGCGCCGCCTCCTGCGAGCATAATGCCGTTGTCGTAAATATCGGACGCAAGCTCCGGCGGGGTGTTTTCGAGTGTCGTGCGGATGCATTCGATGATGTGCGCGACTTCCTCGGCCATGGCCTTGCGGATCTCGGCTGAGGAGACGGCGATTGTCGCCGGCAGACCGTTCAAAAGATTTCGTCCGCGTACGACCATCGTTCCGCGATCTGTCTGCGGATGGACGCTGCCGATGTTCTTTTTGAGCATTTCCGCGGTCATCTCACCGATGAGGATATTGTGCTCGCGCTTCATGTACGCAATGATCGCCTCGTCCAGTTCGTCGCCCGCAGAGCGAAGCGACGTGGACAGTACGATACCGCCAAGGCTGATGACGGCCACCTCCGTGGTACCGCCGCCGATGTCAACGATCATGCAGCCCTGCGCGTTTCCGACCTTCAGCCCCGAGCCGATGGCAGCCGCGATCGGTTCTTCGATCAGAGCTACGGACTGCGCGCCGGCTTCCAGGGTAACGTCCTGCACGGCGCGTTTTTCTACTTCGGTGACGCCGTAGGGAATACAGATAATGACGCGGGGGCGGCTGAAAAGGGAATTGCCCGCCGCACGGTTAAAGAAATGGTGCAGCATGGATGCCGTTACGTCAAATTCTGCGATAACGCCGTCTTTGAGGGGACGCATAGCCGTAATGGAGCCGGGGGTCTTGCCCAACATGAGTTTTGCCTCGTTGCCTACGGCGACCACGCGGCGCGTGCGCGCTTCCACGGCAACGACGGACGGTTCTCTCAGAACGATTCCTTTGCCTTTCACGTAGACGATGGTGTTGGCGGTACCGAGATCAATGCCGATACTCTTTCCCATTTGGTGATTCCTCCTCCGCTTTTGGGCGGAGTTCCTTTCGATTTATCGTTAAGTTTCTTTTGTTTTCGTGTTAAAAGAGCGGGAAGGCGAAATCAATGCGAAGAATTTCGCCCACGAGCGAGACGGGGAGACCCACTACGTTTGCGTAGTCGCCTTCAATGCCCGAGACGAAGAAGACGGCGCGGCCCTGAATCCCGTAGGCGCCCGCTTTGTCCATCGGCTCACCCGTTTTGATGTAGGCGTCAATCTCCTCCTCAGAGATGATTCGCATCCGTACCGCGGTCTTTGCGTGGCGGGTAACGGTTTTCACCCCATCGGTCACGGTTACACCGGTGAATACGTGATGCTCCCGTCCGGAGAGGGAGAGAAGCATCCGTTTTGCGTCGAGTTCGTCACGCGGCTTTCCGAGAATACCTCCGTCCAGTGCTACGACGGTGTCCGCCGCCAAAATGATAGACCCCGCGGGAGCAATCGGCAGTATCGCCTCCGCTTTGCGTGCGGAGAGGATCTCTACCGCTTCGTGGGGTGCGATGCCGCTTGGCAGGGATTCATCCGTGTCCGCGCTCATAACGGTGTGCGGGATGCCCGCCGCCGTCAGAAGATCGTGCCGCCTGGGGGAGGCGGAGGCTAAAATAAGCTGTCTTGTCATACGGTTATTTTTTCCTCACGAGATTGCCGAGTACCACGGCGAGGACGATAAACAGGATAACGGATATGTTAAGATTCAACGAAACGCCGAACGTTACGGTCAGCACCTTGAGATCAAACGTGGCAGGGGAGGGCATGCCGAAATCCATGCCGTAGGATAAAAAAGAGAAGAGCGGAATGTCCGAGAGGAGATCGGCGGCAAGCGTGCCGACGACGACGCCCACGCAGACAAAAAATAGATTGAGCCAGAATCCTTTTCTCATGCGGCCCTCCTTACAGTTTTCCCGTTGAGCCGAATCCGCCCGCGCCGCGCTCTGTTTCATCGAGCGCGGAAACGACGGTGAACTCTGCCGTGCGATAAGGCACGAACATAAGCTGGGCGATCCTCTCGCCGGGGGTTACGGTGTAGTCCGCCGCTCCGTCGTTTCGGATGCCGACGCCGATCTCTCCGCGATAGTCGCGGTCGATGACGCCGATGCCGTTGACGAGCGAGAGCCCGTGCTTGAAAGCGAGTCCCGATCTGGCGCAAACGATGGCAACGATGCCGTCCTCCTCCATGGAGATGGCGATACCCGTGGGGATCGCGCGGGATTCACCCTTGGGAATCGTAAGCGGCGCGTCAATTGCGGCTGTGAGATCGCAGGCGGCGGCGCCCGCCGTTGCATAGCGCGGCAGGGATGCGCCTTCTTTCAAAAGCGTTATGCGAACGCCCAGTTTGTCAGCCATAGGGAACTCCTTTTATACGTTGTTGTAGGCAACCGCCGAAAACAGTTATTTCAACCGTCGGATCGCCGATGGATTTGAGGGGGCGCGCCCCTCTTTGTATGCGGTAATGATTTCGGCGGCTTCCTTTTTCGATTCGGTGGTGAAAAGGAAATGCCACCTTTCCGCACCGAGCGAGGAAAGCGTCGCCTCTTTGTCCGCCATATAGACGGGGATGCTGTTGTATAGGATGTTGGTGCAGTCGTACATCCCGACGATCGGGAAGGATGCACCGGTGCGGTCCTTGAGAGAAGCCATGCAGAGGTGGTTTTTCTCCACCGTGTCGTTTTCCATGAATCCGCCAGCGCCGTGTATACGGCACGCACTGCCGCCGTCGGAGATCGCACAGCGGAGCGTCAGCATAAGAGGGAGACGACCGTACACGATCACGGATTTCGGGGCGCGTATGGCGCGCATCGCACCGAGCGGTAATTCCGGCGAGAGCGTTACGGCGTCAGCACCCATTTTGATGATTTCGTCGGCGCAAAAGCCGTTGAATACATTGAGACGCAGCGAAGCGGTAACGGGGATGCCCATCTTTCCCCCGAGAGCGATCTGTGCGGGGCTGTGCGCCAGCACCGATTTGGGCGAGGCGAGCGAAAGCGCCGCTTCGAGCTGTCCCATCCGTTTGTCGGGTGCGTATTCCGGCAGAGCGACTGAGAAGTCCTTTGTGCGGCAGTGAAGCGGGAGATAGATTTCGTCAAAAAACGACTCTGCCTCCATCGGTATCTGCCCCGGTGAGAGAAATTCCGCCGTGTAAATCGGTTTTTTGCCGCGTGTTTCGGGATAGGTCGGCATCTCGTGGACAACGTCCAAAGTCCGCCGCACGGGCGGCGCGTTCAGCGCGGCTATGGCATCGCGCCGAAGCGCGTTCAGCTGTGCCGGCGTCGCAAACAGACCGTCTTCCACATCGGCGGTAAACGTGTCGAGTATGAAAGGCGTGCCGCCGAGTTTTTCGATGTTCTTTTGGGCAGCGTCTGCTGTCAAGGGGACGGTACGCGCCTCGGTGGGCGTAACACCCGTTACGGTAACGGTGCGCTCGCCTGCAGTCACGGATAAGGTGATCGGCATCTCAGCCTTTACGGTTAGGTGCGCCGAGATCGGTACGCGCTTTGTAAGTCCCCCGAAGGCTTCGGCGGATTTACTGTTTTTCGTATCCACCTCGCGCCGTATGCCGAGCATGCCGACGTACCGCTTTTTCAGGTATCCGTCGGAGAATCCGTCGCGGCTGAAAAGAGCGGCGAGAGATTCAATTTCTTCCTTCGTCGCATCGCGCCGTTCGTCGAGCAGCGTGCGGTACATCTTCGTTACCCCCCAAACGTAGTCGGGGGATTTTTGCCGTCCCTCGATCTTGAGGGAGGTAACACCGCTTAAAAGGATCTCGCGGATGTGCTCTGCGAGGCACATATCCTTGAGACTTAAGGGGTACTCGGACTTCGATACACCCGTCGTCCCCGCTACCATATAAGGAAGACGGCACGGCTGGGCGCATTCGCCGCGGTTGCCGCTTCGTCCGCCCATGGCGTAGCTGAGCATACACTGCCCCGAGAAGGAGACGCAGTGCGCGCCGTGAATAAACATTTCGATCTCCAAGGGGGAATGGGCGGTGAGTGACATGATCTGTCCGATGGAAAGCTCTCTCGGACACACCATGCGCGAAAATCCCAGCTTCGAAAGCTCCAACGCGTCCCGTGAGGAGACGCCCGAGAGCTGTGTGCTCGCGTGAAGCGGAAGATCGGGGAAGCGCTCACGAATAAGCGACGCCGCACCGAGATCCGCGATGATGAGCGCATCCGCGCCGGCATCGTTCAAAACGGACACCGTATCGAGAAGTTCGGGGATCTCGCTGTCTCTCAGACGCGTGTTCACCGTGATGTACGATTTCACGCCGTGCGCACGGCAAAGAGCGATCGCATCGGTGATCTCACTGTGGTCGAAGTTTCTTGCCCGCATCCGCGCGCTGAAACGGACGGAGCCGAAGTATACGGCATCCGCACCGCCTTCAATGGCGGCAGAGAGCGCTTCAGGTGATCCCGCAGGCGCTAAAAGCTCGGGCAGATCGGTTTTCAGATGCATCTTATTTGGCGTCGCCGCTCGGACGGCCGCGCAGGAGGTCTTCTATCTGGCGGATCTTGTCGCCGCCGTTGTCTTTTTCCTTCGGAGCCTCGGCTTCGTTTTTCGGACGCAGAAGCGTTTCGATCTCTTTGACCTTGTCGGCGCGGGGAGATGATTTTTCGGCAGATGCCTTTTTTGTCGAAGCTTCTTCTGCCTTCGGCTTTGCGGCCTGCTTTTTCGGTTTTGCTTCTTCCTTCGGTGCGACAGGCTTTTCTTCCTTTGCGGTGTTCTGCTCAGAAGCCTCGGCTGGCTTTGCCTCGGCGGCCGTATCGTCCGTGCGGAGGCGGCGCAGATTGGCCTCGTACAGAGAGATCTGTGTTTCGAGGTTTTTGATTTTCTTTTCCAGTTTCACTTTCTCGCCGAGCGCGTCGAGTGCGCAGAGGAGGGCCGCGTCGATTTTTGCACACCGTTTGTTCTGTACGGTCAAGGTGCGGATAAGCGTGTCCAGACGGGAAACAATATCCTTAACGAATTCTTCGGATTCATCCGTGAGGATGGAGAGCTGTACGTCAGCGATCTCGATTTCGTATTTCTGCTTCATTTTGTTCTGGGTCATAATCTTTTCTCCGTTTCGTGAATTTCTCGGCGTGATTGCCGCTTTCCTCTTGATTTATTTATGGAGTGTGATATAATAAGAGTACAATTTTGCATGAGAGTACAAATACTCATCTTTAATTATAATATATTCTCGGCTTAAATGAAATACATTTCGAAAAAAACCTGAAAATTTTTTATGAAAATTTGAGAAAACGGGAGCAAAAATATACACTTATGGAACAGAATGAGAATTTTCGCCGTGTCGTTGTAAAAATCGGTACGTCCACGCTCACGTATCCGTCCGGTAAACTAAATATCCGCCGTATCGAAACGCTCGTGCGCGTTCTCTCCGATATGCGTAACGCCGGCCGTGAGGTCGTGCTCGTTTCTTCGGGCGCGGTTTCTGCGGGCACGAGCCGCCTCGGTCTTGAGATCACCGATCGAACGACGGAAGAAAAACAGGCGCTTGCCGCCGTCGGACAGTGCGAGATCATGCGCCTTTACGAGAGATTGTTCGCGAACTACGGGCATACGGTAGGGCAGATCCTCGTAACGAAGGATGTCGTGGATGACGAGAACCGCTTAAAGCTTGCAAAATCCACGTTCGCTACGCTCATTGGGTTCGGCTGCATCCCGATCGTGAATGAGAACGACTCGGTTTCCTACGAGGGAATCAAGTTCGGCGGAAACGACACGCTTTCCGCGTACGTTGCCATGATCTGCGATGCGGATCTGCTCATCAATCTGAGCGACATCGATGGCCTCTACGACAGCGATCCGAGAAAGAACAAAAACGCCCGTCTCATCGAGACGGTATCGGAGATAAACGACGAGATCATGGCGTGCGCCGGCGGTGTCGGCACGAATCGCGGTACGGGCGGTATGATAACGAAACTGAAGGCAGCGAAGATCGCGACTGCCGCGGGGATTCCGATGATGATCCTGAACGGCCGCGATCCCCGGATTCTTTATAACGTATTTGACGGTGAGCACGCCGGTACATATTTTGCCGTGAAGGAAAAGGTGGAAGCATAATGGAACAAAGCGCAGTATACGAAGAGGTTATGGATCTGTGTAGGCGGGCGAAAGCGCATTCCGCCCGGCTTGCCGGCGCACATACCGAGGTGAAGAACCGGGCGCTCTGCCTATTTGCGAATTTTCTGCGGGAGAATGCATCCGTGATTTTGGAAGCCAATGCCCGAGACCTTTCGAATGCCGCCGAAAACGGCGTGCGGGATACCATGCTTGACAGACTTCGCCTGACCGAGGCGCGGATCGAAGGAATGGCAAAGGGTGTGGAGGATATCGCCGCATTGCCGGATCCCGTGGGCAAGGGCGAATGCTGGACACGCCCGAACGGCCTTACGATCCGCCGCGTGCGCGTGCCGATGGGCGTCGTCGGCGTGATCTTTGAAGCGCGCCCGAACGTCGCCGCCGACGTGGCCGCCCTGTGCATCAAAAGCGGCAACGCCGTAGTCCTTCGCGGCGGCAAGGAGGCCATCGAATCGAATCGTGCCATTACCGCATTGGCTCGCCGTGCGCTGGCACAGTCCGGACTGGCAGCCGAAGCGGTTCAGCTCATCGAGAACACCACCCGCGCTTCTTCGGAGGCACTGATGCAGATGCGGGGATGTATCGACGTGCTCGTGCCGCGCGGCGGTAAGGGACTGATCCGCGCCGTGGTCGATAACGCGCGCGTGCCTGTGATCGAAACGGGGGCGGGCAACTGCCATTTGTACGTGCATTCTGCCGCTGATCTTACAAAGGCGCTCCGGATCGCCGTCAATGCGAAAATTTCGCGCCCGTCCGTCTGCAACGCCTGCGAGACGATCCTCGTGGATGCCGAGGTTGCACCTGAATTTCTGCCCATGCTCAAAAAAGCGATGGATGAAAACCACTGCGAGATCCGCGGATGTGAGCGGACGCGTGAGATTCTCCCGGACGTCGTGCCTGCGACAGAGGAAGACTGGGAGACGGAATACAACGATCTGATCGTTTCCGTGAAGGTCGTCTCTTCCGTGGAAGATGCGGTCTCGCACATCAACCGATACAATACCGGTCACAGCGAATCGATCGTAACGAACGATCTTTCGGCCGCCGAGTATTTTCAGTCTGCCGTAGACGCGGCGGCGGTGTACGTCAACGCATCTACCCGCTTCACCGACGGCGGCGAGTTCGGCTTCGGTGCGGAACTCGGTATTTCTACGCAAAAACTCCACGCACGCGGTCCTATGGGCCTTACGGCGCTCACTACGGAAAAATATCTCGTAACCGGTGACGGTCAGGTGCGCTGAAGCACATACCATATGTGAAGTGCGGTTTTTCGCACGGGAGGAAGTATGAAACTCAATTACAAGCGGACCTTTTTTGTCGGCCTTGCCTTCATGTCTATCTGCGCGTTCTGGCAGCTGTACGATTACGTCGTGCCCTATATTCTAAAGTACACGTTCGGCCTTTCGGAATCCGTAACGGGTGTCGTTATGGCGGCGGACAATGTTCTCGCCGTATTCCTTCTGCCGCTTTTCGGCATGCTCTCCGACAGAACGAACACGCGGCTTGGTAAACGGACGCCGTTTATCCTTTTCGGCACGTTTGCCGCCGCCGCTCTCATGATCGTCGTATCAGCCGCCGACTGGTCGAGAAATTTCCTTCTCTTCTGCCTTTCTCTCGCCTTTCTCCTTATCGCTATGGCGACGTACCGCTCCCCTGCGGTCGCGCTCATGCCCGATCTGACGCCGAAGCCGCTTCGCAGTGCGGGTAACGCCGTTATCAATCTGATGGGCGCTCTCGGTGGTATCTTTACCTATCTCATCATTATGTTCCTGCTTCCGTCGGTCGATACCGAAACCGGCACGAAGGAGGCAAGCTATTTTACAGTTTTCGCCATTATCGCCGGATTTATGGTGGCGGCAGCTTTGATTCTTGTGCTCACCGTCCGTGAAAATAAGATCGCCGCCGAAATCAGAAAAGAGGAAGAAAACGAAGCGAAAGAAACCGAAGCGCCCGCTGAGAAGCGTGCACTCGCGCCGGAGGTTCGCCGGAGTCTCCTTTTCATTCTCGCTTCCGTGGCGCTCTGGTATATCGCCTATAACGCGGTATCAAGCGTCTACTCCCGTTACGTGCTCGAGGTATGGAGCATCTCCGAGGGGCAGGGGGCATCCATGATGCTCGTTGCCACGCTCGTTGCCACCGTCAGTTATATCCCGATCGGCGCGATCTCGTCGAGATTCGGCAGAAAGAAAGTGATCCTGTTCGGCGTAGCGCTTATGACCGCCGCGTATTTTGCGGGATTCCTTCTCAGACAGTACAGCCTCGTTATTTACGCGATCATGGGCCTTATCGGTATCGGCTGGGCGGCGATCAACGTAAACTCCTACCCGATGGTGGTAGAGATGAGCTCCGGCGCGGACGTCGGCCGCTACACCGGCATCTACTATACGTTTTCGATGGCGGCGCAGATCGTAACGCCGATCCTATCGGGCGTGCTGATTCAGCTTATCGGATACCGCATTCTGTTCCCGTATGCGGTCGTGTTCTCCGGGCTGGCGCTCTTTACCATGTGGCAGGTTCGCCACGGCGACAGCCGCCCCGGTATGAAGAAATCCGTTCTTGAAACCTTTGATACGGACGACTGATTATGACGCTGTACGTTGTTTTGGCGGCGGCTGCCGTCGCCGTCATCGTCTATCTGTTTCTCATCGCGCCCCGCGGCGGCGCGAAAAAGCGGTTTTCCGATTTCCTCGGGCAGATCTATGCGCACCGTGGGGACTTTGACAATATCCGTGTGCCTGAAAATTCGCTCGCCGCGTTCCGCTCTGCCGTGAAGCGTGGGGTGGGTATTGAACTGGATCTCCATCTCACCGCCGACGGTGAAGTGATCGTTTTCCACGACAAGACGCTTACCCGTATGTGCGGCGATCCACGCAAGCCGGAGGAGATGACTGCCGTCGAAATCACCGCGATGCCGCTTCTCGAAACGGGGGAGAAAATCCCTACACTCCGCGACGTTCTCGCGCTCGTGGACGGAAAAGTGCCGCTCATTATCGAACTGAAGGGCGAGAACACCGACACATCTCTCGCTGACGCCGCTATGCCGATCCTCGAAAATTACGGCGGGCCGTACTGTGTGGAGTCGTTCAATCCGTTTCTCGTTTCGCGCTACCGCAAGCTTGCGCCGCACGTGATGCGCGGGATTCTGACGACGAAATACAAACGGGACGGTGAAAGACGGGGGATTACTGCCTTTCTGCTCCAGCGGATGCTTCTGAATTTCCTCGTTCGGCCGGATTTCGTGGCGGTACGCCATTTGTACGGCGGGTATCTTCCCGTGCGGCTATGCCGCATGTTCGGTGCGGCAACCTTTGCGTGGACGGTGCGGACGGTGGAGGAATACAAAGCCTCAAAGCGATATTTTGACGCGTTCATCTGTGAGAACGTTTCCGATATGCTGAGAAAATAAAGAAAAGAGAGCCTCAAAGGCTCTCTTTGTTTTTTATATGTGCACAGATGCCGTGAAGCGGACATGCCCGGGGATCTTTTTCGCAGACGGGGGCGCGTGCCATGCAGTATTCTCTGCCGAAGTGGACGATACGGTGACAGAAATCGGACTGTTCTTCCTTCTCGATGACGGGGGAGAGAATCTTCTCGACCTTGACGGGATCGCGGAGCGTTTCGGGATAGAATCCGAGCCTGCCCGCGATGCGCATGCAGTGGGTGTCCGCGACGATGCCGCCTTTCCCGAAGATGTCGCCCAGCAGAAGATTTGCGATCTTTCTGCCCACGCCCGGCAGGGAGAGCAGTTCTTCCATCGTATCGGGTACCTCGCCGCCGTGATCGCGCAGAAGGATCTCGCTCGCTTCCTTTATGCTTTTCGCCTTCATGCGGTAGAGGCCGCACGGTTTTACGAGTTCTTCGATTCGGGGAAGCGGTGCCTCTGCCATCGCTTTCGCGTCGGGGATCTCCCGAAAAAGGGTACGGCAGACGATATTTACCCGTTCGTCGGTGCATTGGGCGGAGAGGCGTGCCATGATCAAAAGGCGCCACGGATCGCCGCCCGATTCGAGCGAGCACTCCGCCGTGGGGTAGATCTCCTTAAGAAGACGCACCGCCTCGGCGCCTCTGGCAATACTGTCCGGGGCGGAGGCGGTGATTTCGTTTTTGATTTTCTTTTTCATCAGTTGGAAAGTCCGCGGCGGCGGCGGTTGTAGTCCGATTTGGGGTTGACGATCTCGCGCCAGTCGAGGTCCCCGCGGTCGATCGCGCAGACGAGGATCTCCGCCGTGGCGATGTTCGTGGCAACGGGAACGTTGTGCACGTCGCACATACGGAGCAGGTTGTATTCTTCCTCCTGATAAAACGGAAGATCCGCTGTGGTACTGCGGAAATAGAGGAGGACGTCGATCTCGTTATACGAAACGCGGGACATGATCTGCTGCTCGCCGCCGTGCGTGCCGGAGAGAAGCTTCTCCACATGCAGACCCGTGGCTTCTTCGATATACTTACCGGTCGTGCTGGTGGCACAGAGATTGTGCTTGCTCAGAATGCCGCAATACGCGATGCAAAACTCGGTCATAAGTTCTTTTTTGGTGTCGTCTGCAATCAAAGCGATTTCCATAGTATTCGGTGTGCTCCTGTATAGATTCTTTCTTAAGCGGTGATCGGGGGCAGGTGTTACAGCACTTTGCCCGTTTTGATCTCACGGATACCGTAAAAGAGCGGCACGTCTTCTCCCGTGAGGCGGATGGCGATATTTCTGAAAGCGCGTCCGGCGCGGGATTTTCCGTCGGGGAGACGTCCTTCTTCTTGAGCGAGCATGAGTGCTCTGTCTCTCGGGACGACGCCTACCGTGCGGACGTGCGTTTTGTCGATGATTTCGAGAAGTCCTGCGCGGCTGCCGTCGGTGGCGGCGCGGTCTTCAAACATGGATATGAGAAGGCGGCAGGGAAGATTGCCCCACGTCTCCATAAGAGAGGCAGTGTGCTCCGCTGAGCGGATCGACGCGGGCTGTTGGGTGGCGATCACTAAGGCGCCGTGTGCAAAGTCTTCGGCGATGGCGCGCACGAGCGGACCCGTGCCCGCGGTGTCGCAAAGGATATATTCCGCATTTGTTTCTTCGGCGAGGAGCCGGAGCGCCTGTATGTATGCGGAGATCTCCGATTCCGGCTCTGCGGCGGCCGTTACGGGCGCCGCGCAGAAGTACAGATCCGTCATTCCCTCCGGCTGGATGAGCGCATCCGAGGGCGTACAGCGTCCCTCTGCTACGTCGCTGAGATCGTAGAGCACGCGGTCCTCGAGACCCAGCATGAGATCGAGGCATCGGTTGCCGATATCACAATCAACGAGAAGCGTGCGGTGGCCGGCGTTTGCGAGCGCCGCGGCAAGGCCGAGAGCTGCCGTCGATTTTCCGATACCGCCCTTGGCAGATGTCACGACGATTCTTTTCATGAGTTTCAAAGGACATCGCCTCCCCGTTTTTTAAACGCAACGAAATAGATGTATTATCCAAATGCTCACAGTAATTATACCATAATTATAGTAATAGTGTCAATGGCATTGGGGGCTTTTTCTGAAATAGTTGCATTTCGGCGAAAGTTACCGTGCAACAAAAAATCGGCTGATTCATCCGTATCTATTGCATTTCAAAAGATTTGAGGGTATAATATTTGTAAAGGATCAGTCCGGGTGCGGCTGAAATCGCAAGGGAAAGGAAACCGATGCCACTTGGCGTCTTCGGAGAATCACTATGTCTATCTTCGATAAAGAAAAAACCAAAACGTTCTCCATCGTGGATGAAAAAGACCGCGAGATCCAGACAACGCTGTCTGCCGTATACGAGGCACTAAGCGAGAAGGGATACAATCCTATCCACCAGATCGTTGAATATATTCTGTCTGAGGACCCGACGTACATTACCAACTACAAAAACGCCAGAAGTCTTATCGCGCGTATTGATCGGTATGAACTGATGGGCGCGCTCGTCCGTACGTATCTGGGACTCTGATTTTTATGGAATACACTACGCTCGGGGCGTCCGACGTCTCCGTTTCGCGCCTTTGTATCGGATCGCTTACAGTAAGTCCCGTGCAGGCAAATCTGCCCCCCGAGCGGGCGGCGGAGGTCCTCGCCTACGCATTCTCCCGCGGCGTCTCTTTTACTGATACGGCGCAGTATTACGAGAATTATCCGCTCATCCGCCGTGCGCTGGAGCTTTACAAAGGCGATGACGTGGTCATCTCCACGAAAACTTACGCCTACACGAGAGAGATGGCGATCGAAGCGGTGGAAGAGGCCAGACGGGAACTGAACCGTGACGTGATCGACATCTTTATGCTGCACGAGCAGGAGAGCTACGAAACACTGCGCGGACACCGCGAGGCGCTCGAGTATCTGTTCGAGTGCAAAGCAAAGGGAGTTATACGGGCGGTGGGTGCGTCCATGCATCACGTTGCCGCCGTGGAGGGTGTCATTGAACTCGCCCGCCGCGGTGTTACTCTCGACGTGATCCATCCCATCTTCAACCGTGGCGGGTACGGTATCGCCGACGGTACGATCGCGGAGATGGAGTCTGCCGTTTCCCGTGCACACGATCTCGGGATCGGTGTTTTTGCAATGAAAGTGCTCGGCGGCGGACACTTGTTCCGCGAGGCGTCCGAGGCTTTTGATTTTGCGCTCTCCAAGCCGTATATTGACGCGATCGCGGTCGGTATGCAGTCCGAGGCGGAGATCGATGCCAATATCGCGTATTTTGAAACGCGCTCGTTTCCCGAGGCGGCAAAGGTGGCGCTTTCGGAGAAAACGCGCCGTCTTCATATCGAGGACTACTGCGAGGGATGCGGTGCGTGTGTCTCCCGCTGTGCGCAGGGGGCGCTTTCGGTTATCGACGGACATGCCTCAGTCGATATGGGAAAGTGCGTTCTTTGCGGCTACTGTTCGCGGGTGTGCCCGCTTTTTGCCATTAAGGTCTTATAATTCACTTTCGATCAAGGATACAAATGACGATTTACAAACTTCCCGAAATGACGGTTACAGCATTGCCGGACCGTCCGCTTGCCGTCGCGCTGGGTAATTTTGACGGCGTTCACCGCGGGCACGAGAGGCTTCTTTCCGCTGTGCGGGAAATTGCCGCCCGAATACCGGGGTGCGTCTGTGCGGTCTGGTCGTTCACGACGCTTGCAAAGGACGTGTCATCGATCCCTTCGCTCACGACGACGGAGGAAAAGCTCCGCCATATCGCCGCGTCGGGTGTACAGTACGCTATTTTAGAGAATTTCGAAGATATGCGTCCACTCTCGCCTGAGACGTTCGCGATCTCATATCTTTATGAAAAACTGCACTGTGCCGCCGCCGTCTGCGGATTCAATTACCGTTTCGGCAAGGGCGGCGCGGGTGATGCAGAGCTTCTTTCGGCGCTTCTTTCACCGCGCGGGTGCTCTGTTACGGTCGTACCGCCGGTCGTTTTTGATGGGCGCATCGTTTCTTCCACGCGCATCCGTGCCGCTGTGGCAGAGGGCGATATGGAAGAAGCGGCGGCACTTCTCGGCCGCCCGTTTTCGATCTGCCTTCCCGTGGTGCATGGGCGTAAGCTTGGCCGAACGATAGGACTGCCCACCGTCAATCAGACGTTTCCCGAGGGGCACATTATTCCCCTCCGCGGTATTTATGCCTGCGCTTGTACGATAGATGGATGCCGCTATCCTGCCGTTTCCAACGTGGGCGTTCGCCCTACCGTATCAGACGGCGATAAGATCAACTGCGAGACGCATATCATCGGCTATAACGGTGATCTTTACGGAGAGTTGATCCGCGTGGAGTTTTACCACCGCCTTCGTGATGAGATGAAATTCTCATCCGTTGACGAGCTGAAGGAAGCGATCGAGAAGGATGTTCTGGGAGCGCGTTCGTATTTTGAAAATCATCCCGAGCTTATAAAGGAGGGTGAGTCATGAAAAGATTGCTTGTCCGTTTTTCAGCGGCGACGCTTGTGGCAACGGCACTTTCTTTTCTTTCCTTTTTGTTCACCGTGCCGACAAAAGCGGCCGTGCCGCCCCTCGTAGAGCACGCGGGCGGCGCATATCTCTATAACATAGAAAACGATGCGGTGCTCTATACGTACAACGAAGACGCAAAAGTGTATCCCGCATCCACCGTAAAACTGATGACCGGTATTCTCGCCGTCGAGGCACTCGGCGGCGATCCCTCGAGAAAGATCACGGTTACCTCTGAGATGCTTTATAAGGTCGTCGGCAACAATATAGGCCTTGTCGTCGGGGAAGAGGTTACGGTGAACGATATGCTTCACGCGCTCCTCGTCAACGGGGCGAACGATGCCGCGCAGGTGATTGCCGTTACCGTTGGTGGGTCTGTGGAGAAGTTCGTCTCTATGATGAATGAAAAGGCGCAACTGCTCGGCGCGTACAATACGTACTACACCAACCCTACGGGCATGCACGACGATCGCATGGTAACGACCGTCTCCGATACGGCGGCGATCGCGAAATATGCCTACGGTCTCCCCGGATTCACCGAGATCACGTCACTTACCAAGTACGTCATGGACGAGACGAACAAAAAGGACTACCGCAATCTGTTCAACAGAAATAGTCAGTTGTCTAAATTCTACGATACCCGATACTACTATCCCGATGCCGTCGGCATGAACGCCGGATACACGGTGCAAAGCGGATATTGCCTTGTTTCCGTAGCCTCCAGGGACAATCTCTCCTACCTCGCAATCGTAATGAACGCGGAGAGCACGGAGGAGGATATTTACAGTTATGCAAATGTAGAAAATATGCTCGATTGGGCATTTGATTCTTACGGATACGCGGAGGTGCTGGGGGTATCCCAACGTGTATGTGAGATGAGCGTTTCACTTTCCTCTACCGTCGATTACGTAACCCTCGTGCCCGCTGAGTCGATCGTCCGGTATCTGCCGCGCGATCTTGATCCCAACGGATTCAACCTCAGCTACAATACGTTTGATGAATCCCTCGTGGCACCGGTCGAGGCCGGGCAGATCTGCGGAACGGTTACCGTTACGTATAACGGCGAGATACTTGGCACGACGGATCTTATCGCTACCGTCTCCGTGACGCGCAGTGAGTTCCTCTACTTCCTCTCGAAGATCACAGCGTTTACCTCGGGACGGTTCTTCCGTGCACTTATCGTCTTTCTCATTCTTTTCAGCGGTGCGTACATTTTGATTCAGGCGCATCGGCGTGAGGAGAAAATGCGCCGCCGCAACTTTTTCTGAAACCCAAAAATGCGCTGTGTATAACGGCGCATTTTTTGCATATACTAACTTAGCAGGCATGAGTTTACCATGCGGGCGGCTGACCACGCCGGGGCCGTTCGGGTATGATTCGTGCCGCTTTTTTTCTTTTCGGCATTTCCCGTCGGGAAAATCGGTTTTTGACAAAAATGCATAAGTAATCAGCAGAATTTCTTGTCAAGATGTTTTTTGAAAAAACATCATTTTCTATTTTAAGACGGTTGCCGACGAAGGCAAACTTTTCGCGATCGCGGAGTTTTCCACAGTTTTGGATAGTTTTCCCTGTGGAAAACTCTGATTTTTGCCCCAAATCATTGGAGTTTCCACAGGGTTTCCAACAACCTGTGGAAAACTTTTTCGTTTTTCGCAAAAACAGCAAGCACGGCGAACGCAAAATGTGAAATTGTGCAGGGTGCACAAAAAAGCATCGAAAAACCGTGAACGGCGAGCGCGTAAAAATGCGGTTTCGGCGAACGCGTAATGTCCATATGCAAAAGAGCATGCATCTTTCTGCAAATATTTGCATACAGTTGCATAGATATGCGCGCTTGCGCCTATAGAATGAAAATACGCCGTACCTTTGGGTGCGGCGTATCTTAAATTATGTGACCGTTCAGAGAGAGGCGTCGATGAGGCGGTCGATCAGCTCCGGGTACGTCAGTCCTGCATCCATCATCAGTTTCGGATACATACTGATGGGGGTGAATCCGGGGATCGTGTTGATCTCGTTGAAGAGGATTTCACCGTCTTCCTTCACGAAGAAATCCACGCGGGAAAGCGTGCGGCAGTCGAGTGCCTTGAAGATGATCTCGGCCTGTCGGCGGACTTCGTCGCGCGTCTCTTTCGACAGACGTGCGGGGATGTAGAACGAGGAGCAGTCGGAAACGTACTTCGCGTCGTAATCGTAGAATTCTGCGCCCGCGTCGATCTCGGCGCAGTCGGAGACGGTGTACGTGCCTTTTTCGTCAAGGACCGCGACCTCGATCTCGCGACCGACAATCGTTTCCTCAATAAGTACCTTCTCGTCCTCGCGGAACGCTTTTTCGAGCGCGGCGCGAAGGCCGTTTTGATCCTTCGCCTTCGATATGCCGACGGATGAGCCTGCTCGCGCGGGCTTTACGAACATGGGATAGGCAATTGCCTTTTCGGCCTTTTCGATAATGGCGGCTTTGTCGTCCGATTTGCGGACGAGAATAAACGATGCCTGCTTGATGCCCGCCTGATTTACAGGGAGCTTGGTGAGCGATTTGTCCATACATACGACGGACGAAGCGCATCCGCAGCCCACGAACGGAATGCCCGCGAGGGAAAGCATACCCTGCACCGTGCCATCCTCGCCGTACGCGCCGTGGAGCACGGGGAACACGACGTCAACCTTTTGTTTCTCACACGTGCCGTCCGGCTTTGTAATGAGGAGCGACTGCGAGCCAGGTGTGAGATCCACCGTCACACTCGGCAGAAGGGAGGCGGTGTCGCACCAGCTGCCGTCGCGAATTTTTTCGTAGTCGCCGGTGAAGAGGTGCCAGGCACCTTCTCTCGTGATGCCTACGGGCAGAATATCGTAACGTGCGGTATTGGCGTTGGTGAGGACGGAATACGCAGAAGTAAGGGAAACCTCGTACTCCGAGGAGTGTCCTCCGAAGAGGACGCAAAGCGTGATCTTGTTACTCATAGATTTGCCTCACTTTTGTAAGAATATCGGTGTGCGAAAAGGACGCGGTCGCGTCCCTCCGTGTCGGGGAGAATTTTGCCGGAGAATCCGAAGTCGGCGGCAAGGGAGAGAACGCGCTCTCCCTGCGAGGCGCCGATCTCCATAAAAAGAAGTCCGTCCGCCGTCAGTGTTTCAGCGGCAGTTCGGAGAACGCCGCGGATAACGGACAGCCCGTCGCCTTCATCGGTAAGTGCCGCGCGCGGCTCAAAGGAGAGCTCGGGCTCAAGACCCTCCATTTCATTCAATGCAATATACGGCGGGTTCGACACAATCATGTCAAATGAAGTCCCGCCTTGGAATATCTTTTTCGTAACGTCGCCGAGAAGAATGGTAAACCGCTCGGAAACGCCGAGTCGGCGGCTGTTTTTATCTGCCATCCGTGCCGTTTCGGGGAAGAGTTCTACCGCCGTAACGTGAATATCGGGGCGGAAATGTGCGAGAGCGATGCCGATCGCACCGCTGCCCGTGCAGAGATCCGCCACGCGTGCGTTTTCGGGGATGTGCGGCAAAGCCGCCTCAACCAGCGTTTCCGTATCGGCGCGCGGGATGAGACAGTCGGGGGAGACGGCAAAGGTGAGCCCCATGAACTCCCACTCGCCCAAAATATACTGAAGCGGCTCGCGTTTGCATCGGCGTGCTGTCGCATCCTCGAGAGACGGCGAGGAGAGCTCCTCATCGCGCATCGTCAGAAGGCGGGCGGGGGAGATGCCGGTGCAGTGGGCGGCGAGGAGTCTCGCCTCAAAGGCAGCGTCCTCTTTCGGGATGCCCGCCGCGCATAAGGCGGACTCAATCGTTCGGAGTGTCATTGTCGGTCGTTTCGACTTCGGTCGGTACGTCTTCTGCCGGATCGGATTCTTTGACTTCGGGGAATTGTTCCGGCATGGCGTGCTTCAAAGCGGTGATGGCAACCTCAAGCTGGCTCTCGTCCGGCTCGCGCGTAGTGATACGCTGCATCCAGAGACCCGGTGCGGAGAGGATTTTCGTGAAAATATTGTCGTGCTTGCCGGCGTAAGCGATAAACTCGAATCCGATACCGACGATGAGGGGCAGAAGGAGGAGCTTGTATACTACGCGGAACGCGAGATTCTCCCAGGAAACGAGGGAGTTTACGAGAATGCTCAGAATGAGGATGACGAAGATGAAGCTCGTGCCGCAGCGGGGATGAAAACGGCGGCAGGTCATCGCATTTTCGGGCGTCAGCTCAAGCCCCGCCTCATAGCAGGCGATGGATTTGTGCTCCGCACCGTGGTATTCGAAGGTGCGTCTCATTTCCTTCATGAGCGAGCAAAGGGAGATGTATGCGACGAAAATGGCGATCTTTATAAGGCCCTCGCTAAGGTTGCGGAACCAACCGATGCCGCCGAGGGCGCCATCAAGAAGCGAGGTGAGAAAGGCGGGCAGGTACATAAACAACCCCATAGCGAGAACGAGTCCGAGAACCATGGAGATGCCCGTCAGTACGCCGAGAAATTTGTCCCCGAGCTTTTTTCTGAGCCACGCTTCCAGCTTTGAGTCCTCGTCCGTCTCGTCGATGCCGAGCATCTCCGCGGATTTCATAAGCGTTTTATAGCTCATTACCGTGGACTCGACGAAATTCGCGATCCCGCGGATAAGCGGAATGGAGAGGATCTTATATTTTTTTCTGACGGAGACGTGCGTTTCCGTTTCAAGCTTTATATTTCCGTTTTCCTCACGGACGGCAAGTGCTATGCGGTCGCCGCATTTCATCATGACGCCTTCGAGTACGGACTGTCCGCCGACTTTTCCGAGACGGCATTTTTCACCGGAGGCGCAGCCGGTCTTTTTTGTATCACTCATGAAAATAATATCTCCTGTCAACCGTAAAACGGCATGCGTTTTTTTCATACTCCCCTACATTATATCATAGATCCCGCCGTAAATAAATAGTTAATTGTAAATACGCCGGGCGATTTTTCGGAAAATCTTTTCATATTTGTTATTTAATATGTGAATTTTTCTGTTTCGTTATGGATTTTTTCCGTAAGATGTGCTATAATAAATAAGTTATCGGGAAAACGAGTGCTTTTTCCGAGTTTTACAGTATGTTTTTTTACAAAAAACAATAAGAAAGGCAGATACAATTATGGGCAAGGCAAGCCGAAATAAGAGAGAAAACCAAGAAGTTCGCCGCGTTGAGGCGGAAAAGAAGCAGAAAGAGATGGCCAAGGCAAAGAAGAAGAGCATTGGTAAGAAGATCGTGGCAACGGTCTGTGTGATTCTCGCAATCGTTCTCGTTGGTGCTGTGGTGGCGTATACCAAAATGATGGACGACGGATTCTTCCTCAGACGGGCCGTTTCCGTAAAGAGCGATAATTACGAGATGGATAACGCGATCGTTTCCTATCACTTTTACAACCAGTACCAGAATTTCCTCTCCATGTATGGAAATTCCGTGTCCTATCTCGGACTTGATCCCACGAAGTCACTGAAGTATCAGCCGTGTCCGCTCTTCGAGGACGGTACGACCTGGTACAAGTTCTTCATGAACAACGCGATCACGGAGATGTCCAACACGCTCGTCTTTTGTGAGGAGGCTTCTGTGCGCGGCATTACCCTTGATGCGGACGATTACGCGATCATCGAAAAGAATATCGACGAGATTGAAAAGCAGGCAAAAGAGAACGGTGTATCCAAAGGATACTACATCTCGGCTATGTTTGGTGCGGGTGTGAAGGAAAAGGACGTGCGCCGTGCCATGGAGCAGTCGCTTCTCTATTCGAAGTGCTACAACGAGATTATGAGCGAGTACACCTACACGGATGCGGATTATGACGCATACGTGAAGGAAAATCCGACCAAACTGCTCCATGCTACCTATGTTGCTATGACTCTCTCCGTTACCGACGGTATGGTAGAGGGCGACGTAACGACCGATCTTCTCAAGGAGTTTGAGGCAAAGTTTGCTGCTGTCAAAACCCGTGAGGAGTTTGACGAGGTATCCTACGACTACCTTAAGAACTATGCCTACAAGGATTACGCAGATAAGACCGAGGAAGGCATCCGCGAGGAGGTTGCCGGACACCTCATCGAGGACGGCATTTATACGGAGACCGACGTCTTTATGAAGTGGGCGATCGAGGATGCCCGCAAAGCAGGCGACGTTTATACCGCTTGGAATGAAGAGGAGACCGCTCTGACCGTCGGTATGCTTCTCGAGCCCGCCGCGCTTCTCACTTATGATACCGTAAACGTGCGCCATATTCTTCTCACCGCCGATACCTACGGCTCCGAGGAAGCTGCCGAGGCGAAGGCTGAGGAAATCCTTGCTGAGTGGAAGAACGGTGCGGCAACAGCAGCATCCTTTGGTGAGCTTGCGAAGAAGTACAGCGAAGACAATGCCGAGAACGGTCTGTATGAGAACGTTATGAAGACTGAGATGGTAGATGAGTTTGATGCTTGGCTGTTTGAGGAAGGCCGTAAGGCCGGCGATACCGCCATTGTCAAAACGCAGTTCGGGTATCACGTCATGTATCTCGACGGATTTGGGATGAAGGCATGGCATAAGGAAGTGAAGGATATCCTTTCTGCCGCCGCCTACGAAGAGGATCTGAAGGCGCTTAAGGAGAAATATCCTGTTGAGGTTAACGAACTCACGCTCGCACTTCTGGACGTCTGATAATACGAAAAGGGGAAACGCTTTGGGCGTTTCCCCTTGTTTTCGCTGATGCCGCTTTTTCAGAACGTTTGGGCGCAAAATTAACAAAGACAAAGTCGTTTCTTTCGGAAAAGTTTTATGCTTTTCCCCCTTGTTTTCCCCCTCGTACTGTGGTATAATCTTATACAAGTATAATTATATAAAATGAAGGAGCAACAACATGGCTTTTTATTACAGTGAAGCGTCCCATACGTTCAGTGAATATCTTTTGGTGCCCGGATATTCCGATGCAAATTGTATTCCTGCCAATGTATCTCTGAAAACACCGCTTGTAAAATACCGCCGCGGAGAGGAGCCCTCTCTTTCTATGACGATCCCGCTCGTGTCCGCGATCATGCAGGCCGTGTCCGACGACCGTATGGCTATCGCACTCGCGCGTGAGGGCGGCGTTTCGTTTATCTACGGCTCGCAGTCCATCGCTGACGAGGCAGATATGGTGCGCCGTGTAAAGAATTACAAGGCCGGTTTTGTTAGCTCCGATTCCAATATCCGTCCCGATCAGACGCTTGCCGACGTTATTGAACTGAAGAATCGTCTCGGGCACTCCACTATTGCCGTAACTGATGACGGTACCGCAACGGGCAAGCTTCTCGGCATCGTAACCTCCCGCGATTACCGCGTCAGCCGTATGTCCATGGATGAGAAAGTGGAGACGTTTATGACTCCCTTTGAGAAGCTCATTACAGCTCCCGAGGGCACGTCTCTGAAGGAAGCTAACAACATCATCTGGGACCATAAACTGAACTCTTTGCCCATCATTGATGAAAAACAGCACCTTGTCGCTTTCGTGTTCCGCAAGGACTACGATCAGCATAAGGAGAACCCGCACGAAATGCTTGATAAACAGAAGCGTTACGTCGTCGGCGCCGGTATCAATACCCGCGACTACGAGGAGCGCGTTCCTGCACTCGTAGAGGCAGGCGCGGACGTTCTCTGTATCGACTCGAGCGAAGGATTTACCGAATGGCAGTCCAGAACGATCGCGTTCATCCGTGAAAAGTACGGCGACAGCGTAAAAGTAGGCGCCGGCAACGTCGTTGACCGCGAAGGCTTCCGCTTCCTCGCTGAGGCAGGTGCCGACTTCATCAAGGTCGGTATCGGCGGCGGCTCCATCTGTATCACCCGTGAGACGAAGGGTATCGGCCGCGGACAGGCTACCGCCGTGATCGAGGTGGCAAAGGCCCGCGACGAGTATTTTGAAGAGACCGGCGTATACATCCCGATCTGTTCCGACGGCGGTATCGTGCACGATTACCATATGACGCTCGCGCTCGCCATGGGTGCAGACTTCTGCATGCTCGGCCGTTACTTCTCCCGCTTTGATGAAAGCCCGACCAATAAGGTTATGATCAAGGGCAACTACATGAAAGAGTACTGGGGAGAGGGAAGCGCCCGTGCGCGCAACTGGCAGCGCTACGACATGGGCGGCGCATCCAAACTGTCCTTCGTGGAAGGCGTTGATTGCTACGTGCCGTACGCAGGCTCGCTCCACGACAACCTTATGACTACGCTTGCAAAGATCCGCTCCACGATGTGCAACTGCGGCGCGCTCACCATTCCCGAGCTCCAGCAGAAAGCACGCCTGACGCTCGTCAGTGCCGTCTCGATCGTTGAGGGCGGCGCCCACGACGTAGTCGTAAAGGATCAGGCTCCGCAGTAAGCTTTAATAGAAATAGGAAATCCCCACGGAATCCCGTGGGGATTTTTTGCGGTATCCGTGTGACAGCTTGTCCGAAAAAGAGACATATTTGAAGGGAAAAGTCCATATTTTTCTCAGCGAGCCTTGCAACGGCGAACAAAATATGATATAATACCGAAAGGGAAGGCGAATGCGTTTTTGCAAATCCAACCCGTGAGTTTTATTTTAATTTTGGAGGATACATGTATGCCCGTATGCCCGAAATGCGGCGTTGAAGTCGCCGAAGACGCGAAGTTCTGTAATATCTGCGGTGCTCCCTTGACCGAAGAGCAGCCCAAGCCCGAAGAGAAGAAATTTGCCGTGGATTCCGTGAAGGAACTGAACAACACGAAGGATACGACCGCGGAGTTTGATCCTGCTGATATCGAGAAGAACAAGATTCTTTGCCTGTTCTCGTATCTCGGTATTCTGTTCCTCATTCCGCTCCTTGCCTGCCAGGATTCCAAATTTGCGCGCTATCACGTGAATCAGGGTATCATCCTGTTCCTTGCAAACCTGATCCTCAGCGCCGTTGCTATTATCCCGATCCTTGGTTGGATCGCGGGCGGTATCGGCAGCATTATCGCATTCGTTCTGATGATCATCGGTATTATCAATGCCGTGCAGGGCAAAGCGAAGGAACTGCCCATCATCGGTAAGTTCCGTCTTCTGAAATAATCCCATACATACAAAAGGCATCTCCAAAACGGAGATGCCTTTTTAATTTGTGGGAAATAACTACGCTTTTGAGACGGTCATTTTCCGCTTGTTCCGTTTACCGTGATTTCTAATGCGTTTTTGAGAATTACGGACCTTGTGGCTTCTCTGTCTCCCCATTCTGTGCCATCGCTAAAGAAAACACTATAAACGTACAGTTTTATAGTTTTTACGTCACTATCTAGGAACTGCCAAGACCTGGTTGCACTCTCTCCTGCGGAGATCGTGTCGTCTGTGGAGAGATAATTTTCTGCAAATATACCTTTAATCTCTTTCCCGTAAACGTCAAACGGAACTGTATAGAATTTGATGGCGCTTATATCTTTAGCCGTTGTGTTGGTGATAGAAATGGATACTTCGGGTTGGCCGAAAATACCTGTTCCCATTTCAGCAGTAGCAGAGATGCCGCAATCGCCTGCAAAAACATTTATTTTTTCGTTAGTACTTACTTTGTTATTTGTTGTTACTTGATCGGTGTTGGTGATGGAGCCATTGCTTGTGTCGTTATTGGTACCAGTAGTACTGACAATAAGGTGGACAAACATCACGACAACAATTGCGATGCATACTAAAACGACGGGATTTGTGTTCTTTGCACCGCAATGTGGGCAGGTTTTTGCGTTTTTAGCAATCTCATGACCGCATGTTCTGCAGGCGATTGTTTTTTTGCTCATTGTTTTCCCTTTCTTTGTGCGCTTTTATTTTCCGTACTATCCATAAGTATATCACAAAACGAGATAAATGTCAATATCTCATCTCGAGATTTTATATAATAATATATATGTTGTGTGGAGGGAAGAGAGTGCGCCTGAAAGATTTAAGGGAAGATTCTGATATAACACAAAAATGTCTGGCTGAGTATCTCCATGTAAAGCAAAACACGTATTCACAATACGAAAACGGTCAGCGGCAGATCCCGTTGGAACTACTTATTATGCTGGCAGGTTTTTATGACACTTCCATTGACTATATTGTCGGCTTGACAGATGAGCGCAAGCCGTATCCGAAAAAATAAAACAGACACATCACAAGGGAGATCCCCAAGTAATGTGTCTGTCTTTTTTATTTGAGTCTCAGCATCGATTTTTCAAAAAAGCGACCGTTCCTTAGAACGAGATAAGACCGCTGTCTGCAGTAACGATGGCGCCGTTTACAACGGCAGCTGCATCGCTTGCAAGGAAGAGCGCGATATCTGCGATTTCGAATGCTTCGGCGCTTCTTGTGCCGAAGTGCATGGAGAGCATCGCGTTCTGCAGGCCCTTCTGGTCAGCGGTAGCAAAGAGAGCCGGATCGGTCATCTCCGTGTTGATGCCTGCGGGGCAGATCGCGTTGCAGCGGATCTTGTTAAGACGGTAAGAGAACGCGGTGTTTTTGGTAAGGCCGATCACTGCGTGCTTTGCCATCGTGTACGCGCAGCCGCTCTTGCCGCCGCAGATGCCTGCGATGGAAGCAACGTTTACGATGTTACCGCCGTTTTCGTTTTCCATAAATACTCTTACAGCCTTGCGGGTAGCCCAGGCGGGACCGTAAACGTCTACCTGCATAAGACGCATAAGAAGCTCGGTGTCGAGGTTCTCGGCGGGTGCGAAGTTATCCATAAGACCTGCATTGTTGATAAGGATATCGAACTTGCCGAACTTTTCGATCGCGAAGTCGATCATCGCGTCGTTCGTTTCCTCAAGGGAAATGTCGCCGGCGTATGCTACGATCTCACCTGCGAGCTCCTTGCTCTGCTCCTCGAGAGCGGCAAGTCTTTCGGCTCTTCTTGCAACGGCTACGACCTTTGCTCCTTCCTTCGCGAAAAGAAGCGCGATCTCACGGCCAACACCGCTGGATGCACCGGTTACTACGGCAACTTTGTTTTCGAGTCTCATTTTGAACTCCTCCAAAAATTTTGTTTTCATCTCATATAATATATCACTTTTACGAGATTTTGTCAATGGGGGAATGAAAAAGACACATCCGGCCGATGTGTCTTTCGTTTTGATTACCGGAAACGGATCGCGTACAGATCGCAGTCGAACATATGAACGGTGAGAGTAACCTCTTTGCCTGAGAGGCGTTTTACGGCCTTGTCATCTTCAAAGCGAATCCGTTTATCTACTGCATTGCCGAAAATTTCAACGGAGGTGTATTCCTCATCGCCTGCCTTCAAGGTGAAGAATGCGCCGCCGCGTGCAGAGGTGGCAATATTCGCATACAGATCTTCGCCCGTGTAGGAGAACGGCTTGGTTACTGCCGTGCACGGATCTCCGCCCGCGTGCAAGGAAACAAATCCATCCATACGGATCGTGTATTTTACCAGCTTGTTATGATCCACGGCGGTGCGGTAGCTTTCGCGCACGAGAATCATATACTCGTTATCCGCGCCCGGGATTTCGGAGGGTACTTCGATGAGTGTGGGTACGGCCGTTCCGTCGCCGTATACGAAGGACTCTGGATTTTCCGGCGGCGGTGCGATAAACGCCTCATCGAATTTCACGAAGTCGTAGCCGTTGCGGCTGGACATAAATAATCCGTCCGTTACGGCAAGGCCGAGACGCGCCATTACGTTCATCCGTGCAAGACGATCCTCTTTACCGCACAGTTCGTCGTAGTTTTTTGTCCACGCCTTGCGCTCTGCATAGCGGAGGGGGAATGCGATCAGCATATGAGGCGCGCGGGGGTAGGGGAAGACGCAGTTATTGTACATCTGGAAATCGGCGCCGTTAAAACGGATGTGCTCGGTGTGAGACCAGTGAACGGCATCCTCGGATTCGGCGACGCAGATGTCTCTCTTGAATGTGAACGTTCCGTCTCCGGGTTCGCGCAGCAGGCGGCGATCCGGATCGTAAAGGCGTCGGGCGTCCTTATTCATATACGAGAAATCCATTCGGTCGGTGCCAGGCTGAGGCTCATGCTCTCCGCGGAAGTAGCAGAAATATTTTCCGTGCGCTTTGCTCCAGAACATACGGTTTTGGGAATCGAACTCGCCTTCCTCCGTGATGAGACGGCTCTTGTTGAAGTGGATGCCGTCCGCGCTGAGAAGAAGCAGGAGCGCCTCGTGGCCGAGCCACATGCAGGTCATCTTGTAGCGTTCGTCCGGCGGGCAGGCGGGATTTTCATCGTAGAAGACGGACATATTGTCAAACGCACGGAATTGGTACTGCTCTTTGAGCATTTCCATAGTCAAGATTATGTTGTTATCGGTCGAGCCGTCCATAGAAACGATGCCCATCTTCGGGAACGTCCAGTTGTGTGCATCGTCGCTCTCGCCGTAGCAGATATAGTTTTTGGACGTAACGTAATACATACGGTATTTGCCCTCTGCCCAAATGACGGTTACAAACGTGGTGAGGTTGTCCTCGAAGGGCTGGTTGAAAGAATGGAGCACCCGACGGCGGATCGGCTTATGAAGCCGTTTTTCGGCGGTTGTTTTTTCTTCATCAATGAGATAGTTGTCAAAAAAACATTCCCGTCTGCTTCCGATCTCGATCATAACAATCTCCTTTTGTTTTACGATGAATGTGGTATGATGGCATCTTGCCGATGTCTCACTTATTATAGCTGATTTTGTGGGGCGAGTCAAGTGGTGTGCGTTGTCGTTTTCCGAAGCGAATACAGAAGTAATACCTTTTGGAATTATAAAGACAGTATTGAAAAGAGACGGCGATTATAGTAAAATAAAGAAAAAACTACTCTCAAAATACAGCGAGGTATTCACTATGATCCATTCTATTTTACTCATAGGGCAGTCCAATGCAGCAGGCCGTGGTTTTAAGGATGAGGTAGCCCCTATCGCAAACAACCAAATTCAGGTGCTCAGGAACGGCCGCTGGGCGCCCATGTACGTTCCCGTCAATCCGGACAGAGAGTTTTCCGGCATTAGCTTTGCGGAAAGCTTTGCGGATCTGTATGCGAAGGAGCATAATGTGGACGTGGGAATCATTCCCTGCGCGGACGGGGGAACCACGCTTAATCAGTGGCAGGTGGGCGGACTTCTTTTTGACCATGCCTGCTATATGGCTGAGCTTGCTTCCCGAACCTCTACCATTGCCGCCGTTTTGTGGCACCAGGGTGAGTCGGACTGTGCCCCGGACCGATACCCGCTTTACGAGGAAAAACTCACCGTTATACTGAATGCATTCCGCCAAAAGTTGGGACTTCATGATGTCCCGTTCCTGCTGGGTGGCCTTGGTGATTATCTGGCTGTCTACAAGAATCCCTATATCGCCAAAAATTACCCTCTTGTCAACGAGGCGCTGTGCAGAATTGCCGACGCAGATGCCATGACCGGATTCGTTCCGGCGCACGGGCTGGGCGGCAACCCCGACAATTTGCATTTCTCTGCCGCAGCACTTCGTGAATTCGGAGAAAGATATTACCGCGAATTCAGAAAACTGGAGAACAAAGACAAGGTGTTCCTTGAAAAGCACACGCCGGATCAGGCGATAAGAACGGAAATTGAGCGTCTGTGATACCCCAAAATCCTCTCTTTATGTAAAAAATATTGGACACATCACACGGGAAAACACGTAAATGATGTGTCCAACTTTTTTATTTGTGATTTTAGGTATTGAGGCTTTCAAAATGCCTTTTGACAAGTTCAAAAAGTCTCAAAAAGCCTTATAAATCAAGGATTACTTGCAAGCCTCTTCGACAGCAACTGCACATGCAACGGTCATACTTAGTCTGTGGGTTGTTACCTGCGCCGATCAGACCCATCATTTCTACATCAAATCCACCTTCGGTGGCTTTGCGGGGTGAAAAAACAAGCAAAAACAATGATTTTTCAAGGGTTAGTCACATCACTTGGATGTGTTCTTGAATACATTGTACATCAACTATAGGCAAGAAATCAAGGCCTTTTAACATCTTTTGAAGATCTTTGATACAACTCTTAACATCTTTTTATCATCTTTGGTAAAAAGGTTTGCAAATCTAAAAATATGTGCTATAATAATTATGCCAAACAAAAAAACAAATACAAATTTTAGGAGAAACTCTCTAGTTTTATAGGGGGCTTTGTCTCTATTTTCAAACTGACCTTATGAATTTGGTAAAAGTGCAAATTCCGCGGGTTGGTTTGGAGAGTATCCTATCAATTTGTTTTTTGTTTGGCGACTATCGGAGTTTGCGTTTTTGTGTGCTCGCTTCGGTGGGCGCACTTTTTAACTGTTTCAACGAAGGTAATACAAATACGGAATCAAACAACAGGAGTGATATTCAAATGAACAAAAGATTTTGGAGCTTGGTTCTCAGCATTGTGATGGTATTCACGATGCTCCCTGTATTTGCTCTGACAGCTGGTGCGGCACCTGCACCAAGCGGACCGAGTGGACCGAGTATCGAGATTGCTATGTATTCCTCTCAGATGAGAGACGAAAGCACAAAGATGACAAACAAAAACTTCTATGATCTGAAGAACAACTACTATCAGTTGGAGAACGGAACCGTTTGGATCATGTGCGAGGAAGGCTTTACCGAAGCGCAAAAGAATACCTTTACCGCAGAAGTCGAAGAATGGGGTGTTACTCACGATCCGATCGTGCCTGTTTGGGTGGTGCGGCCGGAAACGGAAGACCGGTACGATATGAAAATCGCGCTTCCGAAGCCAAAGCAGATCAATATGACGTACACACTGATCATCAAGGACGGCAGCACCACGCTGGGACAATTTGATGTCAATACCGGCTTTAATAAGTATGAAGCAAATGGCTTGTATATCGGAAATTATGTAGTCGGCTTTTCCACGACAAGCGACGTAACTGGCATTATGACGGTACACGAAAAAACGACGATGAGAATGGGCGATTCCTCACGTGACACCTCCGATTCCTATCAGCTGTTCGGGGATATTGACATTTCCGTCGCCGAAATCAAATACGATGAAATCGGGCGTAAATATTACGATCCCGTAACGAACAACCGTGCCAAGGTAAAGGTATCCAAGGTTTGGATTGAACATTTTTACGGTCCCGAAGCGTTCAGCCTGAACAACAAAAAACATATTACAGAAATCACTCCTTCTGCAATCAACGACTGGGAACTGTACTTCAAAAGTGGAGAAAGATCCGTGGTGAAGCTTTGGGCGACTGTCAGTATGACCATGAATGGTCAAACAGTCACAGGCGATATCGGCAGCGCGATCTGCTTCTGCATAGGTTCCGAGGAAAAAATCTACGATTGCGCACAGTTGGGTGTCGATACCACGGAGGAACTGAATGCGTTTTTGGTTGAACTGGGAGAAGAGCTCGACAAGGATTCCACGGCCATCATTCCCGACCCAATGGCTCAAACACGGCAGGTTACATATGTTCAACTTGCTGATATAGATTATTCGGGAACAGTACAGATCCCCGATAAATTCCGGGAATTGTCTTTAACTCCCGTCGTTCTTCGAGGCAGTAGCAATACACGCATCGTTGGCAATATGATCATCGGAGCTCCCGGCGTTGTGAATGGTGGAGCCCATGTCGAAATTGAAAATGTGTTTTTTATTGCGCCCGAAGAAACCGAAAACGGGGAAAGCGTTGCAATAAGCGGCGATTACGCAAACGTCAGACAATGCGTGTTTTACGGTTACGATGTGGCGATTGACTGGACACAGAACGGCGGGGTGATCCTGCCGAGTCATTCTGTCTTTATCAATAACGATGTTGCTGTCCGTGTCAATGGCAGTTCAGCTATGAACGAAGGCATGTTGAACAACAATACCTTTATCAACAACGAAACCGCTGTGCAGCTAATTTCGGGATTCAGCCCCTATTACTTCCGTGTTACCGACAGCAACTTTATCAATAACGGAACGGATTTTGACGTATACACCGAGGGTACGTTGTATCAGTATCAGAATTATTTTGCACAATTCTGCGAACGAGGCAACGGTCACATTCCTATGCCCGGCCTTCCTCATGCAGACAAGTACAACGACTGCGAAAACCTCGGCCTCGCTGAGATGCTTGCGGCAACTACCGAGGCGAGCGTGGGAAATCTTCTGAAGCGTCGCCCGGCCCAAGTGGATACGAACAAAACGGGTGCACGCGTGATCACCAATCCGCACTGGAAATTCCCCGTGAAAGGATGGTGGAGCGGCGATAGCTCGCTTGAGTCCGGCATACTCGGCCAGACAAGTACACCTGCCGTTCTGCGGATGCGTCTCACTGCCAGGGAAGAGTATGAGAACATCTTGGTCGTGGATTGGGAAACCGACACGCAGATTATCAACAAAGAAGCCGATGATCTGATTATCGACAGTTCCGCATTCAATGAGTCGGGTGTGAAAGAAATATGCGTCGTGGATGACGATGAAAACACCATCGGCACGTGGCTTTTTGAAGATCAGACGAATGTTATGAGTACGTTCCGTCTCCGGCGCAGCACTTCTCCGTCGGCCGATTTCAATGCAAAACTCATTGTCGATTATGCCGATGAAGCAGGAGAACTCCTCACGGTTACTGTGGCTGACAGCAGTGTTTTCCTCACGAAGCAGCCTCGCTTGATTCTGCCGAACGGTTTTGCGGGAGCGATGGTCACCAATCCTGATGGTACAACGCAAATTGCGGTGTACTCAAACGGGCAAATCGCGTTCAGCGTAACCGCAGGCGGTACATATACGATTTCACGCACACAGGCATTTACCGCGAAATTTGATCCGACTAACGGAGAGAATATAATCACCGGAGCTGTTTTTTGTGGGGACACCGTTGCAGAGCCTTCCCAGCCGACACGTGAAGGGTATATCTTCCTTGGATGGACAACTAACGGCACGGATATTGTAGAATTCCCCTATACGGTTTGGGAGAATGTTACATTTACCGCCATGTGGAAAAAAGCTGAGTCGGAAAGCAACGACTATTGGTTTTGGGTACTGATGATGCTCTACAATCAGGAATTTGATATTACTGCTACCGCCACCGAGGGAGGCGTAATCAGTCCAGAGGGTATCACCCAAGTGAAGTACAGCAAAAATCAGACCTACACCATCACCCCCTGTGAGGGATATCAAATTGCAGATGTGCTTGTTGACGGAAAAAGCATCGGTGTGGTCAGCGAATACACGTTCCAAAACGTCAGAAAGGATCACACGATTTCCGCTGTTTTCAAGCAGATCAATCCCTACACGGACGTAGCGGAAACCGACACGTATTACGCTGCGGTTCTGTATCTCTATAAAAACGGAATCATGAACGGTGTGGATGCAGAACTTGGTTTGTTCAGCCCCGCCACCGAGTTGTCCCGCGCTATGCTCGTCACGATTCTTTGGAGAATGAATGGCTGTCCCGTTGTGAATTATGCAATGCAGTTTAGGGACGTTCCCACCGATGAGTGGTATACGGAGGCAGTTCGTTGGGCCGCATCCACTGGTCTCGTCAACGGCTACAGCGATACAAAGTTCGCTCCTGAGGATACACTGACCTGTGAGCAGCTTTGCACCGTTCTGTACCGCTATGTGCAGAGCAAGAATGCCGGTTTCACAGGCGCATGGATGTACCGGATGCCGCACAGTGACATAGCGGATGTGTCTGAGTGGGCATTTGAGGCAATGGCGTGGATGAACATGAAGAATATCTACACCGGCGAGAACAATGAGCTTCTGCCGAAAGCATACGCGCCCAGATCGCTTGTCGCGATGATGGTCTATGCAATGATTAACGTAGAATAAAACAGAAGAAATACAGCGAGGGAGAGCGAAAAGTAACGCTCTCCCTATCCTTTTACCTTTCTAAAAGTCCAATATACTTATACACCGTATTCCTACTCAACCCACACACCCGAGCCAATTCCGAAACATTCAATTCCCCTTTCACAAACGTAGGATAATGTCTGTAAAAAATCTGCGGAATATCATCCTTTGTCATCTGCGGTCTGCCGAGCCGTACTCCCTTCGCCTTGGCATTTGCCATGCCTGACCGCACACGGTCTCTGATCATGCCGAGTTCCAACTCCGCAAACACGCCTGACATCTGGATGAACGCATTTGACATGGGATCAAGCCGCCCAAGAGTACAGTCAACAGTGATGCTGCCTTTGATAATCAGTTTGAGTTTCTTCTCTTTTACGATTTCGATAATCTCACAGAGTTGTCTTGTGCTTCTGGCAAGGCGGGGAACCTCAAGTGTGATGATGGTGTCTCCCTCCTTCGCCACGTCACTGACAAGGAGATTGATGTAGTTTTGCGTAATCTGGAGGCTACTGTGACCGAGCATTTTCGAGAGGGAGACCACATTGCCGCCATTCAGAATCCACTGTTTCGCAAAGGTGTGTCTGTACCTGTGGATTCCAGTAGTCTCCACTCCGCGCCTCTTGTTGTATTCGTAGAGCATGTGATACGAGGTGCTTTTGGTCAACTGCTTTCCAAAGACGTTGCAGAACAGGAAATCTTCATCAGACTTGTGCTGTCTGTATTTCAAAAACTCCTGAAGGATGCCGTGCATGGTTCGGTTAAAGGGGACAATCAGCGTTTTTCTGTTCTTCGTCACGGTGACGTAAACCACGCTGTTGTCAAAGTCGATATCTTTCACCCGAATGTACATCAGACTGCGCTGACGGACTGCTGTGGAGAAGAGGAAGTTTGTCATCACCCACGCCTGATACTCAATGAAACTGCATTTCTTGATGTTTGGCTTCTTCAGAAGAGCAACCAACTCAGCTTCCGAGTACGTTTCAACACCGCTTCGGTCAACCTTGATGGCTTGCATCTTGAAGTGCGGCAAGTACCCCTCACGCATCAGAAAGTGCATTGTAGTGATGAAGTCTCTGAGGTATGAGTTGATACTCACATCGTTGTGCAACGTCTCTCTCAGAAATACCACATACTTCTGGTACAGCTTCTCATCCATCTCAATGATTGGCATGTTCATATCAAAGAACTTTGCAAATTGAACGTAGCTCTGACGGTAGTGACCTATCGTTCCTTCTCTCAGGTTTCGGGCGCGGCAGTTGTCAAGATACTTGTTGCATCCCTCTTCAAGTGTCAGCGAATTGTCCTCCACAAGTCTCAGTTTTTTCATCTTTTTCACCTCAAAACAATTGGACACATCACACGGGAAAACCCGAAAATGATGTGTCCAACTTTCTATTTGGTTAAAAGATGTTTCAAAGACGATTTATTCCTGATTCAGACTTGCTTAAAAGATGTTAAAACATCCTAAAAAGCCAGTAAAATCAAGGGTTTTGGGGCATCTTACTTGCTTGCTTCTTCGACAGCAACTGCACATGCGACGGTCATACCGACCATCGGGTTGTTACCTGCGCCGATCAGACCCATCATTTCTACGTGAGCCGGAACGGAGGAGGAGCCTGCGAACTGTGCGTCGGAGTGCATGCGGCCCATGGTGTGGGTCATACCGTAAGAGGAGGGACCTGCAGCCATGTTATCGGGATGGAGCGTACGGCCCGTGCCGCCGCCGGAAGCTACGGAGAAGTAGCCAACACCGTTCTCCGTGCACCACTTCTTGTAGGTGCCGGCAACGGGATGCTGGAAGCGGGTCGGGTTGGTGGAGTTACCGGTGATGGAAACGCCAACCTTCTCAAGTTTCATGATAGCAACGCCCTCGGGTACGTTGTCCGCGCCGTAGCAGCGAACGTTCGCACGGGGACCGTTCGAGTAAGCGGTCTCTTTTACGATCGTTACTTCTTCGGTGTAGGGGTTGAACTCGGTCTGTACGTAGGTGAAGCCGTTGATGCGGGAGATAATGAATGCGGCATCCTTGCCGAGACCGTTCAGGATAACGCGCAGGGGCTGCTTGCGCACCTTGTTTGCGTTCAGAGCGATCTTGATGGCGCCCTCAGCGGCAGCGAAGGACTCGTGGCCGGCGAGGAAGCAGAAGCACTCGGTCTCCTCAGAGAGGAGCATCTTGCCGAGGTTACCGTGGCCGAGACCAACCTTGCGGTTTTCGGCAACGGAGCCGGGGATGCAGAAGGACTGCAGACCGATACCGATAGCGGCAGCGGCATCAGCAGCCTTGGTGCAGCCGGATTTCAGAGCGATCGCCGTACCGACGGTGTACGCCCAAACTGCGTTCTCAAAGCAGATCGGCTGGGTCTCGCGGATGATCTTGTCTACGTCGATGCCCTTTGCCAGAGTAATCTCTTTGCACTCTTCAATGGAGGAGATGCCGTATTTCTCGAGAGTCTCCATGATTTTGGGAGCACGTCTCTCATAGTTTTCAAACAATGCCATTCGTATGTACCTCCTTACGCCTTTCTCGGGTCGATGTACTTAACCGCATCGTCGAAGCGGCCGTATGTACCCATTGCCTTGTTGTAGGCGGTGTTCGGATCGTCGCCCTTCTTGATGAAGTCGGTCATCTTGCCGAGGGAAACGAATTCGTAGCCGATTACCTGATCGTCAGCGTCGAGAGCCATGCGGGTAACGTAGCCCTCTGCCATCTCGAGATAGCGAACACCCTTGGCGGCGGTGCCGTACATGGTGCCGACCTGGCTGCGGGAGCCCTTACCGAGGTCCTCAAGACCTGCGCCAATGTTCAGACCGTTCTCGGAGAAAGCGGACTGAGAGCGACCGTATACGATCTGGAGGAACAATTCGCGCATAGCGGTGTTGATCGCGTCGCAGACAAGGTCGGTGTTGAGAGCCTCAAGAACCGTCTTGCCGGGGAGGATCTCTGCTGCCATAGCAGCGGAGTGGGTCATACCGGAGCAGCCGATCGTCTCAACGAGGGCCTCCTGAATGATACCTTCCTTAACGTTGAGGGTCAGCTTGCAAGCGCCCTGCTGCGGTGCGCACCAGCCGATACCGTGCGTCAAAGCGGAGATGTCCTTGACCTCTTTTGCCTTGACCCACATACCCTCTTCCGGAATCGGAGCGGGACCGTGGTTGGGGCCCTGTTTTACGCAGCACATTTCCTGCACTTCGTGGGTGTAAATAAGTTCGCCCATAGAAATATACTCCTTTATAAAATAATCACGTTTGCCGAGGCAGATCCCTTTTTTTGAGAAAATGCCCGTACATACAATATTATAGCGCATATTCCGGCGTAAATCAAGAAATAATTGTGAAAAAAAGCGAATTGCACGTAAAAATCCTCCTTGTGTTCTGCGCTCGTTTTGGGAAAAAGTGATAAACGGCATATTTTATGCGTTTGCGTAAGACGGCCTGGATATAGGCGGGTGTAAAAATGAATAAGATCCGCCGTCTCGCGCCATACTACGGAAAAAAAGAACGGAGGAAAAATGGGATGACAGACGAAACGAATCAGGATTTCAGCGAAAACTGTGCGGACAGCGAGGCGATCGGCACGGAAAAAGATAAGCTGGAAGCGATCATCAAAAGCGGATCGGTCGTATCGAAAAAGGACGGAGACACGATCCACTGCCTCACCGTGATCGGGCAGATCGAGGGGCATTATCTCTTGCCCACGGAGCAGAAAACGACGAAATACGAGCACCTTATCCCTCTTCTCGTGTCCATCGAGCAGAGTGATGAGATCGACGGAGTACTGATCGTGCTCAACACGATGGGCGGGGACGTGGGGGCGGGCCTTGCGCTCGCGGAGATGGTCGCGAGTATGAAAAAGCCTACCGTATCGCTTGTGCTGGGCGGCGGGCACTCGATCGGCGTACCGCTTGCGGTATCGGCAAAGGAGTCCTTTATCGTACCATCCGCCACGATGACGATTCACCCCGTCCGCATGAGCGGAACGGTCGTCGGCGTGCCGCAGACGTACTACTATTTTGAGCGGATGCAGGATCGGATCGTCCGATTCATCACCGATCACTCCAAGGTGTCGGAGGAGGAGTTCAGAAAACTGCTCCTTCGCACAGACGAGATCGCGACGGACGTCGGTTCGATCATCGACGGAAAAAAGGCGGTGGAGATCGGGCTCATCGGCGGCGTAGGAGGTCTTTCCGACGCGCTCGAAGCGCTTCGTCGGCAGATCAAAAAAGAAGGCACGGCTTGAGCCGTGCCTTCTTTTTATCACCAGTATTCGCGGTCGAGGGAACGCATCTGGATCGCCTCCGCCACGTGGGCGGCGGTGATCGCTTCGCTTTTGGCAAGATCCGCGATCGTCCGCGCTACGCGCAAAAGCCGATCGTAGCCGCGGGCGGAAAGGCCGAGTTTTTCGATCGCCATTTTCATAACGCCGCGTCCCGCCTCGTCGAGCACGCACGTGTCTCTGGTTTCGGCAGGGGAGAGCGCGCCGTTCGGGATCGGCTCCTTGTCGGTGAAACGGCGGGCGGCGAACTCTCTCGCTTCGATGACGCGTTCGCGGATCGCTGCGGACGGCTCACCCGGCTCCGTTACGCTGAGCTCCTCAAAGGAAAGCGTCGGCACGGTAACGTGTATGTCGATCCGATCGAGAAGCGGCCCCGATATTTTCGAGAGATATTTTCTGCGCATTTCTGCGGTGCAGCTGCATGGCTGACGGCTGTTTCCGTAATTGCCACAGGGGCAGGGATTCATCGCGGTGATGAGGATGCTCCTGGAGGGGAACGTGCACCGTCCCGCAGCGCGGGTGATCGTTACGACACCGTCCTCGAGCGGCTGACGGAGGCTCTCCATAACGGGGCGGGGGAATTCGGGAAGCTCATCTAAAAACAGAACGCCGTTGTGCGAAAGCGCGAGCTCGCCCGGCATGGGGATTCTGCCTCCGCCCACGAGGGAGGGGGCGCTCATCGTGTGGTGCGGGGCGCGGAACGGGCGCACGGTAACGAGGCCCGTGCCGTCAGTCAGCTCCCCCGCTACGGAATGGATTTTTGTGATTTCTATAGATTCTTTGAACGTAAGCGGCGGGAGAATGGTGGGAAAGCGCTTTGCGAGCATGGATTTACCCGTGCCGGGCGGGCCTATGAGGAGCACGTTATGTGCGCCGGCCGCGGCGATTTCAAGGGCGCGCTTCACCTTCAACTGTCCTTTTACGTCGGAGAAATCGTCGTCCGACGGAAAACCTTCGAAATCCGGCACGGCGGTTTTTACGGGTTCGAGGGGTTCGGTACCCTTCAGGTGATCGACGAGGACGCCTACCGTGGGAATCGCGTAGACCGTGATGCCGGGGACGGCAGCGGCCTCCTGCGCGTTTTCGGCGGGAACGTACAATTCTTTGATACCCGCCTCGCGGGCAGCGAGCGTCATACTCAATACGCCGCGCAGAGGGCATACCTTGCCGCTGAGAGATAACTCACCGAGAAAGCATTTGTCTTTAAGATCCATGGAGGGGCTGATGATACCGGCGCACTGGAAGATCGCCGTCAGCATGGCGAGATCGAGAGAAGAGCCCTCTTTCTTACGGTCGGCGGGGGCAAGATTCACGATCAGAGCGAGCTCGGGGAACGGAAAACCGCTGTTTACCGATGCGGCACGGATGCGCTCCTTGGCCTCGCGTACCGCCATATCGGCAAGGCCCACGATATTCATCTCGGGCAGATTTCTCTGTCCGCTGCATTCTACCGTGACGACAAAGCCGTCAAGGCCGGTAAGACCGGCGCTGTAAGTAATCGAAAGCATACGTCATCCTCCTGTTTGTAAAAATTTTAACATAAAATTTAAAGTATGACAATACCGATGCCGAAAGAAAAGCGTATAATGATAAAAAACACGAAATTTCTGTCAAAGGAGAGCGACGTTATGAAAATGAAAGCCGAATTTTCCGTACGCATTGATGAGGATCTCTACAAAAAACTGATTGCGGTAGCAGATGCAGAGGGGCGCAGTGTGAATAACCATATGCTCCATCTGATCCGCACGAATATTGCCTATCACGAGCGCGTGCACGGCAAGGTGGACGTCTCGAAGGTCGTACTTCCCGGAGACGCCGAGGAATAAGCATCCCTTGCAAATATTCCGCATCTTTGCTATAATAGACGCAGAAAGGAGTTGTGCGTATGTATAATTTTTTTGTCGGCGAGGAAAGCCGACGGGACAAGCTGTTTTTTTTGACCGGAGCGGATTACAATCATATGCGCAACGTGCTCCGGATGCATCCGGGTGAGACGGTGCTCGTAAGCCACGGCGGTGAGACGAGTCTTTGTACGCTCGTTCGCTATGAAAACGATGCCGCCGTCGTTGAGATCGTGGAGGAAACGTATCAAAATACGGAATTGCCGATGGAGATATACCTCTTTCAGGGGCTTCCGAAAAGCGACAAACTCGAACTTGTCATTCAGAAAACGGTGGAACTCGGCGTTTTTGAGGTAATCCCCGTCGAGATGCACCGCAGTATCGTAAAGCTGGATGAAAAGAAGAAAGCCCTAAAGCGCGACCGCTGGCAGGCGATCGCGGAAAGTGCCGCAAAGCAGAGCAAGAGAAGCGTGATCCCGCACGTCTCGGACGTGCTCTCGTGGAAAGAAGCGCTCCTTAAAATGGGGGAGATGGACGTCCTTCTCGTTCCTTACGAAAACGAAAACGGAATGCGCGCGCTCGGGGAGACGCTGCAAAGGATACAGAGCGGTATGCGCGTGGGGATTCTGATCGGCCCCGAGGGCGGCTTTGAGCCACGTGAGGCTGAGGATGCCGTCCGTGCGGGCGGCGTGTGCGTCTCTCTCGGTCACCGAATCCTCCGCACGGAGACAGCCGCGATCACGGCGGTGGGGATGTGTATGCTCCACGCGGAAATGCATCTTTCAAAGGAGTCGGTATGATTACACTTCCCGAAGAATATGCACAGCGGATGCGCTCTCTCCTCGGCGATTCGTTCTCCTCTTACGAGGCGGCGCTCGCAATGCCGCCCGTGCGCGGATTGCGCGTGAATACGGACAAGATCGCTCTTTCAGATTTTGAGAGGATAAACACGCTCGCTTATGAGAAGATCCCGTACGTGGAAAACGGATTTTATCTCGAATATGAGCACGTCGGAAATCACCCCTTTCATCACGCAGGGATGATCTACGTGCAGGAACCGGCGGCCATGGCGCCGGCGGAGTGTATCCATATTGACCCCGATTGGAAAATCCTTGATATGTGCGCGGCACCCGGCGGCAAGAGCACGCAGCTCAAAAATAAGCTCGGAGAGAACGGCGTTCTCGTCTCAAACGAGATCATCCCCTCCCGCTGTCGGATTCTGACGGGCAACGTCGAACGTCTCGGACTTTCGAACACCGTAACCACCTGCATGGATACGGCGCGGCTCGCCGCCACGTTTTCGCATGCGTTCGATATGATTATGGTAGACGCGCCTTGTTCGGGTGAGGGTATGTTCCGTAAAGAGGAAAACGCGATCCCCGAGTGGAGCCTTGACAACGTGAAAAAATGCGCGACACGGCAGGCGGAGATCCTCGAGAATGCGGTGGCCGCCCTCAAAGACGGCGGGTATATCGTTTATGCTACGTGCACGTTTTCTCTTGAAGAAAATGAGATGGTCGTCGATGCGTTCCTTCGCGCTCATCCCGAATTTGAGATCGTACCGGTGAAAGAATCGGTGCGGGCGTGTACTGCGGACGGCATTTTCTTTGACGGATGTGAGACGGAGAATATCCGCTTCGCCCGTCGGTTTTATCCGCACGTCGGACGGGGAGAGGGGCAGTTCACGGCAGTTCTCCACAGCACGGCTTCTCCCGCTTTTGACAAAAAGAAGCCGATACCCGCGGCGAAGCCCGATTCCGTCACGCTCTCGTTCCTTGACGACGTTCTTGTACGGTACGAAAAAGAGCACGTTCTTGTGTACAACGGAAAACCCGTGTATTTTACGCCGGATTTTGCCGTGCCGAAAGGGGCGGCGTTCGCCCTTGGTGTGACGATCGGGGAAGTGCGGGGCAAATATATACAGCCGCATCACCAGTTCTTTTCCGCGATGGGGAAATATTTTAAGAGGAAGATCGAGCTTTCGCCGGACAGCGAACTGCTCGCGCAGTATCTGCGCGGGGAGGAGATCGAAGCCGACTCTGAAAACGGCTGGGCGGTCGTAACCGTGTGCGGCTGTGCCGTGGGCGGCGCAAAAGTCGTCGGCGGCCGCGCGAAGAATCATTATCCGAAAGGTCTTCGGACGAAGAAGTGAAATAAAAAACTCCGCCGGATGGCGGAGTTTTTCTGTCTTTTTTACGGGCGCAGGCCCATGCCGCCTTCGAGCGTCAGGGTTTCGCCGTTCATGTATTTGAAATCGGGGGATGCGAGCTGTACGCACACGCGGCCGATCTCCAGCTCCGAATCGCCGAAGTGGCCGGCGGGGGGCATCTTTACGTTCGCTTTGAACGCTTCGGGGTATGCTTTTTCGAAGTTTTCAAGCTGTGCGGTCCAGGCGAGGGGGCATACCACGTTCGTGTTGATGCCGTCCTTTGCCCACTCGGTAGCGGCTACGCGGGAAAGACCGCGGATGCCTTCCTTCGCGGCGGCGTAGGAGCACTGGCCGTAGTTGCCGAACAGACCCGCACCGGAAGCGAAGTTGATAACGGAGCCCTTCGTCTCCTTCAGGTACGGATAGCAGGCTTTCATATAGTAGAACGTGGCGTACAGACCGGAGTACATCGCGAGATTGAACTGCTCGGTGGTGTGATCCTGGATCGTAACGCCCGAAGCGGAAGCCTGCGCGTTGTTGATGAGAACGTCGATTCTGCCAAATTCTTTCATAGCAGCTTCGGCTACGCCTTTGGCGATCGCTTCGTTGTCAGCGCCCTCGGAGATGTCAGCGGCAAGAGCGAGAACCTTGATGCCGTAAAGGCGTTCCAACTCTTCCTTTGCTTTCTCCAGTTTAGAGACGTTGCGTCCGGTGATTACCAGATTCGCGCCTTCCTTGGCGTAAGCGGTGGCGATGCCGTAGCCGATTGAGCCGCATCTGCCGTCGGAAAGAGCGGCGAATCCGGCGCCGGTGATAATGGCGGTTTTGCCTTTCAGAAAACTCATGGAAAAACTCCTTTTAATTTGGTTTGGGTACAGTATAGCACATCTTTGCCCCGTTGTAAAGGAGTCATTTTTTAATTAGGCGAAATTCATGTTTTATTTGACAAATTCGTGGTTTGGTATTGAATTCCTCCGCTCTCTGCTGTATAATGGTATCACCATAATTTCCCTAAAAAGGAGAACGTTTATGAACAATACTGTTATTATGCACGTGAATTTTGCCGAATTCCCCAAAGAGGGATCGTTTGACGGCAAGTCTATTGATGACGTATGCCGCATGGCGGCCGAGCTCGGCTTTGAAGGCATTGAATTCCGCAGCCATCTGCCCGCACACCTGCAGGATTCCACGATTGAGGACTACTACAAGCAGATCGCGGAAGGTAAGAAGAAGTACGGTCTTAAGGAGATCCTTCTCGGCGTGATCGTTGCCGACTGCATGAACCCCGACAAGGAAGTCCGTGCCGAGGCTGTGAAAACGGCGATCCGTAAGGCACAGCTGATCAGCGATCTGTGCGGCACGACGGTGTGCAACACGCTCGCCGCTTCCATCCGCTCTACCGATACGAGCGTGGCTCCCCGTGCGTTCGAGTTCCACGGCAGCGCCGCCGCAACGGAGGAGATGTGGAATCTGACGGTCGATACCTATCAGCAGATCGGTAAAGGACTTGAGCCGCTTGGCGTGAAGTTCGCTTTTGAGACGCACATGCGTTATATCCACGACCTCCCGGAACCGTCCCGAAAACTCGTCGATCTCATCGACAGCCCCATGATCGGTATCAATATGGACTACGGCAACACGGCGTATTTCCCGAAGAAGCCTACCGTTACCGAAGCGATCGATATCTACGGCGATAAGCTGTTCTATGCGCACCTGAAGAACTCGGTAAACAAGCAGGGCTGCGCACTCGCGGAGGGTGAGATCAACCATCGCGTATATCTCAAGAAGCTCGCTGACGTTGGCTTTGCCGGCCCGATCGCGATTGAGGGATGCCGCCCCGGCGACCGCAGATGGTTCGCTCAGCAGGATCTGGCATATTACAAGGCGGTTGTGGCGGCTCTCTGATAAAAACAGGGTTTCCTCAAACAGGAGAGTACTTATGAACAATACGGTTATTATGCACGTAAATTTCGCCGAATTCCCCCGTGCGGGCGAGTTCGACGGTAAGTCTATTGATGACATCTGCCGCATGGCGGCTGAACTCGGGTATGAGGGCGTTGAATTCCGCAGTCGTCTCCCCGGATGCTTCGACAATTCGACGAGCGAGGAATACTACAGACAGATCGCGGCGGGTAAGAAGAAATACGGTCTTAAGGAGATCTTCCTGGGCGTGGTGGTTGCCGACGCTATGAACCCCGACAAGGAAGTTCGTGCCGAGGCTGTAAAAACGGCGATCCGTAAAGCGCAGCTGATAAACGATCTGTGCGGCACGACTTTGTGTGACACGTCCGCAGGGGCGATTCTCTCCACCGATATGAGCGTGGATCCCCATGCGGTCGAGTTCCATGGCAGCGCCGCCGCAACGGAGGAGATGTGGAATCTGACGGTCGATACCTATCAGCAGATCGGTAAAGGCCTTGAGCCCCTCGGTGTGAGATTTGCTTTAGAGACGTGCATGCACTGTATCCACGACCTTCCCGACCCGACCCGAAAGCTCGTCGATCTCATCGACAGCCCCATGATCGGCATCAATATGGACTATGGCAACACGGCGTGCTTCCCAAAGAAGCCGACTGTTACCGAGGCGATCGATATCTACGGCGATAAGCTGTTCTACGTGCACCTGAAGAACTCGGTGAACAAGCAGGGCTGCGCTCTCGCAGAGGGTGAGATCAACCATCGTGTGTACCTCAAAAAACTCCGCGATGTCGGCTTTGCCGGCCCGATCGCCATTGAGGCGCCGCGCACCGGCGACCGCAGATGGTTCGCTCAGCAGGATCTGGCATACTATAAGGCGGTAGTGGCGGCTCTCTGATAAAAAACATGGTTTCCTCAAATAGGAGAGTACTTATGAGCAATACGGTTATTATGCATGTGAACTTTGCCGAATTCCCCCGCGCGGGCGAGTTCGACGGTAAGTCTATTGATGACATCTGCCGTATGGCGGCTGAACTCGGGTATGAGGGCGTTGAATTCCGCAGTCGTCTCCCCGGATGCCTAGGCAATGCGACGAGCGAGGAATACTACAGACAGATCGCGGAAGGTAAGAAGAAATACGGTCTCAAGGAGATCCTCCTCGGCGTGGTCGTTGCCGACTGCATGAACCCCGACAAGGAGGTCCGCGCCGAGGCTGTGAAAACGGCAATTAAAAAGGCACAACTGATCAGCGATCTGTGCGGTACAACGGTGTGCAACACGAACGCCGTTCCCATTCGCTCCACCGATACGAGTATTGATCCCCGTGCGTTCGAGTTCCACGGCAGCGCCGCCGCAACGGAGGAGATGTGGAATCTGACGGTCGATACCTATCAGCAGATCGGGAAAGGACTTGAGCCGCTCGGCGTGAAGTTCGCTTTTGAGACGCACATGTGTTATATCCACGACCTTCCCGAACCGTCCCGAAGGCTCGTCGATCTCATCGACAGCCCCATGATCGGTATCAATATGGACTACGGCAACACGGCGTATTTCCCGAAGAAGCCGAGCGTTACCGAGGCGATCGATATCTACGGCGATAAGCTGTTCTACGTGCACCTGAAGAACTCGGTGAACAAGCAGGGCTGCGCTCTCGCAGAGGGTGAGATCAACCATCGCGTGTACCTCAAAAAACTCCGCGACGTCGGGTTTTCCGGCCCGATCGCCATCGAGGCACCGCGCCCGGGCGACCGCACATGGTTCGCTCAGCAGGATCTGGCATACTATAAGGCGGTTGTGGCTTCCATTTGAGCGCGAAAGGATAAGTGAACACCAAGAGTCGGGTTGCCGTTTTGCGGCAGTCCGGCTCTTTTGGCTTGCCGAGTGAGGTTGCAAGCGTCCTCGGGATTCGAATTCTCGCGCGTCCTGCGCGCTCGGTCAGGGTCGGCTCCGACTGCCACTGGCAGTCATTCACTACCGCCCCGTTCGAATCCCTTTCTGTTGATCAAAACAAAAGCAGACACCGGATGGTGTCTGCTTTTATTTGGCTGCCGAATAGGGATTCGAACCCCAACAAACAGAGTCAGAGTCTGTCGTGCTACCGTTACACAATTCGGCATCGCGGTATATAGTATACCACCTGTTTTTTGCTTTGTCAACAGTTTTTTTCAATTTTTCAAAAGTTTTGAAAAAGAAAATTTCCCCGAAAAGCGGAGCCGTTCTTTACAGGGGCGTATATTTGTGGTAAAATACTCCTATACTAACGGCGTCTGCGGGGTTAGTATGCCCCCGTAGAGAATATTTTTATGCACGGAGGAGAATTTTCGTGCGGGAATTTTTTTTGGATTTTGCCGTTGGGTTTGCCGTGGGAATCGGCGCATTCGTCGTTTTTTGGGCGGCGTTTGCGGTCCTTTGGTTCATTTTTTAGTATAAGAGGAGGGAGCGCTGTGCGGCTGGACAAGTATCTCGGCGAGGCAGGCGTCGCCACGCGCAGTGAAGCGACGAAGCGCATCCGCAAGGCAGAGGTGACGGTGGACGGCGTAACCGTTCGCGATCCCGCAAAGCACATTGATCCCGAAACGGCGGTCGTTACGCTTGGCGGTGAGCCCGTCGTATGGCGGAAGTTCACCTACGTGATGCTGAATAAGCCCGAGGGGTACGTCAGTGCCACCGAGGACCGCGGCCCGACGGTGATGAACCTGCTCCCGCCGCAGTTCGTGCGCATGGGACTGTTCCCGTGCGGACGGCTTGATATCGATACGGTCGGTTTTTTGCTCGTTACGAATGACGGCGCTCTGGGGCACGAGCTGCTCTCGCCGCGCCATCACGTGGATAAGACGTACCGATTCACCTGTTCGCCGCCTGTCGGCGAAGAGGCAATCGGAAGACTCACCGCCGGCGTGGATATCGGGGACATTGTAACGAAGCCCGCCGAGGTGACGGCGGAGGGGACGCTTCCCGCCGCGTCCGGCACGATCACGATCCGCGAGGGAAAATTTCACCAGATCAAGCGGATGTTTCACGCGGTCGGCTCGGAGATCACCTCGCTTGAGCGCATTTCGTTCGGGGATCTCCCGCTTGATCCGTCGCTCGGGCGCGGAGAATGGCGCTATCTGACTCCCGAGGAAGAGAATATCCTTCGTCGCGCGGCCGGCAGAGACGTGCCGCCGATGAAAAAATAAAATCAAGAGAAAACGGAGAACATAGAATAAAAATGGAAATTCTGGACATACTTTCGGTTGAACTTGGCATTCGCAAAACGCAGGCGGAGGCGGCAGTAAAACTTCTTGATGACGGAAACACCGTGCCGTTTATCGCCCGTTACCGCAAAGAGGCTACGGGAGGACTTGACGACGAGGTGCTCCGAAATCTGACCGAGCGGCTCACGTACCTCAGAAATCTCGAAAAACGGCGTGAAGAGGTTTTGTCTCTCATTGACGAGCAGGGAAAACTGACCGACGAGATCCGCGAGGCGGTGGCGGCGGCAGAGACGCTCACCGAGATCGACGACATCTACCGTCCGTACCGTCCGAAGAGAAAAACGCGTGCATCCGTTGCGCGTGAAAGAGGACTGGAGCCGCTGGCGGCGCTCCTTATGGAGCAGGCGGCTTCGTACGAGCCCGATCTCCATACCGCGGCAGAGGCGTACGTCGATCCCGACAAGGAAGTGCCGGATGCAAAAGCCGCTTTGGCCGGAGCGTGCGACATTATCGCCGAGGATATCTCCGATAACGCGGACTACCGCCGCGAGATCCGTACGATCACGACCGAGTACGGCATTCTGAAATCGCAGAAAACGGATGCCGACAATCCGACCTATGAGCTCTATTATAACTATATGGAGAAAATCGCGGGGATCCCGTCCCACCGTGTGCTTGCGGTCAACCGCGGCGAGGCGGAGGATGTTCTGAAGGTTTCTGTAGAGATTGAAAAGGATCTCATCCTCAATTATCTTATGGCGCAGGTGATCACGGATTTTAAGAGCCCGGCTTTCAAGTACGTGGCGTCTGCCGTGTGCGATGCGTACGACCGTCTGATCGCGCCGTCCATTGAAAGAGAGATCCGCGCCGCTTTGACGGAGTCAGCCGGCGAGCAGGCGATAAAACTGTTCTCCGATAATCTGAAGCACCTTTTGATGCAGGCGCCGCTCAAGGGCAAGACCGTTCTGGGCTACGACCCCGGCTACCGTACAGGATGCAAGCTGGCGGTGGTCGATAAGACCGGCATGGTGATCGACACCGCGGTCATTTATCCGACGAAGCCGCAGGAGAGAATCGAAGAGAGCCGCCGCGTGGTTACGAAGCTCATAAAGAAATACGGCATCGACGTCGTTGCCATCGGTAACGGAACGGCGTCCGGCGAGAGTGAGATGTTCATCGCCGATACGCTCCGTGAGATCGGCGGCGATACCAAATACATCGTCGTCAGTGAGGCGGGTGCGTCTGTGTATTCCGCATCCAAGGTGGGCGCTGAGGAGTTCCCCGATTTCGACGTCACCCAGCGCTCTGCCGTGTCTATCGCCCGCCGTCTGCAGGATCCCCTTGCCGAGCTTGTAAAGATCGACCCGAAATCCATCGGCGTCGGACAGTACCAGCACGACATGAAGGAGGCACGGCTCGACGAAGCGCTTACGGGTGTCGTTGAGGACTGCGTAAACGCCGTGGGCGTTGATCTCAATACCGCGTCGTATATGCTCCTTTCCTATATCGCGGGCATCAATATGACAGCGGCGAAGAACATCGTCAAATACCGCGACGAGAACGGTGAGTTCACTTCCCGTGCGCAGGTTTTGAAGGTACCGCGGATCGGTGCCAAGGCATACGAGCAGTGTGCGGGCTTTTTGCGCGTGCCGGGATCGGATGAAATCCTTGACAACACGGGCGTGCATCCGGAATCGTACCGTGCGGCGGAAAAACTGCTCCGAAAATTCGGGTATACCGAAAAGGACGTGCGTGCCGGTACTCTCACCGATCTGCGCCGCCGTGCCGAGGATACCGGCATCGCCGCTTTGGCCGAGGAGATCGACTGCGGTGAGGCGACACTTGCGGATATTATCGGAGAGCTTGAGAAGCCGGGGCGCGACGTCCGCGACGGACTCCCGCAGCCCCAGCTTAAGGAGCGCGTCCTCACGATGGAGGAGCTTACGCCCGGTATGTATCTCACCGGTACGGTGCGCAACGTGATCGACTTCGGCGCGTTTGTTGATATCGGCGTGCATCAGGACGGACTTGTGCACGTGTCGGAGCTTGCCGACCGCTTCGTGAAGCATCCGAGCGAGGTCGTCTCCGTGGGCGATATCGTAGAGGTGCGCGTGAAGGACGTCGATCTCAAAAAGAAGCGTATCGCTTTGTCTATGAAGGGAATGAAGCGCTGAGTGTGATCTCGGTGAGGTGGGAAGCTCTCGATTTCCTGCCTCAAAAAGAAGAAACGCTGCGCTGTTTTGTGCAAAATGTACATTTTTGTGCAATGTGTACAAATGCGGTGGTTAAATTTTGGAGAAAAAAACTCTTTTAATTCGCGCGAATTTTTGGTACAATATATCACAGTCAAAAGTATGCAGGCGAACGCTCTCCGGACGAAGGAGAAGCGAGCCGCCCGACGGCGGCAATCAACACCGATAATCTTTAGGAGGATACATACATGGCAAGCCTTTCCCTTAAGCACATTTATAAGAAATATCCCGGAGGCGTAACTGCCGTTTCCGACTTCTGCCTCGAAATCAAGGACAAGGAGTTCCTCGTTCTCGTCGGACCTTCCGGTTGCGGTAAGTCCACCACTCTCCGTATGATCGCAGGCCTTGAGGGGATCTCCGAGGGCGAACTGTTCATCGGCGAGAAGCTCGTGAACGACGTAGCACCTAAAGATCGCGATATCGCGATGGTATTCCAGAACTACGCTCTGTATCCGCATATGTCCGTGTTTGATAACATGGCATTCGGTCTCAAGCTCCGCAAGACTCCGAAGGAGGAGATCAAGCGTCGCGTAGAAGAGGCTGCTCGTATCCTCGATATCACCCACCTGCTTGACAGAAAGCCGAAGGCTCTGTCCGGCGGTCAGAAGCAGCGTGTTGCTCTCGGTCGTGCAATCGTTCGTAACCCGAAGGTATTCCTTCTCGCCGAGCCGCTGTCCAACCTGGACGCAAAGCTCCGTGCAACGATGAGAACCGAGCTTACCAAGATCCACCAGAGAGTTGGTACCACTTTCGTATACGTAACGCATGACCAGGTCGAGGCTATGACCATGGCTACCCGTATCGTTGTTATGAAAGACGGTCTTATCCAGCAGGTAGATACTCCTCAGAACCTCTACGATCTGCCCGTAAACCTCTTTGTTGCAGGCTTTATCGGCACGCCGCAGATGAACTTCATCAACTGCACGCTCGAGCAGAAGGGCGACGGCATCTACGCCGTATTCGGAACCGATGCGCTCAAGCTGCCGGCTGAGAAGGCTAACGATCCCGTTATCAAGGATTACATCGGCAAGGACGTTGTCATGGGTATCCGTCCGGAGTCCATCCACGACGAACCGATGTACATTTCCAGCATGCCCGATTCCGTAATCGAGTGCGACGTAGAAGTTACCGAGCTTATGGGCTCCGAGATCTATCTGTACCTCGTCGCCAACGAGCAGACGATGACCGCTCGCGTTTCTGCCCGTTCCACGGCTCGCGCAGGCGACGTGATCAAGATCGCGATCGATATGTCCCGCGTTCACTTCTTCGACAAGGACACCGAGCGCTATATCGTTCACTAATCGAAAAAACGAAGAGCTGCCGCTTTCACGGCGGCTCTTTTTTTGCCAAAGAAATCCTTTTTGAAAATAACCAATTTCCCTTGATTTTCCCTTTCATGGATAGTATAATGTATGTAGAGCCATCAACATGGAAGAGAGGAGGCGTCTGGTATGCTGAAACGGGTTTTTAGCGTCGTTTTGCTTCTCTCGCTTTTTTGTTCTCTGACGGTGCTTTCTTCGGCGGCCGAGCCTCTTTTCGGTGAGGTTATGTTTGCCCAGCGGTACGCCGATTTCTCAAACTTTGCCGAGACCGGTATCCGCTTCGGTACGGGCGGCGGTACGCCGACGGTTTCTTTTGACGGTTGCCTTTCGGTAAAGCCCGAGGACGATCTGAAAACGTATCTTCTCTTGCCCGATCTGCCGGATGGCGGTGCGTGGGCGGATACATATACGGTGGAGTTTTCGTTTTCCTTTACGGAAATCGCCGCCGCGAACGGCTATTTCGGTTTTCTCATGACCGGCAAGGGCGACGTCCCCTCCAATCGTACGGAGCTTATCTTTCGTGCGAACGGTACGCTCGACGGCATCGGCGCGTTCAGTGATTCGCTCAAAGAAGCGATGGCGAAGGGGGAGGCGGTTACCGTTACCGTTCCCATTCGCGAGGGAATGATGTACGAGGTGCAGGCAGTATGCGGTGAGCACGCAGAAACATTAGCTCTCCCGTCGGTTAAGATTATCGGCGAAGGGAGCCGTGGCTTCGTTTTGCGCAACGCGTCCGTTTCTGTAGAGTCGGTTCACGTGGTCGGCGGAGTCGGCTACGAAAAGAAAATGGGCAAATACGCCACCGAATCGTACAAGATAACGGCGAGCGAGGATGACCCCGTCGCTCCTCCTACGGCAGATCGCGCCTCTCTTTCTCTGTGCATGCTTTTCGGTGCCGCGGGCTGTGCGATTTTTGTGAGCCGCCGTCGCCGTCGCGTATAAAATTCTCCCGATTCGGAAAAATGAATATGAACTCCTAAAGAGACTGCGTTTTTGCGCAGTCTCTTTCTTTCAGTGATAAAAAACCGCCTCGTTTACAAAATGTTAACAAAATGTATTTATATTAGTGTTGATTTTGGGGCGGTAAAATGGTAAATTGTTAGTCGAGAGTTAGCACTTTGGCAAACAGAGTGCTAAAACGAACCGTTCGGAGAGGAGGCAACGTCCAAAGTGAGAGGCAGAGAACTGAGTGAAAGAAAGAAGCTGATACTGAAGGCTGTAATCGAATCTCACATTGAGATGGGTGAGCCCGTCGGCAGCAAGTATCTGACGCAGTATAAAGAGATCGCGTATTCGCCTGCTACGATTCGCAACGAAATGGCCGAACTCGAGGAAATGGGTTATCTGGAACAGCCGCATACTTCGGCGGGACGCGTTCCTTCCGAGGCGGGGTATCGCTTTTACGTGGATTCTCTCGTCGAGCGGTATAATATGACGAACCGCGAGATCACGCAGCTCAAAACGGCACTCCGTTCCCGTCAGGCGGAGCTTGATAATATTCTCGACGAGGCGATGCGCCTTGCGTCCTCCATGACGAACTACACGGCGCTGGCACTTCGCTCACGGCACGTTAGAAACGTGGTTACCCGCTTTGAGGTAATCCGCGTTGCGGAAAGAAAAATGGTGCTCGTGATGGTGATGTCCAACGGTGCCGTCAAGAGCAAGTACATCCTCTCGGAGACGGTCGTTCCCGACGAGGCGGCGGCGCTTTTGGCGCACACGCTCAATCAGTGTCTCGTGTCCGTTACGGCGGAGGAGATCACTATGCCGCTTCTTCTCGATATGGAACGGCGAATGGGCGTGTACGCGTACCTCGTGAATCCGGTTTCGAAGGGTGTATACGAAACGCTCACCTCGTTCTCCGGCGGAGAACTCAAGTTTGACGGCATCAACCGGCTGCTTTCCTATCCGGAGTATTACGATTTTGACCGCCTAAAGCAGATGCTTCAGATGTTTGAGCAGAAGGACGATCTTTTGAAGCTCATTTCGGAGGAGACGCGGGCGGTGGAGCAATCCGGCGACGACGGCAAGGTGCAGGTCTACATCGGGCACGAGAACATGGTGAATATCATGGACAATTCCACCCTGATATTCAAAACGATCAAAAGCGGCGGCCACGCCATCGGCACGATCGGCATCATCGGACCTACGCGTATGGATTACTCCCGCGTGATCTCGATGATCGATCAGCTGACAGCCAGCATCCGCGACGCGCTTGACGACGGCGGCGCGGAAGAACACACAGAGTAAGGACGAGGACGATGAACAAAGAAGAAACGATGCAGAATACGGCGGAAGAACCGACCGTAAATCAGGAGAACGGCACGGTGGAAACGGAGACCGCACAGCCCGAAAAAACGACCGGCGGACGGCGCGACGGCAAAAAGACGCGTGCCGAGATCGCCGAGCTTGAGAAGAAGCTGAAAGAGGCAGAAGAGGCGGCGGCCGAGGCAAAGGATAAATATCTCCGCGTTCTTGCCGAGTACGATAACTTCCGCAAACGCAGTGCAAAGGAACGCGACGGCATCTACGCCGATGCCGTAACGGACAGCGTCATGCAGCTTTTGCCGCTGTTTGATAACCTCAAACAGGCGCGCGAGTATGCCGACGGCGATCCCGCGAAAGTCGCGGAGGGCGTTCGTATGATCCTCTCCTCCGTCCCCGAGATTCTCGGTAAAATGGACGTTACCGAATACGGTGCGCCCGGAGATACGTTCGATCCCAATATCCATAACGCAGTGCTTCACGTAGAAGACGATGAGCACGGCGAGGGCGAGATCGTGGAAGTATTCCAAAGCGGTTACCGCCGCGGCGACAAGATCATCCGCTACGCCATGGTGCGCGTTGCGAACTGATCGCTTAACAAAGTCAACAACCCCAATTTCAATAAAAAATCAAACATTTTGGAGGAATAATTATTATGGGAAAAATCATCGGTATAGATCTTGGTACGACCAACTCCTGCGTTGCCGTTTATGAGGGCGGCGAGCCGGCAGTTATCCCCAATCCGGAAGGCGCGCGGACTACCCCGTCTGTCGTTGCATTCTCCAAGACCGGCGAGAGAATGGTCGGTCAGGTAGCAAAGCGTCAGGCAATCACCAACCCCGACCGTACCATCATGAGCATCAAGCGCAAGATGGGCACCGATTACAAAGTAGATATCGACGGAAAGCAGCTGACGCCGCAGGAGATCTCCGCGATGATTCTGCAGAAGCTGAAATCCGATGCGGAAGCATTCCTCGGTGCTACCGTTACCGACGCGGTTATCACCGTGCCCGCATACTTCTCCGACGCACAGCGCCAGGCTACGAAGGACGCCGGCAAGATCGCAGGTCTCGAAGTAAAGCGTATCATCAACGAGCCGACCGCCGCCGCACTTGCTTACGGTGTGGATAAGGACGGCATGGATCAGAAGATCATGGTGTACGACCTCGGCGGCGGTACGTTTGACGTATCTCTCCTTGAGATCTCCGACGGCGTATTTGAAGTGCTTGCAACGAACGGCGATACCGCTCTCGGCGGCGACGATTTCGACCAGCGTATCATCGACTGGATCGCAGACACGTTCAAGGTAGAGAACGGCATTGACCTGAGACAGGATAAGATGGCTCTCCAGAGACTGAAGGAAGCCGCGGAAAAGGCGAAGATCGAGCTTTCCGGCACGATGAGCACGCAGATCAATCTGCCGTTCATCACCGCAGACGCAACCGGTCCGAAGCACTTTGATGCAACGCTCTCCCGTGCAAAGTTCAACGAACTTACCGCCGATCTCGTAGAGCGTACTATGGTGCCCACGAAGAAGGCGCTCTCTGACGCCGGCCTCACCGTATCCCAGGTGGATAAGGTCCTCCTCGTCGGCGGCTCCACGAGAATCCCCGCTGTACAGGAAGCAGTCAAGAACTTCATCGGCAAGGATCCCTTCAAGGGCATCAACCCCGACGAGTGCGTAGCTGTCGGTGCGGCTATTCAGGGCGGCGTTCTGGGTGGCGACGTCAAGGACGTGCTCCTCCTCGACGTAACGCCTCTGTCTCTCGGTATCGAGACGCTCGGCGGCGTATTCAACCGCATCATCGACCGCAACACGACGATTCCCGTAAAGAAGAGTCAGGTATACTCTACCGCAGCAGACGGTCAGACCTCCGTTGAGATCCACGTTCTGCAGGGCGAAAGAGATATGGCCGCCGGCAACACGACGCTCGGCAGATTCATTCTTGACGGCATCGCTCCCGCACCCCGCGGCATCCCGCAGATCGAGGTTACGTTTGATATTGATGCCAACGGTATCGTAAACGTTACCGCGCAGGATAAGGGCACGGGCAAAGAACAGCACATCACCATCACGTCTTCCACCAATATGTCCAAGGAGGATATCGACCGCGCTGTGAAGGATGCGGAGAAGTTCGCCGAGGAAGATAAGAAACTGAAGGAAGCCGTTGAGGTAAAGAACCACGCCGAAAGCATGATCTTCCAGATCGAGAAGTCTCTCGGTGAACTCGGCGACAAGGTTACCGAGGACGAGAAGGCCCCCGTGAACGCTGCTATCGAGAAACTCAAGGAAACCGTGAAGAACGGCGATACGGAAGCGATCAAGGCAGATACCGAGGCGCTTGAGAAATCCTTCTATCCGCTTGCAGAGAAGCTCTACCAGGCGGCGCAGGCGGCGGGTGCGCAGGGCTTTGATCCGAATGCGAATCCGGGAGCAGGAGCCCAGGGTGGCGACGGCACGTACTACAACGCCGATTTCGAAGACAAGAGCGATAACTGATAAATAACGGGAGGTGTCGCGCCTTAAAACGCGACACCTCCGTTTGGCGTTTTTATTCTCTCCGCCCGGCGGAGAAAGGTGAGGGACAATGGCAGAAACGAAACGAGACTATTACGAGGCGCTCGGTGTTGACAGATCGGCGGATGAAGCGGCGATCAAAAAGGCATACCGTACGCTTGCGAAAAAATATCACCCCGATATTAACCCCGGCGATGCGGAGGCGGAGCGGAAGTTCAAGGAAGTGAACGAGGCGTACGCCGTTTTATCCGATCCGGAAAAGAAGGCGAAATACGATCAGTTCGGCCACGCCGCGTTTGAGGCGGGCGGTGCCGGCGGCGGGTTTGGCGGTTTCGGTGGATTCGGCGGCATGGATTTCGATATATCCGATATCTTCTCCAGCTTCTTCGGCGGCGGTATGGGCGGCGGCACGCGCCGCGGTCCGGTGCGCGGCGAGGACATTAATGTGCGCGTAACGCTTACATTTGAAGAGGCGGTATTCGGCACAAAGAAAGAAGTGTCCTATCAGCGAATTCAAAAATGCGGCAGCTGCTCCGGCACGGGGGCGGCAAAGGGCACGTCTCCGAAAACGTGTACCGCCTGCGGCGGCTCGGGACGTGTTCGCGTACAGCAGAGAACACCCCTCGGCATCATGCAGACGCAGAAGTCCTGCGACGCTTGCCGCGGAACGGGCAAGATTATCGAGAAGCCCTGCGACGACTGCCGCGGAAACGGATATATCCGTGCTACGAAGAAGCTGGACGTAACGATCCCTGCCGGTATTGACGACGGACAGAGAATCGTACTCGGAGGACAGGGAAGCGAAGGCAGAGACGGCGGTCCCGCGGGAGATTTGTACATTTACGTGAGCGTACGGCCGCACGCCGTGTTTGAACGCGAGGGCACGGACATCTACTGCGAGGTGCCGATCTCGTTCACGGAGGCGGCGCTCGGTGCCGAGATTGATATTCCTACTCTCGAGGGAACGGAGAAATACGAAATCCCCGAGGGAACGCAAACCGGCACGACGTTCACGCTGCGTCAGCGCGGCGTTCCCGTGGTGAACACAAAGAACCGCGGCTCGCTTCATATTACGGTTACGGTGGAAGTGCCGAAGAACTTGAACGGCGAGCAGAAAGACCTTCTTCGGAAATTTGCGGAAAGCCGCGGCGAAGCGAACACCAAAGGTCGCGACAAATTCTTCAAACGTTTCTTCAAATAAGCGGAGGCTGGGATATGGAATACGAAACTATTCAAAATTACGAGGATAAAAACTGGGTCTGCATCCGCGTGAGTGCAAACCGCGTGCATCTTGATATGCTTACCGCCATCATGAGTATGGTTGATAACGCACTGATGATTGAGGATTTCTCGGACGTTGAGAAGGATCTCGACGGCGTATACGGCGACCTCATCGACGAGGAACTTCTGAGGAAGGATCGCGAAACGGCGGCTGTGTCCGTGTTTGTTCCCGATGAAAAATCGCCCGCTGAGGCCGAGTTCTTCGTCCGCGCACGCCTTTCGGAGTGCGGCATTGATGCCGAGATCACGACGTCCGGCGTTTCGGAGGAGGATTGGGCGGATTCCTGGAAGAAATACTACAAACCGATCAAGACGGGCAATCGCCTCGTGATCGTTCCTGTGTGGGAAACGTACGAACCGGCCCCCGGAGAACTTACGGTGCTTATGGATCCCGGTATGGCGTTCGGAACGGGCACGCACGAGACGACGCGCCTTTGCGCCTCGCTTCTTGAATCCTACGTCAAAGAGGGATGCACCGTTCTGGACGTGGGCTGCGGCAGCGGTATTCTGGCGATCTGTGCCTCCAAGTTGGGTGCCTCGTCTGCTTACGCTTGCGATATTGATCCCGTGGCGGTACGGATCGCGAAGGAAAACTGCGTTCTCAATCAAACGAAAAACGTTACGGCGGCGGTCTCGGATCTTCTTCGTGACGTGCCCGAACAGCGGTACGACGTGTGCGTTGCCAATATCGTCGCGGACGTCATCATCCGTATGGCGCCCGATATCGGTCGCTTTATGAAAGAGGAAGGCGTCCTCATCGTTTCCGGAATCATTGAGGAGCGCGCAGACGAGGTGCTCTCCGTCCTTGCGGCAAACGGTCTTCAGACTGTGGATGGCAAGCGCGAGAACGGCTGGTACGCGGGCGTTGTAACCAAACGGTAATATAAAAAGACGGCAGAAAGAGTCTGTCGTCTTTTTTTTGTTTTTTGTCGTTTTACATAAAAAAGAATTGACGAGTTTTACGAAAAAAATTGACAAATGAGCGCTGATATAGTATAATACTATGGTATCATAACAGTATTGTGTCCGAAAACGGAATTCTGGGACTCTTACATATGCTGTTAACTGTAATTGCTTTCTTGAACGGCGCGTTACCGTGTGCCGCCGCATTCTCAATAAAATAAAAAGGAGCAGTTCGCTTCGGCGAACGGTGCTGAGATGATTATGGCAAAGAAAAAGAAGATTGGAAAAACTGTGGAAACATTGTCGGGCAAAGACAAAAACAGCAGCGTCGTAACGGCGCGCATGGCGATTATGGTTCTTCTCGATATTATCGCCATCCTTGCCCTGAGCGCTTTGCAGCGTGACGGCAGACGGGAGCTCCAGTTCTATGAGCATTGGCTCACTCCCTTGACCGTGGTGTTCGGCGTGCTCACTCTGGCTGCTGTCGCCTACCAGATCGTCGTTATCGCGAAGAAGATCAACACGTCGGCGCACGTTATCACGCCGGCTATGATTATCTGCGTTGCTCTGTTCGGGCTTCTCTCGTGCCTTCTGTATACGCGCCTCATTCCGATGACGATTATCATCGCATCCGTCGTCTCCACGGTTCTGTTCGTGGTGTACTGCCTTTACATGCACGTTTTTTACCGATAAGCTTTAAATGCCGGGCTTTTTCGTCAAATCGCAAGAATTTTTCGAAAAAACGCCGTGATTCTTGGAAAAACACGAAAAAACTATTGAAATACAACAAAAAATGATGTAAAATATAGTATAGTATATACAACCAGGCGAAGCATTTATATTCATTTGTATGTCTAAATGTTGAAGGGAGGCACCTTATGTCGAGCCGTCTTTTTCAGGGAATCATTCATCAGATGCGCGACACGATCGACCGTGTAACGGGCGTAATAGATGAAAACGGCGTGATTATCGCTTGCAGTGAACTTGGTAAAATCGGAGAAATGAAGACGGGTATCCGTGATGAGCTTTCGTACACGGCCGAGGCAGTTACCGTCGGCGGTGTGACGTACAGACCCATTTCGATGGATGCAAAATGGGAGTACATCGTCTTTGTTGAGGGTGAGGATAAACTGGCGGACAAAATTGCGACGATTCTGTCCGTTACGTTTGCGAACATCAAAAACCTCTACGACGAAAAATATGACAAGAGTTCGTTCATAAAGAATATTATTCTTGACAACATTCTGCCTTCCGATATTTACATCAAGAGTAAGGAACTCCGCTTCAGTACCGAGGAAGTACGGGTCGTGTTCCTTATCAAGTTCCATACGAAGGGAGAGGTTCTCCCGTTCGATATGGTGCAGAACATCTTCCCCGACAAGAATAAGGACTACGTCATAAGCGTAGGCGAGCAGGATATCGTCCTTGTAAAAGAGGTCAAGGCCAACTCTCCCGTCAAGGAGATCGAGAAACTGGCAAAATCCATCGCCGACACACTCAATTCCGAATTCTTCACGAAGGTGTCCATCGGTATCGGTAAGCCGGTAGACAATATTAAGGATCTCGCACGCTCGTACAAGGAGGCGCAGGTCGCCCTTGAGGTCGGCAAGGTCTTTGATACCGAAAAGGATATCATTAGTTATGAAAATCTGGGCATCGGCCGACTGATCTATCAGTTGCCGACGACGCTTTGCGAGATGTTTCTTCAGGAAGTGTTCAAAAACGGTTCGCTCGAATCCCTTGACCGTGAGACGCTGATGACTATTCAGTGCTTCTTTGAAAACAACCTGAACGTCTCTGAGACGTCAAGAAAACTGTTTGTACACCGCAATACGCTGGTCTATCGGCTCGAGAAGATCCGCAAGCTGACCGGCCTCGATTTGAGAGAATTTGACCACGCCATCACGTTCAAGGTGGCTCTCATGGTGAAGCGTTATCTCACCACGAAACCGACGAAATTCTGATAACCGGTGCGGTTTTTGACAGCATACGCATTCGACATTGTATGAAACCAAAGGGAACTGCGCCGGGATGAAAACTGCCGCCGTGAGGCGGACTGTCCTCGGCGCAATTCCCTTGCCATGTTTTATTGGGAATTTTTCACCTTGAAAATCGGCTCTCCGAAAACGAAAAAAATCCGTTTTTTGAGTCAGTTTTCTGATTAAAATATGACAGAAGGATATTATGATTACATTCAAGAACGTACGAAAAGCATACCCGAACGGAACCGTTGCTTTGGACAACATTAATCTGGAGGTGGAAGACGGGGAGTTTGTATTCATCGTCGGCCATTCCGGTGCGGGTAAAACCACGATGATGAAGCTTCTTCTGCGTGAGGAAAAGGCAACGTCCGGCTCCATCATCGTAGGGGATTACAATCTTTCGAAAATGTCTTCCTTCCGCGTGCCGTATTACCGCCGCGAGCTTGGTGTCGTTTTCCAGGATTTCCGCCTGTTTCCGAACAAGACGGTGTTTGAAAACGTGGCTTTTGCCATGCGTGCCGTCGGAACGCCTGCGAAGATGATCAAACGTCGTGTTCCCGCGATTCTCCATACGGTGAATCTCGCAGATAAGCTTAACTGCTTCCCGAATCAGCTTTCGGGCGGTGAGCAGCAGCGTGTGGCTTTGGCACGTGCTTTGGCCAACAACCCGAAGATCATCATCGCCGACGAGCCTACGGGCAATATCGACCCGCAGATGAGTCTCGAGATCATGAATCTGCTTGTGAAAATCAACAAACTCGGTAAGACGGTCATCGTCGTTACCCATGAGAAAAATCTGGTGGATTACTATAAGCAGCGTGTGATCACCATTCAGGACGGTCATGTCGCCGACGACCACGTGGGAGGGATGTTCGAATGAAAAGAAGATACAATCTGTTTTATTTCATCGGACAGGGCTTCCAAGGCATCTTCCGCAACGGCGTTATGTCCTTTGCCTCCATCGCTGTTCTTATGAGCTGCCTTGTCGTGCTCGGCGGATTTGCTCTGCTTGTTTATAACATTGATATGAACCTTGAAGAGTTCGGCCTTATGAACGAAATCGTCGTCTTCGTGGACCGCGAAGCCGGCGAGGAGGATATTCAGCGTATCGAAGCGGAGATCCGCGCACTTGACAACGTCGCATCCGTCAAGAGGACGACGAAAGCTGAGGCACTCGAGAGCATGAAGCAGCAGTCGGAGGAATATGCGCATCTGTACGAGGATATCGACGAGACGAACAACCCGCTGACAGACTCTTTTACGATCGTGTACGAGGATAACGACCGCGTCGTAACGCTTGCGTATCTTCTCGGACAGATCGACGGCGTCCGCAAGGTGAACAACCGTCTCGACCTGGCGGTAACGATGTCGAATTTCAAGAGCGGCGTTCTGCTTATCTTTACGTGGTTCCTCATTATTCTCTTCGTGGTCAGCCTTTTCGTAATCATCAATACGATCAAGCTGTCCGTATTCTCGAGACGCAGTGAGATCAGCATCATGCGCTACGTGGGCGCCACCTCTTGGTTTATCACTCTGCCGTTCCTTTTTGAAGGCATCATCATCGGACTCGTATCGAGTGCCGCTGCCTATTTCGTGGAGATGTATTTCTATCACTACATAGAAGGCATGGTTCTCAGTGATTTGCAGATGATCTCCATCATTCCGCCCGCCGCGATCCAGATGCCCATGCTTTGGGCGTTCCTCGCGATCGGCGTTCTTTCGGGCATCATCGGCTCGAGCATTTCTCTTGGTAAATATTTGAAAGCGTAAGGAGGACTCTCTATGAAGCACAGAAACATTCGTTTCGGCAAACGGATCGCGGCATTCGTTCTGGCAGTCGTCCTTTGTTTTCCGGTATCGCTTTTCTCAGGCAGCACGGACGTGTCCGCTGCATCTTCCGGCCTTACCGATGCAACTGTAAAGAAGTACGAAGAACAGCTTGAGGCGCTGGCAGCCAAGCAAAAGGAAATAGAGAGGAATTTGTCCACTCTCCGCTCGCAGCAGGCATCCTGGCAGACCGAGAAGGCCACCATCGACAGTTATCTCAATACAACGGAGAGAAAGATGGAAGCGGCAGAACTCCTTTCTGCCGAACTCCGTGCTCAGATCGAGACGACTGAAGCGGAGATCCAAAACACGAAAGCGGAGTACGACCGCGCGATGGAGCAGTTCCTTACGGAAATGGTGATCTCCTACGAAGACGGCGAAGCGTCGTATCTCGGGCTCATCCTGGGTGCGGACAGTCTCGGTGATTTTCTGTCGCGCCTTGAGCAGATCAGCGCTCTTATGGAGTTTAAGAAAACCGTTATGAAGACGCTTGACACGAAGCGTAAACAGCTCGAGGAAAAGAACAGTGAACTGATACAGAAACTTGCTGTGCAGACGGCAACGCTCGAACAGCTTGAACTGGATCGTATAGCTTACACGAAAGAGGCAGATGCGGCAATTGCCCGTATTGCTGAACTGGAAAAAGACGAAAGCGCTGCATTGAAACTTTATTACGCGAACAAAGCGGAGGAGGATAAGCTCGATAAGGAACTGGAGGAGTACCTCCTCGAGCTCCAAAGAAAGAATCAGGGCTCGCTTGAAGGCGGCGACTGGCTCTGGCCGATCCCGCTTACCGCGGATCAGTACTGCTCCTCTGTGTACGGTTGGCGTATGCTTTGGGGCGCGTGGGATTTCCACCGCGGCTGGGATATCGCGTGTTGGCTCGGTACGGATATCCGTGCATCGAAGTCCGGTACGGTTGTCATTTCCACGTATCACAGCAGTTACGGCAACTACGTAGTTATCGACCACGGCGGCGGTATTTCGACCGTGTACGCGCATGCGTCGAAATTGCTTGTTGCCAAGGGTGACAAGGTCCAGAAGGGTGACGTCATCGCGAAGGTGGGTACTACCGGCAGCTCGACCGGCTATCATCTCCACTTCGAATTCCGCAAAGACGGTAAGTACGACGATCCTTTTAACTATATTCCGAAGCCGCCGATTTCGGTGGGCGCATCCCGTTATTCTAAGTCGTAAATTCATAAAAATACCGCTTTTTGCATATGTTATATAATGCCGCTTTACAGAATCGGCAGAAATGAGAATAAGATGAAAAAGAAGATATCGGTCGGCCTTGCGGTGATTCTGATGCTCCTTGTAGCCGTAGTTACCTTTCAGCTGACCGGCCTGTATTGGTCCGGCGTGTATAAACAAGGGATCTATGAGGCCTACGAGGATATGGGGGCCTACCAAAAGCTCCTTGAGGTGGACGCCTTATTCCGCTCCCTGTACGTGGAGGAAATCGACGAGGCGACGCTTATGGACGGCATCCTCCAAGGATACGTCTACGGCTCCGGTGATAAATATGCGGCCTATTACCCCGCTGAGGAATTCCAGTCATATAAGGAAAGCCTTCAGGGGGACATGCAGGGCGTAGGTATCCACGTCATCTACAACGCAGAGTACAACGCCATTGAAATCATTAACGTAATGCCCGATTCCCCTGCGCTTTTGGCAGGGGTGGAACCGGGAGATATGGTCATCTACGTAGGTATCGGCGACAGCGCCGAATCCGTCGCAGAACTTGGCTATTACGGGGCGCTCTCGAAGCTGCAGGGCAAAGCCGGCACGATGGCGGAGTTCACCGTTGCCCGCGGGAAAAACTATTCCGAAACGGTGGAGTTTTCCATCGAACGCGGATACGTAACGGAGCAGACGGTGCTAAGCCGTGTCTATGCACTTGATCCGACGGTCGGTGTTATCAAGATCACAAGCTTTGATATGAAAACGCCCGAGCAGTTCTTCGGGGCGGTTGAGTCGCTTCGCTCTGCGGGCTGTGATAAACTCGTTCTCGACGTCCGGTATAATCCCGGCGGAGAGCTTACCTCTATCTGTGAAGTGCTTGATTACCTTGTGCCCGAAGGGCCGGTAATCCGTACGATAGACAAATCCGGCACGGAAGAAACGATCTATACGTCCGATGCGAAAGAACTCAACATGCCGATGGCGGTGATCGTCAACGGATCGACGGCGAGCGCCGGCGAACTGTTTTGCTCCGCGCTCAAGGACTACGGGAAAGCAACGATCGTAGGAACCAAAACCTACGGTAAAGGATGTATGCAGACGATCCGTCAGCTGTCTGACGGAAGCGGCCTGTCCGTTACGTACAGCTATTACTGCCCGCCGTTCTCCGACAATTACGACGGCATCGGCGTTGAGCCGCACATCGTAGTGGAACTGGACGAAGCACTCGCATCCAAAAACATTTATAAAATCACCGACGAGGAAGACAATCAACTTCATCGGGCGGTAGAGGCAGTCATCGCCTCGGCAAATAAGTAATACGCTTTGAGAGACAGAAATATCGTTTTACGTATGAAGAAAGGGAACACCGATGGAAAACACAAAGAAGACCCTCTATACCGAAGAGGGGTATAACAATCTTGTAGAGGAACTCCGCTATCTGAAGGACGTGCGGATTCCCGAGATCAAGGTTGCGATCGCGGATGCGCGCGCGTTCGGAGACCTCTCCGAGAACAGCGAATACGACGAAGCAAAGAACGAGCAGGCAAAGGTAGTTACCCGTATCGCCGAGCTTGAAAAGCTTCTGAACGAAGCGGAAATCATCGACGAGAGCGAGATCAAAGCGGACGTTGTGAACCTCGGCTCCGTTGTAAAGGTGTACGATTCCGATATGGACGAGGAAGTCGAGTACAGCATCGTCGGCTCCAACGAAGCCAATCCCCTGCAGGGCAGAATCTCCGATCAGAGCCCCATCGGCTCCGCGATGATCGGTGCCAAAGTAGGCGAAGAGGTTACCGTTACCGCACCGTTTGGTGAATATACGATCAAAATTCTCGCGGTTACCCGCGCGAAGAGCTGACCGTATCGCATATTTCTTGACAATTGACAGAAAGGACGTGCTCCGCCCGGGCGGAGTGAGAGAAAACAATGGCAGAGAATCAGAACAACAACGCCCCTGTACAACAGCTCAGCGAGATCCTTCAGGTGCGCCGTGATAAATTAAAGACGCTGCAGGATGCAGGACAGGATCCCTTCCAAATCACGAAATTCGACGTTACGCATCACGCCGAGGAAGTAAAGGCGCAGTACGACGCTCTTGAAAATACCGAGGTAATGATCGCCGGACGTATGATGGCGAAACGCATCATGGGTAAGGCTTCCTTCGCACACGTGCAGGATCTGTCTGGTAAGATGCAGCTTTACGTCGCCCGTGACAGCCTTGGTGAGGAAGCCTACGCCGGATTCAAGAAAATGGATATTGGCGATATTATCGGCGTGAAGGGCACCGTTTTCAAAACGAAAACGGAGGAGATCTCTCTGCATGTAACGGAGATCACGCTCCTTTCGAAGAGCTTGCAGCCGCTTCCGGAGAAGTTCCACGGCCTTACGAACGTCGATATGCGCTACCGCCAGAGATACGTCGATCTGATCACGAATCCCGAGGCAAAGGATACGTTTATCAAACGCTCGAAAATCATCAGTTCCATCCGCCGTTTCCTTGACGCACAGGGCTTTATGGAGGTGGAAACGCCGATGCTCGTTTCCAACGCAGGCGGCGCCGCTGCCCGTCCGTTTGAGACACACTTCAACGCGCTCGACGAGGATTTCAAACTTCGCATTTCGCTGGAATTGTATCTGAAGCGCCTCATCGTCGGCGGCCTCGAGAGAGTATACGAGATCGGCCGCGTTTTCCGTAACGAAGGTCTCGATACGCGCCACAATCCCGAGTTTACTCTAATGGAACTCTACCAGGCATACACCGATTACCACGGCATGATGGATCTCACCGAGAATATGTTCCGTCATGTGGCCAAGGAAGTGCTTGGTACTACCACGATCACTTATAACGGCGTCGAAATGGATCTCGGCAAGCCGTTCGCACGCATCACGATGGTTGACGCTGTAAAGCAGTATTCCGGTGTGGATTTCAAGGAGATCCATACAGTGGAGGAAGCCCGCGCCGCCGCCGATCTGCATCACGTGGAATATGAGGAGCGCCACACGAAGGGCGATATCCTCAATCTCTTCTTCGAAACGTTCGTTGAGGAGCACCTGATCCAGCCGACGTTCGTTATGGATCATCCCGTGGAGATCTCTCCCCTTACCAAAAAGAAGCCCGACGATCCCGCCTACGTGGAGCGTTTTGAGATGTTCATGAACGGCTGGGAGATGGCAAATGCATACTCCGAGCTGAACGATCCGATCGATCAGCGCGAGCGCTTCGCCGAGCAGGAGAAGCAGTTTGCAGCCGGTGATGAAGAGGCCAACCATACGGATGAGGACTTCCTCAATGCGCTGGAGATCGGTATGCCGCCGACCGGTGGTATCGGCTACGGTATCGACCGTCTGTGTATGCTGTTTACCGATTCCCCCGCAATCCGCGACGTTCTTCTGTTTCCGACGATGAAGACGATTGACTGATACGAACCGATAACCCAAGACGTCTTTTCGCGTCTTGGGTTATTGTATAGAGTTACATGACCGAAGGAAGGATTTTATGAAAACCGAAAAGAATATTCTCGCGGCGTTTCTTTTGAATTTGCTCTTTTCTTTGTTTGAGTTCGTCGGCGGTGTTTTCACCGGCAGCGTTGCCATTATCTCCGATGCCGTGCACGACGTCGGCGATGCGGCAAGCATCGGCCTTTCGTATTTTCTGGAGAAGAAAAGCAAAAAACAGCCGGACGAAACATACACGTACGGCTATGCCAGATATTCCGTCATCGCAAGCGTGATCACGACGCTCATCCTTCTGTTCGGCTCGGTTGTCGTCATCTACAACGCCATTCTCAGAATCATCCATCCGGTTGAGATCAATTATAACGGCATGATTGTTTTTGCCGTTGTGGGCGTAATCGTCAATTTTACCGCCGCGTTTCTTACAAGGGAAGGGGATTCGCTCAATCAGAAAGCCGTGAATCTACATATGCTCGAGGACGTGCTCGGCTGGGCAGTCGTGCTTGTCGGCGCTATCGTGATGCGCTTTACCGATTTCTCTCTTATTGATCCGATTATGTCTATCGGCGTGGCGGCGTTTATCTTTGTAAATGCTGTCAGAAATCTTGGAGAAGCGGTGGAACTGTTCCTCGAAAAACGACCGCACGGGGTTGATCTTGCCGAGATCAAGGAACATATACTAAAGATCGACGGTGTTATCGACGTGCATCATATTCACGTGTGGAGCATGGACGGCCAGAACAATTACGCTACGATGCATATCGTGACGAATACCGATCACCACGCGGTGAAGGATGCCGTACGCGAAGAACTCCGTGAGCACGGCATCGGCCACGCAACGCTTGAACTGGAGAGCGAGGGCGAGCACTGCCACGAGGAGAGTTGTCACGTGCAGTTCAAAGAATCCGACGGGCATCATCACCACCACCATCATTGAATATAGGCTCTGACCGATATCGGTCAGAGCCTTTTCCACTATAAACAACTTTACTTTTTGCGAATAATGTTGTATAATGTAAATAAGGGAGGTGAGTGCGTGGACTCGATGATTTATAATCCGCTTGAGGAGTTTGAGAAAAAGTTCAGAGATCTTCATCTGGAGAGGACGAACGGTTTTTTTGAAAAACTCGTAAAGAAATCCGGCGTCGATCCCGATCTGAACCGCGAAACGATACGGCAGATGGACGAGAGCCGAGAGATCGCCCGGAAACTGAAAACAAAGCTCGGCTGGCTCAAGTTTCTTCGCGTGCTTATGTGCCTGACGCTTCTCCTTATACCGCTCGTTATCAAAAAAACGACCCCGAAAATCAAGGCGCTCACTGAGGAGAGGGAACAGGCGCTCGAGCGTGCGGATCGCCTCATGGAGGAGGCAAGAAACCAGATGCTCCCTCTCAACAGACTCTTTACCGACAGAGATGCGCTCGATATTATAGAAGCCGTCGTGCCGCTCATTTCGTTTGATACGCACTTCTCCGTAAAGCAGGAAATCGATATGAAGATCAACTACGATTTCGGCGAGGAAGGCGACGACGAAGAGTCAACTATCGAGGTGCTCGCGGGTAATTATAACGAGAACCCATTCTTGTTCGAGCAAAAACGCATACACAGAATGGGGACGGAAACGTACCACGGATATAAAACGATCCACTGGACGGAAACGTATCGCGACAGCGACGGAAAAACGAGAACGAGAATGCGCACGCAGACGCTTCACGCGACCGTTACGAAACCGAAGCCGTATTACCAAACGCAGGTGGTGCTGAATTACTGCGCGCAGGGCGGTCCCGATCTGTCGTTCAGCCGCGACGATTCGCATCTCGAGCAGAAAAGTGAGCGCCAAGTAGAGCGTTTCGTAAAACGCGGTGAGCGAAAGCTTGAACGAAAAGCTGACCGTGCAATCAGCCAAAACGACGATTTTACGATGATGTCCAACGCGGAGTTTGAGGTGCTTTTCGACGCTCTCGACAGGACGGACGAGGTGCAGTTCCGCACCCTCTTTACACCGCTGGCACAGACGAATATGGTATCCTTGATTCTTTCGCCCACGGCGTACGCGGACGATTTCCATTTCATAAAACGTAAACGGACGAATAAGATCATATCAAAGCACAGTCAAGGGCGTGTGATCAATCTGCGGCCTGAAAACTACGCTTCGTATTCCTACGATATCATAAAAGAGAATTTCGTCGGAAAGAACACCGATTTCTTCAAGGCGGTGTACTTCGATTTTGCGCCCCTTTTGGCGATCCCCATGTATCAGGAGCGCCCCGTCCACTCGCTTAAACCGATCCCCGATTATTCGCAGACATATTCTCTCCGGGAATGCGAGTCGCTCGCAAATGCCATGGATAAAAGACACGTTGTGCATCCGGATACGAAAACCGAGGCGATTCTGAAATCGTCGTTCGTGCGCACCGAGGATAACGTCGATGAGACGTGCATCACCGCTTATTCCTATGACATAGAAAAACGGGTGGACATCGTTTCCGTTCATGGTGGAGACGGCCGCTTCCACAACGTGTCCGTCGAGTGGGACGAATACATGCCGCTTATAGCACAGAACAACTTTTCCGTTGCAACGAATGAAATTGCGGAAAATAAGACGGTTCTGGCAAGAATGAACGGATTATCCATGTTCAATTCTTAAAATAAATCTTAATAAAGGAGTACTGAAAATGGCAAATCAACTGGACGAACTGAATCCCGAGGTAAGAGAAGAAGGCGTTGATACGAACGTTATCGCAAAAAAGATCCCGGCCGAGGTGGGCTTCGGCTCGAAGATTTTTGAAATTCTTCTGTGGGTGTGCGGCATTCTGCCGGGCGTGATCTTTCTCTTTATGAAGATCAGTGCGAAAAAGCATTTTGATCAGCTGCAGCAGAAGATTCAGAGAAACGCTTCGCAGATCGACAACTTCCTTGAGCAGAGGGTTATGGTTCTGCAGAACTGTGCACGCCTGCTCGATAAGGCGATCGATCTTGACAAGAGCACGTTCGAGAACATCGCAAAATACCGTTCCGGAAACGCAGGTGATGCGGATGCTGCACGCAACGAGATCGGCGGTCAGATCGAGACGGTCTCGAGAGACATTAACGTGGCAGTAGAGAGCTACCCTGACCTCAAAGCGCACCGTGAGATCGCCGACGCAATGCAGCAGAATATGTATCTCCAGAGAGAGATCACGGCGGCAAGAGAACTGTATAACGATACGATCGATCAGTGGAACCGCGATATCTTCGCATGGCCGACCAAGATGATCGTCGCCGCCAAGAACGGATATACGACGAGAATTCCGTTCGCCGCATCGAAGGAAGTAAAAGAGCAGGCGAGATCGGTGTTCTTCTGATCAAAGCGGCCGTTTTCTGCAAATGCAAAAAATCAAAACCCCCGTGTCCGAGACGGCACGGGGCGTTTTTTATCCCGTGGCGGGGATTTTTGAAAATCGGCGGCTTTAATTTGGCTTTTCGCTTGACTTTTCTTTTGTCAGATGATACACTTATCTTAAGCGGGGAATCCCGTAAAAATACAGCTTTCCGAGGGGTCTCTCATGAAAGAGTTGAAACTGTCCGAACTGACTACGAAACAAAAACTTGGTATGACGCTGATTGCCCGTGTGTATGACGGAAATATCGACTACGTCGTCGAGCAGATCAAGGCTCACTCGCTGGGCGGTGCGTGGATCACGCAGGGTGAGGAAAACCGCGACGCGCTTATGAAAGCGGTGAAGGATGCCGCCGATTATCCGATTCTTATCATGTGCGACGTAGAGCACGGATTTGACGATTACACAATCGGCCGGCACAATGCGCTCGGCTGTACGGGCAGGGAGGATCTTGCCTACGTATTCGGAAAGGTTACCGCAGTGAATGCTGCGAAAGCAGGCTACAACTGCGTTTGGAATCCCGTTCTCGATATGCCAACCACCAACTACGTCTGCGGCGGTGTCATTCGCTCGATCGGCTCGGATAAATATAAGGTTACCGCGCTGGCGAAAGCCGAGGCTCGCGGATTGCACGACGGCGGTCTTCTTGCGATGGCGAAGCATTTCCCCGGAAAGGGAGTGGAAAGCGCACGGATCGACACACATATGGGTGAGGCTGTAACGGCAGTATCGAAACAAACCGTTATAGAATATAATCTGTACCCGTACCGCGAACTGATGAAGGAAGGTCTTCTGGATGGCATCGGGACGGGACATATTCGATTTTTGGATATTGATCCCGAATACCCCGCGAGTCTTTCGAAGAAGGTCAACGATCTTATAAGAGACGAGGGATTTGACGGGCTCGTGATGACCGACGCGCTTGATATGATGGGTGTTCGCGCCAGATACGGACGGCACGATACGCTCGGTATGGCGATCGCCGCCGGCAACGATATGCCGCTTCCGTTCTTCCCGGATCACGATACTGCATATGAGGCGCTGTGCGAGTGCTACGAGGCGGGCATGTTCACCGAAGAACGCCTTAATGAAGCCGTGCGTCGCGTGCTCGAGGCACAGCACAAGACGCTCACCCCGCCGAAGTTCACAGAGCTGACCGATGAGGATATCGCCCTTTTCCACCGTATCAATACGGATTCTGTTTACAGACGTGTAGATGAAGGTATTTCCCCGACGCTCGATCCCGACGGCAGATATTTCTTCGCGCTTCTGACGGAGACGCCGCTCGATCTTGAAAGCCACGGCAAGGTGGCAGTCGAGACGTTTACAAACGATTGGTACAATCCCGTGCTGCTCGCTGAGAAGATCAAGGAAAATTTCCCGAACTCCACGGTCTACCCGATCACGCAGTTCCCGTCCTCGCCGGAGAACAAGGCCCTTCTGCATGCCTCGATCGGCTACGACAGCGTGATCTTCGTTACGTTTATAAAGACGCTTACCTACGTCGGTACTGAGTGTCTCACCTCGCGCATTACGTCGCTCATCAACGCGATGCGCATGACGGACCACGTTTCCACCGTCGTGCACTACGGCAATCCGTTCGTGCTCGAGGATCTTTCGCATATCCCGCGCGTGCTGATCGGCACGACGTCCACCGAAAGCACGCTCGCTGCGATCGACGTGCTTGCAGGAAAATACCCCGCGCTCGGCGTTATGACGTACGATGTGAAATTGAAATAAAAAGAAAGGGACTGCGTCAGCGCAGTCCCTTTTCTTGCTTTTTATTCAGTCGTGTAGTTGTCGAAATACCCTTGTATGAAGACCATCGGCGTGCCCTTGTCACCGGAGCCAGAGGTCAGATCGCACAGCGATCCGATAAGGTCAGTCAGGCGTCGGGGCGTCGTGCCCTCGGAGATCATCTTTCCTACGAGGTCGCCGTCCTTCTCTGCGATCTTTCCTTTGATCGCTTCCTTCAGCGCATCGCCGGAGAGATTCGAGAAATCGTTGTCGGCAAGGTATTTGAGTTTCAGCTCGTTGGGCGTTCCCTCAAGACCCTTGGTGTAAGCGGGGGAAACTACCGGATCGGCCAGTTCCCAGATCTTTCCGACGGGGTCTTTGAATGCGCCGTCGCCGTATACCATAACTTCCACTCTCTTGCCGGTGGCAGCGTACAGTTTTTCTGCGATGGCATCCACGACCGGCTGGCAGTTTCTCGGGAACAGTTTTACCTGATCCTCGGTTGCCTTGTTGGAGCCGAGAAGGCCGTACTGTTCGTTGCATCCGCTGCCGTTCACAGGGGCGTTCAGAATCTCGTCAAGTCCGAGAACGACGTCTGCACCGGCGGCTTTGAGGATACGCTTCGTTCTCTGTCTGGTGTGTATATCACAGGTGAGCACGTTCTTCGTGTAATTGAGAATCGCTTTCGGATTGTTTGCGAAAATGATCTCGCAGTCTGCGCCGCATTCGCGGATCAGACTTTCATAGTATTCCACGTAGTCCACACCGGTGAAGGTGTGCTTTTCATAGCCGAAGAGTTCGCGGTATTTTTCGAGAGAAAGCACGTCCGTGTAGGGGTTTACGCCATGCTCGTCCAGCTGATCCCAAGAGACGAGATGGTTGCCCACTTCATCGGAGGGGTAGGACAGCATCAAAACGATTTTCTTTGCGCCTTTCGCAATACCTCTGAGGCAAACGGCAAAACGGTTGCGGCTGAGGATTGGGAAGATTACGCCGACGGTCTCGCCGCCGAACTTCTTTTTGACGTCCGCTGCAATATCGTCAACGGTTGCGTAGTTGCCCTGCGCTCTTGCGACGATCGCTTCGGTCATAGCAACGATGTCTCTGTCGCGGATTTCGAATCCTTCTTCTTTTGCGGCCTCAAGAACAGACGAGGTTACGATTTCGACGATATCGTCGCCGTTTCGGATGATCGGTGCTCTTACACCTCTGGATACGGTGCCGATGGTACGGCTCATATTTTAACACCCCTTATAATTTGGGAAGGATTTTGAAAAACAAAATACTTCCATCAAAACTCACATCCTATATTCTAACACATTCCCGTGCGTTTTTCAACAGGTTTTTTCTGTTTTTTTGCCAAAGAGCGATTTTTGTGTAAAGATTTTGAAAATGCACCGCGAGGAAAGAAATATTTGGTGATTTTTGTTTTGCTAAAATTTTCTTCTAAAATTAAAATCGTTTATATCCTGTTAAAAAAGATTGTGTATACTGTATACGTAAGGAAAGGGGGAGGAGTATGGTCAGCGAAAAAACAGCTATGCCCACGCAGGCGCAGGCGGAAATTGCCGTCTCGGAGCAGATGGTTCCGCTCAGTGATGCCATGAAGGAGTTCCGCACACAGATGCATCTTTACAAGGCGGGCATACGTACGGTCGAGATGAAGCTCCAGACGCTTGACGAGGAATTTCATGCAAAGTATGACTACAATCCCATTCATCATATTGAGACGCGCCTGAAGGAACCGCGTTCCATTTTCAAAAAGATGGAGCGGCTCGGTGTATCGGGCACGATCGGTGAGATGAAAAGAGCCCTCACCGATATCGCCGGTGTGCGCGTCATCTGCAACTACATAAGCGATACACAAACGGTGGCAGAGATGCTTCTCAGGCAGGATGACGTTGTCCTCGTTCGTAAATCGGACTATATCCATGAGCCCAAGGAAAGCGGATACCGTTCACTCCATCTGGTCGTTACCGTGCCGGTGTATCTTTCTGAGCGGATGGAGCGCGTTCCCGTAGAAGTGCAGATCCGCACGATCGCGATGGACTGCTGGGCGAGTCTGGAGCATCACCTCAGATATAAGGCGGAGGGCGAGATCCCCGAGGATCTTCGCTATCGGCTTCGCATTTGTGCTATGGCGATCGCGGAGGTGGATGCGGAGATGCAGGAGATCAAACGGGCGGTTGATCGGAACGCGCCGTGACGTATTCATATAAAGCCTTTTCATAGTTTTCCGGGCGGTGCGCGTCAATGGACGTGTGCCGCCCCTTTTCGCCGATTTCGAGAAGAGTGCCGACGTGCTTGTAAAAAAGCCAGTACGGCGGCAGATGTGTGACGATATCGTCGAGGTTGCGTACGACAGTAAAGGTCGCCCATCGCTCCTTTGGCCAAAGCGTGCCCGGAATCCGAAAGAGTACTCTCGGCGCGCCATAGCCTACACCCGTTAAAATATTACGGAATCGTGGATGGGTGAACCATATGTACTCGTGGCACAGCATAGCGAGTGCCCCGCCGTGACTGTAGCCTGCTACGGTGATTCGTTGGGCGGCCGTTTCGGCGAGGACTTTGGCGATATACGGCTCGACGCCTTTCCATGCTTTGAGAAATCCTCTGTGGCACATCCACCGATCGGGCATATCGCGGTAGGGAATGGCGGGAAAATCGAGATTGTTCTCCCAATCCGTACAGCCGTGGCTTGCCTGAAACAACAGATACAGCGTTCCCCCGTCGGTGCGGGCAAAAAAACTGGCGTCGTTTTCTACGTGCGCGTACGGCGCGGTAAGTACGGCGGAGAACAGTTCGTAGAGATTCATGCGTGCTCCTTTCTCGATAGACGAAAACGAAAATTCGGGCATTGATTTTCTAAACAAATTGTCGCGGCAGAACCCGATTATATATTGACAATCACACCTGTTTGTGGTATCATAATTGTATTGTGAAAGGTATGACCGTATCGGGCAGCCCCACAAATCTTACATAACGGAGTTTACAGTATGGAAACGAAGCGTAATTTAAAATACTTTACTTCTAAGGGGATTTCTCCCGCTACGATTATCGGCTGGGTTGTTATTATTGCAGGCATCGTTCTGATGTCGCTTTCCCGCAGCACGCGTCTTTACGGTATTCTCGGCCTTGTTGCCGGTATGACAGTACTCATTTTCTCGAGCAGCGGTAAAGCCAGCGGTGATGATATCGAATATCAGGTCGGCGAAAAAATGAGAAACATGATCGAACGCGGTATGATCCGCTTCGAGCTGTTTGAAAAGTCGCTCAAATACCTCCAGCCGCTCACCCTGCGCGGATACGAGTTCAACGATGAGGTCTACTACAAAAAAGGCTCCGACGGTAAGAACCGCACCAGCCTGTTCTCCGCCGCCGTTCTCTTCTTCACCGGTGAGCGTATCAACATTCATCACAGACATTTCTCTTTCATCGACGATTCGATCGACGAAGAGCTTGGCGGATCCTATAAGTACATTGATTTGAGCCGCGCGGAAGTGCAGAGCGTACCGTTCGAGCGTCTCGTCGGCAACCGTCTCTACAAGTTCACCGATTATCATTTCGTTCTGTACGGCAAGGACGGAAACGAAGTGTTCAACATCTCCGTAGATTACGGCGCAGATATCGACAAGGCTTGCGATGACATCAACCGCATTATCGACATCCGCACCAAGGCGTACTACGAGAAACTTGCTCGTGTGGAAGCTGACCGCAAAGCAAGACTGGAAGCTGCCGCCGCTGAGGCAGCCGCTGCCGCTGAAAACAACTAAGAATTTGAACCGGAGATGCAGGCGCATCTCCGGCTTTTTCTTCTATAAGTATATGCCGCACGGGTTGTCCCGTGTGCGCAAAAAAGGCATCCGTTTTCGACGGATGCCTTTCGTGTTATAATCTTAATGTAGCCCGCAAAGATGATATAATTCTTCAATGCATGCGGATTTATATTCCATGTACTTACTGATATCATCGGGGTACAACTCTGCCGCTCTTTCTTTTACCGCACTGTACTTTTTGACTGCCAGGGGATTCCCCCTGAGAAAATCTCTGAAAGTGATATGGCGGTATAATTCTCGGGAGCTTTGGGGGCAGACGTACAGGTGGTGCGTCCTGAGATGCGGCTTATCCTCGTATTTGAACGCCTCGCGATCCTTGATGCCAAGATTCCCTTCATGGACGTATCCGAGTTTTGCCAGCTTTTGCACAACATCATCAAAAACGGAATAGTCTTTCATGATGACGTCGATGTCGATGCAGGGCTTTGCGGACAAGCCCTCCACGGACGTGCTTCCCACGTGCTCGATACCAACGATCAAGCCCGAAAGTGCGGCTTCAAGTTCCGCTTTTATCTTTTCAAAATCGGATTTCCATTCGGGATTGTACGGCACGACGGCCACGCGTGCTGTCTGCATTTTTTCGCTCCTTTGTCAATCTTCAAACTGCGGGATGAGAATGGAGTATCGGCTCGCCCACGCGTCTTCAAGGAGTGCGTCGTAGTCAATCTTTTGTTCCTGCTCGACGACCTTTTCGAGCACGGGCTGGGTTTTCGGATGGCGCGGCGTAAAGACGGTACAGCAGTCCTCGTAGGGAAGGATCGATGTTTCAAACGTGCCGATCTTGCGGGAGATTCCGACGATCTCCTCCTTGTCCATACCGATGCACGGGCGGAAGATCAGCTTGTCCGATACGGCTTCGGTTACGGTAAGCGCCGCTAGCGTCTGGCTCGCTACCTGTCCGAGGCTTTCACCCGTAACGAGCGCTTCGGCGCCGCATACCTTCGCCATACGGCAGGAGAGGCGCATCATATAACGCCGGAGCAGAAGCGTGAAATAATCCTCGTCGCAGTTGTCGCGGATCGCTTCCTGAATTTTGGTCAGCGAGATCACGTGCATACGGATCGGACCTAAATATTCGGTCAGGATTTTGGCAAGAGAGGCAACCTTTTCACGCGCGCGGTCGCTCGTGTAGGGGATGCTTTCAAAGTAGAGAGCGTCGAGCGCAAGCCCGCGGCGTGCCATCATATAGCCGGCAACGGGGCTGTCGATACCGCCGGAGAGAAGCAGAAGTCCGCGTCCGCCCGAGCCGAGCGGAATACCGCCCGCACCGCGATCCTGACCCGCGTGAATGTACGCCGCCGTGTCGCGGATCTCAATGCGCACGGTTACGTCGGGGCGGTCAAGATCGACCTTGAGATCCGGCCGCATGGAGAGAATCACGCCGCCTACTTCTGCGGCAATTTCGGGAGACTTGAGCGGGAATTTTTTATCGGATCGCTTGGCCTCTGCACGGAACCGTTTGGCGTTTGCCAAATAAGGCGGCAGATACTCGCGCGCAACGCGGCAGATATCCTCCATCGTCTTTTCGGCCACGGCGGCGCGGGATACGCCTACGAAGCCGAACACGTGCATCGCCTGATTGTACATTTCGTCCATGTCTTCAAAATCGGTGAGAGGGGTGATGTACATCGTGCTTTGTGCGGCGCGCACATCAAATTTTCCTACGCGGGCGGCGCGGCGCTTTACCTCACGCATAAGAATGCTCTCGAAGCGGGATCGGTTCGCTCCTTTTAGAATGATTTCGCCGTATTTGCAGAGAATGATTTCTTTCATTTCAAAGATTCCTTCGTTTTTCGTATTTATCGGCGGCTTTTGTCCGTTGTCATATTTCAGCCGTTTTTATCCATATGTATATGATACCAAGTTGTCGCTGTTTTGTCAATTACGCATTTCGATTTTCGGGCGGCTCGGAGGGATTCATGACGTTTTTTCTCAGCACAGCGGTTGTTCTTCTGATTTTTCTGAACGGCGCGACGGATGCTTCCAACGCCATTGCCTCGGCGGTCTCGTCACGCGCTCTCACGATGCGGCAGGCGGCGCTCCTTTCTGCCGCTTTGAACGTGGCGGGGGGCGCGCTTTCCGGCGTTTTGTTCACCCGCGTGGGAGAATCGGTCGCGGGTACAGCCGATTTCGGTTCGTTTGGCGAGGCGGGCGCGCTTTCGTGTCTGCTCTCGGCGGTGATCTTTACGGCTCTCGCGTGGCTTTTTCGTCTGCCCACCAGTGAGAGCCACGCTCTGCTTTCGGCTCTCGCGGGCGTCAGTGCCGCCACGGGAGGCGGCGGGATATGGTCAGCGATCGCACCGCTTGCCGTATGGATGGCGGTGTGTACGGCGGGCGGCTTTGCTGCCGGGCTCGTCACTGCCCGATTACTTCGGCGGAAATTGTCTATCGCGAGGGTGCGCCGTATGCAGCTTTTTTCGGCGGCGCTTTTTTCTTTCTTCCACGGCGCGCAGGATCTGCCGAAATTTTTGGCACTTCTTATGGCGGCAGGGACGGTCTCTGTCCGTCCGCCGTTTTCGGTGTGGGCGGCGTCGGCACTCGTTATGGGCATCGGCACCTTGCTCGGCGGGCGACGGATGACCGAGGCGGTCGGCTGTGATCTTGCCTCGCTCACGCCGAAAGGAGCGCTCGCCTCCGATCTCGCCGCGGCGGGAACCTTGTGCGTACTCAGTATCGCCGGTGTTCCTGCTTCCACGACGCACGCGAAAACCGCCGCCGTCGCGGGCACTTCACTTTTCTCGCCCGACTGCCGCCTCTATCGGAGGCAGTTTTTCCGCTTTCTCCTCGCGTGGCTTTTGACGTTTCCCGTGTGCGCCGCTCTCGGCTTTGGGTGCGCCCGCGTTCTCGCGTGTTTTTTTTGAGCGGTCGATAGACGATCTTTTTCGAAAAAATGCTTTACTCACGCCGTCATTTGTGGTACAATATTCCTCATAGAAATCTGTTTTCGAAAAAGAGGTAGAAGAATGATTCGTCTTGGTATTATGGGGTATGGGAATCTCGGGCGCGGCGTGGAATTGGCTGCGATGAAAAATCCCGATGTGGAAGTGGTTGCTGTATTCACAAGACGGGATCCGTCGTCTCTTAAAATACTGAGCGAAGGTGCATCCGTGTACTCTGTTTCCGATGCGGAGAAGTTCGTCGGAAAGATCGACGTGATGATCCTCTGCGGCGGCTCTGCCACCGATCTGCCCGTGCAAGGGCCGGCGTTTGCGCGCCTTTTCAATATCGTCGACAGCTTTGATACCCACGCGAATATTCCCGCGCACTTTGCCGATTGCGATGCGGCGTCCCGCGAGGGCGGTACGGTCAGCGTGATCTCCGTCGGATGGGATCCCGGCATGTTCTCGCTCAACCGTTTGTACGGACAGTGCATCTTGCCGGACGGTAAGGATTATACGTTCTGGGGACGCGGCGTCAGCCAAGGCCATTCCGATGCCATCCGTCGTATCGAGGGCGTTCTCGACGCCCGTCAGTACACGATCCCCGTGCCCGCCGCCGTAGAGGCGGTCCGCCGCGGAGAAAATCCCGAGCTCACCACGCGCGAGAAGCATCAGAGGGAGTGTTTTGTGGTAGCGGCACCGGATGCCGATCTCGCCCGTATCGAAAAAGAGATCGTTACGATGCCCAACTATTTTGCCGATTACGATACGACCGTCCATTTTATAACGATGGAAGAGCTGCAGCGAGATCATAAGGGCATCCCCCACGGCGGACGTGTGATCAGAAGCGGTGAGACGTCTGACGGGACGGGACACGTGATCGAGTATTCCTTGAAGCTTGACTCCAATCCGGAGTTTACGGCGAGCGTACTTCTCGCCTACGCCCGTGCGGCGGCGAGGCTCAGTGCGGAAGGCGTGGTCGGTGCGAAAACGGTGCTCGATATTCCGCCTTCGTATCTGTCCCGTGAGTCCGGTGAGACGCTTCGCGCCACGCTTCTTTGAGGAAAAGGAAAAACGAAAAAAACGAACAGCGGTGCAGGGGAGAGAAGATTCTTTTCCCTGCACGGTTTCGTTCCTCGGAAATTTTTTCTTATTATAATGAAAAAATCTCTTGACACAACTTGTCCCTTGTGCTATAATGATTCTACCTCAGTGTGGGGGTTCTTTTTTTGCGCGGAAATTTTTCACGCATGCCTCTGCCGAATGAGGGAGGTACGCGGCGTCAAACGCCGACATTCAACGGGGTGAAAGCCCTGAATTTTCAAGGAGGTGCCGATACATGAGAGTTAAGATCACTCTCGCCTGCAGCGAATGCAAGCAGCGCAATTACAACACTATGAAGAACAAGAAGAACGATCCGGATCGTCTTGAGCTGAACAAGTATTGCCGCTTCTGCCGCAAGCATACTCTCCACAAGGAATCTAAATAATTTTTGAAGGAGAAAAGCAATGGCTGAAAACGAAAAGACAAAAGCAAAGAAGCCCTCGTTCTTTTCCCGCATTGCCGCATGGTTCCGGACAACCAGAGCGGAACTCAAGAAGATCGTATGGACGCCCCGCAAGGTCGTACTGAAGAATACGGCACTCGTGCTCGTGGCTATGGTACTCCTCGGTGCGGTTATCGGTGGACTTGATGCATTGTTCCAGTACGCAATTTACGGTCTTGGCAAGATTATTTGACGGAGATAGGACATGAGCGACATCAATGAGATGAACGCCGGTCCGAGATGGTATGTAGCACATACCTATTCCGGCTATGAAAACAAGGTCAAGATGAATCTTGAAAAAATCGTTGAAAATCGTGGCATGGGCCACTTGATTTTCGACGTGCGCATTCCGGTCGAGACCATCGTGGAATCGGACGGAGGCGTGGAGCGCGAGATCGAAAGCAAGATCTTTCCGTCCTATGTGCTCGTAAAGATGATTATGACGGACGAAAGCTGGCACGTTGTCCGCAACATCCGCGGCGTAACGGGCTTCGTCGGCCCGGGATCAAAACCGGTTCCGCTCACCGATGAGGAGGCCGCCGCCATCATCTCCGAGGAAGTCGTGCAGTCTACGACGCAGACCGTTGCCATCGGCGATATGGTCGATATCGTAGAGGGTATCTTCGCGGGATACAGCGGAAAGCTCAGCGAGATCTCTGCCGACGGCACGGAAGTTACCGTCATCGTATCCACGGTCGGCCGCGATATGCCGATCAATCTGGACGTAAAACACGTTCGCCGCAGTGCGGCTATGTGAGGATGCAACGCATCTGATGCATTTTAGGGAGCCGGCCTCCCGTCATGTACGAAGCGCCGGAATTGTGGGAGGAAGAAAATTTTTCTGATTCTTCCGTCAGAAACCACACATGGAGGTTTTTTCTTATGGCAAAGAAAATCGTCGGTTACGTCAAACTCCAGCTTCAGGCAGGTAAGGCAACTCCCGCACCGCCGGTAGGTCCTGCACTCAGCCAGTATGGCGTAGCAATTCCGAACTTCACCAAAGAGTTCAATGAGCGCACCAAGAAGGACATCGGTCTCGTTATCCCGGTAGTTATTACCGTATATGCTGACCGTTCGTTCACCTTTATCACCAAGACCCCGCCGGCAGCCGTTCTTATCAAGAAGGCTTGCGGCATCGAGACTGCATCCGCTACCCCGAACAAGACCAAGGTTGCTAAGATCACCAAAGAACAGGTGAAGCAGATCGCTGAGACCAAGATGCCTGACCTCAACGCAGCATCTCTGGAAGCAGCTATGAGCATGGTCGCAGGTACTGCCCGTTCCATGGGTATTACGGTCGAGGAATAAGGAGGACGCATAGATGTTTAAGGGTAAGAAATACGTCGACAGCGCAAAGCTGATCGAGAAAGCAAAGCTGTATGATCCCGCAGAGGCAATCGAGCTGGTATGCCAGACCTCGAAGGCAAAGTTTGACGAAACAATCGAACTGCACGTTCGCCTCGGCGTTGACTCCCGTCACGCAGACCAGCAGGTTCGCGGTGCGGTTGTTCTCCCCAACGGTACCGGTAAGACCGTACGCACCCTCGTTTTCGCGAAGGGTGATCGCGCAAAGGAAGCCCTCGAGGCAGGCGCTGATTTCGTCGGCGAAATGGATCTCGTTGAGAAGATCATGAAAGAGAACTGGTTCGATTTCGATATCGTAATCGCTACCCCCGACATGATGGGTACGATCGGCCGTCTCGGTAAGACCCTCGGCCCGAAGGGCCTCATGCCGAACCCCAAGGCAGGCACCGTTACGATGGATGTTGCCAAGGCTGTTCAGGAGGCTAAGGCCGGTAAGATCGAGTACCGTCTCGACAAGACCAATATCATTCACTGCCCGATCGGTAAGGCATCCTTCGGCGCTGAGAAGCTCGCTGAGAACTTCAACGCACTGATGGGCGCTATTATCAAGGCAAAACCGGCTGCAGCAAAAGGTCAGTACATCAAGAGCTGCGTTATGGCTTCTACGATGGGCCCCGGTATCCACGTCAACGCAAGCAAACTTGGCTGATTGGAAAAAATCGTGCTTCAAAAATCGCTTCGGCAAAAGCCGGGGCGATTTTTTGTTTTTTGCCCGCTTTTCTTGACTTTCCGCGGGGTCTAATATATAATAAAAAGGATGAAAAATCTGTGAATAGATTGGCGGTGGTTCTCATCCGACACGTTTTAAACTTTCTCCGTCCGAATGCACCGAGGATGGCATTAGGGCTTACGATTAAATTCCTCGGTACGATCGTGGAGTTGGCGCTTCCGATGATCCTTTCCTTTATGATCGACGATGTCGTTCCTACGGGGGATCGCGGGATGATTTATAAGTACGGCGGCGTTATGTTTCTCTGCGCATTGACTGCGCTCGTCGGGAACATTCTTGCCAACCGCGTAGCGGCGAGAGTCGCCCGCGATACGATGGAATCACTCCGTTCTGCCTTGTTTACGCGTATTTCATATCTTTCGAGCCGGCAGGTCGATTCGTTTACGATTCCTTCTCTCGAATCCCGTCTTACCTCGGATACATACAATCTTCACCAGACGATCGGTATGATGCAGCGTATGGGCGTCCGTGCGCCGATTCTTCTCATCGGAGGCATTTTTGTTACGGTTATGTTGGAACCGGTACTCACGCTCGTGCTTCTTTCCACCTTGCCGTTTATCAGCATCGTTGTATATTTCGTTTCCCGAAAGGGCATCCCCATGTATCGCTTCGTGCAGGAGGCGATCGATCGGATGACAAGCGTCGTGCGTGAGAATGCGCAGGGTATCCGTGTCATCAAGGCCTTGACCAAGGAAGAATACGAAAAAGCAAGATACGACCAAGCCAATGAAAATCTTACGAAGCGGGAAAAAACGGCATCTCTTACGATGGCGTCGATCAACCCTGTTGTGAACGTGTTTGTGAATCTGGGATTTGTGGCGGTCGTTATCGCAGGTGCGTACCGCGTCAACAGCGGCGCCACGCAGCCCGGCGTGGTTTTGGCATTTATGAACTATTTTACGATGATCACTATGGCGATGATGATGATAACGCGTATGGTGATCATGGTTTCCCGCGCCACGGCGTCGGCGGCACGTATTGCCGAGGTGCTTGATGCCCCCGTTGATATGGAGGTCGTGCCCGAGGAAGAGACTGACCGCCCGACGGCAGAAGACGTACCCGCGATCGAATTTGACGATGTAACCTTCTCCTACAACGGTAAGAAGGAAGATGTAAGCCACGTGTCCTTCCGCCTCGGGAAAGGGGAAACGCTTGGTATTATCGGTCCCACGGGTGCCGGCAAAAGCACGCTCATTCAACTGCTCATGCGATTCTACGATCCCGATTCCGGCACCGTCCGTATCGACGGACGGGACGTGCGCACGATCCCGCACGAACAACTCGCAGGGAAGTTTGGCGCAGCGTTCCAGAACGATTTCCTTTTTGCGAATACGATCCGCGAAAACGTGGATTTCGGCCGCGGTATTGCGGAAGGTGACGTCCTTGTCGCCGCAGAGCGGGCACAAGCGGCCCCCTTCATTGAAGAGAAAGAGGGCGGCATATCCCATTCCCTCACGATCAAAGGCGCAAATCTTTCGGGTGGGCAGAAGCAGCGGCTTCTTATCACCCGTGCGCTGGCGGGCAATCCCGAGATTTTGGTGCTCGATGACAGCTCCAGTGCGCTTGACTACGCCACGGACGCCGCTCTCCGCCGTGCGATCCGTGAGAATTACGCCGGCAAGACGACGAGCGTGATCGTCGCACAGCGCGTAAGCTCTGTCAAGCACGCGGATCTGATACTCGTTCTCGAAGAGGGAGTGATCACGGGTATGGGTACGCATGAAGAGCTGCTCGATTCGTGCGAGATTTACCGCGAGATTTCCGAGTCGCAGATGGGAGGTGCTATCCTTGAATAAAGGCTTTGGTATGTCAAAGGGACCCGTCGCCACCGATCCGAGAAATGTCCCCAGGGGCGGTGCGAAAAAGCTAAAAGTCCTTCTTCGCCTCGGCGTATATATTTTCAAATACAAATGGCTTTTCCTTCTCGCCTTACTTATTGCGGTCGGATCGAATCTGTTTGCGCTGAGCGGTCCGAAGCTGTCGGGCCTTGCCATGGATGCGATTGAGTTTGGCGAGGGACACGTGAATTTCGAAACGGTGTTCTATTATGCGGGCCTGATGGCGGTCTTCTACGTCCTCTCTTCGCTGCTCGGCTATCTGCTTCAGGTGATCATGATCAATCTGTCCCGTTCGATCGTGCGGCAGATGCGCGAGGACATCTTCGCAAAACTGATGCGCATGAAGATCGGTTATTTCGATAAGACGCAGGTCGGCGACATCATCAGCCGCATCTCTTACGATATTGATACGATCAACGCGACGCTCTCGACGGATTTTGTGCAAATCTGTACGACGGTGATCACGGTGTTCGGCGCGCTCGGCATGATGCTGTCTATTTCTCCGAGGCTGTGCCTCGTTTTCGCGATTACCGTGCCGGCATCGATTTTGTTCACGATCTATACTACGAAGCACGTGCGCCCCTTGTTCCGCGCCCGTTCTGCGAAGCTCGGTGAGCTCAACGGATACGCGGAGGAAATGCTTTCCGGCCAGCGCACGATCCGCGCGTACGGCAGAGAAAAAGAGATGATTGCGCGGTTTGACAAGCGGAACACCGAAGCGGTGGACGCTTACTATAAGGCCGATTATTACGGCACGCTCGTCGGGCCGACGGTTAACTTTATCAACAATCTTTCCCTTACGATGGTCAGCGTATTCGGCGCGCTTTTATACCTTGGCGGTGCGATTACTCTCGGCAATGTATCTTCGTTCGTTTTGTATTCACGCAGGTTTTCCGCGCCGATCAACGAGGTTGCCAATATCGTAAGCGAGCTGCAGTCAGCCGCCAGCGCGGCGGAGCGCGTGTTCCGTCTTCTTGATGAGGAAGAAGAACTGGCAGATGTGGCCGATGCGTACGGATTTACCGATGTGAGGGGCGAACTCGAGACGGAAAACGTGCAGTTCGGGTATGAGCCCGATCGTCCGATTATCAAGAATCTGAGCATCAAAACGAAACCCGGACAGGTGATCGCGATCGTCGGACCTACCGGTGCCGGTAAGACTACGATCATCAATCTTCTCATGCGGTTCTACGATGTGGATTCGGGCGAGATCCGTCTCGACGGTACGCCGATCCGCCAAGGAGAACGCGCCGCGCTTCGCCGTGCGTACACGATGGTTCTTCAGGACACGTGGCTCTTCAGCGGTACGATCCGAGATAATATCGCCTACGGTGCCTCGGGTGAGGTAACCGAGGAGCGCATCCGCGAATGTGCGAAGGCCGCGGGTATTGATTCCTTCATTCGGGGACTCCCCGATGGATACGACACCGTCATCACCGATGAGGGCGTGAACGTGTCAAAGGGACAGCGCCAGCTTCTCACGATCGCGCGCGCTATGATGTCGGATGCACCGATGCTCATTCTGGATGAAGCGACCTCAAACGTCGACTCCCGCACGGAGATGCGGATCCAGAAAGCGATGCTGACCCTTATGAAGGGCAGAACGTGCTTTGTCATCGCGCACCGTCTTTCGACCGTCCGCGGTGCGGATACGATCCTCGTCCTTAGAGACGGGGAAGTGATCGAAGCGGGTAATCACGACGAGCTGATGGAAATGCGGGGATTTTATCATTCGCTGTTCCACGCCCAGTTTGAGGGATGAGAGTAAAAAAATATGCGGGGAACCCTTTTTGAAGAAAGGGTTCCCCGCGCCCTTCCCAAAAACTTTTATAACGGAAAAAACAAAAGTGCAGCGGAACTGTTTTGGAGAAGTTCTGCTGCACTTTAATGTTTTGTTGCGGCAAATGTGCATTTTTATAATGTTTTGTTAAGTCACGAAATGTTTCAAAAAATCATGAAAATATATTGACATATTATGTGAAGTGTTGTATAATATTGTCATCAAGGGAGGAATGGATATGGATTACGATAAGATTATTCTTGATTTATTGAATCGAATTGTCACGTTGGAAGATAAGGTGGAAAAACTGGAGAAGGGGGGCAGCGGTGTGCAGGCAAATGATTTGGAATTGCCTGCCGGGAGCAAAAAGTATCGGTTTCTCTCGGATTATCTCTATGAAAACAATTTGCCCAGTGTCAAACTCACGTATAGCGAAATTGAGAATATATTAAAATTCAAACTGCCCGATTCTGCATCTACGCACCGTGCTTTTTGGGCGAACACAACGAGTCACTCCATTGCACTTAGTTGGCTCAGCGTGAATTATCAGGTTGTTGAAGTGAATCTCGAAGAAAGATATATTGTATTTGAGAAAAAGAGGGATTATGACAAGATGGATAATGCAATAAGTTATTTATGGAATTATGGTACTGAAGCAAACTGGCTTGATGCGTTGCATCAGTACGATGTAATAATCGATGCAAGAACCCACGAAGCGCAGTGGTTGGAGAAATTTATGGATCAGCTTCAGGCTGAAAATGTAAAGAATATGTCGACTGCAGCGTTGTATGATTTCCTTAGTGGAAAATATTTTCCATGGGTATTTACGCAAAAAAATCGTCTGGCAACAACAAGCAAGCAGCTGCGCAGATATATCGAAGAAAATCGAATGGTTGAACTTGCAGCCATTCACAAGAAGTTGTTTGAGATAGCCCACTCTGATATTGAAGAGTGCTTGAATGCAGCTATGGAAATCCGTGGCCTTGGAATCGCGGGTGCCAGTGGATTGCTTTCGGTTTTGTTCCCGCATGCGTTTGGCGGGGTGAACGAATATATAGCAACCTCTCTTCGCGGCATTGAGGGGATTCGTTACAGAGATGAATTATCAAAAATGAATCCCGTTCTTTTGACAGCTAAAGATGGTGTTGTATTGACGAAGATTTACAGAGAAAAAGCTGACGAGTTGAACGGTCGGTTTGAAACGGATTTTTGGACTCCGAGAAAAATCGATAAAGTTTTGTGGGCCTGCGGACGGTAACCGTAAAATGTGAATAAGCTGTCTTGGTATGCATAATCAGGTGCTGCAAGCGGCGTGCGTCATTGCTGAAGCGAGGAAATGCAAATGGGAATTATAGTTACGGTTTTATTTGGTTTCATTGTGTTTTATTATATGGGGCAATCTCCTCAAAATGGTTTGCCTTACGAAAAATACAAAGCCGGCAGCCTCTTGATGTTGGGGGATAAAACAGCAAGCGAGAAACTTGACGAAATTGAACTTCATGATGTTTCCATGAAACTGAAACCGTATGAAGTGTGTTTGTTTGAAGGGGAAGGCTTTTCCTGTCATTCCAAAGAGGTTGTTTCCGGTTACAGGTACAGTTCACACGGCAGCAGTATGCGTGTCATGAGAGGATGTTCCGCTTATAGATCAAGCGGTCAGCGTGACGTAATCAGAAAGACTGTGAAAACAGACTATCCGGGCAGATTGTTTATAACAAATGAGAGGATTGTTTTTCTTGCGGAACGATACGGATTTGATATAGGATTCGATAAACTGTCAAATATAACGGTGTATAAAAAGTATATTGAAGTGTTCGCCGGCAGCAAATTTTATAGGGTGTTCACGCCGCACACAGTGTATATTCGTGACTTGATTACACTAATGAACATCCGTTATGAAGAACAATATTCCGGGATTTTGACAACAGATTAACCGCATACGTGTAAAAGCGGTACCGCATTCGCAATGCGGTACCGCTTTTTTATGTATTTGCTGGCGAACTCGCCGAGTGGGACGGATGTCTGTCGGGTCAGCGGGACTGTATTCCCACTCGATCAGACCACACCCTGCCACTTCATAGCGGTGGCAACTTTGAGGAAGCCTGCGATGTTGGCGCCTGCAACGAGGTCGCCTTCCATGCCGTATTCCTTGGCGGCATCCCAGGATGCCTTGTAGATGTTCTTCATGATCATGCGCAGCTTCTGATCCACTTCCTCAGCGGTCCAGCTGTAACGCATGGAGTTCTGGGACATCTCAAGACCGGATACGGCAACGCCGCCGGCGTTAACTGCCTTGGAGGGAGCGACGACAACGCCGTTCTCCTTGAGGTATGCAACAGCCTCGTTGGTGGTGGGCATGTTGGAAACTTCCACGTAGTATTTTACGCCATTTGCAACGATCTTCTTGGCATCGTCGATGTTAACCTCGTTCTGGGTAGCGCAGGGCATGAGAATGTCAGCCTTAACGCCCCAGGGCTTCTGACCTGCGAAGAAGGGAACACCGAACTTGTCGGCGTAATCCTGTACTTTGTTGCGGCCGGAAGCGCGCATTTCGAGCATGAAGTTGATCTTTTCCTCGGTGTTTACACCGTTTTCATCGTAGATGTAGCCGTCGGGACCGGAGATAACGACAACCTTACCGCCGAGCTCGGTTACTTTCTTAACGGTACCCCATGCAACGTTACCGAAGCCGGAGACAACGAAGGTCTTGCCTTCCACGCTCTCGCCGAGGGTCTTGAGCATTTCCACGGTGTAGTATACGGCGCCGAAGCCGGTAGCCTCGGGACGGATGAGAGAACCGCCGCTGGAGCGATCCTTACCGGTGAGCACGCCGCCGGAGCACTCATCTCTGAGTCTCATGTACTGGCCGTACATATAGCCGATCTCGCGTGCGCCTACGCCGAGGTCGCCTGCGGGAACGTCGGTGTTGGGACCGATGTGCTTTTGCAGCTCAGTCATAAAGCTCTGGCAGAAACGCATGACCTCGCCGTCGCTCTTGCCGTTCGGGTCAAAGTCGGAGCCGCCCTTAGCGCCGCCCATCGGGAGAGAGGTGAGGGAGTTCTTGAAGGTCTGCTCAAAGCCGAGGAACTTCATAATGGAAAGGTTAACACTGGGAGCGAAGCGGATGCCGCCCTTGTACGGACCGATGGCAGAGTTGAACTGTACGCGGTAGCCGCGGTTCACCTGTACCTTGCCGTTGTCGTCTACCCAGCTTACGCGGAACATGACGACGCGCTCAGGCTCAACCATGCGCTCGAACACGCCTGCCTCGATGAGGTCGGGACGCTGATCAGCCACGGGAGAGAGGGACTCGAGCACTTCGGCTACGGTCTGCAGAAATTCGGGCTCGTTCGGATTGTGTGCAGCAGTTCTTTCGTAAAGATCTGCAAGATAAGCATTTTTGATTTTCATTTTGCAAAACTCCTTTTTCAGAATACCCAATTATTGTATCACGGTTTTTCAAAAATAGCAATAGTGTTTTGCAAGTTTTTTGCTCGGAACATGCATTTTTTTGATTTTTTTGCATATTTCGGCAAATCGACGGGCTTTGTGCAGGAAATAGGCAGAATAATTTTGAAAACCGTCGGAAAATACTGAAAATTAGAGAAAGAGTATTGAAATAAAGATAGGAATACTGTATAATATAATAGAATATGTGTCAATATCGGCGATTTGCCGGACTCGCACATGATTATTTTGTTGTGTCGACAGCGTCCGAGATTTTATCCGGACGAATTTAAGGATGCATGTAGATGTCAAACTCCAAAAACTATAAACGGAATAAAGAGGCTGCCCTCCGACGGGAAAACAGACAACGTATGGTTGCCGTTTTTACCGTCCTTTCGATTTGCCTCACCATTACATGGGCGGTCATTGAGTTTCGCTCTGTTCTCTTTCGCGATCTCGATCCCGAACCGACCGCGCCCCAGCTCGGTACGACGAACGCCGTGCCGCCTATCTCTGTGATAACTGCGCCGCCCGAACCAACTACGAATCAGTCCGAAACGACTGCAAACTTGCCGGAGACAACTACCAATCCTCCGGTAACGACTACGAACCCACCCGTAACAACTACCAATCCTCCGGTAACGACTACCAATCCGCCTGAGACAAGCACGAACCCTCCGGAGACGAGCTCGAACCCTCCGGTAACGACTACCAATCCTCCGGTAACGACTACGAATCCCCCCGAGACGACCGAACCTCCGATACCGCCCGTACAGATCGTAACGGTGCCCGAAGGGGAGCGCGTTGATGACAGCTATTTTGCCGATGCACTGTTTATCGGCGATTCGCGGACGGTGGGTCTTAATTACTGGTCGGGTCTTAAAACGAATTACTACTGCGAGCAGGGCCTCAACGTATCAAGCGTGCAGACGAAGGGGTATATCGGCGCGGAAAAGCTGACGCTTGCCGAAGCGTTCAAGAAAGACGGATCCTTTACGAAGGTGTATCTTGCTTTCGGTATCAACGAGATCGGCTGGCCGTCCACGGACAACTTTATTAAAACCTACCGATCTCTTATACAGATTGTAAAAGACGGACTTCCGAACGCTTCCGTATGCGTGCAGTCCATTCTGCCGATGTCCAAAACGACCGCCGAATCGGCAAGGTACAGCGCTATGGGCGGAAACGCGAAGGTGGCGGAGTATAACGAGCGTCTTCGTGAACTCGCAGAAGAGATGGGCGTATACTACGTGAACGTCGCGGAGATCTTCTCCGATGAAAACGGAGATCTCGTCGCCGAGGATTCGACGGACGGTATCCATCTCGGCGTCGCTTCCACCAAGAAATGGGCAGAATATCTGAGAACCCATCCGCTTCCGTGATGATTGTTTGATTTTTGCATATACTGTTCGTACGGTATATAAGTTATTGATTTTGAAAGGTGTTACTGATATGCGAAACGTACAAGGTCAAATCGGGAGTTTACTTTTGGCGGCGATGCTTATCTTGTCCGCCTCCCTTATGTCTGCGTGCGTTTCCACGGCACCGCTCGACATGTCGAAGATCAATATGAACGACGTCACCCTCGATACGGCGGCGATGGGAGAAGCCCTCGTCGGCGAGCTTTCGTTTGACGGTACGCTTGTGAAGATCGACAACGAGATTGCAGACGGCATTTTTGGCGTCGGAGGTCTCTATAACGAAATGACCGCGTATATGAGCTCCGCTGTTCTGGCTGAGGCGATCGTCATTCTCCGCTGCGAGAGTGCGAGCGATGCGGAAGTCGCACACGCCCGCCTTATAACGTACCGCGATGAGATGGCGGACGTTTATGCCGGTTACAATATGACGGAATCCGAGAAGCTGACGAACGCGTTTCTCGCCTGCCACGGCAGATACGTGTTCTTCTGCGTTTCTCCTGACACGGATGTGGCAGAGAGGGCATTCGAGACGTACGTGGTGGATTCCCTCAAGAAATGACAAAATAAACGAAGAAATATTTTCTGTTTCTGTTGCACTTTTTTCTAAAATGTGGTATGATAATACCGTACAAAGACTGAGATGAAGTTTGGCATTTTCGCGTTTATCGGTTTCAGAGAGGGCGGCCTTGGCTGTAAGCCGTCTGCCGATAGTTAAAATGCATTTCGCTTCGGAGTTGGCAAAATGAACGTTTGAGTAGTTTTGCCCGGATGATCCCGTTACAGGTCCCGTGAGTGTTGGCTCTCTGCCGGAATGCGGGTGGTACCGCGGTGCGATTGTTTCGCCCCGTCCCGAGTATATCGGGATGGGGCTGTTTTTTTGTTTTATCCGGAATTTCGGATTCCGATAAATAGAGTAGAAAATCAAAAAGGAGCATATAGAGAATGAAAGAGACGTTACTTAAAATTCGTGAAGAGGCGCTGTCTCAAATAAGAGCGACGGATGCGGATCTCGAAGCGATCCGTATTCGCTATCTCGGAAAGAAAGGTGAGCTTACCGCCGTTCTTCGCGGCATGGGACAGCTTACCCCCGAGGAACGCCCCGTCGTCGGACAGATTGCAAACGAAGTCCGCGAGGCCATTGAGGCGGAGCTTACTGCCCGCGCAGATGAGCAGAAAGCGGCCGAACTTGACGCACGACTGGTGAAAGAAAAATTGGACGTAACCGTACCGGGCACGCCCGCTTTGGTCGGCCATGTGCATCCGATCGCACAGATCCAGCGCGAGATGGAGGAGATCTTCATCGGCATGGGATTCGATATCGTCGAGGGACCCGAGGTAGAGTACGATTACTACAACTTCCAGGCGCTCAACATCCCGCCGGATCATCCCGCACGCGACACGCAGGATACGTTCTATATCAGTGAGAATATCCTGCTCCGTACGCAGACCTCGTCCGTGCAGGCGAGAACGATGGAGACGCGCAAGCCGCCGATCCGTATCGTATCGCCCGGCCGTGTGTACCGCTCCGATGCGGTGGATGCAACGCACTCGCCCCTCTTCCACCAGATGGAGGGACTTGTAATCGACAAGGGTGTAACGATGGGCAACCTCAAGGGAGCGCTTGAAATGTTTGCACAGACGATGTTCGGTGCCGAGACGAAGGTCCGCTTCCGTCCGCATCATTTCCCCTTTACCGAGCCGTCCGCTGAGGTCGACGTGTCCTGTTTTGCTTGCGGCGGCAAGGGCTGCCGTCTCTGTAAGGGCGAGGGCTGGATCGAGATCCTCGGCGCGGGTATGGTGCATCCTAACGTTTTGACGATGGGCGGCATTGACCCCGAAGAGTACAGCGGCTTTGCATTCGGTATGGGTATCGAGCGTATCGCGATGCTGAAATATCATATTGACGATATGCGCCACCTTTACGAAAACGACGTCCGCTTCCTCACCCAGTTCTGATTCGGGTTTGATTACAGTACAGGAGAAATAAAAGAATGAAACTTTCTATGAAATGGCTGGCGGATTTCACTGACGTCAGCGATATAAGTATTAAAGATTACTCTGACCGTATGACGGATACCGGCTCGAAGGTCGAGGGCTATGAAACCTTAGCGGCAGATATCGAAAACGTAGTAGTCGGACGGATCACCTCAATTAAAAAGCACGAGAACTCCGATCATCTGCAGATCTGTATGCTTGACTGCGGTACGGGCTCGGATATCCAGATCGTAACCGGTGCGCAAAACGTATTTGAGGGCGCGGTCGTGCCCGTTGCCAAGGCACCCGCGAAGCTGCCGGGCGGTGTTACGATCAAGGCCGGCAAGCTCCGCGGTGTCGAATCGAACGGTATGCTCTGCTCGATCGCGGAGTTGGGGCTTACGCTCCACGATATGCCCGGTGCGATCGAGGACGGTATTCTCATTCTGAATGACGTAGGCCTTGCCGATGCCGAGCCCGGTGCCGACATCCGCGACGTGCTTATGCTCCGTGATGACGTGGTCGAGTTTGAGATCACCTCGAACCGTCCCGACTGTCTTTCTGTAATCGGTCTTGCGCGTGAGAGCGCGGTCAGCTTTGATCGTGCCCTCACTGTACTCCAGCCGAAGAAGCCGACGCCGAAGAACGACGGCGACAAGATTGAAAACTACCTGAACGTGGAGATCCGTGAGCCGTCACTTTGCTACCGTTACAGTGCACGCGTCGTAAAGAACGTGAAGATCGAGCCCTCCCCGCTTTGGCTCCGTATGCGGCTCCGTGCCGCAGGCGTGCGCCCGATCTCCAATATCGTGGATATCACGAACTACGTAATGCTTGAGTACGGTCAGCCGATGCACGCGTTTGACTACGCTTGCCTCGATGGCAGCCGTATCGTCGTCCGCCGCGCCGAAGAGGGAGAGATGTTTGTTTCTCTTGACAGCGTGCCGCATACGCTCGATGATACCATGCTCGTGATTGCCGATGCCAAAAAGCCGGTCGCACTGGCAGGCGTCATGGGCGGCGAGAACAGCGAGATTACCGACGGAACGAAAACGGTTGTCTTCGAAAGTGCGATGTTCAACGGTCCAAGCGTTCGCGTTTCCGCAAAGAAGCTCGGCATGCGTACCGAAAGCTCCTCCCGCTTTGAAAAGGGGCTCGACCGCGAACAGACGATGGCGGCACTTGACCGCGCGTGCGAACTCGTTGAGCTTCTCGGCGCGGGTGAGATCGTCGACGGTACGATCGACGAGTATCCCGCACCGTCCGTGCCGTACGTGATGGATCTCGATGCCGATCGCATCAACGCCTTCCTCGGCGTGCACCTCACCGAGGAGTATATGAAAGAGATTCTCACCTCGCTCCATTTCGGCGTGGATGGCAAAAAACTCACCGTTCCCACCTTCCGTGACGACGTCCGCTGCATGAGCGACGTTTCTGAGGAGGTGCTCCGAATTTACGGCTATACCAAGATCGAATCCGCCCCGCTTATGGGCGTAACGACGCAGGGCGGCCGCACCGCACGTCAGCAGTTCGAACTTGCGATCCGCGACACGCTCACAGGCCTTGGCATGTGCGAGGCGGAGACGTTCTCGTTCATCAGCCCGAAGTTCTACGATAAGATCCGTATGGCAGAAGACGATCCCCGCCGCGAGAGCGTCGTTATCACCAACCCCCTCGGCGAGGATACCTCCATCATGCGTACCACCGCGATTCCGTCGATGCTGAAGGTGCTTGAAAACAACGCCGCTGTCAAGAATCGCGACGTCAGCCTTTTTGAGATCGGCAACGTCTATATTCCGCGCGGCAAGGGTGAGCTCCCTGAGGAGGCACGCCGTGTCGTCATTGGTACGTATCAGAATGATGATAAGACCGACCGTACGTTCTTTGCGCTTAAGGGATATGTTGAGGCTGTACTCGCCGCACTCCGCGTGAAGAACGCAGAATACGCTCCCTGCACCACGGAGAATGCGTTCCACCCCGGTCGTTGTGCCGTCGTTACGGTGAACGGAAAACAGGTCGGTATCTTCGGCCAAATCCATCCTTTGACGATTGCCAATTACAACATTGATGCGGTTACCGCCGTGGCTGAACTCGATTTCGAGGCGCTCTTTGAAGCGCGCGAGGTGATGCCCGAGTACAAGCAGCTGCCGAAGTACCCCGCTCTTGAGCGCGATTTCTCCTTCGTATGCGACGAGGAGCAGACGGTCGGCGTTCTTGAATCCTGTATGAAGCGTGCCGGCGGTGCGCTCGTTGAATCGGTGCGCCTGTTTGATATCTATCGCGGACCGCAGATCGGCGAGGGCAAAAAGAGCGTATCGTTCTCGATGATGCTCCGTGCCGCTGACCGCACTCTGACGGATGAGGAAGCGGACAGCACGGTCAAGAAGATCCTCAAAAAACTGGAAGCCCAGTGCGGTGCCGTTCTCAGAAGTTAAATTTTATTGTGCATATGAAAATCCCGGCGCATATTTTGCGCCGGGCGTATATCGGAAAGGGAGCCTTGTATGAAAACGTATGAAATGATTATCGCCGGCGTGAAGCGTGCTTTGCCGATCTGCCCGGTGAACGAGAATCTTTCCATCGGTGCGTTCGTTATCTTTGGCGATCCGGAGCTGACGACCGCCGCGGCGGATGCGCTTCTTGCGCGTGCGCCCGCCTACGATTACATCATCACTGCCGAGGCGAAGGGAATTCCGCTCGCGCATGAGATGGCGCGGCTTGCGGGCAATCAGAAATATTTTATCGCGCGAAAAAAGCCGAAGCTGTACATGACGAGCGTTTTTGAGGTTACGGTCAATTCGATCACGACCGAGGGTGAGCAGAAACTGTACCTTGACGGCGCCGATGCCGAGCTGATGAAGGGCAAGCGCATCCTGATCGTGGACGACGTGATCTCCACGGGCGAATCGCTCGCGGCGCTTGAAAAGCTTGTCCTCGCCGCCGAGGGCGTGATCGTCGGCAAGATGGCGATCCTCGCGGAGGGCGACGCGCAGGGCAGAGAAGATCTCATTTATCTGAATCCGTTGCCGCTGTTTCATCCCGATGGAACGGTAATGGAGGACTAAGCATTCCCATCTCTCACCGGGTGAGAGAAAAAATACGAAAAATCCGTAAAAAGGTGTTGACAAGGCGCCAGAGTTGTGGTATACTATACGGGCAGTTGATTCGACGGCCTGTTAGTCAAGCGGCTAAGACGTCGCCCTCTCACGGCGAAGACGGGGGTTCGATTCCCCCACGGGTCACCAAAAGACAAAGCACTCCGTTAGGGGTGCTTTGTCTTTTGATAAGAAGAAGGGGAATCGAACGGGTCGGGAGTGAATGACTGCCGGTGGCAGTCAGAGCCGACCCTGACCGAGGCCGCAGCCGAGAGGGATTCCCCCACGGGTTAGGGGCGGCTTTCCACGGATTCGTTCTCCAGCTTCTTGACAAATCGGGCTCCCTATGATACAATGCAGAAAAGAATACAAACGAGAGGATGGCCGAACGATGAGAGATTTTTCGTGCCTTCGCTGCGGCGAAAAAATGCGCTTCTTTTCAAGGGAACGTCTGCAGCTCGGGAAAACCGGATGGATTTTCGGGGATCTGCCGAATCTGCTTGCCGGCGCGCTCGAGGTGAGTATATACGCTTGCCCTAACTGCCGTAAACTTGAGTTTTATGCGGATGAGGGAGAGGCAGATGGCGAAGAACTCCCGCAGAAAACGTGTCCCGCCTGTGGCACCGTGCACGATTTTGATTACCCCAAATGCCCGAACTGCAAGCACGATTACTACGGGAAGTAAGATATCATAGGATAAATAATAAAAAACGCATCCTTTCGGATGCGTTTTTCTGTTAATCCAGCATCGCAAGAATGGCGGATTTCGGCTGTACACCCATGGACTGATTCACGACCTGTCCGTTTTTAATAACGAACAGCGTGGGGATACTCATAATGCCGAATTTTGAGGCGAGCTCACTCTCCTCGTCTACGTTTACCTTGCATACCTTGATATCCGCTCTCTCCTCGGCGATCTGATCCACGGTAGGGGAGAGCATACGGCAGGGGCCGCACCAGCTTGCCCAGAAATCAATCAGAACCGGCTTTTCGGACTTCATTACCTCGTTTTCAAAATTGTCTTTCGTTACCGTAATTACCGACATGTTTTTTCCTCCTTTTCGGATATATCTACGTTTATTATATCACAAAAACGGACGATTACAATGGAAAAATGAAAAAAAGAGGCAGGGTAATCACTGAAATATCCGTTTTACGAAACGGGCGTCGTCCCGTCCGACAGCACCTGTGAGTACGGTGAGTACGGCGTAGATGACTGCAACCAAGGCGATTCTCAGCGCTACGGATTCCCCTGTGCCGATCAGAGGTACGATGCCGTAACCGGCAAGAAAACGTACGGCGGCGGTAGCAAGGATGATGCTCACGATCGGCTTTGCGATAAAGCGGCGAATAGATACGGGAAGGCCGGTGATGCTAAGGAGACGGCTGATGCTGAGGGTAGCGTTCAACAGCTCACACACGTACAAAACGGCGATATAGCCCGCCATACCAAAGCGGGGCAGAAGGAGGAAAACAAGAAGAAGGCTCAAAGCTGAATCTACGATATTGATCTTCATGGAATGGACTTGCTGACCGAGTCCTTTAAGCATGGCGTCCACCGATGAATCAAGATACATAATAGGAATAAGCGGTGCGATTTTGGTAAGCTGTGCGCCCGCGTTGGTACCGGGGTACATGGCAGAGCCGATCTCATAGGAAAAACTGAGAAAGATCCCGGCGACTCCCAAGGAAAACAAAAGGGAAGTGCGCAGTACCTTCGTCGCCATCGACTGTATACGCTCCGTGTCTCCCCGCTCGTGGGCGTGAGTGAATTCCGGGACGAGGAGTCCCGAGAATGCGCCGAGTACGGCGGACGGAAAGAGTACGAGCGGGAAAACCATACCGTGAAGCACGCCGTAAGAGGCGAGCGCCGCCGATGCCGTAGCACCGCTTTGCCTCAGCCCCCACGGAATGGCGAGGTGCTCTGCCGTAAGGAGTCCCTGTCTTGCGTAACTTCCTACCGCCACGGGGAATCCGACGGAAAAGACGCGGCGGATGGATGCAAGAACCCCGGTTTCCGAGGGTGCACAACGCCTTGTTTTATCGGTGAGATACAGTAAAAACGAGGCGGCGAAGGACGCTCCCTCGGCGATCGCAGAGCCGCCGACGACGGCAAGACACGCGTATTCGATCCCCGCGGGCGCGATAAGGAGGAGAAGGGCAGAGGTGAGAAATATCTTCACAAACTGCTCCGAGAGGGAGACGATCACGTTTTTCACTACGCGGCGCACGCCGGTGAAATAGCCTGCAAGGGCGGTTGAAAGAGAGATGGCGGGGAGGCTTATCGCCAACACGCGAAGTGAGGGGATCGTGCGGACGTCGCCGAGCAGATGCGTACCGAGGGGCTCGGCGAGGGTAAAGAGAAGAACGGCGGTGAAGCTTCCGAAAAGAAGACTGTACAGAATACATCCCCTTATGATCGTGCGGCTGTTCTCTCCTTTTGCCAGTGCTTCGGCAGTGAGGCGAACGGCGGCGAGATGCACGCCTGAGGTGGCGAGCGTTACGGAGAGACCGTACACGCTCATGACGAGGGTGAGAAGCCCCATCCCCTCGGCGCCCACTTTTCCCGAGACATACGTGTTGAAGGAGACGGAGACGAGCCGTATGAGAATGTTTACGCCCGCAAGCATCACGGCGTTCAGAAAAAACAGTTTTACCCCGCGCAATTCGTTCGCCCCCTTTATAGTTCGAATCATTTTATGATTTTGAAGTCTTTCCTATGACAGGGCGATTTTCGTAAATCTCTATAAAACTCTTGCAATCCATCCGTGAAATTGGTACAATATTAATATGAGGGAAAATGCGGATTTTTTCAGAATTCCGCCGAATGAAATTATATGGGAGCGTACATATGAACAGAGTTTCCAAAATTAATTATTATCTCGATATTGCAGAGACTGTGGCAGAGAGAAGCACTTGTATGCGCCGTGCCTTCGGTGCGATCATCGTTAAAAACGACAGCATCATCTCCACGGGATACAACGGTGCCCCTCGCGGCAGAAAAAACTGCATGGATCTCGGTTACTGTATGCGTGAAAAATTGCAGATCCCGCGCGGAGAACGGTACGAACTGTGCCGCGCCGTTCACGCGGAGGCCAACGCGATCATTGCCGCGCCCCGCGATCAGATGCTCGGTGCCACCTTGTACCTTTGCTGTGTCAATCCTATGACGAAGGAACTGTACGGCGGCACGTGCTCCTGTTCTATGTGTAAGCGCCTTGTTATCAACGCGGGTATCGAGCAGGTGATCGTGCGCGAGGATAAGGAAAACTATACCGTATATGACGTCGCGGATTGGATCACGAACGACGACAGCCTGACGGGCGTTTTTGGCTACTGAGAGAAATGGATCTGACGGTTTGTCCTCTTGTGCCGGCGCATAGCACCGAAGCGGCACGGCTTTCAAAGATCTGCTTTCCGGGCGGTCCCGGTGAAGCTTCGATCGAATCCTCTCTCAACAATCCGGTGAATCGGTATTTTGAGGCGGTGGCGGACGGCGTCATCGTGGGCCTTGGCGGCTACACGGCCGCAGCAGATGAAGCGGATATCCTTGACGTGGCGGTGCACCCCGACTACCGTCGGCGGGGTATTGCCCGAAGGCTTTGTGAAGCCATTCTTGCCGATGCAAAAAAACACGGCGTTATGACCGTGTTTCTCGAGGTGCGTCAGTCGAACTGCCCCGCGATTTCTCTGTATAAATCACTCGGATTTGCCGAGTGCGGCATTCGTAAAAATTACTATTCCTCCCCGAAGGAAGATGCGGTCTTGATGCTTCTTCCCTTTTCCGAGGAGATGGATAACGGATAAAATCCGAAGAAAGGAGATCCTATGCGGATACTGGCAATAGAAAGCTCCTGCGACGAAACGGCGGCCGCCGTTCTCGAAATGAGCGATACGAAACGGGAGATTCTTTCCTCCGTCGTCGCCTCGCAGGTGGACGTGCACGCACTGTACGGCGGCGTCGTTCCGGAGATTGCAAGCCGCGCCCATATTGAGGCGGTAAGCGGTGTTGTATCCCGTGCGCTGGCCGAGGCGAGCGTCACGATGACGGACATTGATACGATCGGTGTAACGTATGCGCCGGGGCTCATCGGATCTCTTCTGGTGGGCGTCAGCTTTGCGAAAGCACTTGCGCTCGCATATAAAAAACCGCTCGTCCCCGTCAATCACATAAAGGGGCACGCGGCGGCGGCGTATCTCTCGAACCCCGAACTGAAAGCGCCGTTTTGCGCACTCGTCGTTTCGGGTGGACACACCTCGCTTTACGACGTGAAGACGCCGACGTCCTTCGTCGAGATCGGCGGTACGCGCGACGATGCGGCGGGGGAGGCGTTCGACAAGGTGGGCCGCGTGATGGGACTCCCGTACCCGGGCGGCGCCGCTATGGACCGCCTGGCAAAAGCCGGATTTGAGAACGGCCGGGGTAATATGTTTCACTTCCCATCGCCTGCCGTGCCGGACGATACGTACGACTATTCGTTCAGCGGTCTCAAAACGGCGGTCATCAACCAGATTCACACAATAAGGCAGAAACTCGGTTTGGACGACCACGCGCCTCTGCCCAATGATATAAGAGAGGGCATTGCGGCATCGTTCACCCGTGTGGTCGTTGACGGCATTTCCTTGAAGCTCTCCCGTGCCGTACGCGATACGGGCATCACCGATCTCGTTCTGGCGGGCGGGGTCGCCGCCAATTCGCACCTCCGAATCGCGGTACAGAAGACCGCGGAAGAACTCGGCATACGGCTCACGATTCCGCCGCTCTCACTGTGCGGCGACAATGCCGCCATGATCGGCGCCCAGACGTATTTTGAGGCGCTCGGCGGGAATTTTGCCGATTCTTCACTGAACGCATACGCTTCTGACGAACAAGCGGCGTTTGTATAAAACAAGTGCCCGTTTGCGCGCGTCTAAAATCGGTTGTTTTATCAGCAAACGCCTAATTTCCCACAGGCTTTTCCACAACCTGTGGAAAACTAAGCGGCGGTGCTCGGAATCGCTGAAATGAAAGGGATTTTCGCCCGCCGATCCCGGAGCTGTGTTTTCCAAAAAAGAATATTTTCGGTAATTGTATACGTGAAAACGTTCCTTTTTGAGTCTTATAAAACAGGAATTTATGTTATGCATGTGACGAATATAAAAGTCATCCCGCAGTACGGATCCCGCGTGTCGGTCGTGCCGATGCCAACGGGAAACGATGCGTTCCGAAACGCCACGCGGGAACAGCTTTCCGTTCTTTTGGCGATTATGGCAGAGACGGAGACGTCCTATTTCACCCTCGCCGAGAAAACGGGTGCTACCCGCGCGCAGATCGACGACGCGCTCGCCTACTGGCAATCGGAAGGCGTGCTTACGCTCTCGGTGGCGAAGCCGACGGCAGAGGTGTCTCTCCCGAAAGAGGACACAAAGAGCGCGCCGGTTCCCGAACGTGCCGCACAGCTGCCGCACTACAATACGGATGAGACCGCGCGCTTCCTCTCGAAAAATCCGAGCGCTACCGGCCTTATCGACTGCTGTCAGCAGGAACTTGGAAAAATCTTCAACACGGCAGAGTCGGAGATCATCATCGGTATGCTTGATTATCTTTCGCTCAATCCGGAGTATATTCTGCTTCTTTGTGCCCATTCGGCAAAGCGCGGGAAGAAGTCTCTCCGCTACATAGAGAAAATGGCGATCTCGCTCCACGATAAGGGTATTCTCACCTACGAGCAGCTCGAGGCGCATCTGAAAAAACTGGATGCTGCCGACGATGCCGAGGGAGTACTCCGTACGATGTTCGGCATCGGCAAGCGCGCCCTCATCAAACGCGAGCGCGAGGCGTTCTTCCGTTGGACAGCAGAATGGGAAATGCCGACGGACGTCATCGAGCGGGCGTATGAGATCGCGGTCGGTCACACGAAAGAGCCGTCCGTGCCGTATACCAACGCCATACTTGAAAAGTGGCATGCGGTGGGCGTCCGCACCGTAGAAGACGTGGATCAGTTTGAAGAGACGCGTAAGCCGAGCAAAGGAGCACCTACGGGCACGAGCTTTGATACGGACGATTTTTTTGAGGCCGCTTTACAGCGCTCCTACGGCGGCTGACACCGCTATGAAAACGACAGAAGAAACCGGAGGAAATGCATATGTCATTCAGCCGAGATAACGTAAGCCGCGTGCGTGCGGAATTTGCCGTGCGGCGGCAGGCGGCGGCCGAGCAAAGCGATCGACGTCGGGAAGAGCTTTATCTGAAAATACCGTCTCTCCGCGAGATGGATCGCGAGATCTCCTCAGTAGGCGTGCGCGTGATGGGCGCGGCTCTCAAGGGAGGGGACGTCGAGAGCGCGATTGAACGGATGCACAAGGAACATGATGAACTCCGTGCACGCCGTGCGGAAATGCTCAAAGAAGCGGGTTATCCCGCGGACTATACCGATATCCGCTATCGTTGTGAGAAGTGCGGCGATACCGGCTTTGTGGGTACTAAGATGTGCGCGTGTATGCGTGCGGAGCTTGTGCGCGCCGGCTACGAAAGCTCGGGCATCGGCAGGCTGATCGACGAGCAGAGCTTTGATTCCTTCTCGCTTTCATTTTATACAGGTGCCGATAAAGAGGGCATGGCAAAGAACGTGGAGGCGCTCGCCTCGTTTGCCCGTGATTTCGCCGCGCGTCAGGGCGAGAATTTTCTTCTTATCGGCGCGACGGGACTCGGCAAAACACATCTTTCCACCTCGGTTGCCCGTTTTGTAATCGACGGCGGCTTTGACGTGGTATACGATACGGCAGGGAGCGTGTTCTCCGTATTTGAGGCACAGCGCTTCGGGCGCGGGGAAGCGGATGCCGCCGATGAGGCGCGCTATTTTGACGCAGATCTTCTCATCATCGACGATCTCGGCACGGAACTGACGAATCAGTTTACGGTCTCATGTCTTTATAACATCATCAATACGAGAATCAATAATCGGAGATCCACGATCATCAACACAAATCTCACCGGTGCAGAGCTTCGCTCCCGCTATGCGGATCGGATCACGAGCCGTCTGTTTGGTGAGTTCAAGCCGCTTTTGTTCAGCGGCACAGATATCCGTGCCCAGAAACTGAAAAAAGGCAGATAATAAAATACAGCGGGGGAACGCCGATGGCATTCCCCCGTGGTTTTAGGATTCAGTAATGTTTAGTGGCAGCCGCAGCCGGTGTTGCCGTAAGTTCTGCCGCAGCCATTGCCGCAGACGAGAGTCAGGATAAGCAGAGTGAGGATAATCAGCCAAAGGGTCTCATTCTCAAAAAGTTCGCAAAAGCAGCTCATATTCACAATTCCTTTTCTGTCAAAATAGTACGGCGTTTCAGCCGCTTCGAGCGGTCGGGGGTTTCCGCCTCTCTGCTATTATTGTATGACGAAGGACTTATGTTGCTACTGCTCCTCGAAAAAAATCATACAAGGTCGATGTGCGTACAGTGGAGAAACGCGTTGGCATCGGCGAGACTGTCGGTCGGGATATCTTTCATAGCGCCGCAGTCTTTGCACGTGATCCTGACGCATTCGTCTAGGATTTCTACGAGGTATTCCCCCGCTCCCTCGGGACAGCCGCACGTGATCTCGCCCTCCGCCTGCAGCTCGTGAATGACGTACATAACGATATCCATGATCTGCGGATCGGTGAAGGTCGGGGCGTGCCCACGATGTGCGGCTAAGGTGGAGAAATCCTCGCCGTCCAAAAACGCGGAAAGCTCAGCGTCTGCCGCTTTAACTGCATCCTCTACCTGATTCTGAGGGCCGATGAAACAGATTCCCAGCCCAAAATAATCGCACGGTACGGTGAGCATTTTTTCGCCGAAAAACATTCCTGACGGCATGGTCACCGTATGGGGCGTCGGGCAAAGAAAGCAGGGCGCGGTAAGACGAACCTTTTTGTCGTTTGTGTAAACGGCGGTAAGATCGCTCTCGCCGCAGGGGCATTTCAGGCGGATCATGTCGGCGCTCAATGAAAACGCACCCACGATACTCAAAACCATAGCGCCGCACGAAGGACAGCGGTAGGCTACGGTGGTCTGTTTTTGATTCAGTATCATAATCGGTTCATCCTATTCTCATATATATATTCGATATGTTCTGTTGTTATTATACCACCTATGCTTATTTTATGTCAACCGCCGAAAAAGTAAATAGGGTGTGAGGCTTAAATTTATCAGCCGAAACGCGCTCCGGTTCTCTTTTTTGCGCCGTTTAGAGTTTTTTTGAGGGAGGTGTCAGAATGCGACTGTCCGTGAACGAAAATACGGGAGAACTGTATATATCGGCGGAGAATATTGCCGCCTTTGCACGTCGTAAGAATAGCGGTGCTTCACGTATGGGATTTTCGCTCGTGGCAGACGACGGGGAAAGTGAGGCGACATCTGTTCGCTATGACGTTCTGGCGGCCGCCCCTGTTACAGCCGGGCCTTTTTCCGCGGGGGTCTTTTCTACTATTGATGCGGTCTTTTACCGCGGCGAGACGCTCGTTTCGGAGAAACGGAGAGTCGTTCGCCGTCCGCTCGTCCGCGTGGATCTTCTTGACGAGCCTTCCGTCTTGGCAGAGGCGATGGTGAACGCGTATCTTGTCGCAGAGATGGAGAATGCTGAAAGCGTTACCGTGCGTGTGCGCTTTGAGGAAGCAAAATCCCACGATACTGCCGTCTACGAAAGCCGCTTCTCACGCTCTGTTCTCAAAACCGTTTTCGATGCGCTTCTTTCCCGCGCCGCGCCGTTCATTGAGATGGAGGGGGAGCGCCAAACCGCGGGACGGCGTGCACTTGCTGCTCTTCGTTTCCCCTATTCCTCCGTCCGCGACGGACAGCGGGATTTTATGGAGGAGCTCTATCGCTGCATCCATAAAGGCCGCCGTCTTCTCGTGAGTGCGCCTACCGGCATCGGTAAAACGATGTCCGGCGTGTATCCGTCGCTCCGTGCGATCGGAGCGGGCCGCGCCGACCGCGTGTTCTATTTCACGGCGAAAACAGTTACGGGCAATGCCGCACTCGAGGCTGCACGCACGCTCGGGGCCCAGGCGAAGCATCTTCGCTGTATCCGTATTACGGCAAAGGAACGGGCTTGCCCCGTACGGGCTGCGGATCGCGATGCCGTAACGAACTGCCGTCTTTGCTCGTTCTCGGGATTTTATGAAGGGATCTCTTACGAAGAACGGCGCGACGCGGCGCTTCTTGAGCTTCTTCGCGGGGGACGGGTGTACGATACGAAAGAGATCATAGGAGCCGCAGAGAAGCATCATCTCTGTCCTTACGAGCTCTCTTTGGATCTTAGCGAATACTGCGAAATGATCGTTTCGGATTACGGGTATCTCTTTGATCCGCGCGTTTGTTTCCGTCGATATTTTGAGAACTCCGATCACGATGAGCGGTACGTGTTCCTCATTGACGAGGCGCACAATCTGCCTGACCGTGCAAGAGAAATGTATTCGGCGTCTCTCTCCCGCTGTGCTGTGGAACGGTTCGCTACCGAAGCACTCGCCGCGTTCCCCGACGACCGTGCGCTCATCGATGCGTGTGACGCCATCCGTGCTATGATGGACGGGATCGACGCGCTGTGCGCTGAAAACGCAGAAGTCCGCGACGAGGATGGCGGCGTTTCGGGATGCGTGCTCGAGAAGACCGTGCCGGATTTTGTGCCGGCGGCAGCCGCGCGTCTGCGCGCCGTGTGCGACGAATACCTGAGGCGAGATTACGACCGCGCTGTGCCTCTCTTCGGCGAGATGCGCGCATCTCTTTTGCGTCTCTCTGATGCAGTCTCGATGGCGGATGAGCATTTTGCGTTTTACGGAGAGAGCGCAAACGGCGAGACGATTTGCCGCGTGATGTGTCTTGATCCGTCGGCGATGCTCGATCGTGCGATGGCAAAGGGCGTCTCCACGGCACTGTTTTCCGCCACGCTTTCCCCTATGGATTACTATGCCGACGTGTGCGGCGCGAAAGATGCCGTGCAGCTGGATCTGCCGTCGCCTTATGAGGAGGAGAATCTCTGCCTTATCGCGGTCGATTCGGTCAGCACCCGGTTCTCTGAACGCAAAAATTCCGCCGCCGACGTGGCGGAGCTGATCCTGACCGTAACGGAAAGCCGACCGGGCAATTACATCGTGTATTTCCCGTCTTACGCGTATATGACCGCCGTCTGCCGGCAGTATCTTCGACTCTCCCCCGGGGGGAGCACGATTATGCAGAAGCAGGGGATGTCGCTCGGTGAGAGAGAGCGCTTTCTCCGTGCGTTTTCCCGCGCTGAGGCGACGGGCGAGAGCCTCGTTGCGTTCTGCGTGCTCGGTGGCATTTTCTCCGAGGGAATTGATCTGCGCGGTGAGCGGCTTATCGGCTCGATTATCGTGGGGATCGGGCTTCCGGGCCTTTCGAGTGAACTGAATATTCTGACGGTATATTACGACCGCACGCGTGAAAGCGGCAGGGATTACGCATACACCTATCCCGCGATGAATAAGATCCTGCAGGCGGCAGGGCGCGTCATCCGAGACGAGAACGACCGCGGCGTGGTAGTTCTTATCGACGATCGGTACGCCGATCCCGGTATCCGTCGGCTGTTTCCCGCGCACTGGAATCACATGCAGTATACGGGCGACGCGTACTCGCTCGCATCCGTACTCGAACGGTTTTGGGCAAAATGGGAATAAAAATGCACAAATCGCCCCTTTTGGGGCGATTTTTTATGGGCGAGTGGGAGAAATTCGAAAAATTTCCCGTCTTCTGTTTTCTTCTGTCAATATTTGTGCTATACTATATAAGTTAGAGAATTCTCATTCTATTTTGAAGGGTCGGACAGTATTTTGATCAGAGAAGATTTACGTAACGTAGCAATCATCGCCCACGTTGACCACGGCAAGACGACGCTCGTGGATGGTATGCTCAGACAGGGCGGTGCGTATCATGAAAATCAGGCAGTCGTAGAGCGCGCGATGGACTCGGGTGCGATCGAGAAAGAGCGCGGCATTACCATTCTGGCGAAAAACACCGCCGTACAGTATAACGGCGTGAAGATCAACATCGTTGATACGCCCGGACACGCGGACTTCGGCGGTGAGGTGGAGCGTATTCTGAAAATGGTAAACGGCGTTATCCTTTTGGTGGATGCCGCCGAAGGACCGATGCCGCAGACCCGCTTCGTTCTGCAGCGCGCGATGGAACTGAATCATCGCATCATCGTGGTCGTCAACAAGATCGACCGCCCCGATGCGCGTATCCCCGAGGTTATCGACGAGACGCTTGAGCTTCTTCTTGATTTGAACGCCACGGACGAGCAGCTCGATTCCCCGATGCTGTTCTGCTGCGGCCGGACGGGTACGGCATCTCTCTCCCCCGAGGAGGAGGGCGTGGATCTGACACCGCTCTTTAACACAATCCTCGAGTACATTCCTGCACCCGAGGGCGATCCCGATGGGGATCTGCAGGTGCTTGTTTCCTCGATCGACTATAACGATTACGTCGGCCGTATCGGTATCGGACGTATTGAGCGCGGCACGCTCCGTCAGAATCAGGAGGTAGTCATCTGCAACTATCACGATCCCGATGCCAAACGCCGCGCGAAGATCGTGTCGGTATATCAGTTCAGCGGACTTGACCGCGCGTCGGTCGAAAGCGCGAAGATGGGCGATATCGTCTGCTTCTCCGGTGCCGCCGATATTTCGATCGGCGATACGGTGACCGCACCCACTAATCCCGAGCCGCTTGAATTCGTCAAGGTATCCGAGCCGACGATGGAGATGACCTTCTCCGTAAATGACAGTCCGTTTGCCGGCAAGGAGGGTAAATACGTAACGTCCCGCCAGATCCGCGATCGTCTCTATAAAGAAACGCTCAAGGACGTGTCGCTCCGTGTTACGGACGGCGATACGACTGACTCCTTTAAGGTAGCAGGACGCGGCGAGATGCATCTCTCCATTCTCATCGAAACGATGCGCCGTGAGAATTTCGAGCTCTGCTGTTCCATGCCGCATGTGCTTTATAAGGAGATCGACGGCGTTCTCTCGGAGCCGATGGAGCGCGTATCCATCGATGTGCCGGATGATGCGGTAGGCAGCGTTATGCAGAAACTCGGCGCACGTAAGGGTGAACTTCTGGAGATGAGCAAGGTCGGTTCGCGCACGCGTATCGAGTATTCGATCCCGTCCCGCTGTCTCTTTGGCTACCGCAGTGAGTTTATGACCGATACGAAGGGTGAGGGCGTCATCAATACGCTGTTTGACGGCTACCAGCCGTACAAGGGCGACGTAACGACGCGCTACACCGGCTCGCTGATCGCATCCGAGGACGGCGAAGCGACCTCCTATGGCCTTTACAATTCGCAGGATCGCGGCGCGTTGTTCATCGGCGTACAGACGCCGGTGTACGAAGGCATGATCGTGGGCGAGTGCCCGAAGCAGGAGGATATTGCGCTCAACGTGTGCAAGAAAAAGCATCTCACCTCCATTCGTTCGAAGGGCGCGGACGAGGCTCTCATCCTCACGCCGCCGAAAGTGCTCTCTCTCGAGCAGGCGATCGAATACATCGCCGATGACGAGCTGATCGAAGTAACGCCGAAGAGCATCCGGCTCCGTAAAAAGATCCTCAACACGGAACTGCGTCTCAAGGCAGAGGCAAGAGCGAAAAAAGGAAACTGAAGAAAGGCTGTCGCCTCGGGCGACAGCCTTTCGTTTTTAAGTGCGGTTGGTTTCCACTCAATAATTCTCTTTGCGAACTTCAAAGTATGCCTGCGGATGAGCACATACGGGGCATACTACAGGAGCTTTCTTACCAATGACGAGGTGTCCGCAGTTGCGGCATTCCCACATAATTTCTTCGCTCTTTTCAAATACCTGCTTCATTTCAACGTTATTTAAAAGCTTGCGGTATCTTTCCTCATGAGTTTTTTCAATTGCTGCTACCATTCTGAATTTTGCGGCAAGCTCTGTAAAGCCCTCTTCCTCCGCATCCTTTGCAAATCCTGCATACATATCTGTCCACTCATAGTTCTCACCCTCGGCAGCCTGTAACAAATTCTGTGCAGTGTCTCCCAAAAGTCCTAATTCCTTAAACCACATCTTTGCATGTTCCTTTTCGTTTGATGCTGTATCTTCAAAAATTGCCGCTATCTGCTGAAAGCCTTCCTTTTTTGCAACTGATGCAAAATAAGTATATTTGTTTCTTGCCTGGCTTTCACCTGCAAAAGCCGCCATAAGATTTTTCTCTGTTTTTGAACCCTTTAATTCCATAATTATTACCTCTTTTCATTTTATTTTATTATTTCCTGCTATTAAATTTTTATGTAATTTTTTAAAAATTTATATTATTATTATACTAAATCAAATGCCTATTGTCAAGCGATTTACTACTATTTATACATTTCATAAAGCTTTGCATATATACCGCCTTTTTCAACTAATTCATCATGACTGCCCTGTTCTTCTATTCCGTTTTCTGTAAGAACAAGTATAGTCTTTGCGTTCTTAATCGTTGTTAAGCGGTGAGCTATTGTGAACACTGTTCTTCCTTTTGCAAGCTCATCTAAAGATTTTTGCACTACTCTCTCACTCTCATTATCAAGTGCGGAGGTTGCCTCATCTAAAATCAGAACAGGCGGATTATTCAAAAATACTCTTGCGATTGAAATCCTTTGTTTCTGACCGCCTGAGAGTTTTATCCCTCTCTCACCCACATACGTATCATATCCATCAGGTAATTTCAAAATGAACTCCTCAGCTCCTGCAAGACGTGCGGCTTTTTCTATTTCATATAAACGCGAGTCTGGCTTTCCATAGGCAATATTCTCAGCAATTGTACCGCTGAAAAGATATACGTCCTGTTGAACAATTCCTATTTGTTCTCTTAAGCTTTTCATGCTTACCTTCCTGATATCTTTACCGTCAATCAAAATCTGTCCGCCTGTAACATCATAAAATCTTGGAATAAGATTGCACAGAGTGGTTTTTCCGCCTCCTGACGCACCAACTATGGCTATATTATCTCCCTTATTCACCTTCAGATTGATTTTAGTGAGTACATTTTTATTTCCATCTGTGTAAGAAAAATCAACATTTTTAAACTCTATATTTCCTTTGATTTCCGGCATTTGCTCCGCACTTTGCTCATCCTTAATCGTAACCTCAGAATCCATAACCTCTAAAAATCTTTCAATTCCCGTCATTCCTCTCTGAAATTGTTCGGTAAATTCAACTATTTTTCTTATTGATGTGATAAGTGTTGAAATATACAGCAGATATGCCATAAAATCGCCTGTTGTTATCTTGTTGTTTATTAAAAAGAAGGAACCGGCAATTACACATGTAATATACATTAATCCGTCAAAAAAACGTGTTACACTCTGAAACATTCCCATATATTTATAGGAAAGCTTTTTAAGACCTAAAAATACCGCATTTCCCTTTTCAAATTTTTGCTTTTCAAGCTCTTCGTTTGCAAAGGATTTCACCACTCTTATTCCAAGCAGGGAATCCTCAACCTGAGCATTAATTACTCCTGTCTGCTCCCTGTTCTTTTTGAATGTATTCTTCATCCTCCTGTTAAGCCTCATACAAAAAACAAGCATCATAGGCAAAATCAAAAATATAATTAACGTTAGAGGAACACTAAAACCACACAATATTATAAATGAGGTAATTATTTTTATTCCGGCAATAAAAAATTCCTCCGGACAATGGTGCGAAAACTCCGTAATATCAAAGAGGTCGTTTGTTATCCTCGACATAAGCTGACCAACCTTATTATTTGCATAAAATTCAAAGGTTTGAGTTTGTAGCTTATCAAACAAATCCCTTCTCATATCTGTTTCAATCATAGCACCCATAACATGACCTCTGTTAGCCATGTAGTAGTACGCCACAACGTCAATTATTCTTAAGACTATGTAAAACAGACCTATTCTTATAATCAATGCAGGAGTCAATATACTGATATCTTTAACCGCACTATCCGTTATAAAACGTACAAGCAAGGGAAATATAACCTCACAAAGAGCTGTAAGAAGGGCACAAAAAAGGTCAAATATAAGTATTGGTATATATTTTTTATAGTATGGAACAAATCTTTTTATAAGGTATGCTGTTTTCATAATTCTTCTCCGCAAACTAAATTCTCGAATATTTTATAATATTCGGGGTATTTCTTCTTAAGATTAATTGGTTTCATTGAGGTATCACAAAATGCATGAGCAGTCCTTCCTGTTGTTACGGTTTTCCCGTCAGATACTCTTATAACCTCATAATAAAACTCACAGCGAACAACTGTAAGCTTTAGCATACGGCAAGTGACAGCAACCTCTTCATCATAGCCGACTCCCATAATATATTTTGCACCCGTTTCAGTAAGAGGCATATATATTCCGTCCTTCTCCATCTGATTGTAGCTTACTCCGAATGTTTTTATAAAATCACCCCTGGCTATCTCAAACCAGGGATAATAGCGGGAATGGTGCACAATTCCCATTTTATCGGTTTCGCTGTATCTGACAGTCAGATTTGTTTTGCTTATATAACTCATTTTCATTCCCTCTCAGCTATCTAACATATTTTCTTATCATTTCTACTTCTTTAATAAGTACCTCAACAGTTTTATCCATATCCTCAACTGTAAGCTCTTCGGAAAAACTAAATCTTATCGCTCCATATATTTCCTCTTTTGTACAGCCTATTGATGTTAACACATGGCTTGGCATAGGCTTATTTGTCGAACAGGCTGAGCCTGTTGAAACATAAATTCCATGAGGCTCAAGCGAGTGAAGTAAAATCTCGGCTTTTATTCCTTTAAAGGATATGTTTAAAATATATCCTGCCTGTTCTTCATCTGTTGCCTGATTAATTTTTATATTATCAATATTTTCCGATATCCTGTCACAAAGGTATTTTCTCAATTTTCCAACATATTCACCATCATATGCTGACATTTCCTCACACGCTTTTGAAAAGGCAGCAATACCGACCACGTTTTCTGTTCCCGAACGGATATTTTTCTGCTGACCGCCACCGCAGATTAAAGGATTTATATGTATGGCCTCTGCTATATATAACAAGCCGCAGCCCTTTATTCCATGTATTTTGTGACCGCTTGCCGAAAGCATATCAATCCCCCATTTTTTCGCATTAATCTTTAGCTTTCCAAAGCTCTGGACTGCGTCAACATGAAGAACTGCCTTACGTGATTTTTGTCTGATAATTTCTTTCAGTCTGTCAATCGGCTGAATTGCTCCCGTTTCATTATTAACGTGCATAACACTTATAAAAATAGTATCATCACAGAGTGAATTTTCAAACTCTTCCAAATCTATAACCCCATATGCATCGGTTTTAAGATAAGTAACCCGAAAGCCCTCATCTTCAAGCATTTTAAAGGGAGTTAAAACAGACGGGTGTTCTATCTGGGTAGTTATGATATGTCTGCCTTTTTTTATATTTGCTCTGCAGTATCCAAAAATTGCGGTATTGTTAGACTCTGTTCCGCCCGATGTAAAGTAAATATTATCTGCAGACACACCAATAAGTCTTGCCGCATTTTCCTTTGCCTTTTTAATTATATTCTCTGCTAAAAGTCCCTGTCTGTGCATACTTGACGGATTGCCAAAATTCTGCATTGCATCTTTAACTGCCATTATAACACCTTCTGATGGTTTTGTTGTTGAGGCATTGTCTAAATATATCATTTTTTCTCCTTTCGACATCATTCGATATTCTTTATATGCTCATGTGATATAAAGACTGTATAATCTGGATGCCAAGCTTTTTTAGCACCAGTTCATGATAAGTTAAAGCTAAAAATTATTTTAATCCAAATGATTTTAATGTTATCATCTCTTTTTCTCTAATGCATTCTTCAAGTCCACTCATATCATTTCTATCAAAGTAACCCTTGTATAATAACATTCTTTCCATAGGACATGTATTAGCATTATCTTTTTCTTCTACTATTGCTTTTTCTAAATTCAAATAAGCCAAATCAAAATTACGAGCCTGCAAACACCAATCCGTCCGAGATGCATAAACAAAAGGAACATACCCTTTCCACTCACAGCTTTCTATATGTTTTTCAGGAAAACTATATTCATCAAAAAGAGGAAGTAAATACTTATATACTTCATCTACCAATTGTTTAGCAAACTCTTTATACCTATCATATCTGTTCAACCACGCATTAACCATATCTTCTTCAGTAACATTTTCACCAAATGGAATTACATTTAAAAAGGTTTCTCTTTCCGGCACAGTTAAAGCTGCTATCTCATTACCCTCGAAAATATAATTATCAAATTCCCAACCACTAATAAGCGGAAACATATTATATCTGATTGTATAATGTCCGTATGCATATATTTTAAAGCCTTGAACAACACCATTAACTTGTCTGTAAAAATTAAATTTTCTGGTTTTAAAACCAAGTTGTTTTAATGGTTCTTTTAGCTCGTTTTTTACAAGTTTTTGCACTCCATCCATAATAGTTTTTCCTTTCGTAATTTTCGCCAATATCTGACAATCTTAGTATAAAGACTGTATAATCTAGATGCCGATGTTCTTTCGTTAATTGCGAGGCATACGGTTTAGATGCAACCTCTCAAAGGCTCCCTTGTGTAAAGGGAGCTGTCAGCGTAGCTGACTGAGGGATTGTTGTTACCTTTAATTTACAACCCCTCCGGGTTTGCTTTGCAACCCCACCTTCCCTTACACAGGGGAGGCTTGTTTAGTTCAACAAAATTCGACATATCCATATTGCAAGATATACGGTTTAGATGCGTATTAAAATTCTCTATAATAATCAATTTTTTTGCACAAAGTTGTATTTGGTTCATGAATACACAAACTAACTTTTTTAGCATTTTCGATATATTTACCCACCTCGCAACTGTTGACTATGCTGTCAGGCAAGTACATTCCACACTTAGGTCGGTAAGTATCTGCGTGAAAATCTCCACCGCAAGTCACAACCAGTCTGTTTTTATCTGCGATGTTTAATATTTCCTGCGAATACGAATTGTTATATAGAGGATGGCAGTTAATTTCAATACCATCTAAGAAGTCCGTATCCAAAACGGTTGTACCATTTCTAAAAGGATGCGCCTGTATAAGCACTCCATTATTATCTTTCACGGCGGTATACAAATCCTTTTGAGTATAATCAAATATTAACGGATGACTCTTAAGAAAGTCCGTATTAACACCATAAATCAACATATGCACATTAGGATAAAGTTCCATCGTGACCTCAATTCCCCAAAAAACTTTTACTCCTGATTGCTCGCCAAGTGCTTGTGTAAAATAGAATTCTTCTATATATTTATCTATAAAACTATTTATTTTATCATCATCAATATAACTTTTTTGATAATGATTAGTAAGAACTATCCCGTCAATCCCTGCCTCATATGCGCTTTCTAAAACTTTTGAAGCTGTATAACGACAACACTTGCTTATTCCGGAAGTATGTGCATGCAAATCAATCAACATTTTTTATCCTCCTCAAATCATTTATGAAATTAATTATAAAATAAAATTCTTTATACGCCAACTAATTGCGAGTCATAAGGTTTAGATGTAACCGATTATAAGAAGAAGTTCATACC
>JAZKXO010000096.1:0-16625 GCA_045611685.1 Eubacteriales bacterium | reverse complement strand
TTCCGTCCCATCCGGGCGTCCAGTTTGCCCGCGCAAAGGAATAGGACGAATCCTTCGAGAGATAAATGTAATCGCAGTCCTGTTCCCCGTATGCCGAAACGGATGAAACGGGAGACGGAAGCGTGACGGTCAGCGGAATGGTCTGCGCGTTGACAAGCGAACTGTTCGATTCGTCAAAGAACGCCGTTTCAAACGAGTTTGTGCGTACAATCGCCAGAGCGTACCACGCGCCGCCCGGAATGGCACAGGCTCCGAGCCGGGTGTCGTCTTCGTCGTATACCCCGATCTTCCCGTCGTCCACTTTGATCGTCAGCGAACTTGTTCCGTCCGTCACGACCGCCAGATTTGGAGAATCCGGAAGCGTCGGAATGACAAACTGAATCGTCGCCGTCTTGGACGTGTTCGTGGTCGCGTACATCGTGACGGTGTATGTACCGCCGGAACCGACCGATACCGTCGCGCTGGATGCCGTCGTGGAAGTGACCGAAGCGGAGGTCGCCCCGGACTTTACGCCCGTGACCACAGTCTTGTACCGGCTCGGAGCCTGGATGGTGTAAGTCAGACGCACCGTCGTGGATACGTTGTTGTCCGTATTGTTCCCGTTGTAGACCGTCACCACATAGCGGTTCTGCTCCGTCGCTCCGGAGAGGTTTTTGTTCGCCGCGACCGTCGCTCCGCCGCTTCCTCCAGTCGATACGATGGACGCGGAAGTCAGGGTCGCGCCCGATACGTTCAGCGTATTCGACCACTTCGCGTAGTATTTCTGCGTGGAAGAAACCGTGTAGTCATACGAAACGGTGACGGTATAGGAAGTGCTTGTCTCCCCTGTCACCGTGATGCTCATGGAGGATGTCCCCGTAACGCTTGCTGTTGCGCTGTCCGCCGAAGTGGAGATCACAACGGGATTGGAGATCCCGGTCTGCGAAACGGTTTCGGTGGACGTTCCCACATAAAATTCCGTTTCCACCGCAAGCTGGCAGGAGGCGTAATCGCCGAGTGCCGCTGTATAGCTGCATATATCTACATCGTAAGTGTAGTCATTGATCTTGTACAAGGTAAGAAAGACGTTGTTCCCGCTTTCCAAAGTAATGGAAGAAATCGGATATGACCGCGTGATCCTTTCGGTGTAAGCCACATAATCTTGCGGAATGACGCGAGTATTGAAAGATCCGGAGATGATGGGATAGTCCGTCACCGTTCTGTGCGTCGTCGCCGCAACCGAAAACGTCGCCGTCGTATTGGATTTGTCCGAAACGGCAGGGTTCTTTGTCCAGTTCGATGTGCCGACCGTTCCGGATGCCGTCGCACTGGAAGTCGTCGTTCCGGTCTGGTCCACCGTCCACGTTCCGGAATTGATCGTCTCGCTTGAAGTCGTGGTGGCAGCCACTTTCCCGCGCCATGCGAAACAGTACGGAGACGGAAACGCCATGCTTTCCCCGTTCACTTCATCCCATGTGATGGAGCGCGAAGCCGCAAGGTGAAGCACACCGTTCAGAATCGACCCGTAATCTTCTGCGGACGGCGTTCCGGGGATGTCCGCGCCCACCATCCATGAGAGCGTCACCGAATCGTCCGGATTGCAGGAAAGTGAGATCCCGCCCGTCTGCTCCGGCTCGGAGTAGGAAACCGCGTAGGTGTTCGTCACGCTTTTCGTCGCGCCGGAGGAAGTCTCCACCGTGCAGGTCAGAGTGTAGGTGTTCCCCGTGAAGAACCCGTTGTAGGTGTATGACAGAACGCCCGTGTAGATCGTCCCCGTATCGTCAAGCGCATTCCCGTTTGCGTCCTTGAGAACCCACCGCACCCACGATACTGCGTCTCCCTGCGCCTGTGCGAAGGAGGCGGTAAAGGTCTGCGCCACGGAGGTCAGCGTCCCGGAAGAGGGCGAAATGGAAAGGGTCGGCTTTGCCCGCGTGATGAAAACGGATTCCGAATTCTGTACGACGGAGGAGGAAGTCCCGTAGTTCTGCGTGATCTTCAGCTTGTAGGAATTCCCGTTGGAAAGTCCCGCCGCGCTCCAGGTCGTTCCCGGTTCGTATACATAGAAAACCGGATTCCCGTTCGCGTCCGTCCCGTAGAACGCCGGACTCAGGGACGCTTCGGTGAACGTGTGAACCAGAGTGGACGAAGCGGTGTTTTGATAGATGGCAATCGAAAATCCCGTCATCGCGGAGTTCCCGTTCACCTGCCACGAAATCGAAACATTGTCGCTTGCGTCCACCACGCCGCCGCCGATGCCCGCAAACGTGGAGGGAGTAATGTTGGAAGGTTGATATAAGGCCATAGTGTCTCCTTTATATCTTCCCCTCCGGGCGGTTAAACCCGGAGGGATGTTTGATTAGTTCGCGCCGACGAGGGGCATCGTACGGAACAGTTCCGCAATCGTGTACCGCTCCGCCATGCTCTGCCCGATCGGAATGCCGTTGACCGTGTAGCTTGTGTTGTGCGAATCGGTGACCGCAGGATTCCGGATCACGGGCATATCGTCCGCCCTACGCCCTCCGCGTTCGAACATCAGGTGCAGCGCGTCCGCAAACGCCCGGAACTGCGCTTCCGAACCGGGCTTCAGAATCTGCGAGGTCAGTTCCGGATCGAGTACGATTTCCGGTCTGTCCGTCCCTTTGATGCCGCCCGTTCCGCGCAGAACGCCGCCCTTGTCGTAGAGCCGCCTGTCGTATTCGTCGTACCACGCGCCGTCATCCTTGCGATGCCATCCCATTGACGTGCCGAGGACGTAGTTCAGATCGGCAAGTTCTTTGCGCCGAGCCTCGTCCGCAATCCACCATTCTTCGGAATTGGCTTTCATCCGCTGAACGATAGCCCGCTTTTCTTCGTCCGAAAGACTGCTTCCGTTGGATACGGAATTCCACTCCGCTTCCGTGCGCTCGTAATCCGACTTCGCGCTTGCAAGCCGTTCTGCCCAGTCCCGGTCGGTGTCGGAAAGGTCGAATTCGTTTGACCACCGTTCAATCGCCGCCGTGATCTGGTCGGCAGTGCCGTTGCGGACAATGTCTTCGATTTCCCGGATGAAACTGCTCCGCAGATAATCGTGGAGCGATTCTACCGCGTTTTCGACCGCCTGTACCTGCGACTGGACTTTCGTATCGTCGTAGTATCCGGAGCGGATCGCGTCGGTGACCGTCGAGAGCAAGCCGTCCCGCCAGGAGTAGAGTTCGCTTCCCTCTCCCATCGAGAGCCACTTGTCGAGGATGGAGCGCATCCCGGAGAAGTCCGTGTTCCCCGCCGCGATGTAGGCTTTCAGTTCCTTGACCGCTTCCTGCTTCAGGTAGTCGTTCAGGGACTTGACCGCGCTGTCAACTGCTGAGATCTGCCCGGATACCGAATCGGGAGACGCGGCGGTTCCCATCGCCTTGCGGAACGCCGTCTGGATCTTCGAGACAAATTCGGGAGAGTCGTTTCCGTAGGCTTCCTTCGCCCATTTCGAAAGGATTTCTAAAACTTCCGCTTCGGATACGGAGCCGTTTTCGACCGCCTCCGCGACTTCGTTCCATGCCGCTTCTTCCACATAGGCGTTCAGCGCGTCTACGGCGGATTTGAGACTGTCCTTCGCGTTCTGGACGTCGCGGGCGTTTGCCTGATATTCCCATTGGCCCGTCGCTTCGTTGAGAACCCGCGTCGTGCGGTTATTCTCCGCATCAATGAGAGCTTGCCGCGCTTTTTCTACTGCAAGCCGTTTCTCCTCAAGGGAAAGCGTGTCGCTCTTGACTTCTTTTTCCGCTTTGAACGCGTCGATGATGGATTTCGCCTGTGCTTCGCGCTGCGCCTGTACGAGCTTTTCCCGCGCTTCCGCGACCGCCCTTTGCTTCTCTTCAAGCGTCTCCGCGTCGGAAAGAGCCGTGATGTAATCGGAAAGAACGGTCTGGATGTAGTCGAGCTTCGCTTTCGCAATCGCTTCTTCCAGATTCAGCCGCTGTTCGTCCACCGCAAGCCGCTTCTCTTCGAGTTCGAGGGCTTGCTCTTCGAGGTCGATTTCTTTCAGAATCCCGTCGATGGTCTTCTGGATCGCGTCGAGTTCAATCTGCTTCTGCGCGTCGAGGGTTTCCTGATAGAGTTTGAGGATCTTTTCCTGCCAGTCCCACCATTCGGCGGAGAGCGCGTCGATTTCCGCCTGTTCCGCCTTGATCTGCCGGAGCCATTCCGCCTCGTCGTGGAGATGAGACTGAATCTCCTTCATTTTCTCAACCCGCTCGGAGACGGACTTGCCCTGTTTCTCCATCAGGTTGAGACGCGCTTTATCGTCCGATACAATCTGCTTCAGCCGCGAAGTTTCAGCCTTGATGGCTTCCTCCGCCGCTTTTCTTTGCGCTTCTGCGGCTTTCTCAGCTTCCTCTGCCGCTTTTTCCGCCGCTTTCTGTGCTTCTTCCGCCGCTTTTTTCTCTTCTTCAGCCGCCTTTTCCGCCGCTTTTGCGTTGTCTTCGGCGAACTTGTTGATCTTCTCCTGCCATGTCCACCATTCGGAGGAGAGCTTGTTGATGTCTTCCTGAGACGCACCGATGGAGCGGAGATAATCCGCTTCTTCCGCAATCCCCGCCTGAATCTGCTTGATCTTCGCTATCTGCTCGTCCTGCGTCGCGCCCTGATGCTGCATCAGCGTCAGTTCGGATTCTCTCAGCGATACGGCGGATTTCAGCGTTTCAAGGTATTTGTCCTTCGTGGACTTCGAAGAGGAAGAGGAGGAAGACGAACTGGTCCATCCGGATGAAGTGTTTACGTATCCGAATGCGGATTCCAGCCCGGCGTAATAGTTCTGCGTTTTGGAACTGATTTCCGCAAGGTCTGCGTCGGAAAGCGCGATGCCGAGGTCTCCGCCTATCTGCGCAAGAGATTGATGAAGCGCGTCGAGATAGATGACGGCGTCCGACGACTGCCCCTTCAAATTGTAGAGCTGAGCTACGAATTCACCGATTTTTAAGGCGGCGTTCGCTGCCTGTGTGCCGACCTCATGTTCTTTTTCGGCGGCTTTTTCCTGTATCAGGGAGAGCGCGTACTGTGCGGTATTTTCCCGGATCAACTGCTCAATCAGATCGAGTTTCTTCTGCTTGAGCGTTTCGACCGCGTCCGTATTCAGAGAAAGCTGACCGTTTTCGTCAATCAGCAGTTCCAGATATTCTCCGCCGAGGTCGAGCAGTTTCTGGAACGTATCGATAGACAACGCGCCTGTCTCGTCGTATTCCTTCTGAATGTCGTTGAGCGTTGAAAGCGCGGACTGGACTTCGTCTATCTGGGCGTTATAGTCTTTGAGGCGCTCCGTCGCCTTTTCGACAACGTCCGTTTCTTCTTTGGTGGATTCAATCGCATAGCCCTGCTCTTCGAGCATCAGCCTCTGCGCGGTCAGCCGCTCCCAAACGGCAGTAGTATTGAGTTCTACCGCACCGTTTTCGTCAAACAGCACTTGAATCCAGTCGTCGTCGAGCTTCGCCAGTTTTTCGAGCGTATCGACGGATAACTTCCCGGTTTCCGCGTACTCCTTCTGTGCGGCGGTAACCGCCTGAATCGCATCCGCCGCCGCCGCATAACCGCCGACTGTATTGGTAATATAGGTAGTAAACTCTTCGGCGGATGCCCCCGCTTTGTCAAACGAATCGGTTACTTCTTCAAGAGATTCTTCAACCGCTTCCGCCGCCTGTGCGCTTCCTGTGCCGACCACTTCGAAAGCTTCCCGGACTTCTTCAAGCGTCATGCCGTTTTCTTCGGCAATCGCCTGTAATTCCGCCTGTGTTCTCCGCGCCGTCGCAGGAATGTTCTGCATGGAAGCAGTTATAGCTTCGATACTATTATCCAAATTTATCCGCGAAACTGTAGCATGGTTGTCAACTGCAGTCTGATATTCCTGCATTCCGTTTGAAACGGCATCAACCCATTTTTGAATCGCGTCAATACGCTTTTTATAAGACGCGGCTTCTTCTTCATTTCCCTCCGCCACAAGCCGCGCATAAGTTTTTTTCAGATCGGTAAGCTTTTGTACCGTTCTTTCATAAGCCTGATATTCTTCTTCAATTCCTCTTGCGCTGACGATATCGCCGTAGATATCATATCCACCGGAGTGAGAAATCGCACGAGTTTTTGTAATGGCTCCGCTGTACGCTTTGCTTGCGTTTTTGGTAGCTGCATCAAGCGCATTTTCAGAACTAATAAGAGCCTCTGCAAGTTCCGCGTCAGTTAATTCCTTAACTTTATCTCGGTATTTTTCTGTAACCGGAATCAGGTCCTCTAATGCGGCTTTTTTATCTCCGAGAAGCTGAACGATTTGAGATTCAATTTCCCGATATTCTTCGCTGTCCGGATTCAGCTTCTGAAGCTCCTTGCGAAGCTCGGCAATTTGTTTTGCGTTTTCAGTAGTTTCCTTACCGTATTCAATCGCTTCTTCCCGCGCTTTTTCCTGTGCCGCACGGATAGAATTGAAAGCCATTACAAGAGCCGAAACTGCCGCCACCGCAAGTGAAATCCAACCGAGAGCCGCTTGCCATGCCGCCGCAGACGCCGCCGCTTTGGTCTGCGCAAGGTCGGCGAGTTCTTCCGCCGAAGCCGCCATAGCCGCCGCTTCCGCGTACCTGCGCCTTGCCGCCGCCGCCTGATCAAACAGGTACGGCAGTTGCATGATGTTTCTTCCGGTTTCGGTGATCGACTGTCCCAGATTGACAATCCATTCGGAAATGTCTTTGGCTTTGAAGAAAACGGCAATCGCGCCAAGAAGCGCGGAAATTTCCGCGACAGTGGTCTTAATGCCGCCGAGTTTTTCTACAAGAGTAACCGCGCCGAGTCCGAGATCAACCAGATCCTTCTTGAACGCGAGAATACCCTGCTCGTCGTTCGCCAGTTTGTGCCATGCGTCCTTAAGCTGATTCACCTTCGCCGTATACGTTTCCATGTACTTGGCGTTTTCTTCCTGTGAATAGCCCTGATAATCGGTCAGCTGCGTCTGCACATCCATGAAACGGTCCATGTTGTCAAGGAGTGCAATGAAGTAGTTCTTTCTGTAGGTATTCGCTACGTTGTATACGCCGTCGATTTCGGAAACCAGATCGCCGAGTTCATCGTGCAGGGTCGAGGACAGTTCTTCGAGATCATCCGTGCCGAGGGACTCAATGATCTTGTCCCGGCTTTCCTTGTCGTTGTGGATGTCTTCGGCGACCTGCTGCCAGACGTCCACGATGGAGACGAGGCCGAGTTTGAACTTCTCGACCATTTCCGCAGATTTCGCGGACAACTCGGAAAACGCGTCAATCTTCTTTGTCGAGTACTGAATCAGGGAGTTGATCGCAGTACCGATGTTCTGACCGCTTCGGTTCGTCGCTTCGGAAATCGCCGTAATCAGACCGAGCGTCTGGTCGAAGGAGACATTTGCGTTTTTCGCGGCGGAACCGGCTCTCTGGATCGCCTGTAACAGTTTCTGCGTCGAGACGGGGTTCTTGTCAGCCGTCTTGTTCAGCTTGTCCACGACGTCCACGAGGTCGGACGCTTCCATGTCGAACTGCGCGATAACGGAAAGCAAACCGTCGGATGCTTCCGTCGCGTTCAGTTCGGCGACGTTCATGGCAAGAAGCGCGGCTTCCGTTGCCTGTAAGGATTCGTTCCATGACCGACCGGCACGGGCGAAGTTCGCCGCGATAGTAGACGCGTTTTCAAAAGTCGAACCGTATTGATATGCCAGATTATAGAGGCGGTTCGAGATTTCCTGCGCGGGTTGCGGGTCGTCAAGCACTCGGTTCAGTTCGATGACCGCGTTTTCCGTCTTGACAAGGGTTTCCCCGACTTCACTAAGCGCGTCCGTTATGCCCTTCCGGAAAGTGTTCAGCGCAGAGTGAAGTACGCTTCCTGCCAGTTTTCCGATGAGATCCCCGAAGGATTCTCCGAGAGATTTGATGGCATTCTGCGATTGCGCGACTTCCGCTTTAAGTCTGCTGAATTCCTGTTTGGCAATGCCGAGCGCGAGATTGAGCTTTTCGGCGGTCTCAATATACTCTTCGCTTGCTGTGTCCAAGCCTTTGACTTGATCCAGAGCATACTTGATGGCGGTTTTTAAATCGTCGAACGTTCCTTTGGGCGATTTCTTTTCAAGGCTTGCAATACTTGCAAGCATATTGTTGAACGCGATGGTAGCCTGACGGACCTGCTTTTCCGCTTTTTCTTCGGCGTCCGCCGTTTTTTCCGTCGCTTGCGCCCGTTTTTCCTGCGCCGCCGCGTGTCTCTCCGCCGCTTCCGCCGCTTGGATCTCAGCCTTTTGCTTGCGGGCAATGGCGGCAGCCGCGTTCGCCTCTTCCTTTGCTACCTTTGCCGCCTGAATCGCCGCTTTCGCGTCTGCGTCGGAATTCTTTTGCGTCTGCGCCGCCGCGTTCTTCGCCGCTTCGGAAAGATTTTTATAGTAAGTTGCAAGGGCGTTGATCTGTGCAGTAAGGTCTTTGTTCGGTTTGACGTCCTTGAGCGAATCCACAATCAGGCTCAGAGATTTTTTTAACTCGTCGAGTCCACTCTGCGCCTGTCTCGAATTCAGTTCAATGTTCAGAAGTATCTTTGCCATCTAACGTCTCCTTCTTAATAAGGAAGTTCTGTCGTGTCCCCGAACGATGCCTCAAGCATTCCTTCGTTCGCGGAGAATTTCATGTCGCGGCTGTCCCCTTCCCGGATCAGGTCGAATCCCCGCCCGGAAAACCCGTATTCAAATGCGTCGAATAACGCGCCGTTGCGTTCTTCTTCTACAAAATTGTTCCAGAACGGGCGCGGCATGATCTCCCGGTTTTTCTTGTCCTTCGTCGGTTTCCAACTCCATCCGCCGTTCGTCTGGATCGTGTTGATGAGCGCGTCCCCGCTTCTTTTGTTCCATGCCCGGACTTCGTGCTTCCCGGTCGGCGCGTAGACAAACGCAAGCGACAAGTCCGAAATCTCCAGATTCATGTTCCGTTCGTCTCCGAGCGGTATTCCCTCGCCCGGATGGTCCGTGCGCCGCTCATAATCCTTCGGCGGTCCCCACGGCTCGTACCAGTCTTTCTGGATATGCCTCTGCAGGTCGGAAATCATCTGGGATCCCGCGAATCTCAGCCCGTCCCCGCAAACGCCTTTGATGTCCCGAACCAGATCGTTCAGTTCGTTCGTCAGCGTTTCGTCGCCCCGAATCGTTACGTTGAAAAAGGATTCGCTCATGTCAGCCTCCTTTTCGATTGCTCACGAATCCGCCCCGCAGGACGGACTCGTCAATAATCGAAAATGTTTGAAACCTTATACGTCGGCGGTAATCGTCGCATCGGAAGTCGTGACGGTATCATCCGCCGCAACCAGAATCGAAGTGACATTGAGTTTTCCGTTGTAGAGCGATATGTCCACAAACTGTGCCGACGCATTTGAATATCCGACAATGGGAGAGAAAATATCTCCGTGACGGGCGATAACGTAGGATCCCGCTTCAATGGCGGCGATGATTTCATCAAGTGTCATATCACAGTGATAAACAGGGTCATCTCCGGAGACGTCTGTCGTAATATTGGCATAAACGACGGAAGCCGGAGCCTGTCCTCCAATATCGTCCTGCGGGACATAATATGCCCCGGCGGGAACTGCGGAGGTATCGTCCACGTCGCGGACGTTGATCTTATATTCGTCAGCCATGATATAATCCTTTCATTTGAAAAAGGGGGAAATCCCATAGTGGGAAATCCCCCCATTCCTCATCGAGGGGCGCGGTGGAAACTTCCCCCGCCGTCCTCAGTAATCCAATCAGGAAGCCGTAACAGTCACTGCGCAGGTAGTAGTCAGAGTAGAGCTGTCTGCCTTGGTCAGCGTAATCGTAACGGTCGTGGAACCCGCAGAGCCGCCGGTGACAACGCCAGCGTCGGAGACGGTCGCCGTGCCGGTCGCCGCAGAAACGTAAGCCAGGTCGGTGTAGGTCGGCTGAACGAGCGTATCGTTGGGCATGACGTACTTGACAGGGATCTGCTTGGTGTTTCCGGTCACAACGGAAATGCCGCCGCCGGGAACCGCAAGGGCAACAACTTCAGCCGCAGCGTCTCCGCAGGGAACGTAGACGTAGTAGGCGAGAGGATTGCCGCTCATCGCGCAGTCGTTGCAGGTCAGACCGGTAGCGTCCGGAGACAGAGCCATCCAGGAGCCGTCGGTCGTCGCATTCGCCGTCTGGTTCGCGGAAACGCCAGCGTCGCCGGAGAGGATCGCAACGGGAACGACCACATAGAGCCAGCCCTGAAGCGTACCGCCGGTAACCGCGTTGTTCTGCTTCGCATAGACGCCGTACTTGGTGGACACCGTCACGTTGGTGGGGTTGAACACGTCCGGAATCGCGAGGGACTGAGCGGATGCGTTCACAGCGAAGTAGTATACTTCGTAGGTATGACCGTTCACGGAAGCGAAGTTCACGACCTGCTTCGTGCTCGGATTGATCTGGTAGTTCGTCCCGGCGTAGGTCGCCGCGCCCTGTTCCTTGACGTAGCACCAGCAGTTGGTGTCAGCGGCAGGCTGACCGTAGTGCTTCGCGGGAGTCTTGGTGACCGTCAGGGTCGTGCCGGAAGCCGTGATGGTTTCGCAGACGGGAGCCACAGCGTTGTACGCAAGCGTACCGCCGGTGATAAGCCGTCTGGTTTCAAGCGAGAACGCCTGAGAGGTGTAAGTACCGGTCAGACGGACGGTGTCCGGGAACACGCCAACGAGCGCGTTGCCCATGCCGCCGACCACTTCCTGCAGGTTGACGGAAGTGGAAATCGCCGCTTCGGAGGCGACATTGTCGAAACCAATGATGTTGCCGGTGGAGGCGTCATAGAAGGTCTGCTCCGCAATACCCTTCAAAAAAAGGTTGGGAGTACCGAGAGTAATGGCATTCATAGATGAAAATTCCTTTCAGAATCGAATCATTCGGTTGGGAACGGTATTCCGTCCCCTTTGGTTATCCCGGAAGCCCGGCTCCCGGAGATGCCGCGCCCGAAAGCGTTTTGGCAAGTTCCGAGTACTCCATCGTTCCGAGCGTGTCGTTCGCCGAGTCAAAGCACCATGAGGGATAGGGGTTCCCGTTTTTGAAGGACACCATTCCGCTCATTTCCGCCTGTTTGAACAGCATGTAGTTTTTGTCCCGTTCAATCGCCCGACGTCGGTTTTCGAAGTCCCGCACGTTCCAGTCCATGATCTCCGCGTCCGATACGCCGGAGTGAAAAGCTACGGAAGAGACGAGATCGTCAAGGTCTGTCTTCAGGGCGACACCCCTTGCCTGAATCTCCTTCTTCTTCTCGTAGGCTTCCACCAGATCAGCGTTCTCGCTTTCGTCCGGCAGCTCAATCTGATTCTGCGCGGCGATAAGCGGTCGCAATGTAGTCGAGAACTGAAACGGCGTGATCTTCGCCGTGTGTGAATTCCCGTCCGCGTCCGTCTGGGTAAGTTCCATGTATTCGATGGAGATCTTCCCGTCCAAGGAACTCCGGTAGAAAATGCAGTCGTTCAGCACCTCGGCGGACATCTCAATCCGCAATGATAGCCCGAAAAGATGCATGAGCCGATAGAAGAATCCGCCGGATCCCGGACCGGAAGTACCCGCCCGGATCGCGTCCAGTTCCATTGCAAAAATCGCGGAGAGGTAGTCCAGACTGACGTATCGCACAGGGAGCGACGAGAGCCGGAGCGTCAGCGCGTCTTTGCACTGGATGAAGTCTTCGTAGTGGTCCATTGTGATGGGATAGAGGTCAACCCCGCATTCCCGGATCGGTTCTCCCCGCCGGATGCGAAGCCGCCTTTCCCGCTGCATCGTCGCAAGTCCGTAGGCCATTTTAGTTTTCCATACTCCTCGCGTTTATCAATACGCCTTGCGGCGGATCGATTAGTTTGATTTCTTTCTCGTCTTCTTCGGGGCGAGCGCAGGTTCCGGTTCGGAAACAACGGAAACGGACGGCGCGGCAATCGCACATTTTTTCGCCTCGTCCGTGTTCTCCATCCGGCCCGTCATCATGCACTGCTTCTGATGGGCGCAGATCACGTTCATCGCGTTTTCCCGGATATTGTAGTTTACGCCGTCCTTGTAGAGTTTCCGGCAGAGCAGGAATCCGGCGCAGGATTTCCTCTCGGAATGGGGACAATGGTAATTACACATGGTACTGTTTTTCTCCTTGTGTTTTTTATGATAGAAGGGCTACCGTTTGACGATAGCCCCGCTTGGCTTTATTCTCCGCCCGTTCGCGAAGTAATTGATGCTGATTAGATTGTTTATGACACCCAGTTTCCCGTTCCTATTCTTGACATAAGCCCATTGCTTGTTATCGCAATTTGAATAACCGTCTCATTGGTTCGCATGTTGATTAAATAGAAATCTGTATTGACGGGAGAATGTGCTATCGGAATATCAGCGGAAATATGATAGTATCCAGGCGCGTATAAATCATTTAGGTCTTCACAAACATACCAGAATCCAGGATTATATCGCGTAGTCTCATTTCCTTGATCGTCGTGGGTCATGTAATATTCAGTTACCAGAAGCGAGGCAACGGATGTGTTTCCCTCACTAAGATCTATTATAAGATGATTTGGGTCATATTTTTTTGCTCTTACATTTTGATCAAAACGAAGATTTTTATACACATTTACGGCATTATTTGGAACTGCAACAAGATAGGCTCCGCTTTCAACATTAGGATCTGTCGAAGCGGCCGCACTTAACCAGTTGTTTATAACAGTAAACTTTGTATTTACCATCATTCTATACGGAAGCATTATTATGGTATTACCAGCTTTTAATCCGCCGAACATATTGTTGGTGATAGCAATGTTATGTACAATTCCGCTTATACTTCTAAAATCGAAACACATACCGTTTCCGTCTGTGCCGCCCCCATATCCAATATTCTGTGATTCAAAGTAACAGTTATCAATTACCAAATCACGGCAATCTCCCTCTGGCTTTACAACATACCCGTCATTTCCCTCAATGCAACACCCGGTTATATATACACCATGAAACCCATATCCGGTCATAAGATGAGTACTTTTCTCTACTATGCAATTTGTCAATCTCACATCTATAAGAGAGACCTGATCGCTTACACTTCCTTCTATAGCAATACCACTGCCGTTCCTAATGAGACAGTCGGTAAAATAATATGTTTGCACAAATCTTGTCGCATAAATAATGTGATTAAATCCATCAAAAACACAATTTTCAAAGTTAACCCTAAGAATATTGTTGGCTGTAAACATATTACAAGTACTTGTCGCCTTAAATAAGATATTTATAAAAGACAATGCGCCATACGAGGTTGCCCCATTTGGCCTTTGAAAGCCATAAATACCCATACTAAATCCAGGATTATCGCTTCCAACCCCCAAAAAGATCAATCTTGCATCGGCATTTCCAAGATGTGTAACATAGATGTTATCAGTTAACTGATATTGCCGCTTTATCAAAATTACACCATGATTGGAATCACCGATTGCAGACATCGCAGCGGTTATTTTTTCGGTATCTGTTCCACTGAAATTATCTGGATCAACAATATTGTTATATAAATCTTTTACTTGTTCATTTAAATATTTACCACTATATAATGAATAAGAGCCACTCGTGGAAGTGTTTACAACAAGTTTTGTTGCATTTTCAGGACATATAATCACTTCATCCGTATAATCAAGGTTGGTGTTTGGTTTCGAAATGACTGTCCCATCACTGGCGCACCAACACCACAGTCTATATGCAGCATTAGTTTCTTTCCCTGTTAATGTAAACTTATCTCCTTCTACGCAATCAATTATTTGATAGGCATGTCCATTGCTGCTTACGGCTGTGCTTCCGCTTAAATCAACACTATCTCCTGACGTGTTAATGCGGTAATCATATACCCAATTATCGTAGACTATATTTCCTGAAACAGAGCCAATATATTTTTTTAATTCTGCGACATCGCTTTCTGTTGAATTTCTCAGTTCAGTAATATCCTCTTCTGCCGCCATCCCATCTTGCATATATGTTTTAACATCTTCAATCGCAATAGTTTTAACCCCATTTATACCGTCTTTAAGCAATACATCATCTGCATCAAACGACTCAACCAATGAAGATGATACAAACATCTGGTCTTTTATATTATCAATTTTTGTGTCAATATTTTTAAAAACGCCATTAGTCTCAGACGCAGTCGTAATATCTTGTAACGTAACAAATATTTTAAGATTTGTAATCGTCAAGCCGCCTGGGATTGTCAAAACGATATTCGCTATCAGATTCGTCGCGGGAGTAACCGATTCGTTTGCGTTTTCGTTCAAATTAAAAGTGACAATTTGATTATTATTGCTATCATACATTATGAGCGTTAAATCGCTTGTATTTGGAGAATAACTTCCTGAAACAATCTTTGCAGATAATGTATAGCTGTGTCCTTGTATCAGAGATATTTCTTTTGCAAAATTATTTCGATTAGTAATGGTCGCCGCTCTATCGCATGCACCAGATAATTTTATATGCGTCGTAGTGCTGGTTGTTCCGCCAAAAATCGTTATTTGCCCCAGCCTGTCTACAGACACTCTTCTTGCCGCGTATGCCGAATTGATTTCCAACTTTTCAAAATCAGCCCAATATTTGATACAAGAATCCAGAATATAATTGGCATCGTTCGCCGCAGTCTTTAAATTGGTGATATTTTCCCCGGTTACCTTTGCGTCTGCAGCCGCACCGGAAATTGTAAGAGAGGAATCCACAACAACCGCAGAACCGACGGGATCCACATTATTGTTCAACCATTCGGTTGTCACTTGTGCAATTGCTTCCGGTGTAATCGTATCTATCACATGTTCTGCAGCGTTAGCCGCCTGCGTTGCCGATGATGCCGCTTCGTTTGCGCTTATTACCGCGTTTCCAGCAGAACTCGCCGCATTGTTCGCCGCAGTAGCTGCCTGATTCGCGGAGGTTGCCGCCGCGGTTGCGGAATTCTGCGCCTGCTGGACCAGCGGACCCATGTTCATGACGTTTGCAAGCCCCGCCTCGAAGTCCGCTTTCGTCCCGGTATATCCGCCGAGAACCGCTTCGTCATATGCGGTAAACGGCACTTCTGCGGAGGGAGGAAGTTCCTCTCCCGACCAGGACGTACCAATGAAGTGTGTCACCACAGTAATTGAACCGCCGGATACCGCCGTCACGTTGATACGGATCCGCAGAATGCCCGAAACGCCAACCCGATAGATGCTCTTGCCCGACATTCCGGACGTCTTCAGATCCAGATCGGACAGATCGAAGGTCGCAAGAGAAACCCATAATCCGGAGTTTACGTCCACAATTCCTTCAACCTTGATCGTCGCGGAAGTGAACGTCCCGGAAATCTGGAGCGAACAAAGATCGGACTTGTTGTTTACAAAAGTATTGGAAACCGTCGGAACGGTCGCCTCCGAAATCATTTTGATGATTGCCGGTTTAGCCATCGTTTGCTCCTTAATACCCAATTAGTGTTGTCGAAATTGTTATCTCCGCGTTTCCGCACTTGACCGTCATGACAAGCGGCTCGGCGGAAGGAGAGTTGCATGTGATGGAAACGACCCTTCCGTTTTCAAACGAGAGTACGGAATAATCTTTTTCGTCTGCACCGGAGAAAGTCCATGTGAACGGAGGCGGATTGGGTTGCGGTACGCCGTTCACGATATATGAAACGTGAATCTGTTCCGTCTCATACTGTCGTATCGAGGCGGGCGGCACGTTGAGAAAGCGGAGCAATTCTCCCGTCTCGACAACGGAGACCTCAAGGTCCGCTGTAAGACCGGGATTCTGGTCAAGCACCGCCGTAATGGTTGCGGACCCTTCCCCCGTCGCCGTAATGATCCCGTCCTCGGTTACAGTAACCGCTTCGGGATTGTCGGAAGCAAACGTCCACGTCTGCGGGAATTCCGAATTTGGATAAACCACCGAGCCGTTTAAGAGCATATGGGGCTGAAGGATCGCGGTCCGGTTCAAAGCAATCTCGGAAAGACCGATGAGTTCTGCTTCCCATTCGTAGAGATTTCCGTCCGCGATGTGATTCACGAGATCGTCGTGTTCCTCCGGTTCCTCTCTCCGTACCGTCAGGTTGATAACGTGCGCGGATTCGTCGTCCCCCGTGAATTCCTCGAAGAAGTCCGTGTACCCCGTAATATGATACGCGTACGAGCCGAGAATCATCCGCTGATTGTCCCGGAGTTTGACGGTGTTCGCGTTCTTCTGGCACTTGACGTTGAAGTAACCTTCCATCAGCACCAGATTCTCCGGAGATTCGTTCCGGTTCGAAAGCATCGTCCTCCGGTCGATGACAAGCGGTTCCCACTTGATATTCCCGTATTCATCGTAGAACGTCCAGTGCGCACGGCATCGGGCGATAACCGCGTTCGTTGTGGGCGAAGACATATTGCCGGGGTTGACCACCATCCAGATGGATCCCATTGTCTCGATATACGCCCCAACCGGAATGTAGTCGATGGCACGGGAGCGGAACAGGATTTCCTTGAAATCGTCGTATTGCTTGGAGTCGAACGCCGTAACTGACTGCGTGGAAACGTCCGACAAGCGGATTTCGGTCTCCGTCCAGGCGAAGAAATCATCCGGAACAAGTCCCTGAACCCTCGCCTTGACATAGTCTGTCGCCAGATAATCCCTCTGCTCGTCAAACAGCGTC
>JAZKXO010000095.1:0-3329 GCA_045611685.1 Eubacteriales bacterium | reverse complement strand
GATTACCGGGTGTTCGACAAGGTGAAGGACGTGGAAACGCTGAAACGGATGTATGAGGCGGAAAAGAAGAAAGCGGCGAGTGTGCTGGAAATCAAGATCATAGAAGCGGCGGCAAGGCGCGCGCTGATGCGGATAAGGGGGTTAAACGGTGAACAAAAACCTTGACGAACTGATGATCGCGCTGGATTGCTTCATCGACGAGCGCGAGTGCCGGGGCGAGATGTGCCCGTACTTTGACACTGAGGCGCGGGAGCCGAAATGCGATTTCAACGCCATCGCGCGGGCGGCAAAGTGCAGGATCGAGAAACTGGAAAGACAGGCGGAGGGGAACAAGTGATGTTTGACCATGATGCGTGGATGGCGGAATACCGCGAGCGCAGGAAGGAGCGCCTGCTGGCGCAAGGGCTGTGCACCGGCTGTGGAAAGCGGCCGCATATTGACGGGATGATGTACTGTACCGAGTGCAGGGAGAAGAACCGGGCGAAAAAGCGCGCGCGATTCAAAAACGCGGTGGAGCATGGGCTGTGCATTCGGTGTATGTCGGCGAAAGCAAGGGACGGCCGCACGATGTGTCTGAGATGCGCGGTGTATGAAGCAAATCGGAAAAGCCGGTATTACTGGGCGAAAAAAGAAGCAAGAGCGGAAGGGGTGTTGACTTATCAATAAGGTGATTATTACAGGGAATCTGTGCAGAGACCCGGAGACGCACACGACCAGCGGCGGGACGAACAAGTGCTCGTTCACATTGGCGGTTCAGCGGAAACACGCGAACCCGCAAGGCGTGAAAGAGGCAGATTTTATTCCGGTGGTGGCGTGGCGGCAGCTGGCGGACAGTTGCGCGAAGTATCTGACGAAGGGACGGAAGGTGTGCGTGGCCGGCAGTTTGCAAATGCGTTCCTACGACGCGCAGGACGGCACAAAACGCACGGTTTTTGAAGTGGTAGCAGAGGACGTCGAGTTCATGCCGAGCGGCGAAAAACAGGCGCAGAACGCGCCACAGAGCGATTCACAGATGACACCGGAACAGGCGTTCGGAAATAAGCTGGAAGTGACCAACGATCCGGAACTTCCGTTCTGAGGAGGCGCACATGACAGAGAAAGACATTCGCGATATGCTGGGGCGGTACAAGTCGAACGCGGGGCGTATCAAGCATCTTGAGGTCGAGGCGAAGGAACTGCGCGCGAAGATCGAAAAGACGAAAGCGGACGAGGTTGACGCCGCCGCCGGGCCGCATCCTGCGAACATCGACGGGATGCCGCGGGGGAACCGGAAAAGCGACCCGACCGGAAAGCTGGGCGCGAAACTGGCAGACGGGAAGGTGAGCAAAGACGTTTCCGCGATGATGGAAAAGCTGGCTGGCATTGAGGCGGAACTGCAAACGGCGATCAATGAAAAGCGATACTGCGACGCATGGATCAGCAGTTTGATGGACAGGGAACGGCTGGTGCTGGTGACGCGCGTGGTTGAGGGGCGCACGTGGGGCAAAGTGGCGGACGAATACGCGCAGAGGTACGGCGACGAAATGAGCGAACGGACGCTGATGCGGATGGTGGACAATGCCGTGAGGATGATATGGACGATAACGGAGGGGCAGAGGGAATGAGGCTGATTGATGCGGACGCGCTGAAAAGAGATATTGAAACAGCAAAGAGATTGATACCTAAAAAAGTATCATCAGCGCAATACAACTTTATGCGTGATGCCGTTGACGGGCTTTCACAGATGGTTCTTCATGCACCCACCGTTAACGCTGTGCCTGTGGCACTCTGCAAAGACTGCAAGTGGTTCAGAGACAGCAACGGAATTGACGGATTTTGCTACTGTGACAGGATTTACAGACGTTGCGGAACGCATTGGTTCTGCGCTGACGGAGAAAGGCGGGAAGAATGAACGAATACGAAAGCCCCGGATTCTATAACGCGGATTGCATGGACGCGATGCGGCAGTTTCCGGACGGGTTCTTTGATCTGGCGATCGTTGACCCGCCGTATGGGATAGGCATCACAGGAACGCCCGGGGGGGCAATAAAGCAGCACTCCGAACGCACTTCGGAGAAAATAGTGGGGGGGGTACAAAGAGACAGCACAATGCCCGGATTGGCGGAGCTAAACCATTCGGACAGGCAGACAAAAGTCGGGGGAGGCCTGTTGTGCCGCCCAAAAGCTATCACGCCTTCAACAATCAAAAGCCACCAGATGCAGAGTATTTCTCTGAGTTGAAGCGCGTGAGCAAAAATCAAATCATCTGGGGCGGCAATTACTTTCTGGATAACTTAGGCCCGACACCGTGCATGATATTCTGGGATAAGGGGCGCGAAGGGCTACAATTTGCGGACGGTGAGTTCGCATGGACAAGTTTCAAATCACCGGCGCGGCGGTATTTCTTTAAGTGGAACGGGCTTTTGCAAGGCGACATGAAGCACAAAGAAAACCGGATTCATCCGACACAGAAACCAGTGCGGCTTTATGAGTGGTTGCTTAAGAATTACGCGAAACCCGGCGATAAGATACTGGACACGCACGTCGGGAGCGCGTCAAGCCTGATCGCGTGTCACCGCGGCGGGTATGATTACTGGGGGTTTGAGATCGATAGAACGTATTACAAGATGGCGAAGGAACGGCTCGACAGGGAACGCGCACAGGTGAGCATATTTGATATGGGAGGGATGGCATGAGCAAGGCAAAGAAGGCCGTAGTGTTTGCGCTGATCGTCATAATTGCGGGAATGCTGGCGGCGTGTAGTATGCAGAAAGAAGGCGCGATTGCGAAAGGCGATGGCGTATTTCAAAGAGCAGAGCACTATGAATGGCAGGGCGACGTTATTGTGGACACTGAAACCGGCGTAATGTACTGGGTTTCAAGAGGGTCGTACAGTTCTGGGGTATTAACGATGCTGAAGAATGCGGACGGATCGCCAAAGGTATATGATGCGGGCGAAGAATGAGCGCGGGCGGGGTGTGCATGGAAAACGTGCACATCTTCGCCATTTGTCAAGGTTTTGGCGGGGTTTTGTCATGGTTTTGGCAGTTTACAAGTGTAACGCGGGGTGATATAATTAAGGTGGGAAAGGTGAACGCAAGGCGCGAAGCCGTACAAGCGTTCTACAGTACGCGGGTTTGGCGCATGGCGCGCGAGGCGTACAGGAGCAAAAAGATTTTCTGCGAGCGTTGCGGCGACGTGGGAACACAGGTACACCACAAGAAACGGCTGACGTTTGAGAACATGAACGACCCGAACGTCGCGCTTGCGGAAGACAATTTGGAATTGCTGTGTGATGCGTGTCACGAAAAGGAACACGGCAAGCACAGGCGGCGCGCGGATGCGATGGG
>JAZKXO010000094.1:0-1455 GCA_045611685.1 Eubacteriales bacterium | reverse complement strand
TAAGGAAGCGCCCGACAAGCTTTCCATCACGGTCAAGCAGTCGGGAATCTTCGCGCTCCCGCCCGAAATGCCACGCGAGGAGGCTCATCTTGAGACCTTCCGCATTCTGTTCCCCTATACTTCGGCAACACTCACGGCGGTTACTTCGGTAGCGGGCGTGCAGGGAATTATCGTACCGAGAATTGATATTACAGAGGAAAATATATATCGCGTGGAGTTTAAACCGCCGAGACCTGATGGTAGTGAAGAGTGAAAAGTGGAAAGTGAAAAGTTAAGGTGAATTTTCTCACTGCGTTCGAAAATTTTCATTTTGTATTCTTAGTAACTCTCGAAAGGAGCAAAAAATGAGCTTCCCTTCATCGTTCACCTTGTGCGACAACGTTTTACGCATAAACTCCATCGGTCACCCCGAAATCAAGAAGTCTGATGGCTTCATCTTTGCGCTGAACGGGAATTTTATGCTCCACGATGGCGGAAAATACGGTACGGATTGCCTCCGGCATCTGCTCGCGCTCCGCGAAGCGGCGGGAGTTGAGGTGCTGCACTTCGATTGGATAATCTCGCATTTCCACGTCGATCACGTCGGCGCGCCGCTTGAAAACGTCGTTCGCGACCCTCGATTTGCCATCGACCGCATCATTATGCCGCCCGTCAATGCGCTGCCTGACGGTATGATCCACGTTTCGCGCGATTATACAAAAGAAATTCTCGAGGTCGTCCGCGACTTTCATCCAAACGCCGAAGTGACGGTGATCCCGTTCTATTCGGACTGCAAAAAGACCTTTTTCTATAATTTTGGCGGTACGGAGATCGAAATTCTGCCCGCCGATACCGACTGGGCGTCCCCCGAGCTGCTCCGTAAGATCGCAACGCAGTATTTTTGCACCGAGGACGTCTTCTTCCGCAAGGTGCAGATGTACGTTGTCAATATATCCTCGATCTGGTTCATCATCCGCCACGGCGGCAAAAAGCTCGTCTTCACGGGCGACAGCCCCAAGCGCACGCGCTTTATGATCGACGAGGGATTCGACCGAATGGTCGCGCTTTACGGCGACAAGATCGCAAAGCCCGACATCTTCAAATGGCCGCACCACGGTCAGGCAGAGGACGAGGCGGACACCGCCGTCCACGACTTGATCGACCCCGATTACATACTCACCACCACTCCCGACGAAGGCGCAAGCGTGACCTACGCGCGTTCCTTCCCCGATTTCCGCGCCAAATTCGTCAATTCCTGCAACGATGACGTCATCATCACAGTTCCCGAAAACGGTGAAATGACCGTTGTGGGCGGAACGTGGGGAGTCAATCAAGGGGAGTATTTTGTGCTGGATATTCCGGGGAAGAAAAAAGTGGTCAGTGATTAGTGGACAGTGGACAGAAAGACGCGATTTGTTTTCGAAAATCACAACATCCCAATAATCAATCTTCCCAAAGAATATATTTAATAAAATT
>JAZKXO010000093.1:0-1094 GCA_045611685.1 Eubacteriales bacterium | reverse complement strand
ATCGTCTGCGACGGCGCAAAGGCATCCTGCGCGGGCAAGATCGCGCTTGCGGTCGAGGCGGGCACTCTCGGTTGGGAGATGTTCAAAAACGGCAAGCAGTTTTACAGCGGCGAGGGCATCATCACCAAGGGCGTTGAGAACACCATCCGCAATGTCGGCATCCTCGGTCACGACGGAATGAAGGCAACCGACCGCACGATCATGGAGATCATGCTCAAAAAGATGTGCTGATTAAGATTTAATAAAGATTATTCGAACCAGATTGACATGCACTCCCTTTTGGTATATAATAGTATCGAAAGGAAGTGATGACGGTGAAAAATCGAAGAATGGCGGTAGTTTTGTGCATCTGCGCGGCGGTAGTTTTGACGTCGGCGGTGCTCGTCTACCGTCATTTTCATATATACAGCGCCGAGGATTTCGGCTTTGAAGATATAAAGAGCCCGAACGATGCCGACGGCGAGGGAATTGACGATTACACCGACTTCGTCGAGGGCGCACGGGCATATATCGCCACGAATCCGCAGTACAAGAGCGCATATTACGCGGGCGGCTACCCGACCGACGGCTACGGCGTTTGCACGGACGTTATCTGGCAGGCGTTCAAGGCGGCGGGATATACGCTTAAAGATATGGTCGACGCCGATATCGACGCCCGCCACAGCGCGTATTTCGGAGAGGGTGAATATTCCGATTCCAACATCGACTTTCGCCGCTGCCGCAATCTTCTTGTCTTTTTCCGCGAGCACTCCGAGGAGCTTACGACCTCGACTAAAAATCCCGAGGATTGGATGCCGGGCGATATTGTGCTTTATGACGGTCATATCGTAATATGCTCGGATAAACGAAATGCCCGCGGTCTGCCCTACATCATCCATCTCGGAAATCCGATCGAAAACGGCGTCGAAGCCAATCAACTCACCACCACCTACGGCGGCGAGATAATAGGACATTTCAGATTTTGTCCATAATAAAAGGAGCCGAATTGCGGCTCCTTATTTTATGTACTCAACGAAAGCTTTCAGATCAAACACCGCAATTTCGCTTTCGGTGACGGTGTCGCCGATGTTAAGTGAGCGGTTTACTGTGTCCGA
>JAZKXO010000092.1:0-1123 GCA_045611685.1 Eubacteriales bacterium | reverse complement strand
GCTACAACGGTCATCGTTCCGTCACCGAAGGTCGTGAGCATTGTGGATTCAAGCGTCAGCATGGACACGAGTGCCGCCGCCAAGCTGATCGCCTTGGATGCAGAAAAGACGGGACTGTTATATTTCCTGTATTTGATCACGTTGATAATTGCCGTCGTGAGTGCCGTAAAGGTATAAGCCGCCATCGCAATTGCCGTGATCATGTGATGTTCGAAGGTTCTGTTCCAAAAGACCATAAAGAAGATGATCAACGCAAGCGCGAGGTTCATCACAAGAAATACGATACCGCAGGCGCGGTATTTTTTTAGCTCGGTTTGCATTCTCTCGCCGGGAACGTATTTCGTTGTATGGCGCGCCAAGAAGAATCGCATCACACCGAGGCAGATATAGTACGCGCCGAGGGAGTAGAACCAAAACGTGTGGTGATAAAATCCAAGCCACAGTTGAAAGATTCCGTACAAGGCATTCCACGCAAGTGAGCCGTAGAGCGACACGTTTACGCGCAGACGCGCATCGTCCTGCCAACGTCTTGCAAATTTGTTTTCGCTTTTGAAGGTTTTGAAAAAATTGATCAAATATGGAATTTTAAAGCACCAAACCGTCAATGTATAAGCGGCAAGAACGTAGGAGACGTATGCGATCATCGATTCCGTTCCGACAAATACCATAGAGCCGACAAGCAGAACGGTGGCAACCGGGAGGAGCAATATCATCATCGCGATATGCGGAAACAGCAGAGCTTTACCGATCTTCTTCCAATCCACCATACGTCCTCCGGATCTTGACTGTAAAGGTCGTGCCGACACCGACGGCACTTTCCACGCCGATCTCGCCCTGCAGAATGTCCACCACTCTTTTTACAAGAGGCAATCCGAGTCCGTTGCCCTGCGTCGCATGCGAGGTGTCGCCTTGATAGAACTTTTCAAAGATATGCGCGCCAACCTCCGCGCTCATTCCGCATCCCGTGTCGGATACTTTTACGGTAGCGTACGTTTCGTCTGCGGTGAGAGTAAGAGTTACCTTGCCGCCGTCCTCGGTGAACTTGAAGGCATTGGAAAACAGGTTGTTCCACACGAGCGAGAGAAGCTCGGCATCGGCGGATATAATCACGTTCTCCATAATA
>JAZKXO010000091.1:0-1183 GCA_045611685.1 Eubacteriales bacterium | reverse complement strand
AATGGTCGATGCACTCCCCATCGCAAAGAACCCCGAGCTCTTCGTAATCGAAGGCGGCGTTATGCGCTCCTACGCTTCGCTTTCATACGCAGACTATATGGTAAGACTGCACGAAAGACTGAAAAAGCTCGCAGATATGATCGAGGCGAATATATAATGGAAACACGGCAAAACCGAACGGTTCTGCCGTGTTTCTTACATATTATATGAATCTATTAAACCACATCGCGATCTCGGTTCGCATAACGTCGTTGATCTTATGTCCGACGCCGTCCGTCAGGTGGAACTCGATATAGCTGCCCGCGCGACGCACGGATTCTACGAATTCGGTGACCATAAGGGGATCGACGGTTACGTCAGCAGTTCCCTGCCAAACCTTGATCGGGCAGGGCGGGATGACCACGCGCTTGCCGTCCGCGCCTATGTAGGAGCGGGTGAGGTAGGGGTTGAAGCCGATCGTGTTCGGCGCGAACCATTCATCCTCGGGGAAACGGTAGATCTGAACGATGCGATCGTGAGTGCTGTAACCCGTAGTCTCGCTCTTTTTCGTCTTATCCCACGTACCGATGCAGTAATGACCGTCGATCTCAACGCCGTCCATATTGAGGCGCGGATAGATAAGTCCAAGTGCCACTACGATTCCGGGGAAGGTGTGCGCGAAGTTCATTGCGGTATGTCCGCCCATCGAAGCTCCGGCTACGAGAACGCGCTTCGAAAGATTATAATGCTTGGTCGCGTAAAGATAAGCCTTATGTAGCGCGAAAATGTGCTCGGGACATCCCATGGTAAGTCCGTGAGGCTGTGAGCCGCAAACATCGAGAACTGCATAGCCCTGCTTGATGCACTCGCGGCAGTAAGCAATGCCGCCCGTTTTGTTATCCGCCTCGCAAACGCGGCTTCCCGCGCCGTGAACCGAGAGAATTAAGGGAGTTTCCTCGCCGTCATCTGTGTAGGATTCGGGCAGACAGAGCACGCATTCGCACTCGTCCCACTCTTCTCTGTCAAGGACCTCATTCGCGGTCGAATAGCTGACGTCGCGGAAATTATTGAATGTTACCTTGAAAAATATGCAATCATATTCTCTGCCTTCTTCAGTTGTGCTCGGAATCTTCTTTCTGATCTCCATCATTATTCTCCTCTATTTCAAATTAAAAATTACGTCAATATAATAAAATCCGTTTTT
>JAZKXO010000090.1:0-1842 GCA_045611685.1 Eubacteriales bacterium | reverse complement strand
CTTGAACCACGCTTTCCATGTGAAAGCCGTATTTGTCCAAATCCTGCACCAGATATTGCGCCATGTACTTATCATAACCGATCTGAAGGCAGTATATCCGGTACTCTTCCACCAGCGACACGAACCAGCGATATACGTCATTAAAATCGACCGCATTCTCGCCGCTTAACGTCAGGAACCCGCGCTTGACGTATATATCATACGGCAGACCGTCCCGCGCGGTCGCTTCGGCCAGCTTTCCGTGCGGCAGGAAGAACTGCGTGAAATAGTAGATCACGCCGTTCTTTTCGATCATTACCACCGCGGCGGTAAGGTCGACGGCGATGGACAAGTCTATGCCGCCAAGCGCGTAACAATCCCGGAAATCCGCCAGCGTGTAATTGTTCGGCGGGAACGAACGCGCGATGTCCGCGGAACTGAGCCAAGCGGTTGAAGCATTTTGCTTGATGTTCGCGAACTTTGTCAGGAACTCCGCTTTGCAGCTTAATGAACCCTCTGCTTTCGCGATCTCTTCAAGGATATAATCGACCGACACGGAAACGCCCAAATTTGGAATGCTTTTCCGCAGTTCGTTTATATCGTTCCACTTTTCTGCATCGTCAATCTGATACAGAAAAGGCAACAGCCGTTTTTCTCGACTATTGCCCATAAGAAACGCGGTCGCCCGCTTGTATAGGTCATCATATATGCCGTCGCTGATATAGTTCGCGGTGGTAATTGATAGGATAAGCGGTTGCATTCGCGAGCCAAGCGCAGACGTCATAACGTCATACTGCTTTAACCCCTGTTCGCCCACCCATGCCGCGATCTCATCGCAGACGGTCAGATGCGGGTTAAACCCGTCGGACTTCTTTTCGCTGAACGGTATTTTTTTTATGGACGTGTGCGTCGGTTCGACGTATATGTCCATTTTGCGCTTTTTTGTGATATTCGCTAAATCCGGTTCATATGACACGCTTTGCCAGAAGCACTGGAACACGATGTCAGCCTGATCCAGCTTCGGAGCGATGAAATACGTGTCCGCGCCGCGCTCACCGTCCACATACACCATATACTCGGCAATACCGGACGCAAGCAAGGATTTACCGCACTTGCGCGCTACCACACAAAACACTTCGCGGAACTGCCGCAAACCGTTTGCGTCCACTAAACCGAAGATGCAGGACACAAGTGCCTTCTGCCATAATTCAAGCGTTACCAGCCCGGGAGCGAGCCGGCCCTTTGAATGATGACAAAAGTTTTCGATAAACCGGACGGCGCGGTCGGCCTTTTTCTGGTCAAAAAAATAGACCTTATTTTCAAGGTCTATTATGATTTTCTCATATAACTGCCGAATCCACTTCCCGACCGTTATTGAACCGTCTTCGATTTGCTGATAGTATGCAAGAACCCAGTTCGTGCTCCCGGTTTCCCGTTTACTCACTCATAAATCCGTCCAGCTTGCTATTGGGAACCGGCTTCGGTTCATCCGGGATCATATCGTTCAGCTGACGGATTATTGTCTGATAGTTTTTGTTTGTCGCGGTGTAGATTCTGCTCGCCGGGCGTTCGCGTTCATACGGTGTTTGATTCTCACCCTGTCTGAACTGCTCCGTTTCACCATTCTCGGCGATGTCCGCCCACAATGCGTCCAGCCTCACACGCAACCGCGCCGCTTCTGCAATCAAACCTTGCGCGATTGCAAACTGCTTCGGCGGTAACTCTTTGTAAATCGCGGTAAGTCTTTTGACTTCCGCCTTCTCCTTATCAATCGCCAAGAAAACGCGCCTCCTTTTCGTTACTCTCGGCAGAAATGCGTTTTTCGGAGGGGTCTACGCGCGCACATAGCGCGAAAAATGCACC
>JAZKXO010000089.1:0-8914 GCA_045611685.1 Eubacteriales bacterium | reverse complement strand
AAAATGCTATACAATAGACCATAGGCATAAATGCAAAATAATCTCATAAACTTTTAGGAGGTACAATTATGTCTGTTAAAGTTGCTATCAATGGTTTTGGCCGCATTGGCCGTCTGGCTTTCCGTCAGATGTTCGGCGCTGAGGGCTACGAGGTTGTTGCCATCAACGACCTGACCAGCCCCAAGATGCTGGCTCACCTGCTGAAGTACGACACCGCTCAGGGTCGCTACGACGGTCACACCGTTACCGCTGATGACGGGGCCGGCACCATCACTGTTGACGGCAAGACCCTGAAGATCTACGCTGAGAAGGACGCTAACAACTGCCCTTGGGGCGAGCTTGGTGTTGACGTAGTTCTTGAGTGCACCGGCTTCTACTGCTCCAAGGAGAAGAGCCAGGCTCACATCAACGCTGGCGCAAAGAAGGTTGTTATCTCTGCTCCCGCCGGCAAGGATCTGCCCACCATCGTTTACAACGTAAACCACAACACCCTTACCGCAGAGGACACCATCATCTCCGCTGCTTCCTGCACCACCAACTGCCTTGCTCCCATGGCTAAGGCTCTTAACGAGTACGCTCCCATCCAGTCCGGTATCATGACCACCGTTCATGCATACACCGGTGACCAGATGATCCTTGACGGCCCCCACAGAAAGGGTGACCTCCGCCGTGCTCGCGCAGGTGCTCAGAACATCGTTCCGAACTCCACCGGCGCTGCAAAGGCTATCGGCCTCGTTATCCCCGAGCTGAACAAGAAGCTCATCGGTTCCGCTCAGCGCGTTCCCACCTGCACCGGTTCCACCACCATTCTGGTTGCCGTTGTTAAGGGCAAGGACGTTACCAAGGAAGGCATCAACGCTGCTATGAAGGCTGCTTCTTCCGAGTCCTTCGGCTACAACACCGATGAGATCGTTTCTTCCGACGTTATCGGCATGACCTACGGTTCTCTGTTTGATGCAACCCAGACCATGGTAACCCAGATCGACGAGGATACCTACCAGGTACAGGTTGTTTCCTGGTACGACAACGAGAACTCCTACACCAGCCAGATGGTTCGCACCATCAAGTACTTCGCAGAACTGAACTAATTCAGACCTCGGCGAAACAAAACGCAATAAACGAAACACCGACGGATTTCTCCGTCGGTGTTTTTGTGTTTATTTTTTTCTGCCAACGTAATGGCTCTTTTTTTCGGTGGTCCGTTCAATAAACAGGCGGAAATCGTCGGCTGTGCCGCCCGAGAGCGTGCGTTTGTCGTAGACCTGTGCGTGCATCGTGCTGAACAGAAAGACAAAGTATTCACCCGTTTCCGCGATCGTGTGGATCTTGTCGTATTTCCATTCTGTTTTGGCCACATCAGCGGAGGTGGTGTATCCGTCGCTTGTGAAAACGGCTTTCACTTTTTCCGTGCCGGCAAGATGCCGCTTTTGGGCGATTCGGCCGTTGAGCGCGTCCTCGAACAGAAGAACGGTGAGCATAACGAGCGACACGCCCCATGTGATAACGGTTTTTGCTGTAACCGTGTATTCCGCATCGCCGAGGGGGAGAGTGAGGAGAAGTGTAAGGAATAGGACAATCCAACCGAACACGTGCGTGCGGCGGCTTCTTTTTCGCCGAACGGTTTTTCGAAGTGCTCGCGCCATAGCGGTACATGCTTTCTGATCGTAGACGGTTTCAAACGTATATTCCATATCTGTACACCCCTTTCTAAGATCATTATAGTGTATATGTTGTATGTTGTCAACGGTATTTCCGGCGACCTCTGCGCCGATTTTTTGTCAGCATCCGAAAAGTGTCGGAAAACTCCGTGTTTTATGCTGAAAACAACGCAATTCTTATTGACAGGGTAGGTTTTGTGTGCTATAATCTCCATGATTGAGATACTATAATATAGGAGATAAATCCGATGATTTCTTGTACCGAGTTTATACCCGCATACAGCGAACTGTTCAAATACATCCAAAAGCGCGATGGAAAAGAGGCTGTCCGTGCGTATTGGGAAGAGCGCTTTTCTCCCAAAAACGGAAGACTTCCGCTTATCCCCTTCGTCGAGAAGGAAGGACTGCGCGGCTGCTATTCCTACTGGACGGGTACGCTGAGCGAGGAAGCTGCCGACTTCACTCTGTATTTGAACGAAAAGGCCGGCTGGTTCAAACTTGATATGCATAAGTGCCCCTCCAAGGGACGCCTTCTCGAACTGAGAGATCAACTCGGCGTTGAGCCGTACAGCGATTACTGTCTCCACTGCGACCACTACCGTGCCGCGATCGAGAACGTAGGCCTCGACTATATTTTCGACTGCTCCGGTGCCGATCACGCGGCTTGCTCGATCTTCGTTACCGATCCGAAGATTTTCACCGGTCAGATCGTTGTGGACGAGAACACCGAGATCATGGATTGCCGCGCTTCCGATAACGAATACTTCCACCCCGGCTTCCACAGAAGTCTGAATGCGGGCGTTGATTACATCGGTGAACAGTACGGTGAGGAGGGACTCGTTGAGTATCTCACCACATACACGAATCTGGTTTACGTTCCCGTTTTCAAGGCGATCGAAAAGGACGGCCTCGCCGCGATCGAAGCGAAGATTCTCGATACATACAAGATAGAGAAGGTGCCGGATGCTGTCAAGACCGTGCTCGAAAACGATACGCTTACCGTAACCGTTGCCGCTTGCCCGGCCGTTGCATTTATGAAAGCGACGGGTGCCCCCGTATCGAAGTGGTATTCCTACACCACGAGCGTCGTTATGTCCGTTCTGGCAGAGAAGGCCGGCTACCGCTTTGAGATGCAGTCCTACGATGAGGAAACCGGTGCCGCTAAATACCGTTTTTATAAATAAGGAATACGGATATAAGGTGTTCTTTGGTCGTTGATTTAGGCACGATCGGATGCCGCAGCATGGTTTTTGATGGAAACCTCCGGTGCGGAGGCCATCGTTCCCGAAATGGCGGAGACCGCAGGTGTCGTCGCCGCTTCACGAACAGACCCGTGCGCGCTATGCGCGCTATTTGAAGCTCAAGGACGATATCGCAAAAGGCTGCGAGAAGCTTTGATAACCATTTTTGATTTGGACTCGTAAGAGACAAAAATATATTAAAACTTATTTCAGGAGGCATGTATCATGAAAGGTTTTGTTCCCGCACTCGGTACACCGTTTGGAAAAGACGGTAAATTTCTGAAGGAAAGCTACATGAAGCAGATCGATATGCTGATCAAAGCAGGTGCCATCGGCGTGCTCGCAATGGGTTCCATGGGTACGCAGGCTATGGTAACCGTCGAGGATTTCCCGAAGGTTGCTGAGGCTGCTGTTGAGGCTGCTGCCGGTCGCGTTCCGGTATACGTAGGTGCTATGGACTGCTCGATCGCTAAGGTTAAGGAGCGTATGGAGAAGATAGAGCATCTCGACATCGCCGGCTTCGTATTCACGACGCCTTACTACGGCAAGATGCCCAATGATGCGATCATCAACTACTACAAGGGTATCGCTGCCGCTACGAAGCACAAGATTCTTCTGTACGATTTGGTTTCTGTAACCCAGAACAAAATCACCTATCCGCTGGTTATGGAAATGATCCGTACGATTCCGAATCTCGCCGGTATCAAGTCTACGGACCTTGCTATGTTCCGTAAGCTGAAGCTGAACCCTGAAGTACCGGAAGATTTCATTATGGTTTACTCCGGCCTTGATACCTTCGATATCGCTTACAAGTGGGGCATTGAAAGCCAGCTCGATGGCATGATCTCCTGCACGCCCACTAACTCCCGTCTGCTCTATACTGCTATGGCTGAGGGCGACTTCGACGCTGCCGCTAAGTATCTTAACAACATTATCGGCCTGCGTGATCTCTTTATGGCAAACAGCCTGTGGCCTTCTTTCACCGTAGCTATGAACCTGCTCGGCTGTGAGGGTACATATGGTCCCGACTACATATCCGCCGGACACGATAAGGTTGCGGAAATCGTAGAAGCTGAAATGCGCCGCATCGGCGAAATCTAATTTCAAAAAGCCCATGGAGCGCAATATATCCATGGGCATTTTCTTGGAGGACTATATGATTCTTGATAAACTTGAAAACGCCGCGCAGTACAAGGGACTGCACGCGGGCGTCGATCTTCTGCTCAAGGAAGCGGCAAAAATCAAAGCGGACGATTACCAGACCGGCAAGGTAGTCCTTGACGGCGACAGCGTATACATGCTCGTTCGCGCCTACAACACCCACGCGTCCGAGGGCGCGCTTATAGAAGCGCACGAGAAGTATCTTGACGTCATGATCATGGTAGAGGGAGAGGAGACGATTTACGTCAAGTCCACCGACGAGCTGAAGAATGTTACAAAGCCGTACGATCCCTCCATTGAGGCACTGCTCGGTACGATGGATGGTGATGAAACTCCTGTCCGCCTGACCGCAGGACATTTCATCGTTCTGTTCCCGCAGGACGCGCATTCTCCGGCGTGCCATACCGATGGCGAGCAGGCTGTAAAGAAGATTATCGGTAAGGTTCGCATCTGATTTGTACTTGAGGAGATAAATTCATGAGACACACGAAGGATTTATTCAGCCTTGACGGTCGCGTAGCGATCGTTACCGGCGGCAGAGGTCTGTACGGCGCATCCATTTCGCTCGGCCTTTGCGAGATGGGTGCAACGGTAGTGATCGCATCCCGCAACGTCGAAAAGTGTGAGGAATACGCCGCCGAACTGCGTGAGCAGGGCTACGACGCTGTCGGCATGGCGCTCGATCTGAGCGATGATGATTCGATCAGAGCCCTCGCGAAAGCGGTATTCGACAAATACGGCAAGATCGACATTCTCGTCAACAACGCCGTGGATCGCCGCAATCTGACGCCGCTTTCCACTGCGACCCGTGAGAAGCTTCGCGATTCCGCGGAAACGAATCTGAACGGTCAGCTCCTCCTCTCGCAGGCGGTGCTCGAGTATATGATCCCCGCGGGGAAGGGCAATATCATCAATATCAGCTCCATGCGCGGACTCGACTGCCCGCACTTCCCGTTCTATCCCGAGTCGTGGGGCGATCAGCCGATCAACTACACCACCGAAAAGTGGGCGATGATCGGTATGACGAAGTATATGGCGGGACGCTACGGCAAAAACGGCATTCGTGTAAACGCGGTTGCTCCCGGCGGATACAGCCCGAAAATGGCAGATAATCCCCAGAGAGCGGCGTTCCAGAAGACGTACATTGAAAACTGCCCCTTGGGTTGCTGGGCGAACGAGGACGATATCAAGGGTCCCGTTGCGTTCCTCGCCTCCGATGCGGCAAACTATATCACCGGCGCTACCATTGTGATGGACGGCGGCTGGACGATCTGGTAAGAGGTAGCGTATGAAGTACATAACCGCAAAAGGGCAGAAGATGTCCGCGTTCTCGCTCGGTACCGTGCAGCTCGGTAAGGCGTACGGCCTCGGCGAAGCGAGAGAGAAAATGTCCGAGGAGACGGCGTTTTCCATCCTCGATACCGCTATGGAGAACGGTGTTGATAATCTCGATACCGCCAACAATTACGGCGATTCCGAGGCACTCATCGGCCGCTGGCTTCAAAAGCGCCGCGCGGAAGGGAAGTCCCTCCCGTGGGTCGTTACGAAGATCGGCCCCTTAAAGCACGGGTCCTTTGACATCCTCCGTGACGATGTGATGCGCCAGGTCGAAGGATGCCAAAAAAATCTCGGCATGGACACGCTCGATTGCCTTATGCTCCACAATTTCGAGGACTACGGCGACGATCGCGACGCGATCTCCAAGATTTTCGACGAACTGAAAGCGCAGAAGGCGTACAAGTATTCCGCCATCTCCGCCTACTCCCGCCACGATTACGGCGTGATCGCCGAATCGGGATTTGACGCGACGCAGATTCCCCTGAACGTATTCGACTGGTCTCAGATCGAAAACGGCGGTATGGAGAAGCTCTGTGACGCCGGCACGATGGTCTTTGTGCGCAGCGTATATCTGCAGGGACTTGTTTTCCATACGCCCGAAGATCTGGATCCTCAGATGTCGTTCTGTTTTCCGTATCTTCGCCGCTATCACGAACTTTGCCGTGAGTTCTCGCTCTCACCCGATACGCTCGCTCTGTCTTTTGTGCTCTCTGTGCCCGGCGTAACGACGGCCGTTATGGGATGCGATAATGCTGCGCAGGTAAAGGCGAACTGCGATCTCTTTGACAAGACGGTTAAACTCACCGATGAGCAGCTGAAGATGCTCCGCGAGGCGTTCGCCGATATTGATCCCCGCGTCATCAACCCCGGCGTGTGGCCCAAGCGCACCTGACGAAAAAACGCTCTCATGAAAGCCGGATGAAAAAGGAAAGAACATTGACATTTTTTCTCTCCGGTGGTATAATATCCTTGCACAAAAATCCATTATACATGAATTTGTAAGAAAGAGAGTTCCTATGCATAAGGATTGCAAAATTCGCGCACCGTTTTTTGAAATCGGCCCCAAGTCCTATCTGTATGGCGATGACATTCTGGATCTGGCTCTGGCTGCCGACGCGGCTGCAAAAAAGTATGACGTGGACATCATTTTCACCACGCCCCTCGTGGATATCCGCCGCGTGGCCGAGGCTACCGAGCGTATTCACGTATTCGCTCCTCATATGGACAACCTGAAACCCGGCCGCGGTCTGGCCGATACGCTTCCGGAGTCCCTCGTGGCTGCCGGTGCAGAAGGCGTTATGCTCAACCACTGCGAGAAGCCGCTCACCATGGCACAGCTTCGCGCCGCTATTCTCCGCGCGGATGAAGTGGGACTCGTAACCATCGTTTGCGCTGACTCTATCGCAGAGGCTGCCGCTATCGCACACCTGAATCCGAATATCATCGTTGCAGAGCCCACCGAGCTGATCGGCACGGGCAAAGCAAGCGACGAGGATTACGTACGCGCTTCCACCGAGGCTGTAAAGAACGTCAACAGCGAGATCCAGGTGCTCCAGGGCGCCGGCATCAAGTGCTACGACGACGTATACCGCAACATCTATGCCGGTGCGGACGCTACCGGTTCGTCAAGCGGTATCGTGGCTCTGCCTACCCGCGAAGCACGCAACGCTATGGTGGACGAAATGATCCGTGCCGTACGCGAGGCATGGGACGCCCGCCACTGATTTTTTGATCCTATTATAATTTTTTGGAGGAATATACCATGGAATTCGTAGTATTTCAGAAAGAGATCGAACTGCAGTCCCGCGGCTGGGTTCCGACCTTCCACGACATCTCTACCGATGTTATGAAGATCGTTGAGGAGTCCGGCGTAAAGAACGGTACCTGCGCGATCGTTTCCCACCACACCACCTGCTCCGTAATGGTTCAGGAGTGCTCCCACGACTTTGATACCTTCGATCTTGAGTATCTGCAGCATGACCTTCTCGACATCATGCGCAAGATGATTCCCGATTACACCAACGAAGGCGACTACCGTCATCCCGGTCCGGTTCATGCACAGTTCGGCCGCTACGTAAACGAGCCCGGCAACTTCACTTCCATGAACACCGACGGCCATCTGCGTTCCGTATTCTTCGGCCGCAGCGAGACCATGACCATCAAGGACGGTAAGCTCGACGGTGGTGAGTTCGCTCACATCTACTTCATCGACTGGGACCACGTACGTGCCCGTCGCCGTCAGGCAAACGTAACCATCATCGGTACGACCGACAACGTAAACGACCGCAAGTACAACGGCGGCGAGGTTGTCAATACGCTTCGTAAGTTCCCCGCTGAGGAGAAGGCTTACATGGAGCAGTACGACGAGTGGAAGAAGCGCTATGTGGATGGCGAGCTGGTCAAGTTCAACATCGAGTTCTAATTCTCATCTTTTTAGGAGGGCAGCAATCGCTGCCCTCTTTTTTCGCCCCCTCACCTCTTCAAATTCCGGTTTAGCGAGGTGTTATGTAGGGACCGGCCTCCTGGACGGTCCGTAAACATTTTTGACCTCAATGGGCAAAAATGTTTCTATTGCACCGGTTTTTAGAACAAAATCACCCCATTGAGGTGTGATTTTGTTTCGGACCGTGTTGCAGAGCGCAGCGGATCTTCTAATCTCAATGCTTGCCGGGGGCAAGCATACCGAAATTAAGGAGGACGCCGGTCCCTACAACGGTGCAAACGATAATTTGAAGCAGCTCTGTAAATTGGAATTTTGCGGGTTGATAGATGGGCGGCGGTGGTGTATAATAAAGAAAATGTTTCCTGAGGAGGAATTTTATGAAATACGGTTTTGGTGTAGACCTGGGCGGTACGACCGTTAAATTGGCCTTTTTTGAGGAAAGCGGCAAGCTGCTGCATAAGTGGGAGATCCCCACGGTGCGGGAAGGCGATGGACAGCAGATCCTGCCGGATATCGCCGCAGCCATCGAAGGCTACATTATAAATAATCAGATCGACAGAAGCCAGCTGGTGGGCGTGGGGATCGGCGTGCCGGGCCCGGTGCTGCCCGATGGCACGGTCAATCGCTGCATCAACCTGGGTTGGGGCGTGTTCAATATTGAAAAGACCCTTTCCGTGCTGACCGGGCTGCCCGTAAAGGCCGGTAACGATGCCACCGTGGCTGCCCTGGGCGAGTGCTGGATGGGCGGCGGCAAGGGCTTTGATACCCTGGTGTTTGCGACTCTGGGTACGGGCGTTGGCGGCGGTATCGTGGTAGGCGGTCAGGTGCTGCATGGTACCCACGGCGCTGCCGGTGAGATCGGTCACATGGTCTTAAACCGGGAGGAGACCGATGTCTGCGGCTGCGGAAAGCGCGGCTGCGTAGAGCAGTACTGCTCCGCTACCGGCATCGTGCGGCTGGCGAAAAAATACCTGGCGGCTACGGACAAGGCCTCCGCTTTGCGTGAGGTTGAAGCCCTGACCTGCAAGGATGTGTTTGACGCCGCTGCTGCCGGCGACGAGGCTGCAAAGGAA
>JAZKXO010000088.1:0-32345 GCA_045611685.1 Eubacteriales bacterium | reverse complement strand
AAACAACCCCCGCGGCCTTCAGGTCCGCGGGGGTTTTATTAGGGGGAGGCGGGGGATTCTTTCGTCCCGACGTCAAAGAGAGCGCCGTACTGCTGCCAGCTGTAATCCTGCAGATAGCGTTCGAAGCATTTTTGCGAAAAGCAAATCTTCACTTTTGCGGTGGTGTTTTCCATCATAGCGGGGCTGACGCGGGGCAAAGATGCGTTTGGATCCGTCATATACGCGGCATCCTCCACGTCCATATAAACGGTCAGATTTCCGCTGTAACCGCTGAATAGCTCCTCTTCGAACACGGTAATATTTTTAAACACCTTGATCTCGGAAAGCGCATCGCATCCGGCAAAAGCACCCGAGGCGATTGCCAGTACGGCACGTCCTTTGTAAATCGTCGGTATTTCGAGATACGGCTCGCTTTTTGCAGCGTCCGTCGTGCCGACGATGGCGTATCCGTTTCCGTATGCTTCATAAAGGAAAAAATGAGAATATTCGTTGTCGTTCCAGGTAAGGAATCCTTCGTACACGGGTAAGGCAGGCTTCTCCGGTACCTGGACGCGGGGGAGGTCGGTACGTCCCATCTGTCGGTACAAAGCCTTCAGAATTTCTTTTGTGTGGAGTATTGCACCGGCATCGTTCAGATGGTAGTTCGTATCGTAGAAGTACTCGGCGTCGTATGCTGTGTCTTCGGGGGAGTCTATGACTGTACACTCAAGTGAAGCCGAAAGATAATCGAAGAAGGCGATCATCGCCTGTGCGTCCGTTGTTTGTGAGAGCGCGTCTCGGTTCATGGGGCAAAAACTGAAGTACACGGTGGCACCTTTTTTCTTGCACCATTCGGTGTATTCGTTCACGTAATCAATGAAATCATCCGAGACGATGTCGGGGGTGAGGTTGATTACGGTTGTGGTATCGTATCGGAGCCCCGTCGATTCGTACAGCGTGTTGTAGGGGCGCTTATATTCGATATCGCCGTATGCATTGAAAGAATCGCTGCGGTATACGCCCGTCGGAGAAAGCTTGATGCCGTCTTTGTGATAGCCGAATTTTTGCATGCCGTACTCATAATAAGCGCCGGCCATAGCGGGGAGATCCTCTTTGGCAATATAGCGAAGCATCTCCGTGTGCCCCTCCATCGCCTGCCATGTGGACTCGGCGTTGAAGTAGAGAGAAAGCGTCTGCGGATCCATTTCGGGGGAAAGGAGGATAATATCGTTCTTACCGATATTGGCCTTTGAGAGATCCATCATAAGCTTCGTGCCGAGCGTGGCGTACAGACCGAAATTGACGACGGGCATGCCGAGTGCCTCCTCGAGCATTTTGCTGTCAAAGCCGAAAGCCACGCTGGAGCCGCCGATAAGGATGAGTTTCGGTTCGTCGACGGAAGTGAGACGGTCGAACTTTTCGCCAAGGGCTTGCACGAACGTTTCGCCATATACGGACGGCACCGAGGCGGTGATGCTCAAAAAGAAGACGAGAGGAAGGAGAACGGCAAGTATGACGGCTGTCGTGCCGAGTATGTATTTTTTTCTCATAGGCGTGTCTCCTTTCTCAGAACTGGAAGTAAATAAACGCGCTTGCGCCGTCGCCGGCAAGGGTGAGAAGCCAGCCGATAGCGATAATCCAAATAAGGCAAACCGTGCGGTAAACCGATTGCGGCATCGCTAAAAGCACAGATTCATTTTCACCGTCGCACAGCCCGGTTGTATCCATCTGCCGCATAAAGAGAAGCGAGAGGATCACCGTCAAAATTTTGGGGAGAGTGAGCCCCATCGTTTCAAGCGTAGACGTAAAGTAAGCGCCGCTCATGGACCAATCGGTGAAGAGTGTGTCCAAAAGGACACGAAGATCAAAAAGGCTGTTGGCGCGGAAGAAAATCCAGGAAAACGAAACGAGGAGAAACACGGACGTTCTTCTCGCGATGCGTATGGCGGGGGCATCCTCGGGAATACGGCATTTTTGGAGAAGCTTCAGGCGGGGTGCGCGTGTGAGCGTGCCTATGATTTGATAAATGCCGTGCAGCGCGCCCCAGAGGACGAACGTCCACGCGGCGCCGTGCCAAAGCCCGCTTACGAGGAATACGAAAAACAGATTGAAAAGATGGCGGGCGGGGGCGCATCTGCTGCCGCCCAGGGGGAAATAGAGATAATCCTTAAACCACGTGGAGAGGGAAATATGCCAGCGTGCCCAGAAATCGCGGATAGTTTCGGCAATATAGGGCCGGTTGAAGTTTTGCATAAGGCGAATGCCTATCACTCGTGCGGCACCGATGGCTATATCGGTATAGCCGGAGAAATCGCAGTAAATCTGAAATGCGAAAAGGACGGTAGCGATCGCTACACCGAAACCGGTAGCTGATGACGGATCGTTATAGACGGAATTTACGTATACGGCAAGTCCGTCGGCGACAACTACTTTTTTGAAAAATCCGATCAGCATTTTGGATAAGCCCTCGGAAAAATCGGCAAAGCACGGCACGTGGCGCGCCTTCAGCTGGGGAATCAGATTGCCGGGGCGCTCGATGGGCCCGGCAACAAGCTGGGGAAAGAAGGAAACGAACAAGGCGTAGTAGCCGAAATGCCTTTCCGCCTCGACGCTTCCTCTATACACGTCAATGACGTAGGAGAGCGTTTGGAACGTGTAGAAGGAGATGCCCACCGGCAAAAGGAGTTCTAGAGAAAGATCGTTTGCGGGGATGGAGAAAAAGCGAAGGATGCCCGCTACCGAATCCGAAAGAAAATGGAAATACTTGAAGAAAAAGAGAATACCGAGGCAAGATACAAGCGTCAAGGTCAGAAGAAGTTTTTTCTTCGTTTTCGACTTTGTCCGCTCGATGCCAATGGCGGCAAGATACGAGATGAGCGTGGTGAAAAGGATAAGAACGATCAGCTCCGCGCTCCAGCTCATGTAAAAGAAATAACTGGCGGCGAGAAGCATAATCCAGCGGAGTTTATGGGGAAGGGTGAAAAACAGCGCTACTACGATCGGGAAAAAGACGAGAAAGGAAAAAGAGTTGAAATTCATTTTTCATCTCCTCCTTTTCCCCATCTCAAAAAGAGGCTCGGCGAGAGAAGAACGAGTAGCGCGAAAAGGAGTTCCTCCATAGATGCCGCCTGCCATAAGAGAAAAGAGATAACGAAAAGAGATGCGATCCCTTCGAGAATCGTAAAGAGAAGGGCGAAACGGGTACGGACGGCCAAAAATGCACAAACGAGCACAAAGACAAAAGCGGTCAGGAGGATCGCAGGGTGCAAAAGTAAGGTTTCCATAATCAATCCTCCCTCCAAAGTCCGAGATCGGTAAGTGCCGCCTTTATATCTTTGATGATTTGCTTTGTGCGCACTTCACAGCCTAAGGTATTCAGATGCATCGCCTGATCGTGCACGTACTTCGGCTCGTATATGTAGTCCTTGATGTCGCCAAAGAAGTACGCGTCGTAGAGTTCTTCGGCACGGTTCATGTATGCCAGTTGATTTTCGCGGATGCGTGCCTCGGGCATCATTGCCTCCTCACTTACGCTGGCGAGCCAACCGATCATAGGGGTAAGTCCTTTTTCTTTTGCGGCCGTGAGCATACGGTTGTAATTTTCGACGTTTTCTTCTGTGAAGAATACGTCCATATCCCATTTTACCCAAGGAGAACCGGGCTTTATGGCGGGACGGAACGTGGCGTATTCACCGTATTCGTTCAGATGCTCGGAGTGGTGCTCGTAGGTTTTTTCTCTCGTTTTGGATCTTGTCTGATTGAACGTGGAGAACGCGGAGAACACCTTTGTGTAATTGGATATGTCAATAAGCGGAATGGCGTCGTAGGCGCCCTCAAAGATCTGCCAGACGTAGTATTCCCAGTAGTTTGTACCCCACGGATGGCCGTAGGGGGATGCTTCGGGGGTAAGGATCAGAAGGTCGTTCGCATCCAGGTAAGAAAGTCCAATCTCCGCGTACATGGTAGCGGGCGTGGAGGCGACGGTTGCATAGGTGATGATATCCCACTCATTACCGAGAGCATCCTCCACCTCTTTTGCCGTAAGACCGTACACGTTCGTGGAGCCGGAAACGATGAGCATAATCTTTCCCGTACGGGTAATGAGCCGCTCGTAATTTACTTGATAGGTAAAGTTCAGATCGTTGTCGCTGTGGGGATATTCGGTAGCCTCGGGCACGAGCGTTCTCAGTGCGGGGCAGTTATAAAAACTGTCGTCGTAGCAGATTTTCACGCTGTCGGAAAGGTAAACCTTTTCGAGCGTCTGGCAGGTGTTGAAGGCGTTATGATCGATCGTGCGGACGGATTTCGGGATATATACCTCTCGAAAAGATGCACCGCTGAACGCGTTTTCAGAGAGCGTCGTTACGGCTTTTCCGTCGATCGTTTCCGGAATAATAAGGCGGGTATCATCGCCCGTATATCCGGTTATCGAGACGGAATTCCGTAAAACCGTATATTCGAAAAGGGAGGCGTCGGCGGCCTTTTCCCATTGGCAGTACAGATCAATCACGCCGCTTTCGGGCATGATGACGTTCCAGCCAAGGCCGTAATACTGTCCGGTGCCGTCTGGCTTTGTGTTATAGCCGGTGAGCACGTAGCCATCCCTGGTGAAGAATCCCTTGTCGGGACGTGTGTTCGGGCAGTAATAAAAGGATTCGGCGTAGGCGTCGAAGAGCGTTTCCTCCGTTCCGTCCGCGGTCTTGCCGCCATTTCGGTGATAATTGAGTCGCCAGAGCGACCAGTCCTCAAAGTTTGCGTATACATCGGTGTTTCGGACAAGGTCAAAGGAATACGTTTCCTCTACTGTCAGAAGTTCACCGCCCTCACTCAAAAAATTCCCCTTCGAGAAGCCGAGAAATATCTGCTTTTCAGTGGGCGTTGCGGTCATTGTAATCATCGTGTTTTCGAGCGCTTTGCTGCCCGATTCAATGGAGGAGATTACGTTACCCCCGTCAACGTTTACAAGACAGTTGTATGTATAAGTAGGAATCGGATCGACGGAAATCTCGAGCGTTACGGGAACGCGGACATCGGAAAGTGTGAGAAAACCGTTTTCAAAAGTGAGATTTTCGTTGTCAAAGGAAAGACGGGTTCCCGGCTTTTCCGTTACGGCAAAGCGTACCGACTGTCCGGGGCGGACGTCCAGTATGCGCGTGTCGGAAAGCTCTCCGAGAGGGGTGCCGTTTTCCAGAATCTGGGCGCCAAAAAAATCATACGCATCGCTTTCGGGGAGCAGAACGCGTACGGTATACTCTCTTTGCGCTTTTTGGGAGGCTGTACATCCCAACGCGAAAAGAGCGAAAAGCATCAGTATAAGGGATAGGCACACGGAGGAGAAACGTTTCATAGAATCACTTCCTGTTTTTACGGCTGATCCGTTCGGGACGGTCTTTGTGTGTTCAGTACATTATATCATAGCGATTCCCGATTGTAAAGATACGGACATATGAACAAGACCGACTCCAAGGTGGAGTCGGTCTTGTTATGTGTTTTAAAACAGGTTTTAGCTTATCTTACGACCTCGCCGTCGAGGATGACTTTCTTTACGTTCATCTTACGGTCGACGATGATAAGGTCAGCACGGAGTCCGACACCGATCTCGCCGCGATCGGTAAAGCCAGCCACGCGTGCGGGATTGTAGGAGCCCACGCGGAACGCATCGACCATCGACGCACCGGTGTGCTTCATGTAGTTGCGGCACGCGATCTCGAGCGTTAGCTTTGAGCCTGCGATATCGTTCGCGCCGTCGAAGTTAATATCAAAGACATCTTCGTAGCCGGCGGGCTTCGGTGCGTCGTTATAGGTGCGGTCAGAGATCAGAACGATACGGGAATCGCCTTTGATCTTACGAACGAGACGAAGCATATACGGGTCCACGTGGATGCCGCGGCTGTCGCAGATGAGCTCTGCATACATGCCGTCGTTGTAGTTTACTGCCTCGTCCACGCATACGCCGCGGCACTCGGGATAGTTTACGATTGTACCCGTAGCGTTGGTGTGGTGCGTACCGACGGACATACCGTAGGGCATAAGAGCCTCGATCTGTTGGGGCGTGGCCTCACTGTGCGTAACGGCGAAACGAACGTCGGGCATGGCTGCCTTTACCGCTTTCACGAAGGGGAGAATGTCGGGTCGCTCGGGTGCGAGGCCCCATACCTTGACAAGTCCGAGACCGGCTTCAATGATCGGCTCGTAGTCCTCGGGCACGATCGGTTTGTCCCAAGGGTAGAGCTTTTTGTTCGAACCGTAGTTTGCATTGATGTACGGTCCCTCGTAATAAATACCCCCGATGCTTTTTCCTTCGGGAAGTTTCATAGCCTCACGGACGTTTTTTCCCGTCTCGATGTACTGCTCTTTTTTCTGTCTCGGATAGGTAGCGATGAGAAAAGTGGTAGTGCCGTGCGTCAGGTGGAACTGTGCGGCTTTGATCGGCTCCTGCCACGCCTGGAATTCACCGCCCGTGTGCGAGTGGATGTCTACAAGACCGGGGCCTACGTATTCGCCCTCGGCGTCGATGATCTCACAGCCCTCGGGGATTTCGGTTTTTCGCATTTCGCCGTATCCCGCGATCTTGCCGTCTTCGATGAAAAGAACCGCCTCGGGGATGAAATGGTCGCGCATTACGAGTTCTGCGTTGATAATGGCTATCATATGTAATTCTCCTTTTGTAATTTTATGATTTATTATACCGCCTTTTCGGTTGATTGTCAATGTACATATAAAGAAGCCCCGCCCATTTGAGCGGGGGCTTCTGTCAGTTGATCTTCACGTTTTCCCAAAGGGAGTTCATATAGCGAAGCATTTCTTTGTCGAGATTTTGGTACGCCATTTCGTTGTAGCGATCCCGGAAGCTGCCGAGGTCGGGGTAGAGGATCGCGAGCGCTTCCTCGCCCATATCGGCGATATATGTCTCGTTTTCATAAACGATGCGGTTCGGGGATGCGTAATAGGTATATTCCGCGTTCGCCACGGCGGGTTCCTCGGAAAGCATGTAGTTGATGAAGATCTCAGCGAGCTCTTTGTTCTGCGCGCAGGTGGGAATGCACATCGCATCCACGTACAGATTCGTGCGCTCGGGATAGTAGAACTTCAGATCGACGTGCTCCGCCTGTGCATCCACCATAGTGAAGTAGTCGCCGGCGTAGTACGCACCGATGGCGGCCTCGCCGGACTCCATCGCATTGTAGATTTCATCCATAACGTAGCTGTAAACGTAGGGGCGCTGTGCGAGAAGTTCGTCGTAGGCGCGGTCCCAATCCGCTTTGTCGGTGGTGTTTACGCTGATGCCGAGTTTATACATGGCGGTGCCGAACGCGTCGCGGGGATTGTTGAACTGCAGGATCTTGCCCTGGTACTTTTCGTTCCACATAAGATCCCAGTCTTTCGCATCGGCTTCGTCGACGATGTTTGCATCGTAGATGACACCGACGATACCGTAGGCATAGGGAACGGAGTACAGATTCTCTTTGTCGTAATAGAGCCCCTTGAACGTGTCGTCGATATACTCGTAATTCGGGATGTTGTCGAAATTGAGGGGCAGAAGAAGATTTTCCTCAGCCATTCTGGCGATCATGTAGTCGGAGGGGATGATGACGTCGTAGCTCACGGCACCGCTGGAGATCTTGTTGTACATATCCTCGTTTGAGGAGAACGTCGTGTAGTTGACACGCAGTTTCACTCCGTAGGTCTCCTTGTACCATTTCTCAAACTCGCGGATCGTGTCAAAACTGCCCTCACTGCCGTCGGAGATATATTCACCCCAGTTATATACGTTGAGAGTCAGCGTATCGCCGCCGCAGCTTGAGAGGCAAAGGGCGGTAAGGATCGCCGCCGCACAAAGAACAAGCCATTTTTTCATCCGTTCATTCTCCTTTTGTTCGTTTCTTTCTTTTTTTCTTTCAGTTTTCGTCTGTCATCGTTATCCACGACGTTGCTTACGAGAAGGAGGGTCAGCGTTACGAAGAAGATGATCGTAGCAAGTGCGTACATTTTCGGGGTAACGGTCTTTTTCGTCATGGCGTAGATGCGGATCGGCAGGGTTTCAAAGCCCGTGCCGGACGTAAAGTAACTGATGACGAAATCGTCGAGTGACAGGGTAAACGCCATAATGGCGCCGGTGATGATGCCGGGCATGATCTCGGGCAGTTCGACCTTCAAAAATGCACGGAAAGGTGTGCAGCCCAGATCCATCGCCGCTTCGGGCAGAGATTTGTCCATTTGCTGCAGTTTCGGCAGTACCTGCAAGATTACGTACGGCGTACAGAACGTAACGTGTGCGATCAGCATCGTTACGAAATTGAGACTCGTGGCGGCGCCCAAGAGGCGGCCGACGAACACGAACATAAGCATGAGCGAGATACCGGTAATGATATCGGGATTCGTCATGGGGATATCCGTAACGGTGTTCATGGCGGTGCGGTACCAGCGGCTTCTGAGTTTATTGATGCCTAGCGCGGCAAGCGTACCCATCACCGTCGAGACGGCGGTGGCAGAGGCCGCGAGAACGAGCGTGTTTTTGACAGCCGTCAGTGTGTTTCTGTCGCGGAACAGCTCTACGTACCACTTGAACGAGAAGTCGGAGAATACGGAGAGGCTTTTTGCATCATTGAAGGAGAAGATGAGAAGCACCGCGATCGGGGCAAAGAGAAACCCGAAGATGATGCCGCTGTAAATTTTGGATGACAGCTTCATATCATTCACCTCCGTACACGTAGCGGGCGCTTACGTATTTCACGAGAGCCATAAGCGAGAGAAGGATCACCATAAGAATAAAGGCGATCGCCGCCGCGAAATGCAGATTGTTGGCAACGTACTGCCCCTCAATGGCGTCGCCGATGAGGAAGAACTTGCCGTTACCGAGCTTCTGCGAGATGTAGAACGTGCTGATCGAGGGGATCAGAACCATCGTGATGCCGGAAATGACGCCCGGCATGCTGAGAGGGAATACGACGCGGCGGAGTACGGAAACGCTGCCGCATCCGAGATCGCGGGCGGCCTCGAGAAGCCGTACGTCCAATTTGGCAAGAATGGAGTAGATCGGCAGAACCATGTACGGGAAGTAATCGTACACCATACCGAGAATGACGGCGGTCTCCGTGCCGATAACGTGTACCGGTCCGAGGCCGACCTTCGCGAGGAGGCCGTTAATGATACCCGTGTCCTGGAGAAGCGTCATCCACGCATACGTGCGGATGAGGAAGTTCATCCACATGGGGATCATAATAAGCGTTACCATTGTTTTCTGCGTTCTTTCCTTGGCGCGCGCCATAATGTACGCGATCGGATAGCCGAGAATGAGACAGACTGCCGTGGAAATAACGGCAAGCTTCAACGAGCGCATGAAGATAAGGATATAGGTGCGAACCTCTTCGCTCGTGCCGTCTTCGCCTACGATGTTGCTTTTGGCGGTGAAAAAACGCGTGATGTTGTCTGTCGTGAATGTAAAGTTATCGTCTGTAAACGCGTAAAACGCGATAAAGATCAGAGGAACTATGACGAACAGAAGCGACCACACGGAATACGGCGTGAGCGCCGTACGGTAAGTGGATGGCGTTTTGGCGGTCAGTTTTTTCATTCTTCCTCCTCGCCTCCCGGATTCGAGAGTTCTTCCAGTTCGTTGGAGTAGGAGGAATAGTCGCCGAACATACCGGAGTATTTCGACTTTTTCATAATATGGATCGCATCGGGCTCAAGAGTGATGCCGATGTGAGCGCCTTCCAGAACGGGATCCGTCGTCTGGATCATCCATTTGAAGCCGCCGATATCGACGATGGCCTCGTTATGCACGCCCATAAACGTAACGGAGGTAACGTCTCCGCACAGCATTCCTTTTTCGGGCGCGACGATATCCACGTCCTCCGGGCGGATGACGACGTCAACCGGCTCGTTTTTCAAAAATCCGGTATCCAGACACCGGAACACGTGACCGCCGAACCGGACGCGGTAGTCCTCGAGCATCACGCCGTCGATGATGTTGCTCTCGCCGATGAAGTCGGCGACGAATGCGTTGACCGGCTCGTTATAGATGTCGGTCGGCGTGCCGATCTGCTGGATCTTGCCCTCGCTCATAACGACGATCGTGTCGGACATGCTGAGGGCTTCCTCCTGATCGTGGGTGACGAAGATGAAGGTGATCCCCGTGTTTTTCTGGATCTTTTTCAGTTCCTGCTGCATATCCTTTCGGAGTTTCAGATCGAGCGCCCCGAGCGGCTCGTCGAGGAGCAGCACCTTCGGCTCGTTTACAAGAGCGCGGGCGATAGCAACTCTCTGCTGCTGACCGCCCGAGAGACTCGTAACTCTGCGATCTGCAAAGCCGGACAGCATAACCATCTCAAGCATTTTTGTCACTTTTTCTTTGATTTCCGCTTTGGGGAGTTTTCTTTCACGGAGGGGAAATGCAACGTTTTCAAAAACGTTCAGATGCGGGAAAAGTGCGTATTTCTGAAACACCGTATTCACGTGGCGCTTGTGAGAGGGAACGTCGTTGATCCGTTCACCCATAAAGATCACGTCACCCTCGTCGGGGAACTCAAATCCGCCGATGATACGGAGCGTCGTGGTCTTACCGCAGCCGGAGGGACCGAGCAGCGTCATAAATTCGTTATCGTGGATATCGAGACTGATGTTGTCAAGGACAACTTCTCCGTCAAACGCCTTGGAAATGTTTTTCAGTTCAACTACTTTATTCATACTTCGTTTCCCCGTCTCTCATATTGTTCGCCGACGGCGCGGCAACAGAAAAGCGCCATACCGTTTTCAGTCGGCATGACGCTTATGTCGGATTCGGTGTTTGTGGGCGGTATCCGAGAAATTTTTCGCGAAAACCGAGGACGGACGGATTTTTGATCCCGCCGCCGTAAAACCCAATAGAAATTCCGTCGAATCACAATCAGATCAGAGTCTATATAGCAAAGATTACTTTTACTACTCTTATTGATCATTTCACAAGTTCATGCCAAAGGCACATTTGGTTTATAGTAACCAACTTATAAAACTGAGCTTTTAACTCAACCAATAAGGCAACAGAAGTTGCCAACCGCAAAGCGGTGTTCGGCATTCGACCCGGCTGTCCGTATGGCCTCGGCCGATAAAAATCGGCGGTCGTTCAATCCTGCTTTGGAAAAAAACTCTTTCCAATTGAGATCATGCATAGTATACTACAATTAAATAGAAAAGTCAATAAGAAGTTTCTCGTAAATCTGCGTAATTTTTTGGATTTTGTCCGCTTATGGCGAGAGACGTGCTTTTTACGGGAAAAACATCATTCCATAAGCGAGAGAAGCGCCCCGGCGGCTTCGTACAGATAGCGCGCGAGCGATTCCTTGACAGCGGCGGGGACGCGTTTGGCGCCCACCTCGTAATTGAGAAGCCCGTCAAAGCCGATGCTGTTTAAGCCGCGCATCGCATCCGCCCAGTCGATCTTGCCGATGAACGGCGGCAGGTGATCATCGCCCCAGGCGAAATTATCGTTCACGTGCAGAACCTTGAGACGTGAACCGACATAGGCGAGTGCTTCGGACTGCGTGAGACCGCAAATGTGCGCGTGTCCGAAATCCCAGCAGACGCCGATACCGAGCGCGTCTGCAATCTCGCAAAGCTCGTCGGGATCACCACAGTAGCGGTGAACGGGGTAGTGCTGGGGCACGAGACGCATGTTCTCAACTGCCAGAGAAAGTCCGATTTTGGAAGCGTGCTCGGCGAAGGGGGAGAGATGCGCCATGACAGAATCATACTCTTTTGCCCGATCAAATTCTTCAAGCGGCACGGTGACCGTGTTCGGGTGAAGGACCGCGTGATCGACACCGAGACGTTTTGCCGCCTCGATCGACAGGTGCATATTTTCGTTAAAGGGGGCGACCTCCTCGGGCGTTCCGCCGATTTTTACGCCGTAGGGAAGATGGCACACCTCAAAGCGGATACCGATCTCGTCGGAGAAGTTTTTCACTTCGTCAATGCCCGCCTCCCAAGCATCGCCCATGAAGGAGATGAGCTTTACGGGAAAGTCGGCGGCGTCAAATCCGATTCTTTTATGAAACGCAAGCCCCGCTTTTATGTACTCGACGATATCGTCCTTGGGGGCGGTGTGCAGATTGATCGCTGAAGAAATGCGCAGTTTTCTCATAATGAATTCCTCCCTTTTTACCCATTGCGATTTTGTAACAATATTAGGATAGCACATCAGCCGCGTTCTGTCAAGGCGACCGTTTTTTTGGAGAAAACCCAAGTCTACCATATTTTATAAATCCTGATGCTCGATGGAGAATAATAAAGTTATTTTATCACAGAAAGTACAAATGTTTCTTTTCTATCTTGCTTTTTCCATCTTGTCGTGCTATAATTGATTCATAGAATTCTGCGAGGTAACGGTATGAAAAAATGTATTCTTGGGGCGAAGATCGTACTGCCCCATGCGGTTATAGATGACAAAGCGCTTCTTTTCGATGAAAAGATTATCGGGATCGTGGATCCGACGGAAATTCCCGCCGAAGCCGAGATCATTCGTGCGGACGGGTTGTACGCCGCACCGGGTCTCGTTGACGTACATATCCACGGCTATCTTGGCGAGGATGCTTCGGACGGCACAGCCGACGGTATCCGAAAAATGGCCGAGGGCATCATGAAAAACGGCGTTACGACTTTTCTTCCGACTACGATGACTGTTTCCATGGAGAAGATCGAACGTGCGCTTGACGTGGTCCGTTCTCTTAAAGAGGAAAGTAAGCACTGGTGCGGCGCGTATCTTGCCGGCGTGCATACGGAAGGGCCGTTTATCAGCGAATCCCATAAGGGCGCGCAGGCGGCAGAGCACATCAAAACGCCCGATGCCGATTGGGTACTCGACAACAAGGATATTATAAAGCTTTGTACCGTAGCACCCGAAGTGGCGGGCGGCATGGATGCCATCCGCAAGATCACCGAAAACAGCGACGTGCGCGTTTCCGTCGGACATACGGATGCGACGTTTGAAGAGGCGTTGGAGGCTTTTTCGTGCGGTGCGACCCACGTAACGCACCTGTTTAACGCGCAGACGAAATTGCATCACCGGAAACCGGGTGTCGTAGGTGCGGGACTTTCCGCACCGGTTTATACGGAGCTGATTGCGGATACGTTTCACGTGCACCCCGGCCTCTATTCCATGATCGCAAAGGTGAAGGGTGACAAGCTCGTACTGATCACGGACTGCACCCGTGCGGGCGGAATGCCGGACGGTGAGTATTCCTTGGGCGGTCAGAAAACGACGGTCCACGGCATCGAATGCCGTCTTGAGGACGGAACGATTGCAGGCAGTGTTTTAAAACTGAACGAAGCCGTCCGGAATTTTATGAACAACACGGATTTGCCGCTTTACGAGATCGTGGCAGCGGCTTCTTTGAATCCTGCCTGTTCTATCGGTCTTGGCGAAACAAAAGGATCGCTTGAGCCGGACCGAGACGCGGACATTATTCTTGCTGATGAAAATTTCTCGATTCATAAAACAATAATACGAGGAGACGTGCGCTATGAAGTGTAAGATCGAAGCGATTCTGGACAAAGATTTTTCTCCCATGGCACTTCTGTACAGGGATTTCACCGAGGCCGCCAAAGCGGCGGGCGGCGAAAAACTTGTCATCGGCATCGAACGCAACAAAGGATACGTCAGTGCTTTTGAAACGGTGGTGTATCCGGACGGCATAGGCCGCGATGAGGAAAACTACGCGTTTATCGAGCGTCTTGTAAAAACTCTTCTCTGGATCCGCGGCGGACATAAGATCATAATCGCGGGATCGGAGAAGATCGCCGCACGGATCGCCGACGCATACACGCCCGACGGTGAGCGCCGCTTTGATTACGAATTCATGAGCGGTGTGTATGAAACGCCCGTTACCGTAGAGCATCGCCGTATCGAGGAAGCACCCGTGACGGCGGAGAGTGCTACGCCCGTCGGCCGCCATCTTGACGGCTGCCGCATCGGATTTGATGCGGGCGGAAGCGATCGTAAGGTCAGCGCCGTGATCGACGGCAAGTGCGTCTACAGCGAAGAGGTCGTGTGGTTCCCGAAGACCACAAGCGATCCGCAGTATCACTACGACGGTATCCTCGCCGCTATGAAGAGCGCCGCCGCGCATATGCCGCGCGTGGATGCGATCGGTGTGTCTTCCGCCGGTGTGTATATTGATAACCGCATTATGGTCGCATCTCTTTTTATGCAGGTGCCAAAAGAAGAGTTTAACAAAAAATGCAAGAATATGTACATCGACGTCGCGAAGGAGTTTGGCGACGTTCCCTTGGAGGTTGCAAACGACGGCGACGTCACCGCGCTTGCAGGCGCGATGGATCTCGGTGAGAACAACGTCCTCGGTATCTCTATGGGCACGAGCGAGGCCGGCGGCTACGTGGATGGCGTCGGCAACATCGCCGGCTGGCTCAATGAGCTTGCTTTCGTGCCGTGCGATGCTTCGAAGGACGCTATGGTCGACGAGTGGTCGGGCGATTACGGATGCGGTGTAAAATATTTTTCGCAGGATGCGGTTATAAAACTCGCGCCTGCTGCGGGGATTGAACTTGACGAGAAGCTTTCGCCCGCGGAGAAACTGAAAGTCGTGCAGGGACTTATGAAAGAGGGCGATGCGCGTGCCGCGAAGATCTACGATACGATCGGTGTGTATTTCGGGTATGCGATCGCGTATTACGCGCTCTTTTACGATATTAGGCACGTGCTTATTATGGGCCGCGTTACGTCCGGTGAGGGCGGCGTGATTCTTCTCGAGCGTGCAAAGGAAGTCCTTCGCGAGGAATTCCCCGACCTTTATGAGAAGATAGAACTGCACATTCCCGATGAAAGCAGCCGCCGCGTCGGTCAGTCCGTGGCCGCCGCAAGCCTTCCCGAGATAAAGTAAATAAGAAAAAGCAGGCAGTCTCAGGACTGCCTGCTTTTTCTTATTTCAGCGTGTTGGCGTTATTGAGAACGAGCGTGCTGTAGAGGAACAGTACGTCGTCAGCCGAGGAGAGATCGACGAATCGTTCGATATAATCCGGTACGATATAGCGGATATCGACGAGCGTGATCTTCGAGTACGCAGAGACCAGCAAGGGCGCGATGCTGCTGCCGAAGGAGTCGCGGAAGATGACCAGTTCGCGATCGGTCGCGGCCGCAGGGTTTTCGATCGTCATAAGGGAGATAGGACCGGAGAGGTACATCTCGTACGGATCGTGTGAGGTCAGTTTCTCGAGATCGTATACGGTGCCGACTTTGCCCGTCTCGTAGTTCGTAACGATGCATCCGTCCAGGATATCATTCGTCAGATACGTGAGCGTATCGGGTGTGAGGGGGAGCGCCGCCTGACCGTAATACACGCCGTAGAACGGTGCGTGCGTAATCGCGGTAAACTCGTCGCTTATCTGATCCCGTACGCCCATGGCGGAGGAGAGCGTGTCTACGACACCCGCGAGGCACTCCTGCTTCCAGTGCGTATCCGTGCGGTAGTAGTCGTCGATGGAAAGCTCGTCGAAAATATCAATATACGAGAAATCCGTCATATTCTCCTTCATAAGAGAGAGGAGTTTATCGTAATCGAGTGCGGGGTATCCGTTTTCCTCGGCGATAAAATAGTTCTTGTCCGGAATGATCGAATAGTACATATTTGCATCGGTGTCGGCGAAGAATTTTTCATACATCGCTTCAAAGCGGTCTGCGGCGTGGAGAATCTGCTCCTCACGTAGCGGATACTCGAGTTTTGATACGACGTCTCCTGCGAGATAAATATCGTTGTTGTCCTTCTGACCAAACACGAAGTAGTGGGTGAACGTCTTGAGTTCGCGAAACGTATCGCGGAGCGGGAACTGATCGAGCGTGTAGTCCTCGAAATCCTTCATCCAGGAAGTGTCAAGGATGCTGCTCCAGGTGATCTTCGGGAACTTTTTGAGTTCGCGCCGTTCGTTTATGGAGAAGTCATCCATCGGTTTTAAAATGCAGGCGAAGAAACCGCCGACGATAAAGAGGCAGAACAGGACACTTACAAGAATATTTTTCGTTTTGTTGTTCATATCGTATTACCTCTCTTTCATCAGAATCGGAAGTAGAGGAACGGGCTGAAGGAGCCGTCCACAAGGTATGCGGTAACGAGCAGAAGCAGGACGATCATAACGGGAGCTTCGAGGGCGTTTGAGATCTTTCCCGTCTTTTTGCTCTCGGAGAAGCGGATCGCCAGATTTTTGACGAGCGGCGTTGCGCCGATGAGAGCGAGAATGAAAACTACTGCGTAACTGCGCATATAATAGAGAGCATCGCTGTTGACAACGGGAATGTCCAGTGCACCGAAAAGTCCTCCGAGGTCTGTGAGAATCGTGCCCATGGACGGTGCGTTGAAGATCACGAAGCTGACGAGCACCAAAAACAGCGTGTAGATGTGCGAAACGAAGCGGGGAAGCTTTTTCAGGACCTTTCCGAGCCACATCTTCTCAATGATGAGGAAGAATGCGAAATAGAGTCCCCAGATCACGAAGTTCCAGTCCGCGCCGTGCCAGAAGCCCGTAAGCATCCATACGACGAAGATGTTGAAAAGCCAGCGGGGTGTGGAGCAGCGGTTGCCGCCCATCGGGATATAGACGTAATCACGGAACCAGGATCCGAGGGACATGTGCCAGCGGCGCCAGAATTCGGTGATGCTCTTTGAAATATAGGGATAGTTGAAGTTTTCAAGGAAACGGAATCCGAAGATCTTGCCAAGCCCGATTGCCATATCGCTGTATCCGGAGAAGTCGAAATAGATGTGGAGCCCGAATGCGACGGCGTACAGCCAGTAAAAGAGAACGGACTTCTCATCCGTATTTCTGAAAATATCGCACAGCTCGCCGAGCTGGTCGGCGATGAGGATCTTTTTGGAAAGACCGATCGTGAAGCGAAAAGCGCCCGCCGCGATCTTTTCCATGGAATGCGTGCGTGTTTCGAGGTCCTCGTTTACGTCGGCATAACGGACGATAGGGCCTGCGATCAGCTGCGGGAAGAGCGCCACGTAGGTAGCAAGATTGATATAATTTTTCTGTGCGGGAACGTCGCCGCGGTACACGTCAATGACGTAACTGAGGCTCTGGAACGTGTAAAAACTGATACCGATCGGCAAAGCGATTTTCAGAAGCGGAATACTGATGCCAAAAACAGCGTTTACGTTTTCGATAAAGAAGTCGGCGTATTTAAAGAAGCCGAGGAACAGGATTCCTGCACCGACACCGAATGCGAGAAATACTTTGGCAAGTTTCGTGCCGCGATATTTTTCAACCAAAAGGCCGGCTGCGTAGCTGATCGTAATGGATGCAAGCATAAGAAGGGTGTACTTGGGCTCACCCCAGAAGTAGAAAAGAAGGCTGCTGATCAGAAGAACGCCGTTTTTCAGTTTTCTCGGGGCTATCGCGTAGAGCACCAGCACCAATGCGAGATAGTAAAACAAAAACGGAATGCTGGAAAATAACATACGTTTTCTCCTTGAGCGGATGAAAGTTTATCTTAGCGGAGAGAAAAAACGCGCCCCTGTCGGGGACAGAGGCGCGTTTTTTTGTTGTCGTAGAATTATGCGAGCGGCTGATCGCAAACAACGGAAGCGGTCGGATATGCTTCGGTCAGCTTTGCCTTGAGGTTGTCGATCAGTTCACCGTTGCCGTAAGCGGAGAGGATGTAGTCACCGATGGTGGCGATGATCATCTTATCCGGGAAGCCGCACATCCACTGCGTGCCGGAAACCTTCGTCTTGATCGTCTCGACCAGAGCGGAAACATCCGTGCCTTCAACGGTATGGAATACGCCGCAAGTGAAGGTGTTTGCGTTCATCATGTGCATGAGGGAAGCGGCATCGTCGATCTTAGCGATTTCGGAAGCGGGGAAGTTGAGGATAGCCTGTACGGATTCTGCATCGGCAATGTTGTACTTGCCGGGGCCTTCCATGTTTGCATTTTCAAAGTCGCCGCCGGCTACGGGGAATTTCTCGTCGTCGCCGTAGAGCGCCCATACGTTGTTGAGCAGCTCAAGGGAATCGGTGATCTGTACTGCGGGAGTACCGTTATCTCCGTTGTTTTCTTCATCGGTGTTCGGCTCCTTGTTGCAGGCAGCGAAGGGGACGAGCATAGCGAGTGCGAGAAGTGCGCAAAGAATTTTCTTAAGCATAGTAATCGTTTCCTTTTCTTTTTATTTTTAATTTATTTATCGGACTGTGTATTGGCGATGAGCCACATGCCGTCCGTGGCATGATAGGTGAGGGTGATCGTATCGATCACGTTGCCGGAAAAATCGGTGATCTCGGCGGTAAGGGGGGACATCTCCTCGCATCCGTGGACGGACCAGTAGGCGGTGTGACCGTTTCTGACCTCGCCGAAGCTGCCGGCGTAACTGAGTTCTTCGCCGGTGCCCGGGAACAAGAGAATGCCGCCATTTACCGAGACGGAGACGTCATGGCCGTAGCGCAGGGAGAGCGGGATACATTCTTCGGCGGTCTTCGGAGGATTTTCTTCCTCGGTGAGGGAGAAAAGGCTTACCCGCATAACGCCGCCGGTGTAGGGAACTGCTTCCATCATGGCGGGTTTCGGATCGGCTTCTATTCTGCCGCCGCCCATGTACGCACCGGGTCGGTTATGAAAAGCGGAGATAATAATTACCCCGGCGATCAGAACGAGAGAGCAGAGCGCAGCCGCCGGACGGAGCAAACTCTGTACGCGGAGCGGCGCGTGTTTATCCGCATGCTGTGTGAGGATATCTTGTCTCAGATCGCGGGTCAGGTGCATAGAGCGGTAGGCTTTTACGGATTCTTGATCCAGCATGGGAAAACTCCTTTCTCGGTTTGTCAGGTGTTTTTGATCGTTTCGCGTAGCATATCCCGCCCACGGCTCAGCCGCATCTTGACGGCAGAGGGGGAGAGATCAAGGACTCCCGCGATTTCGTCAATGCTCATTTCTTCGAGATGATGAAGAATGATGACCGTTTTGTACTTCTCGGGGAGCGTGTATACGGCATCCAAAGCGGGCGTACTCTTTTCGCGGATACCCACATCAGAGAGTGCTTCGATCGGAAGCCATGCGCGGATTTTCCGCCGCCGCATGAGGTCCTTACATTGATTAATCGTTACGCGGATAAGCCACGCTTTTTCGTGTTCACTGTCACGAAAGTCGGGAGCGCGGTCCAGATAACGGCAGAACGCGTTTTGTACTGCGTCCTCAGCGTCATCCGAGCTTCGCAGCATAGAAACTGCCAGACGGTACAGCATGTCGGTATAGGTGTCATATACACGGTCGAAAGAGGCGTTGTCCGACTGCATCCCATCAACTCCTTTGCAATATACACGCACAAAAATGCGTGCAGGTCACATAATTTTGAAAAAATTTTTTCGCGTCTTAAAAACGGATAAACCGCCGAGTCTGTCATTAAACTATATTATATACTGTTTTTGGGAAAAAGTCATCATCAAAAGGAAATTTTTTCTTGACGAACGGAAAAACTTATAAAATGAACACACATTAAAAAGCGGCACAGCCTCAGGCTGCACCGCTTTTTTTGCACCGTTTCGTTATGAGCTTTCGAATGAAATCGGCAGGGATTACGGTAAATGCGACAAGGGCACTTATTGTGATCTCTCGGGTAGTCAAAGGAACGCATCGGAACATCTCGCCGCCGAAAAAGAGAATCATCAGCTGTACGACTGCCACCGTCATCATGATAAGGATGAACGGTTTGTTGCCGGAGAGATGTGCAAAGATATTGAGACGGCTCGTTCGTGCATTAAAGCTGTTGAAGATACCGCAGAAAATAAACATGGAGAAAAAGACGGTGAGGTAATACGTTTCATCCCCGCGGTAGAAAATCCGATGCATAAGGGGGGATTTGAGAAACCAGATACAAAGCGCAAGCGTGTAACCGCCCGTCAGAAGAATGGATTCTATCATCTCGGACGAAAGAAGCGGCTCTTCACGCCGTCGCGGCGAATGACGCATATATTCCCGGAGCGACGGCTCGCCGGCGAACGCGAGCGCGCCGAGCGTATCCATAATGATGTTTACCCACAGCATTTGAATGACCGTTACGGGATTCTCGATACCGATAAAGGGACCTATAAGCGATACGCCGACAGCGGATAGATTCATCATCAATTGAAAAACGATGAATTTTCGGATGCTCAGAAAGATTGTTCTTCCGAAAAGCACCGCCTTCGTAATGGAAGAAAAGCGGTCGTCGGTGATGACGATGGCACTCGCTTCACGGGCGGCGTCCGTTCCGCTTCCCATAGAGAAGCCGACGTCCGCGGCACGGAGCGCGGGGGCGTCATTGATGCCGTCGCCGGTCATACCGACGACAAGGCCGAGCCCTTGTGAGAGGCGCACAAGGCGGCTTTTGTCCGTAGGGAGCGCCCGTGCCACAACGGCGATCTCGGGGATTTTCAGAGACAGCTCCGCATCTGTCATTTTGGCCATCTCGGCACCGGTCAGAACGAGAGAGGGCCCGCTTTCCGCTATGATCTCGCATTCGCGCGCGATCGCTTCAGCCGTTAGGGGATTGTCGCCCGTGATCATAACTGTTTGTATCCCCGCGCCGCGTGCGGATTCCACGGCACTTCTCGCATCGGGCCGGATGCGATCGCGGATTGCAACGAGGGCTATGAACGTGAGATTTTGAAACGCACCGCATTCCGTGAGGTTCTCACCGTCGTATTCGAAAAGCGCGATTACGCGGTGTGAAGAGGCGGCAAGACTCTGCCATCGACTGCGGACCGAGGCTATCACTGTCGGGGTGATGGGACGAACGCGTCCGTCATCGGAAAGATAGGTGACAGCGGCGGGAAGGAGCAGTTCGGGTGCCCCTCTTACGTACGTTTTCGTGCGTCCGAGAACATCGAGAACTGCGCTTGTGTACCGACGCTCGGAGGAGAACGGCACGCGCCCCACGACGGCAGAAGCACGGGTGTGCTTGCCTACAAACGATGCCATTGCGCGGTCAGTGGCGTTCCCGCGCCCCAGAGGCGCGCAGGCAGCGTGATTTTGCAAGACCGCGGAATGGATCGACGGGATCTTTTTGAGCGCTGTCATGCTCTCAAATGCGCTCTCCGCCGATAATACGGATGCCACCTCGAGTTTGCCCGCGGTCAGAGTACCCGTTTTGTCGGTAAACAGTATGTTCAGATTGCCCGCGGTCTCGATGCCGACAAGACGCCGTACCAGAACGCCCGATCGGAGCATTCGTTTCATATTGGAAGAGAGCACAACGGTGATCATCATGGGGAGTCCTTCGGGGACAGCGACGACGAGAATGGAGATCGCCACCGTCAAGGCGCGGATAAGCTCCGGAATCGCGAAGGCGGGATTTGTGATCTTCTCGAGGATCACGCCCGTATTCATACCGCTGTCGATGACGAATACGTTAAACAGATACGCGAAAGCGATTGCAGCGGCGGCAACGTAGCCGAGAAAGCTGACGCTTTTGGCAAGGCCGGCGAGCCGTTCCTTTAAAGGACTTGGGCGGGCATTATCTTGTACGTCCGAGGCCATGCCTCCGTAGAAAGTGGAATCACCAACACGAAGGATGAGAATTTCGGCTTCGCCGTCCGTTATACGGCTGCCGCGGAAAACCTCGTTTGGATCTTCGAGATCCCAGCGTATGTCATCGGGCGAGAGTTCCCCGACCGATCCGGCAGCAAAACGGGCGGCGGCCGTTTTCTTTTTCTCTTCGCTTTCACCTGTCAAGGGCGACTCGTCGGCAGAGAGTGTTCCGGATATGACGATCCCGTCAGCCGGTACGGTAAAGCCGGACGTAAGCGTTATAACGTCGCCTACCGCGATCTGTGAGGCGCTGAGCTGAATCCTCTCGCCATCCCGAACAACGGGAAGAAGCGTATCATCCGCTTGGCCGAGGAGCGTTTCAAAAGCCTTGGCACTCGTGTATTCCGAGACTGTTGAAACGAGGGTGGAGATGAGAATAGCCGCAGCAATCCCGCCGCATTCAAGATAATTCACATGGTCGAGGGTAACTAAAATATTTACGAGGAGTGCACCGATCAGAATTTTGATGATCGGATCGTTGAAGTTTCTTATAAACTGTATAAAAAATCCGGCACGTTTTTTTTCGGTAAGAACGTTTGTGCCGAACTTTTTCTTGGATTCCTCCGCCGCTTTTGTTGTAAGTCCCCGGCGGAGGTCGTAGCGGATCTTTGGGGCGAGCGGGAGGTTTTCCCGAATATCCATAAAATCACGACCTTTACGTCAGATGAAATTTTATGGTCTACTATATGCGACGGCTTTGAAAAATAGTATAAAAAACGGGACGGTACCGAAACCCGGCACCGCCCACGTCGTTATTTGAAAATGCGAAGTTTTGATAGGATAACGCCCGCCACGATGAGCGAAAGAGCAGCGATCCCCAGTATGATGGCAAAGCCGTACGGGCTTTGTGCAAACGGCATACCGGAGAGGGATACGTTCATTCCGTACGCGCTGAAGATCATCGTAGGAACGGACATGACGATTGTGATGATCGCGAGCAGTTTCATGACGACGTTCAGATTATTGGAAATGACTGACGAGAACGCGTTCATCAGATCATTCAATACACCGCTGTAAATGGCCGCCATTTCGATCGCCTGCTTGTTCTCGACGATGACGTCGTCGAGCAGATCCGCATCTTCCGGATACTTTTTGATTGCTTCTACGCGAAGGAGTTTTTCGAGAACGGTTTCGTTGGCGCGGAGCGACGTTGAGAAATAGAGAAGACTTTTTTCCAGTTTGAGCAGTTCCAAAAGCTCCTCGTTGCGCGTGGAGCGGTGCAGGGTTTTCTCGATCACGCCGCTTTTGCGGTCAATGCTCCGAAGGTAAGACAGATACGAAGAGGCAACGCGGTAGAGGATCTGCAAAACGAAACGCGATTTCATCGACGTGTTGAACTCCCGCACCTTGTTCTCTGAAAACTGCTTTAGTATGGGAGAATCGTCAAGGCATACGGTAACGGCGGCATTCTCCGTCAGGATGACGGAGAGAGGGAGCGTATCGTACAACTCGCGCTCGGCTTCCACGCTGAAGTACGGTATATTTACGAGGATCATCGTGTATGCTTCATCCGTCTCGAGGCGGGAGCGCTCCTCCTTGTCGAGTGCGGCGCGAAGAATATCTTCCTCGAGCGACAATTCTTCGGCTACGGTTTTTATCTCCTCCCGGGTGGGAGCAACAAGCGAGATCCACGCACCTTTCGTGCACGGATCGGCCGTTTTAAGGAGTCCGTTTTCGGTTATGTAGCGGTTTATCATAAAGCTACCCCTTTTCTGTTTGTTTTCTCTGAAGTACTTGCAAATGCAGCCTTTTTGTCGTAAAATGACCGCGTGAAAATCCTAAAAACGGGGAGATGTTTGTGAAACTGAACATCTCCCCCTTTTACCTTCGGCTTGAAATGGAAAAGGACGGAGAAAACGCTTTTCAGATCACTATCCGGTAATGGCGGACATTGAACTTTGATGAAAGCGTCATTCCAGTTCTTTCTTGCTGAAGCCCGAGCCGATTACCTCGGCGGCGTCCGTGATGATCATAAACGCCTCGGGATCAATCTCCTTGACGAGTTTCTGTAAAGCGAACAACTCGGAACGTTTCATTACACACATTACTACGTTTTTATTGACGCCGGTATACCACCCAATGCCGCGGAGCACCGTTGCTCCGCGGCTTATTTTTTGCGTAATTGCGTCGCCGATCTCCGCGTAGCGGTCGGAAATGATAAGGGAGAGCTTCGCGCGTCCCATGCCGTTCATCACGGCATCAATGGAAAAAGAATAGGCGATCGTGGCTGCAACGGAGTAAAGGATTCCGTCAAAACGCCACTTGAGAAGTGCAGCACTGAGAATAATCACAGCGTCGATCATGAGGATAAGCGTGCCTACGGGAATACGGCGTACGCGGCGGTGTATGAGATATGCCGCCAGATCAGAGCCGCCCGTGGTGTAGCCGCGCATCAGCATGATGCCCGCGCCCGCGCCCATCATCGCACCGCCGCAGATCGCGCTGAGCATCGGCTCGGCGGATGCGGGCGGAAAGAAAGCAAGAAGGTCAGTGAAAACGGACGTCGCGGCGATGCCGATCACCGTACGCGTCATCCCTTTGACACCTTCAAGCCTTATGTTGAGAAGGACGAGAGGGGCGTTTACGATCAGGATACCGAGACCGACGGGAAGGCCAAAGAGTTCGTGTGCAGTGACAGCAATACCGGTCGCGCCGCCTGTGACGATGCCGCAGGGCGTGAGAAAAAAAGCCAGAGACAAAGCAAAGAGCACACTGCCCGAAAGTACGGTGCCGAGTTCAATAAAGACTGATTTTGTACGCATAGCGTTCCTCCAAACGGCCGTGTGAAATAATAAAGGAATGAACGATTGAGACAAGGAGTGCGTTTTTGGGAATACGAATCTCACCGCCGGCATATCTTGTTGTAGAGCAAGCGGAGGAAATTCATAACAAAAAGGGAAAAGAGGGTATCAAAAATGACGGATAAGACATATGCACCGGAAGGCACACTGATCGGTACAGCGGAGAACACAGCGTACGTGTCGTCTCTCTACGGACTTGAACGGGCGATGACGCAGGGACGAATCCTCGAGGGGATCGCGGTCATGTGCGACTGTACTACGATGAGCCTTGAGGTGGATCTCGGCGGGATCGTCGGGGTGATCGAGAGGGAAGAAGCCGTATACAACCACGACGGGGGCGAGGTCAAGGATATCGCCATCATCACCCGCGTGGGAAAGCCGGTTTGTTTTAAGGTGATCGGAATTATGCGGGACGGTGGGAACGTGCGCGTCCGCCTTTCCCGCCGCGCTGCACAAGCTGAGTGTATGGAGAACTTCATCCTCCGCCGACGTCCGGGGGATATCTTGCCCGCGAAGGTTACGCATCTCGAATCCTTCGGGGCGTTCGTCGATATCGGGTGCGGGATCGTTTCGCTTCTGACGGTGGACTGTATTTCCGTATCGCGCATATCCCATCCGTCCGATCGACTTTTTCCGGGTGAGCAGATCATGGCGGTGGTCAAAAGCATCGACGCTGTGAGCGGTCGGGTGTATATGACGCACCGTGAACTCCTCGGAACATGGGCGGAGAATGCTGCGATGTTCGCGCCAACGCAGACGGTGTCGGGAATCGTGCGGTCCATTGAGCCGTACGGGATTTTCGTTGAGCTTACACCGAATCTGGCGGGCCTTGCGGAACTTCGCGAGGGCGTTGCCGTTGGTGATCGTTGCGCCGTATACATAAAGAGCATTGTTCCGAACCGCATGAAGATCAAGCTTGTGATCATTGATTCGCATGCGGAGCACGTACAAAAACGCATGCGGTATTTCATTGATACGGCGGCGGTCGATCACTTATCGTATTGGCGCTATTCGCCGCCGGAATGTGCGAAATGCATCGAAACGGATTTTGACGCTATGGAAAAGTCGTATCTTTAGTATGGCGTCTTTCGGATCGGATATGTAAATCCGCTTTCCTGTGAAGGTGGCACTTCATTCTGTCAAACTGCACTTTGAGCAAAACCGCACCAAACGACAAACTTTGACATATGATACATTGAGCCTTAAAAGCTCAATTTCAAAATGAAGGTATGCAAAGTATGGAATGTTATAAGAGATGCCTGTCGGTGTGGGGCGGCATCGCCGTTTTTGGAGCGGGAATACTCGCAGTGCTTGTGGGTATCCTTTTCGGATTCGGTCTTTTGCCGCTTATTACGCCGGTCGTGTATGCGTTGATTGCAGTCGCTCTTGTCGGAGCGGCGCTGTTTAGTGCGGCGGCAGTTTTTGCGGGAAGAAATCCCCGCCTTCTGAGATGCCTCAGTCGGACTGCCGGACAATGGATAGCCGGATTTATCGGCACCTTGGCTTCGGCTTTGGGGGTGCTTTCGTTCATCGCAGTGGCTCCCGCATGGCTGGGCGGCGTCCTCGTCGGACTTTTGACGCTGTTTACGGCGCTTTTGTTTATCGGCTGGGCTCGCTATGCCGTTTGTGCGGGTGATGCACAGAGCATTGGCACGATGGAATAAAAATAAAAAGGAAACGGCGCCCCGATGCATTTGGCATCGGGGTGCTTTTGTTTATTGGAGAGTGCGCTTTTGCTTCTCCAGCCGCGCTTTGATAAATACTTCTGCCGATTCGATAATACGGCCGATGCTCCGACCGCCCAGACGGCGGATCGCGGTAGCTTTATCCGCCCAGATCGCGTCGGAAATTTCGTTCTCGCCGAGGGAAAGCTCTCCCGTGGCTTCGGCTAAGAAGATCACGACGTTTTTTGAGGCCTTCGCGGATACCGTGTAGGAAAGTTCACGGCGGAATCCGTCGATGAGCGCCACGTTAAGACCTGTTTCCTCGCGGATTTCGCGAAGTGCCGTTTCTCTTTCCGTCTCGCCGGCGGCGATGTGTCCTTTCGGCACGCTCCACGTGCCGGAGCGGTGCTGATAGAGGATTAGATATTCGATCCCGCCATCGGGGCGTACGCGATAAATAATGCCGCCGCAGGATTTTTCATATATGCAGATGATGCTTGTGTCAAAATACTGTTCGGCAAAGTGAACGGCATCTTCGATCATCGGCTCGTAAGCGACCATGCCGCTGGGGGCAACGACTAACTTGTCCTCATTGTCGTTTTTTCGGTGAATCACTGCGATGACTGTTCCCGTGAAGCGGCGAAGCGGCTTGTTCACACCGTAAATATATGCATCGAGATTCTCGCCGTCGGCGGCGGGAATGCCGGGGACGAAACCGTAGTTGAGCGTATAGGTCAAATCGGGGTGCTTCGGATGAACACTGCCCAGCGGGCGGTCGATCACAATGGTCAGATGCCGACCGAGAAGCGGGTCGGTAATGCTGAGCCTGAGAATATTTTGTATAAACCGCGATTTTTCCGCGGCATACCTTTTAGGATCGCAGCGATAGCGCTTTGCGAGGTCTTTTTTCAGTTCCTCGTACTCGTTTGCGGCGAATACGTGGTTATTCAGATAACTGCGGAATGCGAGGAGATCCTTCCAGATTTTCTCCGAGTGGCGCGTGATGTAAAGGTGATGGGCGTCGCCTGAGCGGTCGCGGTGCGCTCTCGCCATGCGAACACATCCGGTTCCGTCCGTGGGGATGCGGAAAAAGCCGATCTCCGTGAGAGTCGCGACCGTTTTATCTATATCCGCGTCATCGGAGAGTGCAATGACGATGTCGATTACGGGAACGGCAAGGATACCGCGGACGGCGGTGGAGCCGATGTGCTGTATATCTACGGCACTCTCGCCGAGCAGGGAAGCGAGACGGGATATTACGACCGATGCCTCACTGTCCCAGGAGGACATATGACGGCTGAGTCGGATTTCGCGTAAAGCCGCCATATCATCACCTCCGCATTTTTACTGACTCAATTCGTATAAACTTACATAATACATTATACCGCATAGATACGTATTCCGTCAAGGCGGTTCGGGAAAATCGGTGTTTTACCTCGGTGGTATGCGGGCCTGTTTTCCAGAGCCTCTCTGAAAATGCGTATGCATCTTGCAAACAAGGGAAAAAAAGTGTACAATAAAAGCAGAATGAATTTTACTGATGGGAGGACAGCATGCCGTTATCTTTGACTTCTTCTGTTTCGACTATGCGCGGTGTCGGTGAAGCGCGTGCATCCGCCCTCGCTTCGCTTGGAATTCACTCGGTGGGGGATCTCATCCGGCATTATCCCCGCGGTTATCAGCGGCGCGGTGATGTTCGAACCGTCGCGGAGACTGTTGAACTTCTCCGTGCCGGCGGCGGTGAGATGCCGATCTCTCTTATGCTCACTGTTTCTGCCGAGCCGAGTTACCGTGTCATCCGTCGTGGGATGTCCGTTCTGCGCTTTCGTGCATTTGACGAAACCGGCGTTTGTGAAATTACCTATTTCAATCAGAATTTTTTAAGAGATACGTTTCATACCGGTTCGGAGTTCCGATTTTTCGGACGTGTCACTTTGGAAGGGCGGTCGCTTAAAATGACGTCGCCTATCTGGGAGCCCGTTGTACCGGAGCGTACGCTTCCGAGCATCGTGCCGGTGTACAAGCTGGCTTCGGGACTGTCGCAAAAAGTTCTGTCAACGCTTATCCGCGATGCACTCACTACCGTCTCATCGGAGATCACGGAAACGCTGCCCGCGGACGTGATGGCGCGTTCCTCGCTCTGTACATTGCCGTTTGCGCTTCGCAATATCCATATGCCCGACGATACGGACAGCCTTTTTCGTGCACGGCGGCGACTCGTTTTTGAGGAGTATTTTCAGTTTGGCCTTATGATGGCGGCGGCAGGCAAGCCGAAAACGGACGTACCCGCGCCCAAAATGGTGATGCCCGATCTTTCGCCGCTTCTCGGGCAGCTCCCGTACACACTGACCGGTGCACAGACGCGCTCGATCGGCGAGATCGCGCACGATCTTGCATCCGGTGTGCGGATGAACCGCATCTTACTGGGCGATGTCGGCTCCGGTAAAACGATCGTTGCCGCGGCGGCCGCTTTCATCGCCGCGAAAAACGGATTCCAGACGGCGATCATGGCGCCGACGGAAATACTTGCCGCCCAGCACGCGCGTGAACTTACGCCGCTGCTTCAGTCGCTCGGGCTTCGCGTGCTTTTGCTCACGGGATCGGCGACGGCGGCACAGAAGCGGAAGCTTTATGCCGAGATCGAAAGCGGCGCCGAGATAGTGATCGGTACACACGCGCTTATCAGCGCCGGCGTTACCTTTCGGAATCTCGGTTTGGTGATCGAGGACGAACAGCACCGTTTCGGCGTCGCACAGCGCGCGGCACTTGCAGAGAAAGGCGAGGCGGCACATATGCTCACGATGAGCGCGACGCCGATCCCGCGATCGCTTTCACTCGTCGCGTACGGTGGACTTGCCGTGTCCCGCCTTGACGAGATGCCGCCCGGCAGACAGAAAATTGACACCTTCGTGGTGAATGAAACATATCGCGCCAGACTTAACGGATTTATCCGTAAAGAGGTGGAGGCAGGGCATCAGGTATATATCGTTTGCCCCGCCGTCGAGGAGAATCCTGAGGCGAAGAAGAAAGCTTCCGATGATCCTGAAGAACTGACGGATTTGCTTCTCACCGAAGAGGCGGAAAGCGTGGATCGACCGCCGCTCAAGGCGGCCGTCGAATACGCCGCACATCTTGCCGATACCGTGTTCCCTGATCTTACCGTGGGATTCGTACACGGGCGTATGAAGTCCGCCGAGAAGGACCGCATCATGCGCGCGTTTTGCGAAGGGGAGATTTCCATTCTCGTTTCCACGACGGTGATCGAAGTCGGTGTGAACGTCCCGAACGCCACGCTTATGATCGTAGAAAACGCGGAGCGGTTCGGACTTGCCCAGCTGCATCAGCTTCGCGGCCGCGTCGGTCGCGGCTCGGCGAAATCTTATTGCGTGCTCGTTTCCGATGCGAAAGGGGAGACGGCCAAAAGGCGGCTCGGAGTGCTCCGACGGAGCAACGACGGCTTTGAAATCGCCGAGGAGGATCTCGCTCTGCGCGGCCCCGGCGAATTCGTAGGAACGGGCGGCGCTGTCCACCAGCACGGAAAAACGATGCTTCCGATCCCCGCCGAAAGCGGCGACTACGCACTTCTTTGCGAGGCCGTGTCAGAGGCGCGCCTTCTTCTTGATAAGGATCCCGAACTTTCGATGGAAGAGCACGCCCCACTTCGCGATGCCGTTTGCAAAATGCGGGAAACGCTCACCAATACGCTTAACTGAACAAAGAAACGCACTCCTTCCAAATGGAACAGAGTGCGTTTTTTGTTAGTTAATCGGGCATCACGATCTCGTAGTGCCACGGTTCTGCGATCCAGTGGCTCTGCCCGTCGTACTGACCGACCTTGGTGAGATTTACTTCGATATTTCCCGTTTCGCGGTTTTGGAAAATAGAGAAGTTTGAGAGCTGTACCTTTTCGGACTCTCCCTCACGTTTGGTGTCGATGATCGTGTAGGAATCCTTCTTTGCCGTTCCGTAGGCTTCATCCACCTCTACGATGCAGAGGGGGTATCGCGGGAAGTTTCCGTTGATGTTATGTCCCGTGATGTTGCCGATCCAGTAGAGGCGGCCGTTTTTCTCACTGCGTACAAACTTGGAGATCGTCGCGGAAGAGTAGATGACCTCGCCGTCGTCAAAATGCCAGGGCATCGCGGGGGAGAACGTTTTCCCGCCATCGTCGGAATAAGTATACCACTTGAAGCCGGGCGTGCCGGGCTCAATACGGCTCTGGATTGCGGCGTTTGACCAGTTGGATCCGCGGAACACGACGAGAATACGCCCGGATTGGAGAACGGAGATCGTGGGTTCATCCACGCCGCGTGAGGACTGCAGATTGCTGATAAGAACCGGCGGTGCAGGGAAGAAGTGGTACCGATTACCGTCCCATTTACCGCGGATGACCATAAGCAGATTGAATCGCTCAGAGCCCGTGGGGAAATAATCGTTGACATCTACACCGCGCATTTCACAGCATTTCCATGCCTTGACACCGGCGGCGATGAGGATATCGCCCGTTTCGGGATCAATGTCAAAGGAGGTGGGAAAGGAGTTGTTTTTAAAGCGGTATTCTGGATTTAGAAGATCGTCTGCATCTCTTTCAGCGCCTTCCTCATAGGTGATAAGCTGTGGGAAATACGTGCCGTCCTCGAGGGTAACGCCGATATAACCGTGGTCGCAGACAGCGGAGTTGTCGCCTTCCTTCCAAAGCTTACGGTAAGCTTCCTCGTGTCCGCCGACGAAAATACGTTCAAGACCGGTACCTACGAAATGCTTGTGAACGGGATTCCAGCGCCCTTTGATGGTGAAGGGGTACATACGGTTGACTTCGTTCTCGCCAATTTTCACGGCGATTTTTGAGGTATCGATGTCTTTCCATTCGCTCCAGGTTTTTCCGTTGTCCTCGCTTATGCGCTCGGCAGCACCGTTTATAAAGTCAGAAGAACTCTGAAAGTTACAGGTCTCAATGCGGACAAGGCTTTCGTTGTCTTGATAGCGATGACTGTAGCCTTCACATACGGCGTCGGCGCGGGCATCGCGATACTTTTGGGCAATTACAGTAAGCATAGTCTCTTTTCTCCTTTACTGTTTGGGCACGTGCGTGCCAACTCTGGTCGGGCAATCGTATCCGTTTATACGGACAAATCTTCAACAAACAGCTCGCGGGGTGCGTTTGCATCCGCGGTAGGCGCGGCAGATATGGCTTCAGCCGGCGCTTCGGGCTGGGGATTGTACTTCTTCGTAAGGAAGTCGGTGGCTACCTGCGGGAAGAGCGCGTAACTCAGCACGTCCTCCTCCGAGCGGGCAAGATCCTTTGCTTCCTCGCGGTACTTTTCGAGTTCAGGCTCGATAAGGTCGGCGGGACGGCAGTCGATGACATCAGCGTCGCCAATCGCCTTCTTGCGAACTTCTTCGTTGACCGGTGCAGGCAGACGTCCGTATTCGCCGCGGAGAAGCGCCTTCGATTCCTTCGGAACCATCTTATAGCGCTCACCTGCGAGGATGTTCATAACGGCCTGCGTACCGACGATCTGGCTCGTGGGCGTTACAAGCGGGGGATAACCGAAGTCTTTACGAACGCGCGGCACTTCTGCCAGTACCTCGTAGTACTTGTCATCCGCATTTGCTTTTTTGAGCTGGGAGATGAGGTTTGAGAGCATACCGCCCGGCACCTGGTAGAGAAGCGTGTTCGTATCCACGCTCAGAACCTTGGAGTTCAAGTCTCCCGAATCGGTGAGCTTCTTTGCTACACCGCGGAAATGAGAGGCAGCCTTGCTCAGAAGTTCAAGATCGAGCTCGGTATCGCGTTCGGTACCCATCATGGTTGCCACGAGGGACTCAGTGGCGGGCTGGGAGGTACCGTTTGCGAGCGGCGAGAGCGCGGTATCAACGATATCAACGCCTGCCTGTGCAGCCATCAGATATACCATGTCGCCGGTACCGGTCGTGTTGTGTGTGTGCAGGTGGATCGGCACGCCTACGTTCTGCTTCAGTTTCGATACGAGAGAATACGCATCGTAGGGCAGAAGCAGGTTTGCCATGTCCTTGATGCAGATTACGTCAGCGCCCATCTTTTCCAGTTCAATGGCGAGACGGACGAAGTAATCCTCGTCATGTACGGGCGAGAACGTGTAGCTGATCGCAGTTTCGCAGATACCGCCGTGCTTTTTGCAGGACGCAACTGCCTGCTTTAGGTTACGGGGATCGTTCAAGGCATCGAAAATACGGATGACTTCGATGCCGTTCTCGATAGACTTTTTAACGAACGCGTCCACCACGTCGTCTGCGTAGTGCTTGTAGCCGAGGATGTTTTGTCCGCGGAACAGCATTTGGAGTTTCGTGTTGGGCATTGCTTTCTTGAGGG
>JAZKXO010000087.1:0-59681 GCA_045611685.1 Eubacteriales bacterium | reverse complement strand
TATTATGCCTGGCTGGTGGCGTTGCTCGCCTGCGTGCTGCCGTTGCGGTTTGTGTGGAAAGACACCGTGCCTGTGATGCCCGTTTCGTCGGAAACGATCACGGTGCGTATTGTCAAAACGGCACAGACTCCGTTGCCGCCGCCCACGGTAACCGATCTGCCGCAGGTGACGTGGGGAGATGTGTTTGCCTTTGTGTGGCTGGCAGTGGCGGCGGCTTTGTTTGGCGCTTACCTTGTGAAACACGCGGTGACCATGCGGCGATTGCGGCGCGAAACCGTGGTGGGGGAAAGCCTGTTGTTGCGGGAGTTCACCACCCGCCGCGTGCGGGTGCGCGTGGGGGATGCGGTATCCTCGCCGCTGTTGGTGGGGATGATTCGCCCCACATTGTATCTGCCGTCTTGTGCGTTGGATGATGCCCAACAGCGGCACGTGCTGGCACATGAAACGGCGCATTTGCATCGCGGCGACTTGGTGTTGAAACCGCTCGCGTTGCTTGTGCGGTGTGTCTGTTGGTTTAACCCGTTTGTTTATGGGATATATCGCCGCGTTTGTGAAACCTGTGAAACGTCTTGCGACGTGGCGGCGGTGAAAAAGACGGGCGGCGATGCGGCGTCCTATTTGTCCACCGTATTGTATTTGATGTGTGCTACGCGTGGCATAACCGACCGTTTCACCACCGCGATGGCAGGAAACACCCGCCGTGTGAAAGAGCGGTTTTGGGTGGTGAGCCACGCATCACCCCGCCGTGCGGTGACGGTGATTTCGGTGGTGATTGCCGCCGTATTGCTCACGGGAGCGGTGTGTGTCGGCGGTGTGGTGGCGGGACGTGAAGAGGTATCGCCCGCCATTCCCATGGTGACACAGCCGCTGTTTTCCACTCCTGTGACCGAAACGACGACTCCGCCTCCTACGGGGGAAGAGGAAACGGGATTCCTCTGGCCGCTCAGCGAAGAGAATACCAGTGTAACGGCAAGTTATGGCTACCGTTGGGGAACGTTTCATCGTGGTATCGATATCGGCGGCGTGGTGGGCGACACGGTGTGTGCCACGGCGGCAGGCAAGGTGATGCTTTGTGAAGAAAGGGGATACAAGGGCGGGTACGGTATGATGATCGTGATCGATCACGGCAACGGTTTGCAGACGAAGTATGCCCATTTGGATACGTACATGGTTACGGAAGGTGAATGTGTGACAGCGGGACAGCCGATTGCCACATTGGGTATGACAGGGGACGTGACGGGACCTTGCTTGCACTTTGAGGTGTTGGAAAACGGCGAAACGGTGAACCCGATGACGTATTTTTTGAAGGTGGAAGAGGTCCTGACGGATGATGCGGTTTGCGACTAAACGGTGGCTGGCGGCATTGCTTGCGGCGTTGTTGTTACTGTGCGGATGCACGACAAAGCAAGAGAGCGAGCAGGCAACAACGACCGCACCGACAGCGGTGTCCTCAACTGTTGTCACCTCCGTTGCGACCACACGCTATTGGGCGCCCAATACACCGTGCCCTACCGCCATGCGGTTGCATGTGACACCGATGGCGCAATTTCCCCTGTTTCCCACAGGGTGTGAATCGGTGGCGGCGGTGATGGCGTTGCACCATGCGGGCGAGCCGCTGACAGTGGCGGATTTTGTGGACTATTATCTCGAAAAAGATACCAATTTTTATTGGGATGCACGTTATTTTCACGGTCCCGACCCACGGCTTGTGTTTGCGGGAGATCCACGCACCACATCCTCCTACGGTTGCATGGCGCCTGTGATCGAAAAAGCCATGATACGGTATTTGGGATCGGGCGAGCGGGTGCAAAACGCCACCGGTGCCACGTTGTCGGAACTGTGTCAACGATATGTGGCGCAGGGGGTGCCTGTGTGCGTGTGGGTGAGTATCCATATGCTTGAAATCGTTCCTACTGCCACGTGGATCACCCCTGCGGGAGAGGAATACACCTGGCCGGGTAACGAACATTGCATGTTGCTTGTGGGATATGATGAGGAACACTATTATTTTAACGACCCCTGGGAAGGGGAAGAAGTAGTCTATTCACGTGCGCTTTCGGAAGAACGGTATGACACCATGGGACGCCAAGCGTTGGCGGTGCTACCGGAGTGAAAGAACCCCCACGGTACGGGAAGATTGCTTTGAATGATGATCGCTCGATTTGCTGCCACTCAGGCTGCTATTAAAGAATCTAAGTAATTAGATTTATAAAGAAAACTTATCTCCCTGCCGAACACTCGGCAGGGAGATTTTTTACAATCAGTTCACTTTTTTATATGTAAATATGTTAGAATAAAAACAACATATTATAGTTCATTGAGGTGTAATATGAAAAAAATATTAGCGTGTTTTGTGGTGCTAACCCTTTTGCTTTCGGGTTGTCGTTCTAACGAACAAAAAAATGAAGGAACTCAAATCAACTTGTCCGATAACAAAATTACAGTTGACGGACAAGAGATTACAAGTGATGCTACACAGGCGGTTTATTCTGCCAATGACATTGTGTTTTATCTTGCAGGACAAGATTTCACCTATGGTGAGGGAGAAAAGCAAGACGAACACGAACAAAGTGAAGCAGATGCACATACTGTTGTTCACATTACAAAACCAGGCAGATATGTCTTGAGTGGAACACTCTCTTTGGGGCAAATAGCAATCGACCTGGGTGAAGATGCAGAAACAGACCCCAATGCAGTAGTAACACTGATTCTTAATAATGTTGATATTACTTGTAAGGTTGCACCTGCTATCATTTTTTATAATGTATACGAATGTTCAAACAGTGATGAAGAAACAGCAACAAAAGATGTTGACACTAAAAATGCAGGTGCAAATGTGATTATTGCCGACGGTACTGAAAACAATATCAACGGTTCTTATGTCGCCAAAATTTACAAATCTTATGAATTGAGTGAAGACGGAAAAGAGGTTGTGGATAGTAAGAAACTTCACAAGTATGACGGTGCTTTCTACTCAAAGAAAACAATGAACATAAACGGTGGAGATAAAGGAACAGGTATATTAAACATAAAAGCCGAAAACGAAGGCCTTGATACTGAACTTCACCTTACGATAAATGGCGGTATTATCAATATCACATCGGGCAACGATGGAATTAATACCAACGAGGACAATGTGTCTGTCACCACTATGAATGGTGGCACACTCAATATTCTTTGTGACGGCAGCACGGGCGAGGGCGATGGAATTGACTCGAATGGTTGGCTTGTAATTAATGGCGGCACCGTTATAGCGCAGGCGTGTGCTACAAGTGGTGACGCTGGCATAGACTCTGATAAGGGCATTTATCTAAATGGTGGTAAAGTGATTGCTTCGGGAAATATGCTCGACCACATTGCTGGCGGCAATCAAACTTATGCTGTATTCAATTTTGTAAGTCGTCAAAAAGGCAGCGAAACATACACCCTTAAAAATTCTGCTGGTAAAGTTGTTGGCGAGTATGCTCCTATGAATGCTTTCACTTACTTAATTGTTGCAGGAAGCGAAATTACCCCCGATGACTATACATTCTGGCAAGGAACAACTCAATTATCTGGAAGTAAAACTCAAAATATTGGGGGCGGAATGCCACAGGGACAGAGACCACAAATGCCGAATGGTGAACAGGGCACCCCACCCGAAATTCCTGAAGGTATGGAACAACCTGAAAAACCAAATGGCGAGCGTCCGCAAATGCCAAATGGTGAAACACCACAAGATGAAAGACCTGAAATGCCTAATGGCACAACACCACCTGATAATACAGGCGGAATGATGGGTGGCAATATGATGCCAAACGGTGAAATCTCAACCACATTCACAATCACAAAAGGTGGCAACCAATTTTCTAATGTAGGCCCCGTGACATCGTAAAAGTTTTATTGATTTGTAATCTTTTCCCTCTTTTGCTGATAGCACCACAGGCTGCTATCAAAGAATCTAAGTAATTAGATTTATAAAGCAAAACTATCCGCCCGAAGAAATTCGGGCGGATTTTTCTTTAATTCTTGGTTGATATGTGATATAATGACTATAAATTAAAATATGTATAGGAGAAACAGGATTTTGAAAGGCGAAGTTTTAAAAAGAGTTGCAATTAACCTATTGAGTCAAAACAAAAGCGAGGCAATAAAAATTATACAAAACGATTATCCCTTTGTTTATTTGCCGCGCGAGAAAAGAATGTATACCGATAAGCAAAAAATAAAACAGTTCATCAAAGATGGGTTTATTGACAGATATTCGGGGCAGCGCTTGGTAAACCCAGGATTGTTAAAAGTTATCTCATATTATTTACCTAATGTTTTTCCGTATCATCCCCACTGGAAAATGGATGAATGCCATAATGCATATTGGGAACTGATTCCAACTGTTGACCATATTCATCCTATTGCATTAGGTGGTACAGATAGTGAAGAAAACTATGCAACAACGTCAATGTTACATAACTCAATAAAAAACAACTGGACACTAGAACAATTACAATGGACACTCTATCCTGCGGGCGACTACACGGAATGGGATGGCCTTACAAATTTGTTCATAAAATTGGTAGAACAAGACAAAGAATTATTGAAGGATACCTATATAAAAAGATGGTACGTTCTCTCGATAGCAATCCAAAAATAAATTACAATTGTTTCCCTCTTTTGCTGATAGCAGCCCAGGCTGCAATCAAAGAATCTAAGTAATTAGATTTATAATTCCAATTTATCCCTCTGCTGAGAAATCGGCAGAGGGATTTTCAATATTCTGTTGAACTAATTTGATAAATATGCTACAATATGCTTTAATAAATCAAAGTTTGCCTAATTTCTTTGACCTGAATATACATAAGAGGTTTTTATGAAGATTATAAAGCGTTTTCCTGGTGTTATTTTATCGTTTGCGATTGCTGTGGTTGCAATGTGGCTTGAGAGCCTGTTGCCGATTCATTTGATTGGTTCAGCAGTCATAGCAATGTTTATTGGGATGACTATAAACTGTTTTCTCACAAAAACAGATATTTTTGTGAGTGGCGTTAAATTCACATCGAAAAAACTTTTGAAATTTGCAATTATCCTGTTAGGTTTTTCTTTGAATATAACGACAATTCTTCAAGTTGGCAAAATGTCGCTTACGGTTATGATTTTTACCCTGCTGACTTGTTTCGGCGGAGGATATTTCATTGGGAAAGCATTGGGCCTTAATTGGAAGCTTTCTAATCTAATTTCAGCGGGGACAGGAATTTGCGGTGGCTCCGCCATTGCCGCTATTGCCCCCACAATCGATGCTAGTGACGACGATGTTGCTTATGCTATGTCAGCCACATTCCTTTTTGATATGGCGATGATTATCCTTTTTCCGATTATGGGCAGAGCGATTGGAATGAGCGACGAAGCTTTCGGAATTTGGGCAGGAACAGCCGTTAACGACACTTCATCCGTTGTGGCAACTGGATATGCATTTTCAGAGGGCGCAGGCGATTTTGCCACTATGGTTAAGTTGACAAGAACACTCTCTATCATTCCTACAGTGATAACATTTGCATTTATTTCTCTTCGTCTAAAAAAACAAGAGGCTCTGAAAAACAGCAAGAACCCCGATGAACTGAAAGCCAACTTCAGCATCAAGAAAATATTTCCTTGGTTTATCCTTGGTTTTGTTGCCATGTCTGTTGTTGCGAGTATTGTTGCGCTTCCTGCCGAATTTGTTTCGGGAACAAAAAGTGTTAGCAAATTTCTTATGGTCAGCGCACTTGCGGCTATAGGTCTAAACACTTCGTTTGCGAGTTTTAAAAAAGCGGGAATACGTCCGATGATTCACGGATTTATCATTTCAGCCCTTGTTGTTATTGTTGCCTTACTTGTTGAAATTTGTATGGGTATTGTGTGACAAATTTCAAATAATAAATTTCCCTCTTTTGCTGATAGCAGCACAGGCTGCTATAAAGGGTTAATTATTCCTAAAAAATCCTCCCGATTCGTCGGGAGGATTTTTTTGTATGCAGCTCGATAGAATTTGTAGGGGTGATTATCAATCGCCCGCGGGCGGATAGTTTATTTTTGTAGAAAATTATTTCCACCAGTATTCATTATAACAAATCTGAGGAACGGTATCGGTCCAACCAACTGTATATGCTGTAAAGTCCCCGATTTCGTTTTCATATGTTTCTGTTGGCATCCATAGCATAATATCTTTTGGATAGGTTAGATATGCTAAGATTTCTCTGTATCCATTGTAATAGTCTTCGGCACCAAACAGATGCAATAACTCATGGGCGACGGTTGATGCCCTGCATCCAAAAGAATCGCCTTCTAAATAATCCGAAAAAATTACACAATGTTCGGAATAACTGCTTTGCCCTGTGGAAATTAGATGTCGAGTATATGATTTACCTGGTTTGTTAAGAAATGTAAGAAATATTACATCGTTGTTATTACCATGCTCTGTTTTAAACTTGGAGTATAATTCCCAATTAGAAGAGTAACCCATATCATATGCCGCTTGGTCTAAAACATCTTTTGAGGAACCATTGATTCGCAAATCTTTAATAACGCTACCTTCGTATCTGAGTGTGTACTCGGACAATTGAGTCGAATAACTTTTAACTGAAAAATCCAAATCAACGCCCCATTCTTTTGCTTTATCTTCAAGATATTTTAATCCTTCATTAATATAGTTGTCGGTATACTCTGTTACCTCCTTGGCACTCCAACTGCTTTCATCATCATCAATAAAGAGCAAAACTACCAAAGGGTTGCCTTGTAATTTTCGACAATTTCCCAACAAATAATAAGGTCGGTATTCTTCTTGGTATGTATCTACTATTGGTGGAAGTATAACCTTTTCTTGTAATTCATCAGGTTGTGTCTGCGACTGATTGTTTTTTGTGGGTTCGTTCGATTCGGTGGGTTTGGATGTTGCTGAAGGAGTAGGGTTGTTTGTGGGGATACTTGAAGTGTTTGCTATTCCACTTTCGGTAGAACTTTCCTCGGTGGTTGTTGATTGTGTTTGTGATACATCGCCTGATGTACTTGAATCTGTGTTTCCGTTTCCGCACGCAGTCAAACAAAAAAGCAAGCAGAGTGCGAGCAATACTGTCAAAAATCTTTTCATTCTCTTTTGCTCCTATATAAATGTGACACTTGTTTTTTAAAAATTATATCATATCCCTCCTATAATTTCAACAATTTCCCACCTTTGCGCACTGCCGTACAAAAATAACGAAATCCCCGCCGTGCGGCGGGGATTTTTGCTTGCAATTCGCGTTCGGAAGTGGTATAATGGCGGAGTAAAGGAGGTGCTTTTGTGAATCTTTTATCCATTGGCAACAGCTTTTCTCAGGATGCGCAGCGGTATCTCAGCCGGATTGCCGGTGCGGGAGGTGTTGCTCTTAATACGTTCAATCTGTACATCGGCGGCTGTTCGCTTTCGCGGCATTATCGCAATATGCTGAGCGAGGAGCGGGAATACACGCTGGAGATGAACGGCGTCAGCACGGGCTTCAAGGTGTCCTTGAAGGAAGCGCTTTTGAACCGCGATTGGGACGTTGTAACCGTTCAGCAGGTCAGTCAGCAATCCCCGTACTACGATACGTATCAGCCGTATCTGGATGCGTTGGTCGAATACGTAAGAAAATGTGTTCCCGGCGCTAAAATTGCCCTTCATCAGACTTGGGCGTACGAACGGGACAGTCGTCGGCTCACGGAGGAACTGAAGTATACCGATTACAAGGATATGCTCGCCGATATTATAAAGGCGAATGAAAAGGCCGCCCTTGCTGTTCGTGCGGACTACCTCATCCCGTCGGGCGAGGTGTTCGGTGCTTTGCTTGAAAACGGCATCGAGAAGGTGCACAGGGATACGTTTCACGCAAGTTACGGACTCGGCAGATACGCCATAGGCCTTACGTGGTTCCGCTTTTTGACGGGTAAGGATATCGCCCAGAACACGTTCGACAGCTTTGACGAAGAAGTCTCTGCCGCCGAGATCGCGATCGCCAAAAAATGCGTGGCGGAAGTTGCTGATAAATACGGAAAGTAATACTTCCTGCCGACCGTCTGAATAAATGAACCCCGCCGATTTCTCGGCGGGGTTTTAAAGTTTTTATCGGCGATCGCTTTTGGTATCCGTTTTTGCGTCGCTGCCGCATTTGCCGCCGCACTGTTTGGCGTAAGGGCATCCGACACATTTTTCGCCGCGCTTCTTAGCGCGAACGATATAGAATACCGATGCGCCAACGATCAGAACGATGGCGGCGATTGCAATATAATCAACGATGCCCATAATTATGCGGTAAGAGCGTATTCAGCCTTCAGCTGCTTGTTTTTGCTGGTGATCATCACGGTGAAGATCGCCGCAATGGCAAGAACAATAGCCCAGCCGAGGATAGGCATCCAAGCGGCACCGAAGGAGCCGCCCGTAAAGAGCGTACCGAAGAAGAATACGAGGAATGCGATTGTATATCCGACGGCAAACTGAAGACCGATGCCTGCCCAGAACCACTTTCTGCTCTTGATTTCGGAGTTCATAGCGCCAAGAGCCGCAAAGCAAGGAGGCGTAAAGAGGTTGAACATAAGGAACGCAAGACCTGCAACGACAGAGATACCGCCCATATTTGCGCCTGTAATAGCGCCAACGGCTTCGAGATCCTCGCCTATCAGATGCTCAAACATGAATACGGTAGCAAGAGTGGAAACAACGCACTCTTTTGCGATAAAGCCGGTAACAGCGGCGGCGGCAAGCTGCCAAAGAGCCACGCCTACGATAGGAGCGATTACGTATGCGATAGGTGTTGCGACAGAGGCAAGAATGGAGTTTGAGGGATCTTCGACCATTTGGAGGTTCCAGCCGTAGGTCTGCATCATGTAAACGACGAAGTTGCATACAAGAATAACCGTGCCGGCTTTTACTATGTAAGCCCAACCTCTCTGACACATCGCCTTGAAAGCCAACCCGAAGGAAGGCGCTTTGTATTCGGGAAGCTCGATAATGAAGAAGGATTTTCTTGCCTTATGACCGTTCAGCGCATTGACGAGAAGGGCGCAAAGAAGAATGAGTACGATACCAACAAAATACATCGTTACGCCCACCCAGGCGGATTCACCGAAGAATGCACCCGCAAAGAGGGAGATAACGGGGAGCTTCGCGCCGCAAGGCATAAAGGGAGTCAGCATAGCAGTGGCTCTGCGCTCACGCTCGTTGCGGATCGTGCGGCAAGCCATAACGCCGGGAATAGCACAACCCGTGCCGATGATGAAGGGGATAACGGATTTGCCCGAAAGCCCAACCTTCTTAAAGATGGGATCAAGAACGACGGTGGCACGGGCCATATACCCGCAATCCTCAAGAAGAGCGATAAGAAAGTACATAACCATTACGAGCGGCAAGAAGCCGACAACGGCGGCAACGCCTTCGATGATGCCTTCAAGAATGATTGCTTTTATGAGATGGTGCGCTCCGCCGAGCCAACCTTCAACGATTCCCTTGAACCAACCGATGCAGTCTACGAGTCCCCAAAGGTGCGTTTCACCAATGTCAAGGCCCTCGGAAAGCCACAAGCCGGGGCCAGCCTGCGAGATCCAGAACACCGCCCACATAATAAGAGCGAAGATCGGGATGCCGAGCCACTTGTTCGTAAGCACGGTATCGATTGTATCTCCCTTATTCTTGTGCTTAGTAAGAACCTTGCGGGTTTCAACCGATTTAACGATATCGTTTACAAAAGCAAAGCGCTGACGGTCGGCAGTCTCAACAACCGCCTTGTCGGAAAGATCAATATTGCCCTGTACGTAAGGGGCTTTTTGCGTTTTTCCTACTGCTGCGATCGCTGCTTCAACAACTGCCTTCAAGCCCTCGGCAGAGGTGGAAACAGTATGGATAACGGGACAGCCGAGCTTTGCGGAAAGAGCATCTGCGTCGATCTTGTTTGCTTTCTTCTCATTAACATCGTGCTTATTCAGCGCGACCACAACAGGAATACCAAGCTCCAAAAGCTGTGTCGTGAAGAAAAGGCTGCGGCTGAGGTTTGTTGCATCCACGATGTTGATGATCGCGTCGGGATGCTCACTCTTGACAAAGGAGCTTGTGATGCTTTCCTCGCTCGTGAAGGGGGACATGGAGTACGCGCCGGGAAGGTCAACGGCGATCAGCTGTTCGCTGCCTGCATACGCCTTTTTGATGGGGTGCTCTTTCTTGTCTACGGTAACACCTGCCCAGTTGCCGACCTTCTCACTGCATCCGGTCAAAGCATTATACATGGTGGTCTTGCCTGAGTTGGGGTTGCCTGTAAGGGCAATTCTCATAAGAAATCCTCCTGTTTTTAATCCTTTGGGATATAAATTACTGTCTTGAATATTGGTTAGCCAATGCTAACCGAGTGGGTAAAAAAATAATCGGCCTGCACAAAGGTATCTTCCGGATTATAACTTTACGGCGTGCAAAATTATATGATGATGGCTTCTGCAAGCTGATTATCAATATTATATCTTCCGTCCTTGATCGCTACGATGCACCCGCCCTTGAGATGGCGTACGACCGTGATCGTCTCCCCGCTGTAACAGCCGAGAGAAAAAAGAAAGGCGTTCAGTTCTTCGTCGTCGGTTTCGATTCTGCTTATGATATATTCTACGCCGTCCTGTGCCTGTCTTAAGTTCATCGTAAGCGCTCCTTTTCCCCGCAGGGTGTGATGCAGTCAAGCGGTTAGCCGATGCTAACCAGTGTGTATATTATACCCCGTTTTCGCTTGCGTGTCAACGGTTTTTGCTCCTTTTTTATAAATTTGTATATTTTTACAAACCGGTTTGCCGGCGCTTGCGGCGCGGTGCGGCATTTTGTACAATTTTGCAGGATTTTGCAAAAAACGGAAGACCGACAAAAATTAAAACGCGATACTTCTTGAAACGGAGCTTCAACTGTGGTACAATGATTACGTAACTATCAGAGGGAGGGGAATCTATATGGCACTGTACGAATCGGGACAGATGTATCTTGAGGCGATTTACGTTTTGTCAGAAAAGAATGAGAAGATCCGCGCGGTCGATATCGGTGCGTATCTCGGCTATTCGAAGCCCTCCGTCAGCCGCGCCGTCGGTATTCTCAAAAGGGATGCGTATATCCTGGTGGACACCGAGGGATATATTACGATGACCGCCAAAGGGCGTCAGATCGCGGAGCAGCTGTACGAGCGCCATACCGTACTTACCAATATGCTCGTGGCACTTGGCGTAGACGAGGCGACCGCGACGGAAGATGCCTGCCGTATAGAGCACGTGATCAGCGATAAATCCTTCGCGGCGGTGAAAGAGTACTATTTAAATCATAAGAAATAATGCATAACGAGGGCTGACGGGAAAACCGTCAGCCCTTTATGATTTCTCTGTCGGCACGGAGCCGCTCCTTTTTGTAAAAACAGCATTTTTGCTCCTTTTTTACCAATGGGACGGGATTTTTGTTGACATGAAATTTTTGGGGTGATATAATTATGCTGTATCAGTATCTTTCGGTATAAAACACAATCGCCAAGATGGATCCCCTCTTGCCGATCCTGTATATAAATCCGGAACGAATGAGAGGAGAAGAAGAATGAAAAAACGGATTTTGTCAACGATTATGAGCCTTGTTCTGCTTTTGTCGGTATTCCCCATCGGCAGTATCAGAACGGCAGCGGCAGTCCCCTCTGCCCGTGCGCTTTCCAACGTTATGGAAAACGAAAACCAGGCAGACGGTGTCGTATTCCGTAAAGGCGTTGTACCTCATAAGGTCAACGATCAGCCGGACGGTACGGTGGATATAATTATTGAGGCGTACACCACCGGCGTAGTGCGCCATACCACCACGAACGTACCTACCGATATCGTTCTCGTTCTGGACGTTTCCGGTTCTATGGACGACGAGGTCATCTCCACTACCACGACCACCACCTACAATGCTGCCTACGCATCCTACGTGGAGCGCGGATTCCTTATTTGGACGGACAATTACTACGGCTTTTCTTCCACGTATACTTCCTACTATATCAATCTGGGTACGGAAACCGATCATTACGTAGAAGTACAGCATGCAGATACGGACGATGGCAACTGCGACTACTATTGGTACAGCGGCGAAAACGATCAGCGGACGTACGTGTATCCTACTATGCAAGACGGTGCATCTGCGCCCCGCGAGTTCGGTTATCCCGTGGTGCAGTTTTACAGCCGCACGGTACAGACGGACCATGAGTATGCGATCGACGCCTTGAAAACTGCCGTCGATACGTTTATCGAGACTACCCACCAGAAGAACGCGGAGATCCTTGCAGGCGGCGGCACCCATCTGCACCGGATCGCGCTTGTGAAATTCGGCAGTGCCTCCTATGCGGGCGGCAGTGCGTCTATCGCCGAGGGCAACGATACGTTTGGAAGCGGCAGCAACGAATACAACTATACCCAGGTGGTGAAAAACCTGACCGCTGCAAATGTCCCCGACGGTGATTACGTTTAAAAACACCTATGCAGCGATTCCGCTTGTAACGGACGATCACTTCGGATATATCATCGGATATCCCGACGGAATGGTGCGTCCCGAGGACAATATTACCCGTGCCGAGATCGCAACGATCTTCTTCCGCCTTCTGACGGACGACAAGCGCGCGGAATATTGGTCGCAGAGCAATTCATTCACGGACGTATCGAGCGACGCATGGTACAATAACGCCGTTTCCACTCTGGCGAAAGCGGGTGTCCTTGAAGGATATGAAGACAATACGTTCCGTCCCGATCAGGCAATCACCCGCGCGGAGCTTGTAAAGATCGCGATGTCCTTCTACGGCGGCGGCTCCGCCGCGGCAGGCACTGCCTTCGGCGATACGTCGGGCCACTGGGCAGCATCCTTTATCAATGCCGCAGCAGAGATGGGATTCATAGAGGGCGACGGCAACGGCACGTTTGATCCGGACCGTCCCGTAACCCGTGCGGAAGCCATGAAGATCATCAACCGCACGCTCGGCCGTGCACCGCATAAGGATTATCTCTTGCCCGGCATGATCATCTGGTCCGACAACGCGGACATAAACGCATGGTACTATGCGGAGGTGCAGGAGGCAACGAACTCCCACGCCTATTCCTACATCAGCGATCACGAGATCTGGGAGGCGATCCTTCCCGTTCGTGATTGGGCGGCACTTGAAAAAATGTGGTCTGACGCCAACGATTGATCCCTCAAAATAAAAGAGAGCGTTCTTCGCCGAAAGGCGGGGAGCGCTCTTTTTTGCAGTTGAAAAAATTTCCGTTAAAAAATTCGTCTTCTTCTGCATTTTCAGTAGATTCTTTGTGATTATTATATTATAATGGTACTATAAAAACGAAGGAGAGTAAAAATGAAAATCGCATTCTTTGATGCAAAGCCGTACGATAAGCCGTCGTTTGATCTGTTCGGAAAAGAGCGCGGCGTTGCGTTTAAATATTTTGAAACGAAGCTGAACGAGGATACCGCCGAGCTGGCGCACGGCTTTGACGGCGTGTGCGTGTTCGTGAACGATACCGTAAACGCCGCCGTCATTGATCGTCTCGCGGAGATGGGCGTCGGTGTGGTCGCTCTCCGCTGTGCGGGATTCAACAACGTCGATATGAAGCACGCCTATGGCAAAATTCACGTGCTCCGCGTGCCCGCGTACTCTCCCTACGCCGTGGCGGAGCATACGATGGCGCTGCTTCTCACCTCGATTCGGCGGATCCACAAGGCGTTTATCCGTACGAGAGATTATAATTTCAGCCTCTCCGGCATGACAGGCTTCGATCTTCACGGGAAAACGGTCGGCGTCATCGGCACGGGACGGATCGGGCGTGTGTTTATTGATATCTGCCGCGGTTTCGGGATGAAGGTTCTGGCGTACGACAAATTTCCCGCAGAGGACCTCGATAACGGCGATACCGTCCGCTACGTTTCCCTTGACGAGCTGTTCGCGGGGAGCGATATTATCTCGCTCCACTGCCCCCTCACGGAGGAGACGTACCACGTCATAGACGAGGTGTCGCTCGAAAAATGCAAGCGCGGCGTGGTGATCCTTAACACGTCCCGCGGAGCGCTCGTCGATGCGGAGGCGCTTCTCGCCGCGATCAAGTCGCGTAAAGTGGGCGCGGCGTGCCTTGATGTATACGAGGAGGAATCCGATCTGTTTTTCGAGGATTTCTCGGGCCACATTCTGGACGACGATACGCTGGCCAGACTCATCTCCATGCCGAACGTGATCGTAACGTCCCATCAGGCGTTTCTCACCGAGGAGGCGCTCTCGAATATTGCGGAGACGACGGTCAATAATATAGTTGGCTTTTTTGAGACGAACCAGTGCCCGAACGAGCTTTGCTACAAGGGCGGAAGCGCCCGGGACTGCCGCGACGGCAAGTGCTTCTAAACGGAAAATTTCTCGCCGAAAACGGCAGAGAATATTGAATCGGGCACGAATATGTGCTATAATATGCGTAGGAAATTTACGGAGGTTTGAGATATGACGATCACGGGCGATATCAGATATATCGGTGTTAACGACCGAAAAATCGATCTGTTTGAGGGACAGTACAAGGTGCCGCATGGCATGTCGTACAACTCCTACGCGATCATTGACGAAAAGATTGCCGTTCTCGATACGGTGGACGCCGCATTCACGCACGAATGGCTTGACAACATTGCGAACACACTCGACGGCAGAAAGCCGGATTACCTTATTGTACAGCATATGGAGCCGGATCACTCCGCGAATATCCATACCTTTGCGAAGGCGTACCCGGACGCGAAGATCGTCTCTTCGGCGAAAGCGTTCACTATGATGGGGAACTTCTTCGGTACGGATTTTGCCGATCGGCGGATCATCGTTGGAGAGGGCGATACGCTTTCCCTCGGTAAGCATAACCTCACGTTCGTGACTGCACCGATGGTCCATTGGCCGGAGGTCATCGTTACGTACGACAGCACCGATAAGGTGCTCTTTTCCGCCGACGGATTCGGTAAATTCGGCGCGCTCGATGCGAACGAGCCGTGGGAGGACGAGGCACGCCGCTATTATATCGGCATCGTCGGGAAATACGGTGCGCAGGTGCAGGCGCTGCTTAAGAAGGCCGCCGCGCTCGATATCGAGAAGATCTGCCCGCTTCACGGTCCCGTTCTGACGGAGAATCTTGGCCATTATCTCAGTCTCTATGACACCTGGTCGTCCTACCAGCCCGAGGAAGAAGGCATCCTTATCGCCTACACCTCCGTTTACGGCAATACGAGAAAAGCCGTCTTGCAGCTGGCGGAGAAACTGACCGCCAACGGATGTCCGAAGGTAGTCGTCCGTGATCTGGCACGCTCGGATATGTCCGAGGTGGTGGCAGAGGCGTTCCGCCTCTCGAAGGTTGTTCTCGCCACGACTACCTACAACGCGGAGATATTCCCGTTTATGCGGGATTTCATCACGCATCTCACCGAGCGTGGCTTCCAGAACCGTACGGTCGCTCTGATTGAAAACGGAAGCTGGGCACCGCTCGCCGCCAAGGTGATGCGCGGCATGCTTGAAAAATCCAAAAATATCACGTATACCGATACGACGGTCAAGATCCTGTCTGCACTCAATGAAGAGAGCCGCGGACAGCTCGACAGCCTCGTTTCTGAGCTGTGTAAGGAGTATCTCGCGCAGCAGGATGCGACCGCCGACAAAAACGATCTGACCGCACTTTTCAAGATCGGCTACGGCCTCTACGTCGTAACGTCGAACGACGGCAAAAAGGACAACGGCCTTATCGTCAATACCGTCTCGCAGGTGACGAGCACGCCGAACCGGATCGCCGTAACGATCAACAAGGAGAATTACTCGCATCACGTCATAAAGCAGACAGGCAAGATGAACATCAACTGTCTCTCCGTGGACGCGCCCTTCCGCGTGTTTGAGGTGTTCGGCTTCCAAAGCGGAAGAAGCGTCGATAAGTTCGCGGACTGTGAGCCGCTTCGCTCCGATAACGGGCTTGTGTTCCTCCCGCGCTATATCAACTCGTTTTTGTCTCTGAAAGTGGAGCAGTACGTCGATCTTGATACACACGGCATGTTCATCTGCTCGGTAAGTGAGGCGAGAGTTCTCTCCGACAGAGAAACGATGACGTACGCGTATTATCACGCGAACGTAAAGCCGAAGCCCGAGACGGAGGGTAAAAAAGGCTACGTTTGCAAGATCTGCGGCTACGTGTATGAAGGCGATCCCTTGCCGGAGGATTTCATCTGTCCTCTCTGCAAGCACGGTGCCGCCGATTTTGAACCGATCCAGTAAAAATTTTTATAAAAGAAAGGGTAAACTTATGAAAAAGTACGTTTGCGATGCCTGCGGTTGGGAATATGACGAGGCGGTAGGCGATCCCGATAACGGAATTGCGCCCGGCACGAAATTTGAGGATCTCCCCGATGATTTCGAATGCCCCCTTTGCGGCGTAGGCAAGGACAGCTTCTCCGAAGTGGAGTAATCCGTAGCATAAAGAGGGACGGGGAATATCCCTCGTCCCTCTCATTCTTTGCGTAAAGGAAACAAACGTATGGAAATGGTGCTTCTCACAGCGGCGGGCGTCGGCGGTGCGACTGTTTTCGGATCGCTCATCGGCTTTGTTTTCAAGAAGATCTCCCACCGCTTTTCTGATATCGTTCTGTCGTTCGCCGCGGGCGTTATGCTGGCGGCGGCGGTTCTCGGGCTCGTTCTGCCGTCCGTTGAGTACGGCGGAAAATACGGGCTCATCGTTACGGTTGCCGGTATTTTTGCGGGCGCTTTGGCGCTCAATCTCATTGACAAGCTCGTGCCGCATCTCCATAAGCTCGTGGGTGCGGATACGGAAGCGCACAATAACCAGAACCTCAGTCGGGTTCTGCTGTTCGTTACCGCGATCGCCATACATAATCTGCCCGAGGGAATCGCGGCAGGCGTGGGCTTCGGCTCGGGCAACGTGTCCGAGGCGCTCATGATCGCGGGCGGTATTGCGCTGCAGAATATCCCCGAGGGAATGGTCATCATAGGCCCGATGCTCGCAGCCGGCGTTTCGCCGAAGCGGACGTTCATCGCCGCTATGGCGACGGGACTCGTCGAGGTGGTCGGTACCTTGATCGGCTATTTCGCGGTGAGTATATCGGCGGCGATTCTTCCGTTTGCTTTGGCGTTTGCGGGCGGCACGATGCTGTACGTCGTGAGCGACGAGATGATCCCCGAAACGCACGCGCACGGAAGCGAGCGCGGCGCGACGTACGCGCTTCTCATCGGATTCTCGGTGATGCTCGTAACGGACGTGCTTCTGGGGTGAAAAAGAGCCGTTTTCTCTTGACAATCGGGAGAAAACGGTGTATAGTTTACCCGATACGTTCTGCACTATAAGACAAATGAGGAAAAGATCATGTCGAAACTGATGTCTCTCGTCCGTCCCAAAAAAGACGTGGATATGACGGAGGGCCCGATCGTCGGGCATCTCATACGGTTTGCCATACCGCTTCTGATCGGCAACCTGTTTCAGCAGTTATATAATACGGTTGACGCGTGGGTGGTCGGCAACTACGTCTCCAAAGAGGCGTTTGCCGCCGTCGGCACGGTCGGCCCGATCATTAATATGCTGATCGGCTTTTTTCTCGGTCTGTCAAGCGGTGCCGGCGTCGTCATCTCCCAGTATTACGGCGCGAAAAAACACGATAAGGTTAGCGAGACGGTACACACCTCCGTTCTTATGACGCTGGTTTTGGGCGTCTTGTTCACGTTTGTCGGTATCGGCATGACGCCGTTTATGCTTGATCTTATGAAAACGCCCGAATCCGTTCTGCCGGAGTCTACGGCGTATCTTGTGATCTACTTCGCGGGACTTCTCGGACTTATGGTTTACAACATCGGCGCGGGTATTCTCCGTGCTGTCGGAGACTCCCGCCGTCCGTTCTATTTCCTCCTCTGCTCGGCGCTTATCAATACGGGACTCGATCTTTTGTTCGTGCTCGTGTTTCATATGGGCGTGGAGGGCGTGGCGCTCGCCACGGTTATTGCGCAGGGCGTCTCGGCGATTCTGACGGTTATTACGCTTATGCGCTCGGACTCTTGTATAAAACTGTCTCTCCGCAAACTGAGATTCCACTACAGCGCGCTCGGAAAAGTGTTCCGCGTCGGTATTCCCGCCGCGCTTCAGATGACGATCACGAGCTTTTCGAACGTGTTCGTACAGTCGTACATCAACTATTTCGGCGATGCCTGCATGGGCGGCTGGACGGCGTACGGGAAACTCGATCAGCTCATGTTTTTGCCGATGCAGTCGCTCGCTCTCGCATCGACGACATTCGTTGGACAGAATCTCGGTACCGGCAACGTCGAACGAGCAAAACGCGGTGTCAAGCTGACGCTCTGGATGTCACTCGCGGCTACGGCGATTATCATGGTGCCCATGATTGCCGCTGCACCGTATACCGTTTCATTCTTCAATGACGATCCCGACGTGATCGAGTACGGCGTTCTGTTTTTGCGGTACATCACGCCGTTCTACCTTCTCTGCACGGTGAATCAGGTGTACGCGGGCGCACTTCGCGGTGCGGGCAACAGCAAGGTCCCGATGATCGTGATGCTGTCCTCGTTCGTTCTGTTCCGTCAGATATATCTGTACGTTATGGCGAACTACATCTCGAATACCGTTTTGCCGATCGCGATGAGTTACCCCGCCGGCTGGCTTCTGTGTACGGCTTTAATCGTGATCTACTATCACACCGTGCCGCTGGATAAGGCAAAGCTTATAAAAGAGTAAATAAAGGGCTGTTGCATGAAGTGCAACAGCCCTTTAGATTTGTGCTTTCATCGAGCTTCCCGTGTTTTCGCCCTTCATGGGCGAAAATGGCCGCCTCAGCGGACAAGGGAATGCTCGCGGAGTTGGTGCTTTGCACCAAACTCCTACTGTCCCGAAACGGTTACGCCGTCAAACGCAACGGCAGGCAGAACGGTCGCACCGTCGCACACCGTCTCCTTTGAGATGCCGCGCACGTTTTTGAGGAGATCCGCGATATTGCCGCTGATCATCGTTTCGCTGAGCGCCTTTGTGATTTTTCCGTTTTCGATGAGGAAGCTGTTCTTTGCAACGCCGGAGAAATCGCCGCTCGTGCCCGGATCGCCGCCGGAGAAACGGCCGACGATAATGCCGCGCTCAATGCCCTTTATCATTTCATCGTAAGGCGTTTCGCCCGGCTTCATGATGAGCGACCACGTCTGATTTTTCGCACGCGGGAGTCCGGTCTTGTTCGAGACGTAGAGAGAAAGCATGAAGCTTTCGAGCACGCCGTCCTTTATGAGATCGAAATCCTCGTTCTTGAAGCCCTCGGAGGAGTACGTCTCGCCGCATACGATTCTGGGATCGGACGGGCATACGGAGATCGTGATGCGAGGATCGGCTACGACCTGGCCGAGCTTATCCTTCCAGGGGCTCGTGCCGTCGAGGATGGTGGAATCGGAGGCAAAATTGCCGATCACGCTTGAGAGAACCGTGCCGAGGGAGCTCTGCGGGAACACGGCAACGCCTGTGAACTTGCCCGTGAGCGGCTGGGTGTTCAGCTGTTTTTCCACGTCGGCGAGATCCTTCTCAATGGATCCGAGCTCGATAAACGGCGTGTCAAGAGAGTCGGTTACGACGCCCGAGCCGAAGAAGGAGGATGCCTTGTCGCCCTCGTGGGCGGAAAACATCAGTTCAATCTCGTAATACCCCTCCGTTACGTCGAAGGCGGCGCCCTTGGAGTTTTTGTACACCTTGTGCACCTTTTTGTGCGTAACGATCATCTGCTCCATAAGGATGAGGGGATGGCGGGCTTTGATATCCTCCATCAGCTCACGCGTACGGTCGAAGAAGCGGTCTGTGTCCGCCTCTACCGCGCCGCACTCGGTCGGTGCATTCTCACAGCCCTCGGCGTAGTCCCACGCGTCATCCGGTGCACCGGATGCGGCGATGGCGGCACAGTCGCGGGCGGCTTTTTCGATCGCTTCGTCGTCGAAGCGGTTCAGCCCTACGGCGCCCTTTTTCTTCTCGCAGATCGCCGTCATGGAGAGGGAATTGTCAAAAAGCGTGCGGAACAGGGAGAACTCGCCGCCGTCCACGTTGAACTCGTGCGTTTCGGTGAATCGGGCGGTTACAGCCGCCTTCTCGGCACCGTTTTCTTTGAGAGCGGCAAGAGCCTTTGCCGCGATTTCACTAAGATTATACATTTCACGTTCTCCTTTCCGTCAGCGACCGCCCACCATGATCTCACAGCGGATCGCAGGTCCGCCGAGGCCTACGGGCATAGGCTGTTTCTTTCCGCAGAAGCCGGAGGAGCCCCACTCCACCGTATCCGATACCATATCCACGGTTTTCAGCATTTCGAACGCCACGCCCGAGATCGTCGTATCGAGGATCGCGCGGCCGAGCTTGCCGTTTTTGATTTCAAAGCCGGCGGTAACGCCGAACATGAACTCACCCGTGGTGTCCGCCTGACCGTTGTTCGTGTCGATGAGGTAATAGCCGTCGTCGACCGAGGCGATCATGTCCTCGAGTTTATCCGTTCCGGGGTGGATCGCCGTGTTGCGCATACGGATGAGAGGCTCGTCGGAGAACGACCACGCGCGTGCGTTGCCCGTCGGCTTCATGCCGAAATGCTCGGCGGTTTCGCGGCTGTTCATGTAGCCGACCAGAACGCCGTTTTCGATGATCGGCGCATCCACGGCGGGCGTGCCCTCGTCATCGAGATACACCGGCAGAGGGGCTTCTTTGCCGAACGCGGTGTTCGCAAAGTCGGTAAGGCTGATCTTCTCGGAGGCGACTACCTTACCCAGATTCGGGCCTGCGACACTGCCGCCCAGCACGAGATCGGCTTCCACCGTGTGTCCGACGGCTTCGTGTGCCAGCATGCCGGGAAGTTCACCCGCGAGGATACAAATCTTCTTGCCGGCTTCGGCGTATACGCCCTCGCGCTTTTTCATAAGACGCTCGTACAGCGCGTCGATGCCCGCATGGAGAGATGTGGGATCCTTGAAATTCTTATCAAACGTGCCTGACGAGCCGAACACCTCGAACATTTCGATCGGGGCGCCGTCCGTCGTTTCGCTGTTGAGGAACACGTATATATAACTGCGCGGCAGGATCGTGTGTCCGCTCACGCCGTCGTTCGTGAGGAGAAGCTTCTCCATGGAGTCTGCCGTGGCAATCACCGCACGGCTCGAAAGCGTCGGATATTTCTCGAGGATGTACGCGTCGATCTCTTTGGCGAAATCCGCGTACAGCTTCTGATCGGGATCGGAAATATCGGAAAACGGCGGGAGTTTGCCGCCCGAAACGGGCGGGAGCGCGCCTTTGCCTCGGCCGACGCGGCGATCCATGAAGTGTGCGTTTTCGTCAGCCGCGCGGAGAACGGCGGCTACCGCCTCCTCGGAGCATTCCGCCATCGAGGAGAATCCGTACACGCCGTTTTTGTACACGCGTGCAGATACGCCCGACGTCTCGGATTTTGCATTCGCGGTCAGGTTGCCGGAGAGAAGCGTTACGCGCGAGGCGCGGTTTTGCTGTACGCGCACCTCCGTGTGCGCATCCGTCGGCAGAAGATGCCGACTTTTGGTCAGAATATCCTGTAACATAGACAGTTCCTTCCTTTTCATTTTTTGCAAATGCCTATTACGGCGGCCATCGCCCCGCGAACTCCTTTCGTCGCGCGGTGCGAATGAAAGAGATCGGGTGCGCACGCCGTGCAGTGGGGAGAGATATCAATGCGGTCATCGGTGAGTCCTGCCGCGCGGAGCAGTTCTGCATTCATCCCGACGATATCGGCGAAAAGTTTTTCACCTCGCCGCTTTATGTGCCGACGGGCGAAGGTTTCGCCGCGCACATCGGTTACGGCGGAACAAAAATCTTCTTTTACCTCAAAACAGCAGTCGTGGATACACTGCCCGATCGCGGCACGAACGGTTTTGGGATCGGCGCCCATCTTCAAAAGCGCCTCGACGGCACGGGGCGCGATGCCCGCAACCGTCCCGCGCCAGCCGGCGTGCACGGCGGCAACGAGAGGCGAGCCGTCCGCCCGACGGGCGGAGAAGAGAATCGGCACGCAGTCCGCCACCCGGACCATCAGAAGCACGCCCGGCTGGTCGGTGAAAAATCCGTCGCCGAATTCGCCTGCGGGGCGGGTGACGCCCTCGCCGCCGTCCTGTTTCGCTGCGTAACGGAGGCGTGTCGAGTGGATCTGCGGTGCACACACGACGGCGTCCGCACCGAGCGTGCCGTCCGAGACGGCGCGGGCGAGAAGTCCGATGTTCTTCCGTACGGTCTCGGCGGGGTCGCCGTGCCCCTCGGCCACGTTCATTGAGGCGGTATGAGGAAGGCGGCTGACGCCGCCTTCTCTCGTTGAAAACCCGTGTATGATGTCCTCGTCCGAGAAGAGATCGGAGCGATACAGAATCGAGTTTTTCGTAAACATTATTTCAGAACGATAACGGATTCGTCCCACATAGCGGGCGCTTTGCAGCCGAGGAGATTCACGGCCGTGGCGGCAACGTTCGAAAGACCGAACTTGCCCTCGTCCGCTTTCACCTCGTAGGCATCCTTATAGAAGTTATCGTAGATGATCATGGGAACGGGATTGAGCGTATGGCTCGTCTTTGCCTTGTAGGAGCCGTCCTTGTTCTTCTTCGGAGCGCCGGTCTTTTTGTCCATCTCTGCCATTTCGTCGGCGTTGCCGTGATCGGCGGTGATGATCGCTACACCGTGGAGCTCGTCTACCACGGAAAGGATTCTGGCAAGCTGCAGATCCATCGCCTCAAGCGAGCAGATCGTAGCGGCGAGAGAGCCGGTGTGTCCGACCATGTCGCCGTTCGGGAAGTTGACTCTAAGGCAGGGATACTTGCCCGAGCGGAGTGCTTCGATAAGGCTGTCCGTGATCTCGGCGCACTTCATCCACGGGCGCTGTTCAAACGGAACGACGTCGGAGGGGATCTCCACGTACGTTTCGAGTTCTTCGGAGAATTTGCCCGAGCGGTTGCCGTTCCAGAAGTAGGTGACGTGGCCGTACTTCTGCGTCTCGGAGATCGCGTACTGTGCGATACCGGTGTTTGCGAGATACTCGCCCATCGTGTTCGTGATCTCCGGCGGATTTACGAGATAGTGAGAGGGAATGTGCAGATCTCCGTCGTACTCGAGCATGCCTGCGTAGAATACCTTCGGCACGCGAACACGGTCGAATTTATCGAAGTCGGAGCCGGCTTCAAAGGTTTTGGAGATCTCAATGGCGCGGTCGCCGCGGAAGTTGTAGAATACGAAGCTGTCGCCGTCCTCCACTGTGCCGACGGGCTTTCCGTCCTCGGCGATCACGAACGGCGGGAGATCCTGGTCAATGACCTTCGTCTCGGCGCGGTACGTCTCGATGGCTTCTTTGGCGGTGGCGAACTGTCTGCCCTCGCCGAGAACATGCGTCTTCCAGCCGCGCTCCACCATGCTCCAGTCCGCTTCATAGCGGTCCATCGTGATCTGCATGCGGCCGCCGCCCGAGGCGATCTTGATATCGAAATCAGCCGAGCGGAGATCGGCAAGGAAAGCCTCAAACGGTTCAACGTAATCGAGCGCGGAGGTCTCGCCGACGTCGCGTCCGTCGAGAAGGATGTGCACGCGTACGCGGGCGACGCCGTCCTCTTTGGCACGGGTAAGCATTGCCTTCAGGTGATCGATATGAGAGTGGACGTTACCGTCGGAGAAAAGACCGAGGAAGTGAAGTGTGCCGCCCGATGCCTTCACGGAAGAAACGAGTGTCTGCCACGTTTCGGAGGCAAACATTTTACCGGATTCGATCGACTGGGAAACGAGCTTTGCACCCTGTGCGAACACCTGTCCGGAGCCGAGCGCGTTGTGGCCAACCTCGGAGTTGCCCATATCGTCATCGGAGGGGAGACCGACTGCCGTGCCGTGTGCCTTCAGCTTTACGGTGGGATACTCCTTGAGAATCCGTTTGAGCGTCGGCATATTGGCGGCGTATACCGCGTTCGTCTCGCCGTCGGGTGCGAATCCGACGCCGTCCATAACGATCGTGAGAACCGGACCCTTTACGCCGGAGAAGGAAGATTTTTCGAGAATACTCATTTTAGTGCTCCTTATCTTGATCCAATTTATTATTTTCATCGGGCGGCGGGATGTCGCCGCACAAATTCCTACCATATATTATACCACAATTTGCCGCCGCCGTCTATATTTCCTTTGCGAATTCTCGTAAAATTTCCTTGCTTTTGGAGAGAGAAAATACAGAATCCGTCAAAATGTTCAAGATTTATTTATAAATCTGTGGTATAATCATTCTATTAGGGATGTCAACTTGAAAAAATGAGGAGCATACATATGATTGAAATCAGCCATTTGGTAAAACGCTACGGTACGAAGTTTGCCGTGGACGATATCAGCTTCTCCGTCGGATATGGCGAGATCGTCGGATTCCTCGGCCCGAACGGTGCCGGCAAAAGTACGACGATGAACATTCTGACAGGCTACCTCTCCTCCACCTCCGGTACGGCAAAGGTGGGCGGCATCGACGTTCTCGAAGCCCCCTACGAGGCGAAGAAGCTGATCGGCTTTCTGCCCGAACAGCCGCCGCTTTACGTCGATATGAAGGTGGACGAATACCTGCATTTCGTCTACGATCTCAAAAAATGCAAGCTGGATCGCGAAAAGCACCTCGCCGAGGTGTGCGCCGTAACGAAGATCACCGACGTACGGCACCGCCTGATCAAAAATCTTTCGAAGGGCTACAAGCAGCGCGTAGGTATCGCCCAGGCGCTCATCGGCGACCCCAAAGTGCTCATCTTCGACGAGCCGACCGTCGGCCTTGACCCGAAGCAGATCATCGAGATCCGCAATCTGATCCGTACGCTCGGTGAGGATCATACGGTTATCCTGTCCTCGCATATCCTTTCCGAGGTGCAGGCGGTTGCCGACCGCATCGTTATTATCAACGAGGGCAAGATCGTGGCAGACGAGAAAACCGAGGATATCACCCGCGCCGTAGAGGACGGCCGCCGTTACAGCGTGAAGATCGCGGGACCCCAGAGAGAGGTCCTGGCGCTTCTGAAAGCGGTCCCCGGCGTGGTATACGCCGAGACGGCGGGAGAAAGAGAGCTCGACAGCTTTACCTACCGGATCGAGAGCGAGCCGGGCGTCGATATCCGAAAGCCTTTGTTCTTTGCCTTGGCAGAGCGCGGTTTTGCGATTCTCGGACTGGAAGCCGCGGGTATGTCGCTTGAGGACGTATTTATGAAGCTGACCCTTTCGGACGCAAAGAAGAGCTCCTCCAAAAAACGCTGAACCCGAACACATCATCCGAACAAACGAAAGTGAGACGGTAAACCATGTTTGCTATCTATAAACGCGAAATGCGTTCGTATTTTACGACCCCTATCGGCTATATCTTTATAGCGGTGTTTCTGGCGGTGTCCGGATTCTTATTCGGATTCACCACCCTCTATTCCGGTACGTCTGACGTTACCGCCTATTATCAGATTCTGATGTTCGCGTACATCGTCATCATCCCGCTTTTGACGATGAAGACGTTCTCGGAGGAGCGCCGTACCCGTACGGAGCAGCTGCTTCTCACGGCGCCGGTATCGCTGACCGGTATGGTGATGGCGAAGTTTTTCTCCGCTCTTACCGTTTTTGCCGCGACGATTCTCGCCTCCGCTTCGTATTTTTATCCGTTGGCTCTCTACGGCGACGTCAACTGGGGCAGAATCTTCGGCTCTATGTTTGCGATGTTCCTCATCGGTATGACCTTTATCGCGATCGGTATTTTCGTCTCGTCCCTGACGGAAAACCAGTTCGCCGCCGCACTCGGCACGATCGGCATCCTTCTCGCTCTTATGATCGTCTCGGTCGTGAACGGACTCATTGATGCCTACGCCGTGCGCGCGGTCCTCAGCTGGATCTCCATTTACAGCCGTTACGGTAATTTCACCTACGGCATCTTCGATTTTGCCGCCGTGGTATATTACGTTTCCGTTGCAGTCGTGTTTTTGTTCCTCTCCGTCCGCGTCTTCGAGAAGAGACGCTGGTCGTGATGGGCGCCAGCCAAAGAAAAGGAGTTACGGAATATGAACCGATTTTATAATCTGAAGCGCTTCCGCTACGGAAGTGCCGCCGCCGCATTCACCTGTGCATTTATCGCGGTGGTCATCATTTTCAATATCGTATTCACCGCGCTTGCGGGCAAGTATATGTGGTACGTCGATATGACGAGGGATAACGTTTTCTCCCTCTCCGAGGCGACGAAGGTTCTGATGGCAGACGTGGACGCGCCTGTCAACATCTACTTTGCGAGCGAGCCTGACGAACTCATGGAGGGCAAGGACAGCCCCTACATGAAGTACATCTATACGACCGCTTTGCAGCTCGCGGCGGAGTTCCCGAACGTGAACGTTGAGTGTAAGGACGTTATCAAGAACCGCGCGTTTTTTGAGCCGTTCCGCACGACGGCCGCCACGAACATTTATACCACCTCCGTGGTGGTCGAGTCCGGCGGCGAGGTGCGCGTCTTCTCGTACCAAGCCTTCTTCATCGTCGATGAGGACGGACAGACGATCTGGGCGTACGACGGTGAGCATAAGCTTATGTCGGGTATTCTGCAGGTTACGTCCGCAGAAATGCCGATCGTGTATTTCACCGCCGAGCACGGTGAGAATCTGGGCGCGGATGCCGCGGAGCTGTTCACCCTGTTTTACGATAACGGATTCGACGTCCGCTCGATCAATCTCGCCAAGGACGAGATCGACGAGGACGCCCGCATTATTATCATTAACGATCCCGTGTACGATTTCATCGGTGCCGAGGCGGAGGACGATTTCTCCAACGAGATCAAAAAGCTCGATGCGTTCCTTGACGATTTCGGCTCTCTCATCGTATTCGCCGATCCCGATCACGCAGGGAAGCTTACGAATCTCTCGGAATTTCTTGAGGAGTGGGGCATCGCCTTCACGCCCAATACGTACGTGAAGGATATGGATCACTCTATCTCCACCGACGGACTTTCGATCGTCGCACAGTACGATACGGAGACGCTCGGCTCTTCGATCTACAAGGATCTGACGGGCAATCTGGCAACGCCCCCGAAGACGATCTCCCGCTATACCATGCCGATCGAGATCCTCTGGGAATCGGGCGGCAGCCTGTCCGGAGCGCGAGAGGTTTCCCCCATTCTGACCTCGTTTGAATCCTCGGTTCTGATGAAGAACGGAGAGCGTGTCGGAGAGGGTAAATATAATCTTATGACCGTCTCCCGCGAGTCACGGATCATTGACAACGAAACCTACTATTCCTACGTCGTAGTGAGCGGATCCTCTTCGTTCGCCGCGCCGTCTTATCTTATCAGCAACGCATACGCCAACAGCGATATTCTCTCCTCTGTGATGCGCTCCTCCGGACGCGACAGAACGCTTGCCGATATCACGTACAAAGTCTTTGACGATACGACGCTTACGCTCACGACGGCAGAAGCCACGAACTGGACGGTGGCACTCGTTACCGTTCTTCCCGTCTTCGTCGCTGTCTGCGGTCTCGTCGTCTTTATTAGGAGAAAACACGCATGATTGCGAAACAGAAAAAACTTCTCGTCATCTGCACGGTTATTTTCGCCGTGATCCTCGTTTTGTATCTTGCCGTTATCCGTCCGCTTGTGAACACGGAGGAACCGGTCGATCCGGGAGATCCTCTTGAAACGGTGGAAGGCGAGACGGTCTCCGTAAACGGGCGTATCTTTATGTACCCGCAGGTGGAAAGAGCCTACATGCAGTCCATCAAGGTTGTAAACGAGCACGGCTCGTATGAGTTTTACCGCGACGAAAACGACGATTTTCAGATTCGCGGCTATGAGGGCACGGTGTTCGACGGAACAAAGTTCGCGACGCTCGTTACGAACGTCGGTTATACGCTCTCGAAACTGAAGGTGGCCGATAACGCGACCGCCGCACAGCTCGCCGAGTACGGGCTCGACAATCCCAAGGCACACTGGACGCTCACGACCACCGACGGCGAAACGTATACCGTCTACGTCGGGTACGATCTTCTCACCGGCGGCGGTTATTACACGATGCTCGAGGGCAGACGAACGGTCTACGTTCTGGATGAGGCACTCGCGACGACCGTTCTCGCACCGATCGAATCTCTCTGCGCGCCGGTTCTCGTGGCGGGCGTTCCGCAGAACGAGTATTATAAGATCGACAACTTCACCATCATGAAGGGCGATGACGTATTCGTGATGATCAGCATTCTTGATAAGAAACTGCAGCAGAATCCCGAAGCGGCGGTCGAGCACTTTATGCGTTATCCGTCGGGTTACTATCCGAACAGCGATCTGCTCCTTGAGATTTTGTACGGCTACGGCGCCCTCGCGGGTACGCACGTCGAGAAGCTTGGCCCTACCGCAGAGGATATGAAGGCCTATGGGCTTGACGATCCCGCATACACCGTGTACTTTGAGTACGGCGGCGAGAAGATATATCTGTTCTTCAGCGAACTGCAACAGGATGGCACGTACTACGCGACCTCGTCGATGTTCCCCCTTACGGTGTCCGTCGTGGATGAAGCCTCGGTTTCGTATCTGCAGCATGATCTCATCTCTTGGATCGCTGTGTATCCGTTCCAGCAGTGGATCACCGCCGTTCGGAAACTCGATATCGTCGGCTCGGGCGCGGACGTTTCGTTTACGCTCAGCCACGGCGTTGATTCGTCGGGCGCGGCAACGCTTTCCGTTTCTGCCGATACCGGTAAAGAGATCCCGAACAGCGATATAAACAACTTCCGTCAGTTTTACAAGACGCTTCTCTCCATCGCTATTGAGGATTACACGCCTCTGACCGATCCGGAGAAAGAGTCCCTCATTACCGAGGAAAACTGCATCCTCACGTTCACGATCACCATGACGAACGGGACGGAGACGGTGTACCGTTTCTATCCCTATTCCGGCACCGGACGGCGCTCGCTCATGACCGTAAACGGCCACGGCGAGTTCTATGTGCTGACTGACCTCGTTGAGAAGATTGCCTCGGATGCGAACAAGGTTCTTTATGATCTTGACGTCGATTCCTACGGCAAAAACTGAATACGGATTTTCGGGGAGGCGTTTTGGCGCCTCCCCGTCCACACTTTATGATAACGATGAAAGGAGATCGCCCGTGGAGAAAAATACGCCTTCGTTTCCCGTTTTGTGGGAGAATTCGGATCTCATTTTCGTGGAGAAGCCCGCGGGCGTCTGTGCGCAGTCGCCCGGTATGCCCGAGATGATCGGCGAATATCTGGGGGGTGATCCTGCATATGTCCTTCACCGCCTTGACAGAGACGTGTCGGGTGTGATGGTGTACGCCAAAACAAAAGAGGCGGCAGCCGCCGTCTCCGCCCGGATTGCCGCGGGAGAGATGGAGAAGGAATACATAGCCATAGCCGCCGGCGCACCCGCCGAAGCGGGCGAGATGCGGGATCTCCTCTTTCACGATAGAGGGCAGAACAAAACGTTCGTTGTAAAGCGCGAGCGCCGCGGCGTGCGTGAAGCGATCCTTCTGTACGAGGTCATAGGACGGCGCGCCGAGGGAACGCTTTTGAAGATCCGCCTTATGACCGGCCGCACGCACCAGATCCGCGTGCAATTTGCCTCGCGCGGCTTCCCTCTCGTCGGGGACGGCAAGTACGGCGGCGCGAAAGGTAAGATCCGCCTCTATTCCCACAAGATCACCCTCAGACACCCGAAGACGGGCGAGGTATTGACAGTAAGCGCCGTGCCCGATTGGGCAAAATAAAAAACGGAAGCATCGTTTCGCTTCCGTTTTTGGCATTTGTCGTTTCAGCGCCGTCTGTTTACGATCGAAATCAGACGGAGCAGCTGGAGCACCGATACGGTGAGTGCCGCGACGTACGTCATAGCGGCGGCGCCGAGCACTTTTTTCGCGCCTGGGATCTCTTCCTCTGTGAGCGTACCCGTGTCCGCGAGGATCGTGAGCGCGCGATCACTTGCGTTGAACTCGACCGGCAGCGTTACAAGCTGAAAGAGCACCGCCGCGCCGAACAGGATCACACCCGCGTACGCGACGGAGATGAACTGCTCGCCGTACGCTGTAAGGATGATGCCGAGGAGCACCAAGGGGATCGCGAACCGCGAGGAAATATTCGTGATCGGAATGATCGCCTGACGGATGCGGATCGGCAGGTACGCGTGTGCATGCTGGATCGCGTGTCCGCACTCGTGCGCCGCCACGCCGATAGCGGCGATGGACGTGCTGTTTGCTACGCCGCCCGAGAGGCGGATCACACCCGCTTTCGGATCGTAGTGGTCGGTAAGCTCACCCGCGATCTCTTCGATACGAATGTGGGAGAGCCCCGCACCGTCGAGAATGCGGCGGGCGACGGTAGCGGCTGTTACGCCCGAGCGCGCCTTTTGCTTTTCGTATTTTGCATAAGTGGATTTTACCCGCGCGCTCGCCCAGAAGGTCAAAATCAGCGCAGGGAGTATATACCAAAGATCAAACAACATAGAGTATCTCCTTCATCTTGTAAAAACAGAGGCATCTCTTATCGTGTCCCCGATGGGTCGCGTTTATGCTTCGAGGATGTCCGCGATCTGCTTTGATGCGGTGCCGTCGCCGTACGGATTGGACGCGCGGCTCATCGCGTTATACGTTTCTTGGTTTGTGAGAAGCTCGCGGAAGGTGTCGTAGATCACCGCTTCGCTCGTGCCTACGAGTTTCAAGGTGCCCGCCTCAATGCCCTCGGGGCGTTCGGTCGTGTCGCGCATGACGAGCACGGGCTTGCCGAGCGACGGTGCTTCCTCCTGGATGCCGCCGCTGTCCGTCAGCACCATATAACTGCGGGCGAGGAAGTTGTGGAAATCGAGCACCTCGAGCGGTTCGATGATGCGGATGCGGTCGCACCCCGAAAGCTCCGCCTCAGCCGCCGCGCGCACGGCGGGATTCATATGGATCGGATAGATCGCCTTTACGTCGGGGGTTTCGTCCACGATGCGTCGGATCGCGCGGAACATCCGATGCATCGGCTCGCCGAGATTCTCACGGCGGTGCGCCGTGATCATGATAAGCCGGCTGTCCGCCGCCCAATCGAGCGCAGGATGTGTATAGTTTTCGCGCACCGTTGTCCTCAGCGCGTCGATCGCCGTGTTGCCCGTCACGAACACCGTCTCGGGATCGCGGCCTTCCCTTATAAGATTGGCGCGTGCTGCCGCCGTCGGCGCAAAATTGTATTTTGCCACGATGCTGACCGCCTGGCGGTTGAATTCCTCGGGGAAGGGCGACGCAAGATTGTACGTCCGAAGTCCTGCCTCCACGTGTCCGACGGGGATGCCGAGATAAAAACAGGCAAGCGCCGAAGAAAACGTCGTCGAGGTATCGCCGTGTACGAGAACGACGTCGGGGCGCTCCTTCTCAAGAAGGGGCTTCAGTTTGCCGAGGATCGCCGTCGTTACGTCAAACAGTGTCTGCTTTTCCTTCATTATAGATAAATCGTAATCCGGCTGTACGCCGAACGCATCGAGCACTTGATCAAGCATCTCGCGATGCTGTCCCGTGACGGTAACGACCGTCTCAATGCCGCTTCTCGATTTCAGCTCCAAAATGAGTGGGCACATCTTGATTGCCTCGGGGCGTGTGCCGAAGATAAGCATAATCTTCTTCATTTATAATAGAACCTCCGAAAGAGGGATTTTTGCAAATTTTCCTATTCATTAGTATATCACAACGTCGCTTTGTTGTCAATTACGGGCAAAAAACGCCCGATGCAATATTAAACACCCTTTAATATTGCACTTATATTGCAGATCCAAAAATCGCTTGCAAAGATTGACAAGATAGGTTATGATATACATGCGGGGAAATCCCTGAGATTTGCCCGTATAAAAAAATTTTTTTATATTAAGAAGGAGCACAGAAAAAGATGAAAAAGATTCTTTCTCTGGTCCTCGCTATGCTGATGGTATTCAGCGTTGTTCCTGCAGTTTTTGCTGCTGAAACCGCTACCGCAGTTAGCGAAGACGCTCATCAGGATGCACTTGACTTCCTGACTCAGATCGGCGTGTATCACGGCGGTCAGGCTGCTAGCGACAAACTTGAGCGCTGGCACATGGCTCTCTTCGTAGCTCGTTTCATCACCGGTAAGACCGAGGATGCATACTGGGCAACGGCAGAGAACGATTCCGGCTTTGCAGACGTACAGCAGTACGTTGAAAAGGGTGAGCTCTACAAAGTAGGCGCTATCTCCTTTGCTGCACAGCAGGGCATCATCAACGGTTATGGCGATGGCAACTTCGGTCCTGCCGATGGCATCACCTACCGCGATGCACTCGTAATGGTAGTTCGTGCCCTTGGCACCAACTACGAGACCTATCCGTGGCCTTACCTCAACACTGCTGAGCAGTGGGGTCTGACCGCAGGTCTTGAAGGCATTGGCCTTACCGACACCCTCACTCGTGCACAGGTTGCTCAGATCCTCTACAACGCTCTGTTCGTAGAGATCAAGGACGAGACCGTTGCTGAGAAGGTATTCGGCGTTGCTTCCGATGTTGTTATCATCACCGCAAGCAATGAAGTTGCTCTCGACGAAGTAACCGCTCCCGTTCTCCGTGATGGCTACATTCAGTTCGCTGAGCTGGATGAGGAAGGCCGTCCCAGCGGTGCTAAGTACCATGTTCCTGCTTCCGTTCTCGGTCTGACCGATGCAAACGCAGCAGTTGGTACCACCTACCTGGTAACCCACCTGAACAACTACGCAAACATCATCGGCTACAAGTCCCTCAACGAGACCTACACCAACGATGGCTACACCAAGCAGATCTCTGCTGAGTACATTGAGGACGAAGAACTCTACACCATCACCCTCGGCACCACCGATAAGGCTTATGTTGTAGACGAGTACACCAAGCTGAACAACCTCCAGGGCGTAAACCAGTACAAGGGTCTGCGCGAGGTTAAGGTATTCGCAGCTGACAGTGATGCTAATGTTACCATTGGCAACATCGGCGAAACCTACTACATGGATGAGCAGGGTTACATCTACGACTACACCACGATGACCCTCGTTGCTTACTACAGCGTATTCTTCGGCAGATTCTACTCTGCTACTAGAGATAACGTTCACGGCGCAATCACTCTCGGTCAGCTTAATTCTCAGCTCGCAGAGGAGATCGTCGAGGATCTGATCGTTGCTCTTACCGACAATCAGTACACCCAGACTCTTACTCCCGTAGCTACTGCATATGCAAAGGCTATCGCTTCTGACATCAACTACGACGGTCAGTACGATCGCGTAATGCTCAGAAACTACACCTTCGGTACCATCAAGCACGACGGTTCCAAGATCACCACTCTGACTGCCGGTGTGGACGACGGCACCTTCGCAACCGTAGCAGCAGCTACCGGCGTGAAGTTCGCTGATCTCCGCGTTACCGGTATCCAGTCTGCTAAGATCACCAAGAACAAGGATGCTTATGTTCTCTACTACTTCGATGCAGAGAACGCTGAGCTCGATATCCTCGAGGTTATCGGCTATGCAGGCACTGTAAACAAGGCTGATGGCAAGGACACCTACGTTGCAAGAGGTTACCTCCTTGGCTTCCACCAGACCACCAACCTCCTCTACATCAACGACGGCGGCGCTGCTGACGGCGCTAACAAGGTTAACTCCTACAAGCTCGGTTACTCTGACCTTCTCGGTCACACCATCTCCGAGTTCAAGGACGAACTGGATGAGGACTACGGCGTAGCTAACAAGGCTTACAACAAGGCTCTCATCGAGGCCCTTCTCGCCCTCCAGAACAAGTACGTTGAGTTCGTTGTAGTTGACAACAAGGTTGTTTACATCAACCCCACGGTTGTTAACGTCACTTCTACCGGTGACATCGTAGTTATCGACTACTTCACCAACATCTCCGAGAACGGCGTTGAAGCTTACGCTTGGTCCACCGTAACCGACAGCTACAGTGTCATCAAGATCACTGAGTTCGAAGGTTGGAACATCAAGGGCGCTGACTGGAGAGACTACTACTGGAACTACCTCTTCAGCGGTATCGCCGGCGGTACGCTCCCGAACATCACCGATTACATCTCCGCTCTCATCCCCGTTAAGCCGCACGTTCTCTATCGTGTAGTTTACAACGAGGGCGACGAGTACAACCTGGCTCCCGCAGCTCCCGTTTACGGCGACCGTACCGTTCAGGTTGCTAACAACGTTATCTACTGCCACGCAGATACCTTCACTCTGAAGTTTGCTGATGTTACCGCTTCCGACTACTGGCTCTTCTGCGAGTACGAGGGAACGAAGTCCAATATCACCAACGTAATTGCAGTTTCCGGCCCGCTTGCTAACGTTACCTTCGGCGAAGCTGGTCACCTCGTAGACGTCTACAAGAAGAATGGCAACGATTACGTGCTCCTCGGCGATTCCACTGCTTTCGCAGCTCTCGACGCTTGGAACGCACTCGCTGCTAACGTAACCTTCATGTACTACCAGGAACTCGTTGGTTGGTACGATCAGGACTTCATGTATGACGGTCAGGGTCACTACTACGGCCACTGGATGACCAACGTTCTCACCGGTGAGAAGGAATTCGTTAAGTACGATATCGCTGATATGAATGCCATCAAGGCTGCTGTTACCGAGGATGAGATCTACGCTGTTTACGATGGCGTTCTCACTCTGGAGGCTGTAAACGCTCCCAAGACCGCAGCTAACATCACCGCTCACATGATCGCTACCGGTGCAGTTAAGGGTGAAACCACTACCGATGCGTTCGTTATTGCTGACGGCACTGTTGATTTCGTAACCGATTCCACTCTCGCGACCAAGGTTCACGGCACCATCATGCAGATCGCTATCGACGCGGTTGAGCAGGCTATCGGTATCGTTAACTACGATAAGGTAGACAACAAGGGCGTACCGGTTGACTACATCCTCCCCGAGAACGTAACCGTTAAGGCTATGATCGAAGGCGAGTATGTTGAGTTCACCGCTAAGCAGTATGCAAGCTCTTCTGCTGTTCGCGCTCTCGTTAAGGATCTGAAGGACGTTACTGCATACGCAGTATACGACGGTGTTAAGGTTACCATCATCCTGGAGCCTATCGTCTAATTAAATCCCCTTTGGATTGACTATGTTGAATAGTTAAACCGAGCGAAGGGACTATGGACATTTGTCCATAGTCCCTTTTGTTTTTTTATCCGTCATACTCGCGCTCTTTTCATCATATCCTTTAGTGAAATCAAATGGACAAGAAAGGATAAACGATGGACATGGAGCAGATGAAACTACCGAGAGAGGAAACGAGGCTTACCGCCGTTACACACGCGAGCACGCTCACCCACGAGTCGGCAGAGGAGTTTCTCTTGCCGGACTACATGCCTGCCGTCCGCCGCATCGTCTCCGTCGCGGCGACACCGCTTCCCGAGAATCGCTTTCTCACCGGGACCGCGCTTGAGTTTGGCGGTACGCTTTCGTACGCAGTTCTTTACATAGGTGAGGGAGGCGAGCTTTTTGAAGCCCCTCTGACGACGGAGTATACGGCATCAGCCGCTATCGGTGAAAATGGCGTAACGGATGCCGCCGCTGTCGGCATTGATACTGCTGTGGAGAACGTTACCTGTCGCGTAACCGCGCCGCGAAAACTCACGCTTAAGTCCCGTATGAAAACGAAGCTCACCGCAACTGCGCCTCGTGTGCTTAGCGAGGAGATCACGGAGAGTGCGGGCGCACGCCTCACACCCGCCGATGAGATTGCTATCGAGCGTCTGAAAGACGAGACGGACGATACGTGCCTCGCCCGTGGCGAACTTACCGCCACGACTGAGGGCACGATCTCCGCCCAAGGGAAGGTGATCCGCTGCCGCGGTGCTGTTCGTGTGGAGGAGGCTGTGGCGTCCTTGGGCGCCGTTACCGTTAGGGGCGATGTAATCGTTACGGTCATTACACTCTCTCCGGAGGGAACGTACGTATCCGCCTCGGCGAAAGAACCGTTCACGGAGACGATTACCGTGCCCGGCGCCGAGGCGGGGGATGCCGCGAGGGCATCGGGACGTGCCGCATCCGTTACGGTAACGATGGGAGAGGACGGGGCGCGTTTCGAGATCGAATACGATCTTGAAGCGGAGGTCGCCCGTTTTGGAAAGTGTGTGTATACGGCGGATACATACTCTACCGATTGCCGTGCCGCGGCAACGTTCGCCGAGGCAGACAGCCTCGCTCTTGTCAAGTGCGGTCAAGGGTCGCTTACCGTGAGCGGTGAGGGTGAAAGACGGAGCAAGCCGATAAGCGGCGAGACGGTGCTTGATACGTACGCTGTGCCGTCAATAGAAGGTGTCGCTCTGCAAAATGGCCGTTTGATGCTCACAGGCAACTGCGCCGTTACAGTTCTACTTTTGAGCGATGGCGACGTCGTAGCGGAGGAACTCGTCCTCCCGTGGCGCTACGAGTGCGATGCCGCCGTAACAGACGGCGCGGATCTTCTTTGGCGGTGCGCGGCTGAATCGGTGGGCGCTTCCGCCCGTCCCGAGGGGGATAAACTATCCGCGCGGCTCGATCTCGCTCTCAGTATGACGGTGCTTCGCCGTGACAAAATTCGCTGCGTGCAGACGGTAACGCTTACGAAATCGGAAAAGCGCGAAGCGGACGATGGGTGCATCCGCGTGACGTATCCCGCCCGCGGTGAGGCGCTTTGGGAGATCGCTAAACGGTATGGCGTGTCGGTTGAGACCGTGCGTCGCCAAAACGGCATTCCCGATACGGAAAAGGAGTGCGACGGCGTACCGCTCCTTATTTGATGAAAAAGGGGGACTGTTGTCATGCAACAGTCCCCTTGTTGAATATATGCCGTCAGCGGCCGAGCGACGCTGCGCCGAGAATGCCTGCGTCGTTTCCTAAAATTGCCGCGCAAAGGCGTGTTTTCGGCTCGCGGTCTCTCGTGTAGACCTCTTTAAAAACGCGCTCGTTGAGCGGCTTTAAAAGATAATCTCCCTCGCGGCAGATACCGCCGCCGATAGATAGCACATCCGGTTGGAAAATATTTATCATGTTCGTGATGCCGAGGGCAAGGTAGTCGATATACGTGTCAACGACCTCACGGGCGGCTGTGTCGCCTTGTTTTGCTGCATCAAATGCGGTTTTACCTGAGATTTTAGAGAGATCGCCGCCGACAATATCCTCCAGAGCGGTCTTTCGTCCCGCTTCGCGGCACGCAATCATCTTTTCTTTTGTCATGGCGATTAGCCCCGTCGCTGAGCTGTACGTCTCCCAACAGCCTCTTCTGCCGCAGGTACAGGGGCGACCGTTTTTTTCAATGACGGTATGCCCAAGCTCGCCGCCCGCAAAGTTCATGCCGGAATAGATCCTCCCACCCAAAACGATGCCGCCGCCCACGCCTGTACCGAGCGTTATCATTACGGAGGAGTGTGCATTTTTGGCGGCGCCTGCCATCGCTTCCGCCTTGGCGGCGGCGTTCGCGTCGTTTTCAATATACACACGCATCCCGCCGAGGAGAGAGGATAACTTTTTACACATGGGATAGTCGAGAAAGGGCAAATTGTTCGCATAAATAAGCGTGCCTTCGTCTGGGTTCACCGATCCAGGCGCGGCGACGCCCGCGAAGGAAATCTCGGAGAGCGGAACGCCTGCATCTGCACAGAGCATTTGAGAGAGCGCCGCCATATCTGCTGTGATCTCATCGGGAGAGCGATTGGCTCTTGTGGGTACGCTTCCTTTTTTGATTATATTATACGAGGCATCCACGATGCCGACGGCAATATTCGTGCCGCCCAGATCAATACCTATGGAATGCATGATTTCTCCGATCTCAAGGTGATTTGTTCACGGATAGTATACCCTTTTCGGGGCGGTTTGTCAATGGAAAATGCCGCCTGTTTCGTGAATCTGCGAGAGCGGCGGTTGCGGCCAAGCAAGTTGGCTTGTGTCCAAAAAATGGGTATTGTTTATAATACTTGGAATAAAATGGGCTACAAAAGCCGATTTTGGCAAACTTTGTGCAATCTGTACATGTGTAGAAATTTTATATAAATTTTTGTGCAAAATGCTATTTTTGAAAAAACTTGAATTGTTTCATTCGCGGAAATATCTTCGTAAATGTCAAAAAACGCAGGTAAACAAAATTTACCCAAAAAGCAAACGAACTAAACAAATGCGAAAAACACCTAAAAAGGCAGAAAAATCGGGCTGATTATTCACTTTTTCGCCCAAAGCGAGTAAATTTTGCTTACTGCTGCGCGATTGGCAAAACACACCAAAACAAAACCTGTCAAGTGTGCAAAACGACGAAAATTTCGAGAGCCTTCCGGGGCAGGCTTCGGAGGGATTCGGACGGCTCTGCCGGCCCATTTCCGCGCCTTGACTTTTTGAGGGGTATATGATATGATAATTCCACAAAACGGCGGTGAGTCCAATGGGTTCGCCGCTGTTTCAAACGCAATCTCCGAGGTGCCGCTCGGTGCCGACGGATGTTGCGCGTTTTTACTGTCAGGGGCGGTGTTCTTCCGCAAAACGCACCCGATTTTGGCTTGTGTTTTGCAAAGGAGCACTGTTCTTGACATCAAACCCGGGAGTTACGGTTCGGCGATTCCGGGTCGGTGGTCGGTATTCTGACCCGCTTTTACGCCGAATCCAAAATTAGCAGGAGGAAGGTTCCATGAGAAGAAACCAAACCAAGCGACTGATGGCTCTTTTGCTTTCGCTCATCATGCTGGTCGGCTCGGTCGTGCCGATTGCCGCAGCCGATGATTCTTCCGACACGAAGAACAGCATGGCGACAACAACGCTTAAGGAAATCAGTGAATCCTTGAATGCCATTTCCTACGACGAGTATCAGAAGAGATACGTGGACGTAGGGCGTGGCCGTCAGGTCGTAAACATCGATGTTACGAAGTACGCACCGGATATGACCGATGCCGTAGTCGAAATCCGTGAGAACGTAACGGACGATTTCGGCAATACGCAGTCCGTTGCCGTTTATATCGGAGACGGCGGAAAGATCACCTGGCCGGTGAACATTCCCGAGACCGGTATGTACGCCGTTGAAGTAACGTACAGCTCCGAGTCGCCGAAGACGAACTCGATCGAGCGTGTGTTTTACATTAACGATAAAGTTCCCTTCGCCGAGGCGCGCTACATGCAGTTCACGAAATACTGGGTGCATGAGTACGCGGAGAACGGACGTTTCCAGTATGACGGAATCGGCAACGAGCTCCGTCCGAGCACCAAGGTGCTCCGTAAATGGGTAACCATGCCGTTCGTCGACTCCAACACCTATTATGCAACGCCGTTCGAGTTCTACTTCGAGGCCGGCGAAAATACCATCGCTCTCGAGGGTGTGCGCGAGGACGTTGTGATCTCTGCGATCAAACTTTATCCGTACGAGGAGCTTCCCACATACGAGGAGGTTCTCGCCGAGTATGAGAAAAAAGGCTACACCGAGGGTACGGACGTCATCCACCTGGCTGCTGAGACGCCGACCGCAGTTTCCGACTACACCATCTATCCGGTGTACGACAGAACCTCCGCGATCACCGAGCCGCAGCACGCAACGCTCATCTACCGCAACACGATCGGTGCGGAGAAATGGCAGACGATGGGTCAGTGGATTGAGTACGAGTTTGAAGTAGAGACCGCGGGCCTTTACACGATCAATCTCCGATTCAAGCAGTCCGAGCTCGCCGGTCTGTACGCTTCCCGTAAGCTGACGATCGACGGCGAGACGCCGTTTGCTGAATGCAACTACCTCCGCTTCGTATATGACACCGACTGGCAGCTCTCCTCCCTCACGGATGGCGTGCACGATGAGTTCAAGTTTTATCTGGAACCCGGTAAGCACACGCTGCGTCTGTCGGTAACGCTCGGTGATATGGGCGACATCGTCCGCCGCGTATCCGAATCCCTGAACATCATCAATACTTCCTATCTGGAGATTTTGAAGCTGACCGGCTCCAATCCCGACCAGTATCGCGACTACGGATTCAACCGTGTCATGCCCGATACGATCGAAAGAATGATTCTTGAGAGCATCAATCTCTACGAGATTATCGATTTCCTCGAGAGCATGAACGGCGTAAAGAGTGAGCACTCCGCAACGCTGGAGCAGGTAGCACGTCTCCTTGAGAAGATGGGTACCAACGAGGACGAGATCGCTAAGAACCTCTCGAACTTGAAGAACTACATCGGTACGATGGGTACGTGGGTGTCGAACGTATCCGCACAGCCCCTTGAGATCGACTATATCCGCATCCAGGGTGCAAGCGCAGAGCTGCCCAAAGCAAACGCGAACTTCTTTGAGGCAATCTGGCATGAGATCAAGATGTTCGTCGGCAGCTTCTTTGCCGATTACAACTCTCTCGGCGGCAAGAGTGCGGAAGGTGAGGAAAAGACCAACGAAGCAATCACTGCATGGATCGTAACCGGTCGTGACCAGGCGCAGATCATGCGTAACCTTCTGGACGATAAGTTTACTCCCCAGTCCGGCGTAGCAGTTGAACTGAAGCTGGTAGCCGGCGGTACGCTTCTTCCTTCCATTCTGGCGGGCGTAGGTCCGGACGTAGCACTGGACGGTGCAGATCCGATCCAGTACGCAATCCGCGGCGCGGCGCTCCCCCTGAACGATTTTGATACCTTCGATGAAGTCGTGTCCCGCTTCAACGAAGCGGCGATGATTCCGCTTTCGCTCTACGGCAAGGCGTACGGCCTGCCCGAGACGCAGACCTTCTCGATGATGTTCTACCGCAAGGACATCCTTGCTGACCTTGGTCTTGAAGTGCCGAAAACGTGGGACGATCTCATGGCTATGATCCCCGTTCTCCAGTTCAACAATATGGAAGTCGGTATGCCGAGCGATTACCGCGTTTACATGTACCAGATGGGCGGCGAGCTGTGGGCAGACGAGGGTATGAGAATCAACCTCGACTCGAACGTAGCTCTGGAAGCTTTTGAGGATATGTGCAACATGTTCACGCAGTATTCTCTTCCTTATACATATAGCTTCCCGAACCGCTTCAAGACCGGTGAGATGCCGATCGGTATCGTCAGTTACGAGCAGTACAACCAGCTGATCCTCTTCGCGACGGAAATTGCAGGTCTTTGGGAAATGGTGCCGATCCCCGGTGTTATGGATGAGAACGGCAACATCAATAACGTGTCCGTCTCCGCCGTAGGTTCCATCGTACTTCCCGCCGGATGCCGCAATCTTGAGGCTTCGTGGGATCTTATGGACTGGTGGGTAGATAAAGACTTCCAGGTCGACTACTCCAATGAGCTCGTAGCCGTCATGGGTCCGGCAGCAAAGAACACCACGGCAAACCGTGAAGCGCTTGCAGAGCTTCCGTGGTCTGCAAACGAGTACAAGAATCTGGACCTCCAGATGAACAACCTCTGCGCTATCTATGCATATCCCGGCAGCTATATTATCACCCGTTATACGAACTTCGCATTCCTCGATGCGTATAACGATCTGGCAGATCCGGTTGACTCGCTCCTTAATTACATCAATGCGATTAATAAGGAAATTACCCGTAAACGTACCGAATTCGACTACGAGACGCTCGCAGTCGGTCAGACGCTCGCTGAAAAGCGGAGCGGTCAGGCTATCGAACTGATGGATACACTTTCCGGGTATGAAAACGAAAAGGCACAGGCAAAAGCCGCTATCGAGGCTGAGGACGAGGCTGCACTCCGCGCAGCCGCCAACGCCTTCCTCGCGGCAGGGTCCGGTGAGGACATCGCGAAGATCGCCGAGTACCTCACGGATGCAGCCAACGCATACGCAACCTACGCTCTCTACGAGTAATGCGGTCGGCTCCGGCGGTAAGCCGGAGCCCCGCAAAAAACCATTCTGATTAAGGAGAAAATGCAATGTCAAAGAAATCTGACGCGCAAGTCGTTAAACGTGGCGACATAACGAAGGCGCAGTGGACATGGCAGCAGATGAAACGTTACAAGGTTGCGTATCTGATGATCGCACCGTTCATGATCATCTTCTTTATCTTTACTGTCATTCCGGTCGTTGCCTCTCTGGTGCTCAGCTTTACCTCGTTCAACATGCTGCAGGCACCGAAATTCCTCTTCCTCGATAACTATATCACCTTGTTCCTTGATGACGATCTTTGGATCACCGCTCTTAAGAACACGCTGATCTTTGCCGCCGTGGTAGGTCCGGTATCGTATATCCTGTCCTTCCTTGTGGCGTGGTTCATCAACGAGCTTTCCCCGAGAATCCGCGCTATCGTAACGCTGATCTTCTACGCACCGTCTATTTCCGGTAACGCGTACCTCATCTGGCAGACGCTGTTTTCCAGCGACGCACAGGGTTGGGTCAACGGTAAACTCCTTGCGTGGGGCTTTATCGACTCCCCGATTCTCTGGTTCCAGAACGAAAAATACGTTATGGCACTTTGTATCGTGGTTGCGTTGTGGACCTCTCTCGGTACTTCGTTCCTTTCCTTTATCGCAGGTCTCCAGGGTATCAACGTATCCCTCTTCGAGGCCGCCGCGGTGGACGGCCTGAAGAACCGCTGGCAGGAGCTTTGGTACGTTACCCTCCCGTCCATGAAGCCGCAGCTGATGTTCGGTGCAATCCTTGCAATCACCGGTGCGTTCGGCTTCGGTGCCGTCGTAACGGCACTGGCAGGTAACCCGTCCGTTGAGTACGCCGCGTACACGATCCAGCACCACTTGGACGAGTACGGTAGTACCCGTTGGGAGGTTGGTTACTCCTCTGCTATTTCGTTCGTAATGTTCCTTATGATGGTTGGCTCAAATACAGTAGTCACCAAACTGCTTTCGAAGGTGGGCCAATAATATGAAAAAATTAAGAACAAGACAACACCGCGTCGTTTTGAACCGTTCGGTCGGCGGCGATATGGGTATTACCATTGTCCTTGCCATCTTCGGTGCATTCATGTTCCTGCCCATGGTATACGTGGTCATGAACTCTCTCAAACCGATGGATGAGCTGTGGATCTTCCCGCCGCGCTTCTACGTGGTTTCTCCGACGCTTGGCAACTTCAAACAGCTTTTCAGCCTTATGAGCGATTCATGGGTGCCGTTCTCCCGTTACATATTCAATACGGTGTTCATCTCCGTAACCGGTACGCTCGGTAACCTGCTGCTTTCCTCTATGGCTGCTTACGCGCTGGCGAAAATCCCTTTCCCCGGCGCACAGCCGCTCTTCAAGCTGGTTCGTTTCGCGCTCATGTTCACTCCGACCGTTACGAGCATCGTAAACTTCGTTACGATGTCGACCCTCGGCTGGGTTGATACGTACCTTGCGAGAATCGTACCTGCATTCGCGTCCTCTCTGGGACTTTACCTCATGAAACAGTTCATGGAATCGAACGTTTCTGCCGAGGTGCTTGAGAGTGCCCGTCTTGACGGCGCGACCGAGTTCAAAACGTTCTGGGTCATCGCGATGCCGATGGTTAAGCCCGGTTGGCTCACGCTGATCGTGTACTGCTTCCAGGGCCTCTGGAACGCAGGTGCTTCCATTTATATTTACAGTGAGGAACTGAAATCCCTTAACTACGCAATCAGCCAGATCACCGTCGGCGGTGTTGCTCGTGCAGGCGCATCCGCAGCCGCAACGGTTATCATGATGGCAGTGCCGATCCTCGTATTCGTAATTACGCAGAGTAATATCATCGAGACGATGGGCTCCAGCGGTATGAAGGACTAAGGAGGTAATGAAAATGAAAAAATTATCACGAGTTCTTCTCATCGCTATGGCGCTTATGATGCTTCTGCCGACGGCAGTAGGCGCAGCAACTCCGTACGCAACGTACACGTATTCCTCCACGGGCTTCGTTCTGAGTTCCCCCGCGGCGTACGTGCCCGACCAGATCATCGACTCCGCGTATATCGGTCTTGAGATTCCATTCGACGATCCGCAGGACCTCTTCGTCGGCCCCGACCAGAGTGTGTATCTCGTCGATGCGAAGAACAGCCGCGTCATCTGTATGGACCGCTATTTCAAGCTGAAGTTTGAAATTGCGAAGTTTGTAAATACGCAGGGTGTTCCGGACTCCTTGTCCGCGCCCGGCGGTGTGTTCGTAACGGAAGATTACATCTACGTGTGCGACACCAACAACAACCGTATCGTTATGTTCAATCTTGACGGTACATACCACAAGATCATTCCCGCACCGGTCAGCAATCTGTTTGATGAAAACGCCGTTTATAAACCGGTTGCCGTTGCCGTTGACGAATACGGACGGTTGTTCATCGTCTCCTCCACGACCTATCAGGGTATTATCGTAATGAGTGAAGACGGTGGATTCCACGGCTTTATCGGTGCTACGAAGGTAACGATCTCCGCCTGGGAGATCCTTTGGAGAAACTTCCAGACCAAGGCGCAGAGAGCAGCCTCTAAGACGTTCGTTTCCACTGAGTTCAACAACATCACCATTGATCAAAACAACTTCATCTACGTAACTACCTCGGCTATCGAGGATGCAGACCAGCAGGCTACCATTCGTTCCAAGAGCGGCGATAAGGCACCTGTTAAGAAGCTGAACGCCTCCGGCGCAGACGTCATGAGACGTAACGGCTTCTTTGCCCCGCACGGTGAAGTATCCGTTTCCAATGCGAGCACCGCTGCGATCAAGGGTGCTTCCCGTATCATCGACGTAGCCGTAGGCCCCGAGCATACCTGGTCCATCGTCGATGAGAAGCGCTCCAAGGTGTTTACCTACGATAAAGACGGCAACATGCTCTTTACGTTCGGCGATAAAGGTAACCAGACCGGTAACATCGACAGCGTTGAGGCAATCGTCTATCAGGGTGATAAGATCATTCTTCTTGATAAAACGTCGGATACCTTCACGGTATACCGCCGCACGGAGTACGGTGATCTCCTGATCGCGGCTCTAAAGCACCAGAACGACCGTATTTACGATGTCGCGATCGACGACTGGACGGAGATTCTGAAGCGCAACAACAACTACGACTCCGCTTACATCGGAATCGGTAAAGCACTGTACCGCGACGGTCAGTATGAGGAGGCTATGGAGTACTACAAGTACGCCTACGAAACCACGAACTACTCCCTCGCATATCAGGAAATCCGTAAGGAGATCCTTTCCAAGTGGATCCTCGGCCTTGTCGCCGGCATCATCGTCATCTGTGTTCTGATCGGTAAGTTCCTCGGCTACGCCGCGAAGATCAATAAGAAAGCACAGCTGAAGATCGGCCGCAAGTCTCTCAAAGAGGAAATGCTCTATCCGTTCCACCTGATCTTCCATCCGTTTGACGGATTCTGGGATCTGAAGCACGAGAAACGCGGTTCCGTCCGCAGTGCATTCCTCATTCTCGTTATCACGATCGCAGCATTCTGCTATCAGTCGATCGGTACGGGCTACATCTTTAACCCGAGAAACTCGGGCGGTCTGAATATCATCATGCAGATCGTATCCGTTTCTATGCCGCTTCTTCTGTGGTGCGTGGCAAACTGGTGTCTGACCACTCTGTTCGAGGGTGAAGGCAGCTTGAAGGACATCTTCGTCGCATCCTGCTACTCCCTCACACCGCTGCCGCTTCTCATCGTACCTTCCGTCCTTCTTTCTAACGTTCTGACTAAGAACGAAGGCCAGATTATAACCCTTCTCTCCACGTTCGCGTTCATCTGGATGGGATGCCTCATCTTCGTTGGTATGATGGTAACGCACGACTATTCGATGTTCAAGAACATCGTAACGAGCCTCGGAACGGTCGTAGGAGCCGTGTTCATCATGTTCCTGGCTGTCCTGTTCTCCACGCTCGTTTCTAAGATGGTCGGCTTTGTATCCAGCATCATTGTGGAAATTAACTTCCGCTTATAACCCGGGAAAGGAGATAAAACATGAATATGAAAAGAATAATTTGTGCATTCCTGTCCCTGGTTATGGCTGTCGGTGTGATTGCACCTGCGGCTATCCAGCCGGTTTCTGCTGCGTGGGAGGATAAAGTGGGTGAAGACGGCAAACCGCTCATCAACTATACCGGTACCGCGTATGCATCCCCGCAGGATAAACTCAAAGACATGGTTCTGATGAAAGAACAGAACGGCCACCAGATCTGGTTTGAGGAGTTTACCGGTGAGATCGCGTACGTTGATCTCGCGAGCGGTCAGATCCTCTTCTCCAACCCCTGGGACGTTGCTGCTTCTTACAACAAGGCTTCCAACACGACGAAAGCAGGCCTGCTTTCGCAGATCATCATTTCCTATACCGAAAACGGTCAGGTGAAGGAAATGAACAGCTACACGGACGCGGCTCTTCGCGGACAGATCAAAGCGAAGAACATCAAAAACGGTATCCGCGTAGAGTATACGATCGGTGAAGAAAAAACGACCCGTCTCGTGCCCCGTCTGATCGAGAAATCCCGCTTTGAGGAGCTGATCCTCGGCGCGATCGAGGACGCATGGGTGCGCGATAAGGTCAAATCCTTCTATACCGAAAACAACCCGTTTGATCTGAACAACACTGAGCGTGCGATCAAGCAGATGCAGGCAAGATATCCCGCAACCAAGACGATGGCAATCTATGTCTGTGCGGAGGATATTCAGCCGCAGGAGCTTATCCGTCTTGAGGATTACATCAAGACCTGGTGTACGCAGTACTCCTACGAAGAACTGGAAGCTGACCATCAGCAGACCGGTTACAGCGGTGAGGATGCAGCACCGCCGATGTTCAAGATGGCTATCGAGTATACCATCACCGAAGACGGCGATCTGCAGGCAAGCCTTTCCGCGAACGGTATCCGCTTTGACGAATCCGCCTTTAAGCTGAACACCGTAACGCTTCTGCCTTGGTTCGGCGCAGGTTCTAACAACTACACCGGTTACACCTTCATCCCGGACGGCAGCGGTACGCTTATCCGATTCCAGGACGTAAAGGGTACGATCTATAACGTATCCGGTCAGATGTACGGCACCGACTACGCGTACCACACCATCTCGAGCCAGCATACGGAAGTCATGCGCTGGCCGGTGTTCGGCGTAGTGACGAACTACAATAAACCCGAGAATGAAGACGTGGGCTTCCTTGCCGTAATCACCGAGGGCGATTCTCTCGCTACTCTCATGAGCTCGCACGGCGGTACACTCCACTCCTTCAATACGGTATATGCGAAGTTCAATCCCCGTCCGAGTGACCAGTACATTCTCTCCACTGCTGTTTCCGGCGGTACGAACGCGACCTGGACTGTAGAATCTGCCCGTAAATATACCGGCAGACTCACGATCCTCTATAAGATGCTCACGGATGAGAAAATCGCTGCCGAGAAGAATCTTAAGGACACCTATTCTGCCGATTACATGGGCATGGTAGACGCCTACCGCGATTATCTGACAGATGAAGGCATTCTTACCGCGCTCCAGAATACGGCAGAAGATATTCCGCTCTACATCGAATCGTTCGGTTCCTTTGAGACTACGGAAAAACGCTTCTCCTTCCCGGTTACCGTTGATACGCCCCTTACGACCTTCGAGGACGTAAAGACGATGTACAACGAGCTTTCCGAGGCAGGCGTTAAAAACGTGAATTTCCGTCTCACCGGCTTTGCCAACGGCGGTCTGAGCGCATCCGTTCCGTACAAACTGAACTGGATGGAAGTCCTCGGCGGTGCCGAAGGCTTCACCGATCTCGTGAAATACGCCGCTGAAAAGAACTTCGGCGTGTTCCCGGAATTCGATTTCGCTTACGTAACGAGAACCGAGATGGGCGACGGTATGAACCTCTCGAAATATGCGGTCAAGACGATTGACGACCGTTACACCTCGAGAAGATACTACGACGCCGCAGCACAGAGCTTTACGAGCGATTTCGCACTCTGTATCTCTCCTTCCGCTTACGAGCACTTCTACGATAAGTTTGCGGAGAACTACAAGACTTACGAGCCCGCCGGTATTTCCGTCTCGACACTCGGTAAGGATCTGAATTCTGACTTCGATGCAGACGAACCGTACAACCGCGAGGACTCCAAGGAATTCACCATGGAGATCCTTCAGAAGATTGATCAGGACTATAGCGAGGTCATGGTAGACGCCGGCAACGCGTATGCTCTGCCGTATGCCGATCATATCCTCAATATGTCCACCGACTCCTCGCACTTCCTGCGCGCAAGCCAGGCGATCCCGTTCATGGGCATGGTTCTCCACGGCTCCAAGAACTTCGCCAGCACGCCGATCAACATGGAAGGCGACAGCGACTCCGCAATCCTCAAGGCGATTGAGAACGGCGGCAGCCTCTACTTTATCCTCTCCTACCAGAATACGAACAGACTGAAAGAGTATTTCAGCACGAGTGCTTACTACTCCGTAACGTATGACATTTGGAAAGAGGAAATTGTCGACTATTATACCAGACTCAATGACGCTATAAAGGATCTGCAGAACTCGCTTATCGTTGATCACGAGTTCATCTACGGTGAACGCGTGCCGGATGCCGATGAGGTAGCAGCAGACGAGGCAGCTGCAGAAGCAGCCGCTAAGGCTAAGGAAGAAGCAGGCAAGAAGGCAGCCGAGAAGGCAGAGCGTGCTGATAAGTATGCGGAAATGCATCCCGAACTGAAAAAGCCCGCGACGACCGTCGAACCCACCGTCGAGGAAACGGTAGATGTCGAAATCTCCATTGATCTCGATGCACCTGACGGAGAGGGAATTACCGTCATCGTTCCCGAAGAAGAGCCTGTCATTGAGAAGACTGAGTACGTCAAGACCAAGTACACAACGACGATCGGCTCGATCGTTCGCGTAGAGTATGAGGGCGGCGTAAACTTCATCCTTAACTACAACTCCTTCGACGTGAACGTCGTTTATAACGGTCAGACTTACACGGTAGCCGGCCTCGGCTTCGTGCGTATTAACTGAGAAAGGGGAGTGCCATAATGAGTACCAAAGTAAAGAACGACGCCATTTTTGCGAGTTCTTCTAAAAAGAAAAAACGCAGCGCTTCCCTGGACGTCAGGAAAGCCCGCGCAGGCTGGTGGTTCGTATTGCCGTTTATCCTCGGCTTTGTGATCCTCTATATGCCGATCATCTTCGACTCCATCAAGTACAGCTTCCATGAGATCCGTATCCTCGGCGGCGGCGGCTTCCGCCTTGAGTGGGTAGGATTCAAAAACTATTCGAACGCTTTGTTCGAGGACCCGTCGTTCGTCCAGACGCTGACGACCGGTTTGAAGCAGCTGGCGATGGATATTCCGGCAATCGTAATCTTTTCGTTGTTCGTCGCAATCTTGCTTAACGGCAAGATTGCCGGACGCGCCGCTTTCCGTGCAATCTTCTTCATCCCGGTTCTTCTGACTACCGGTCTGATTGCCGAGATCGACGCGAAGAACGTCCTTGAGGAGTACCAGGGTGCTTCCGGTATGGACGACGGCAGCGGCGGCAGCACCGTTACGGAAATCGTCTCCGTCATGGATGTGGAGATTCTCTTCCAGAACATGATGATCGGTACGGAGCTCGTAACGTACGTTGTTGACCTCGTAAACAACATCTTCAACATCATCAACCGCTCCGGTGTACAGATGCTGATCTTCCTTTCGGGACTTCAGTCTATCTCGCCGGCTATCTACGAGTCCTGCTCCATCGACGGTGCATCCGGTTGGGAAACCTTCTGGAAGATCACGCTCCCGATGGTCAGCCCGATGATTCTCGTAAATGCGATCTACACGATCATCGACTCGTTTACTTCGTCGAGTAACCAGGTTATGGCGTATATCAACGAAGTGTACAACTCGGCGAACGGCGACGTTCTCTCCTCTGCGATGGCTTGGATGTACTTTATCATCGTAATGCTCATCATCGCAGCAGTTGCGGGACTTCTCAGCCTGTTCGTATTCTACCAGAGAAGAGATTAAGAAAGGAGGATGCATATATGAATAACGTAGAAACCGCACCGAAAATCACAAAAGAAAGCAAAAACAAAATCCGCGTTGAATTCGAGCGCACTCCTCTTTCGGAACGTCTCAAAGCGAAGTTTGTAAACCTCTATTTCTTCCAGAACATAGGCGTTTATTTCTTCAAGTTCCTCTTCCTTCTGGGTATCTCGTACGTCATCCTCTTCCCGTTCTACTCGAAGATCTCCTCTTCGTTTATGAGCCCGGCGGATTTTGTGGACGTAACGGTCGTTATGATCCCGCGCCATCCTACCCTTGATACGTACAGAGCGATCTTTACTGATAACGGCTACATAACCGCTTTCACGAACACGCTTCTTCTGTCGTTGTCCTGCGCACTCATCCAGACGTTCGTCTGCTGTCTCATCGGATACGGCTTTGCGAAGTTCAAGTTCAAGTTCAACGGCCTTCTGTTCTTGCTCGTTATCTTCACGATGGTCGTGCCGCACGCAACGCTTCAGCTCTCCATGTTTATGAAGTTCAGATACTTTGACGTATTCGGCATCATAAAACTGCTCGGCGGCGGCGTAACGGACGCTTTCCAGATTCTGAAAGAGCCGAATCTGAACCTGCTCAACTCGTACTGGCCTCTCATTCTCCTCTCCATCACCGGTCTGGGATTCAAGAACGGCCTCTACATCTTCATGCTCCGTCAGTACTTCAAGGGCGTGCCGGATGAACTCGAAGAGTCCGCATACCTTGACGGCTGCGGCGTATTCAGAACGTTCATGCAGATCATCCTGCCCCTGTCCGTTCCGATGCTCATCACCGTGTTTATGTTCTCGTTCTCCTGGCAGTGGACGGATACGTTCTATACGAACGCGTTCTTCACCAGTAACGGCCCGCTTCTGATGCCGGGTATCGTTAAGATTCCGAGATCGCTGAACACGACCTACGCCGGTCAGCAGATGTACGAGGCAGCAATCCGCAACACCTGCGGTATTCTGATTCTGCTTCCCCTGGTTATCCTCTACGCATTCCTGCAGAGATACATCATCCAAGGCATCGAGCGTTCCGGTATCACCGGTTAATCCGCTTTTCCAAAAGAGAACACCCCATCAAACTCGTTTGATGGGGTGCTTTTTTTATCCTTCGTATTTAGATGTAATACCGAGAAATTCCTCCAGGCACAAACCGCTCTCAAATACCTCGGTCGCTGTGTCAACGCCGAGATACCGTATGTGCCACGGCTCGTACATATATCCTGTAATCTCTTCTTTGCCCTTCGGATACCGTATGATAAAGCCGTATTCGTGGCAGTGTTCGGCGACCCAGATCCCTTCGGGCGTGTCGGCAAACGTGAGCGTCAGCCCGTCGTACGCCGGGCTTTTCAGATCAAATGCCAGCCCGCTCTGGTGCTCGGAGTGCCCGGGCCTTGCGGAGTACGTGTCGGCGGCGGCTTGCCCGTCCCGCGCCACGTAATCGTTGTAGATGATGTACTGATCCACGTAGCTCCGGTAAGAGGACGCAACGCGCAAGGTGAGACCCGCTGCCTTTGCATCCGTAAACATTTTGGAAAGGTGCTCGTACGCCGTTTCATCCATGCCTGGTGCGTAGCTTTTCGGCAGAGAGTACGTTTTGTTCGCGATCAAAATACCGTTTACGTACGTGCATCCATCGATCGTTTCAATCGTTGGCTCTGTGGGGGGCATTTCGGCTGTAGTTTCGGGCGGCTCTGCCTCGGCGGTTGTTGTCTCGGTAGTCGTTGCTTGGGTTTCGGGCGAATCTGTTTCGGCGTTTGTCGCCTCGGTTGATGCAATCGTTTCCGCTGTCGTTTCGGGAACGGTTGTGGCGGACGTCTGTGCCGACGTTTCGTCGGCAGGAAGATCCTCGGGGGTCTCGGGCCTGAAACATCCGCCGGCTGAGAGGATCGCCGCTGTGGTAAGCGCGATTGCTGCCCATTTTGAAAGAGTGTGTTTCATAAGTTGCTCCATTATTTTTCTTTTAGCGGGAGATGGAATATACCTCTGTTTCCCACGGCATCAACCAAAGGCAGTTGACGCCGAGCTCTCCCAGAATGGGGAGCTTATCTATAACACCGCCGAGATCGCCGATTCCGTCTCTGTCGAAGTCACAGAAACTCTTGCAGTAGATCTCGTACACGACCTCTTCGTGCCACTATTTTTTCTTCATAACAAGACTCCTTTTGGAGGATGCTTATGTCATAGGATAGTATAAGCCATAAGGGAGAAAATGTCAATATGGTGCCCGACGCTCGCGTTCAAATCTGTCATCACAAAATAACAAAACCACCCGAATGGGTGGTCTTGTTATTTGGCGGAGAAGGAGAGATTTGAACTCTCGCGCCGGTTAAATCCGGCCTACACCCTTAGCAGGGGCGCCTCTTCGGCCTCTTGAGTACTTCTCCATAGGCAAGCACGGCTCTCTCAAAGATGCTTGCCACAATATTATATAAAAAACACAGGGGTTTGTCAAGGGCTTTCGGGGGATTTTTTTGTTTTTGTGAAGGGTGTGAGCGTCAATCAGGTCTTTTTTTTAAAATATTTACATAAAATGCCCCGTATGACAAAAAACCATTTGACTTTTCACGAAAAAACGAGTACAATAGAATGAAAACAATTTTTCAAAATTCAACTTTCCGTTGGAGGTATATAATGGACAAGCAGAGAAAAACTGAGCTTGCCGAGATCGCCCGCCGCGTTCGCGTCGGTATCATCGAGGCAGTTTACTCCGCACAGAGCGGCCATCCCGGCGGCTCCCTTTCCATCGCGGACGTTCTTACTTATCTCTATTTTGAAGAGATGAACGTCGATCCCGCAAAGCAGAACGATCCCGAGCGCGATCGCTTCGTATTGTCGAAGGGTCACTGCGCACCCGGTCTGTATTCCGTACTGGCACAGCGCGGCTACATTCCCGTGGAGGATCTGAAGACATTCCGTAAGACGGACAGCTATCTGCAGGGACATCCGGATCGCAAGCACACCCCCGGTGTCGAGATGACCTCCGGTTCTCTCGGTCAGGGCGTTTCTGTTGCGGCCGGTATGGCACTTGCCGCTAAGATCGACAATTCCGATCGCCGCGTATACGCGATCCTCGGCGACGGCGAGAGTGAAGAAGGACAGGTATGGGAGGCAGCGATGTTCGCCGGTCACTATCACCTTGACAATCTTTGCTTTATTCTCGATCTCAATGGCCTGCAGATCGACGGATCCCTTGATCAGGTCATGGATCCCCGTCCGCACGACGATAAGTTCCGTGCATTCGGCTGGAACGTTATCACCGTGAACGCACACGATTTCGACGAGCTGGAAGCCGCATTCAAAGCAGCACGCGAATATAAAGGCAAGCCCACCATCATCATCCAGAACAGCGTGAAGGGTAAGGGCGTATCCTTCATGGAGAACGACTGCGGATGGCACGGCAAGGCGCCGAACACCGAAGAGTACGAGATCGCTATGAAAGATCTCGGCGAGAGATAATCGAAAGGACGAAAGAACAATGGCTGATAAAATTGCTACACGTGAATCCTACGGTAAAGCGCTGGCCGAGTTCGGTGCGAAATATGAGAATCTCGTTGTCCTCGACGCAGACCTCGCCGCCGCTACCAAGACCGGCACGTTTAAGAAGGCTTTCCCGGACCGTTTCTTCAACTGCGGTATTGCAGAGAACAATATGATCGACGTAGCCGTCGGTCTGTCTCTGTCCGGAAAAATTCCCTTTGCTTCTTCCTTTGCTATGTTTGCCGCCGGCCGTTCCTTTGAGCAGGTGCGCAACTCCATTGGCTATGCACATACCAACGTAAAGATCGGTGCAACGCACGCCGGTATCACCGTCGGTGAAGACGGCGCTACCCACCAGTGCAACGAGGACATCGCGCTTATGCGTACGATTCCCGGCATGACGATCCTCAATCCCGCAGACGACACCGAGGCACGCCTCGCTGTGGAAGCCGCTATCAAGATGGATGGCCCCTGCTACCTTCGCTTTGGACGTATGGCTGTGCCGGTACTGTTTGGCGCAGATCATAAGTTCGAGATCGGCAAAGGCGTGAAGCTTTGCGACGGTACCGACGTTTCCCTCATCGCTACCGGTATCGAGGTAGAGCAGGCTCTCGCCGCACGCGAGCTTCTGGCCGCAGAGGGCATCTCCGCTTCTGTTGTGAACATCCATACGGTGAAGCCCCTTGACGAGGCTCTCGTTGTGGCTGAAGCACAGAAGACCGGCTGTGTCGTAACGTGCGAGGAGCACTCCGTAATCGGCGGTCTCGGCGGCGCTGTCGCTGAGTGCCTGTCTGAGAAGTGCCCCGTTCCCGTACTCCGCGTTGGCGTGCAGGACGTGTTCGGCCGTTCCGGCCCCGCGAAGGAACTCGTTTCCTACTTCGGTCTGGATGCCGCCGCAATTGCCGCTCGGGCAAAAGCCGCTGTGGCTCTCAAAAAATAAGATCATCTTATGGGGGCTGCCGCAAAAGCGGCGGCCTCACTTTTTAGGTTTGTTTTGCCGGAGGAGAACGTATGCTTTATTCTTCCTATATCTGGGATTTTGGCGGAACGCTTTGCGATTCCTATCCCCATATCATAAAGGCTTTTGAAAAAACGTTGGAACGGCACGGAATCCCTTACGATCACGAAACGGTGACGGAGAAACTGTACCTCCATTTCGGGGTTGCCGCTAAAGAATATAATCTGACGAAAGCACAGTTTGATGAATTTTTCGATCTTGCTTTCCAGATCCCCTACCGCCCGTTCGTCACGGTGTATCCCGGGGCGGCGGCAGTGCTTCGCGCCATTTGTGAAAATGGCGGAAAGAACTATCTTTACACGCACCGGGATCGGAGCGCGTGGACGTATCTTAAACTGTTCGGACTTGATAAGTATTTTTCCGGCGGTGTGGACTGCACCATGCATTTCCCGGATAAGCCTAAGCCGGACGCCATTGCTTTTATTATAAATCAGTACGGCCTTGACAAAGAAAAAACGCTGATGGTAGGCGACCGTGAGATCGACGTGGCGGCAGGCAAAAACGCCGGATGCGACGGATGTCTGCTGGTTACCCATCCTGTGGATGAAGGGGCTACCGTGGCGAAATACACGGTCCATTCTCTGCCGGAAATTGCTGCCGCGTGCGGTATCCCGCTTGCCCCCGAGGATATTCTCACCGAAGCACAGATCGAAACGATCGGCAAAGAGGCAGAGGCAGCCGCTATCGAACTTTGCGAGAAAGCGAAGCTCACGGCGGGACAGACTGTCGTTGTCGGCTGTTCTACGAGCGAGATCACCGGTGAGCGGATCGGCTCGTCCTCGACGCCCCAGGTGGCGGGGGCAGTGTTCGCCGCCCTCAACCGTGTGTTCGGGGAGCGCGGCATCCATATCGCCGCACAGTGCTGTGAGCATCTGAACCGCGCACTCATCATCGATCGCGCTGCATGGCACGGTGAGGAGATTGTGAACGTTATCCCGATGCCGAAGGCGGGCGGAGCGTTTGCCACCGAGGCGTACTCCGCGTTCGCGGATCCCGTTGCCATCTCCGAGATCCGCGCCGATGCGGGACTCGATATCGGCGGTACGATGATCGGCATGCATCTCAGACGCGTTGCCGTACCGCTTCGCCTTGACACGAAGACGATCGGCAAGGCATCTGTCGCCGCCGCCCGCGTCCGTCCGCCCTTCGTTGGCGGTGGACGAGCCGTGTATGATGAAAATTTGCTGTAAATAACCGATAAAGGGTGTCACACTGCGGTGTGACACCCTTTATTTATTTTTCTCCCCGCCGTTTCTTCACACATTCCGTGAGCAGATACTCTATCTGCCCGTTGAGCGATCGGAAATCGTCCTCTGCCCATGCCGCCAGTTCGTTATATAATTTCGCCGACAGCCTGAGGGGAATCTGTTTTTTCTCCTGCTTTCCTTTTTCAACCATACGGATCAGTACAGAGAGCCGGAGTTTACGACCGGCTGGGCGTCCTTGCTGCCGCAGAGTACCACGAGAAGGTTCGATACCATAGCGGCGCGGCGCTCGTCATCCAGTTCGATGATACCGTCTGCACGGAGCTTTTCCAGCGCCATCTCTACCATGCCGACCGCACCGTCTACGATCATCTTTCTCGCATCAATGATCGCGGATGCCTGCTGACGCTGGAGCATGACGGCGGCGATCTCGGGCGCGTAAGCGAGGTAGGTGATCCGTGCCTCGACGATTTCCAGACCCGCATCGACTACGCGTGCCTGAATCTCGTCGCGGATACGTGCGGCTACGATCTCACTTGAACCGCGCAGAGAGCCCTCGTCCGGTTCGCCGTCACCCGTGGTGTCCACGTTCTGCGCTACGTCGTACGGGTAAATGCGTACGATATTGCGAAGCGCCGCGTCGCACTGGAGCGAGAGAAATTCCTTGTAGTTGTCCACGTTGAATACGGCACGTGCCGTGTCCTTTACCCGCCAGATCACCGCGATGCCGATCTCTACGGGATTGCCGAGGCAGTCGTTGATCTTCTGACGGTTGTTGTTGAGCGTCATGATTTTCAGCGAGATCCGCTTGTCAACGGAACTGACGCTGACTGAGCCGTTTGCAGATACGGTAACGGGCGTTTTCACTTCGGTAACGTCGCCGCTTTGGCGGAGAGACGTGCGCGCCGCCGGATTCACCGCGACGGAGAAGGGATTTACGAAGAAGAAGCCTTCACCGCGGAGGGTGCCGGTGTATTTACCGAAAACGGTCAGAACGAGCGCTTCCTGCGGTTTGAGAATTTTCAGTCCCAAAAACGGTATCCAGCCGATAAAAAGCCAGATCAAACCTATAACGAATACCGGAATACCGAGAACGACACCCTCATCCATCATCATGCCGCCTGCGATCACAAGGCCGATCGAAACGAGCCACAAAAGAGACGTGATAACGAGAACGTCCATGCCGCTTTTTGCTTTCAGTTGTTTTTCCTGCATATGTATATCCTCCGATACAAATTTTTACAATTGTATGATATCATAATGATATCATTTTGTCAATATGTTTTAGATTGGTTTTTGCAAAAAAATCCGACAAAAAACAACATACGCGAAAGAGAGAAAAGCCTCCCGCTCGCGTATGTATTTTTATTATTGAGGATTACCGCGCCGTGCCGTCGGTGCGTCCGGTGTCGGTGGGCGTGACAAGCCCGAAACTGACGCCGAGCGCATCGTTTACCGCGCCCATCATCGTTTCATCCAGGTGTCCCATTTTTTCTCTCAGCCGCCGTTTGTCGATGGTGCGAATCTGTTCGAGCAGCACCACCGAATCACGGGATAACCCCACCTCATCGGCGTGAATGTCGATATGGGTGGGCAGTTTTGTTTTTCCCAATCTGCTGGTGATGGCGGCGGCGATGACGGTGGGACTGTACCGATTTCCCACGTCGTTCTGGACGATCAGAACCGGGCGAAGTCCGCCCTGTTCGCTGCCCACGACCGGGCTCAGATCTGCGTAATAAATGTCTCCCCGTTTGATACTCACGCTATCACACTCCGTTATACTGTACTTCCCGCGGCGGTGCCGCGTCTCTGTGAGAATAGTATTTTCCCGAGAGACTTTCTTTAATCGCGGATGGACAAAAAATTCACAAACGTACACCGCCGCACTGTCAGTATATTCGACAAAGGGGCGTGGGGTGAAAAAAGGCGGGAGAACTTTTACGTTCTCCCGCCCGAGGGGATTATTTATGGTGCTTGATAAGACCCACAGCCTTCGAGAGTTCCATCACGAGAAGCGGAACGAAAATGAGTCCAAGACCGATGAGGTACTGCTCAAGAGAGAGATAGCGGAGATTGAAGATGCCCTGCACGCCGGGCGTGAAGAGGACGAATGCCATCAGTGCCGTAGAGGCGAGTGCGGCAAGGTTCAGATTCTTGTTGCCGAACGGACCGATCTTGAAGAGGGAATGCTCGGAACGCATATTATACGCCTGCACGATCTGGCAAAGTGCCAGTACCATGAATGCGAGCGTCTGACCGCCGATGAGATTCCATTCGTGTGCTTCGTCAAGGAGGACGCCGTCGAACATGTGCACGAGCTCAAGGCCGGTACCTACCCAGAATGCAGTCAGGGTAAGGAGCGCGAACATTACGCCCTGGATAGCGACGCGGATACCGAGACCGTGGGCGAAGATGCCTTCGTTCTTCGGCTTCGGTTTACGGTCCATTACGTCCGTTTCCACCGCTTCCATGCCGAGCGCGATGGCGGGCAGAGAGTCGGTAACGAGGTTGATCCAGAGAAGCTGCATGGAAAGCAGCGGCGAGATGTGCCACATCAGCATGGCGAAGAATACGGTGAAGACCTCACCGATGTTCGTGCTGAGAAGGAAGGCGACAACCTTTTTGATGTTTGCATAGATGCCGCGGCCTTCGCGTACGGCGTCAACGATCGTGGCGAAGTTGTCGTCGGTCAGCGTCATATCGGCGGCACCCTTTGCAACGTCCGTTCCGGTGATGCCCATCGCACAGGCGATGTCGGCGGCTTTGAGGGCGGGTGCGTCGTTTACGCCGTCGCCGGTCATGGAAACGACCTGATTCTTACGCTGCCAAGCCTTGACGATGCGGATCTTGTTCTCCGGCGATACGCGGGCGTATACGCTGATGTTTTCTACCTGTTCGTCAAGCTGACGGTCCGTCATTTTATCAAGCTCGGCACCGGTGATGGCGCGGTCGCCGTCATGAAGGATACCGAGCTCCTTCGCGATAGCGGAAGCAGTTACGACGTGGTCGCCGGTGATCATAACGACCTTGATGCCCGCACGGCGGCAGATCTTCACGGCGTCCTTTGCCTCCGGACGCGGCGGGTCGATCATACCGACGAGACCCATGAACGTAAGACCGTTTTCCAGTTCTTCCGACGTGGGATTTTCGGGAACGGTATCAATTTCCTTGTACGCCACAGCCAGAACGCGGAGTGCGTCGCGGCTCATGGATTCGGTCATCTCACGGGCGGTTTCGAGATCGCCCGCCACGCAGCGGGAGGTCATCATATCGAAAGCGCCCTTTACGATAACAATCTTCTTGCCGTCGATCTCGTTGACCGTCGTCATGAGCTTGCGGTCGGAATCGAAGGGGATTTCAGCGAGACGCGGATATTTTGCGTTCAGTTCGTCCTTCGGCATGCCGTTTTTGTGGGCGGCGAGAACGATCGCGGTCTCAGTGGGGTCGCCGATGTGCTGCTCACCCTCGTCGGTGAATACAACGGAGCCGTCGCAGCAGAGGGAGCCGTACATGAGAAGTTTTTTGATGGCGTCGGTATTGCTCCCCGAGATCGCCTCGGGCTCTCCTGCGCCTTCCACGAACGCCTTGGTGAGCGTCATGCGGTTCTGCGTGAGCGTACCGGTTTTATCCGAGCAGATAACGGATGCACCGCCGAGCGTTTCCACGGCGGGCAGGCGGCGGATCAAGGCGTTCTTCTTGACCATGCGCTGTACGCCGATGGAGAGAACGATCGTAACGATCGCGGGCAGACCCTCGGGGATCGCGGATACGGCCAGAGAGACGGAGGTCATAAACATATGAAGCGGCTCAAGATCGTTGATCATACCGACGACGAAGATGATGCCGCAGGCAGCGAGCGCCACGATACCCAGATATTTACCGAGCTGTGCCAGCTTCTGCTGGAGAGGCGTCTGGGTTTCTTCTTCGTTATCGAGAAGATTTGCGATCTTGCCCATTTCGGTGTCCATACCGGTGGCGGTGACCACCGCGCTCGCCGTGCCGTAGGTGATGGAGCAGCCGGAGAACACCATGTTGGCGCGATCGCCCAGCGGCGCCTTTTCCTCCACAACGGCCTTCGCGTCCTTTTCAGAGGGAACAGACTCACCGGTCAGGGCAGAC
>JAZKXO010000086.1:0-11198 GCA_045611685.1 Eubacteriales bacterium | reverse complement strand
AACCAACTCCTTGGCTCACAGAACGACATGGCTACGATCCGACTTAACCATAGGTCGGATTTAACTGTTTTATGAGCACCAGCCAAAAGCATAGGCGTTGTTTTTCGTTTGAGGTTTTTGAAAGGGGTGTGGGGAAAACTTTTTTTGCAAAAAGTTTTCCCTCTGCTTTATCTCTTCTTCGTTGCGATCTCCATGAGCGCCTTCGCCATGAAATCTTCCACCTTCATGACGCCGCCGTCCTCTTCGCGGCGGGCACGAACGGCAACCGTGCCGTCCGTCTGCTCCTTTTCACCGACGACGAGCATATACGGGGTCTTCGCGAGCTGTGCCTCGCGGATGCGGTATTTTAAGGTCTCGTTGCGATCGTCAAGATCACAGCGGATGCCGGCAGCCTTCAGTTTTTCGGCAACCTCTCTCGCGTACGGTGCGAAATCCTCCGCCAGCGGGATCACCACAGCCTGCGTGTTCGCAAGCCACAGCGGGAACGCGCCCGCGTATTTCTCGATAAGGAGTGCGAGCGTGCGCTCGTAGCAGCCGAGCGACGTGCGGTGGATGATATACGGCAGCTTCTGCTGGTTGTCGCTGTCCGTGTAGTACATGCCGAATTTTTCGGCGAGCAGCATGTCGATCTGGATTGTAACGATCGTGTCCTCTTTACCGAATACGTTCTTGCACTGGATATCGAGCTTCGGGCCGTAGAACGCCGCCTCGCCAATACCGATCTTGTAATCAAGGCCGAGATTATCGAGAATCTTCTTCATGATGGCCTGTGCCTCATCCCACTGCTCAGCCGTGCCCTCGTACTTGTCGGTGCGCTTCGGATCCCACTGGGAGAAGCGGAACGTGCAGTCCTCAAGAAGGCCGACCGTATCCAGCACGTGCTTTGCAAGCTCCAGACAGCCGCGGAATTCTTCCTCCAACTGATCGGGGCGGAGCACGAGATGTCCCTCGGAGATCGTGAACTGGCGCACGCGGATCAGACCGTGCATCTCACCCGAATCCTCGTTGCGGAACAGGGTGGACGTCTCGCCGTAGCGAAGCGGCAGCTCGCGGTAGGAGCGCTTTTTCGTGAGGTACGCCTGATACTGGAACGGACACGTCATCGGACGGAGCGCAAAGCACTCCTTCGTCTCATCGTACGGATCGCCCAGAATGAACATGCCGTCGAGGTAGTGATCCCAGTGACCCGAGATCTTATACAGATCGCGCTTTGCCATAAGCGGCGTCTTCGTGAGAAGATAGCCGCGCTTTTCTTCCTCGTCCTCGATCCAGCGCTGCAGGCGCTGAATGATGCGGGAGCCTTTGGGCAGAAGGATCGGAAGCCCCTGACCGATCGAATCCACGGTGGTGAACAGCTCCAGCTCACGGCCGAGCTTGTTGTGGTCTCTGCCGCGTGCCTCCTCGAGTTTCGTAAGATGCGCGTTCAAAGCGTCCTTCGTCGGGAACGCCGTACCGTAGATACGCTGCAGCATCTTATTCTCCGATTTGCCTTCCCAGTACGCGCCCGTGCACTGCGTCAGCTTGAACGCTTTCACGATCGACGTCGTGAACAGATGCGGACCGGCGCACAGATCGACGAAATCGCCCATTTTATAGAAGGAGATCTCCTCGCCCTCGGGCACGCGGTCGATGAGAAGGAGCTTGTAGTCCTCGCCGCGCTCTGCCATCAGCTTTTTCGCCTCGTCGCGGGGCAGGGTGAAGCGCTCAAGCCGCTGCGACTCGCGCACGATCTTCTTCATCTCGCCTTCGATCTCTTTCAGAATCTCGGGCGTAAAGGATACGTCGGAATCAAAATCGTAATAGAAGCCGTCGTCGATCGCGGGACCGATCGTCAGCTTTGCCTCGGGGTACAGGCGTTTTACCGCCTCGGCTAAAATATGGGATGCCGTGTGGCGGAACGCGCGGCGTGCGCCGTCATCGTCGGGATCGTCGAACGTGAGAAGTTTGACCTCACAGTCCGCGTCGGGAACGTAGGTCAGATCGCGCACCTCGCCGTTTACGCGTGCCACGAGAATTTCCCGGGAAATAATGCCCGCAGCGGCCGCCGCATCGTAAACGGATACCGGCGCCTCGGACGTGTAGCTGACCGAACCGAAATTGTAAAGCATAACCATTTCCTCCAAAAAGTATTGGGTTCCAAGGGCAAAAGCCCTTGGTTCGAGGTTTGGGGCAGCGCCCCAACATAAAGCCTCCGGGGTTCGGGGCAAAAGCCCCGTATTTATACCAATGTAGTTTTGTGATCCCGCGCGGGTGAAAGCGTTTCTCCCTACCAAGCAATCCCGCCGCGCAAATCTTCTTTCCCGAGGGGGCTTCGCCCCCTCAACCCCCCGTTTACGGAAAACAAAAAGCCCCCGTACTGCCATCGCAGTCCGGGGTGCAGAGTATGGACACTCGCACGGTTCCACCCGAAATTTTCACTCATTCAGGAATCGTATTCAAATATACGGCATGCGCCGTCACGGGCGGTACCCCTGCGCAACTCTCCTCTGTGCTTGCACCACACCGATCGGGGATCGGGGCACAGTTCTCTGTCGGCATCCGCGCACGGACATATTCCGTTATGATATAGTATAATACAAATAAAATGCGTTGTCAAGGGCAAAAATTTACCGCACAAATCTTCTTTCCCGCCGCCGGAGGCAGGCGCCTTTATTCACACCAATATAATTCTGCGCTTTCGCGCGAAATCTTTTTCAGAGGGGCGCGGCTTGCTCTAAATTCATTCCTGTAGGGGCGGATTCCATATCCGCCCGCAAATACGGCAACGATGACCGAAACGGGGGCATATGGAATGCCCCCCTACGGGTTTGTGGACGGCATACTGCATCGAGGACACCTGCGGGATTTTTCCTCCGTAGGGCGGGGGCTTGCTCCCGCCGCACGAATTTCTTTCCCGAGGGGGCTTCGCCCCCTCCAACCCCCGAATCAGAATTCTTCTGCCTCGTACGCCTTCATAATCTTCACATTTTCCGCCCCCGGTACCGCGGGACCCAGCTCGTCGAACATCCCGTAGTGCACGGGCACCGTAATCTTTGCCCCGACAGCACGGGCAAAGCGCGCCGCATCCACGGCGTTCATGTTGTTGCCCACGCCGTTGATCGGCAAAAAGACCGCGTGAATCCCACAAGGGATCGCCGAGAGCACGCGCGAGGAATACAGCGTGTCGCCGGTGACGTAGTATTTCTTCTCCCCGTCGTCGATGATCACACCGATCGCCGTAAGCTCCGAATGCTCTGCCGGCACGGCGGTAACGGTGATGCCGCCCTCGGTCCACTCCGTCCCCGGATGCATCATCACATAATTATGCCCGTTTCCGTATTTTCTCGCCTCATGCCAGCCGTTTTCACTCGCGAGAACGGTGATGTGTCCCTCTTTCCCCAAATAGTGCGGCACGGTATCCGGATCGAGGTGATCGAGGTGATTATGCGTGAAGATGAGCATATCCGGCGTGATCTTAAGATACGATTCGTCAATGGGGGTGCGGCGATAGCTTTTCGGATTCATCTTAAAGCAGCTGTCCGACAGATACGGATCCACGAGAACGGTAAATCCGTCCTTTTCGAAAAGAAGCCCCGCCTGTCCGAGCCAAGTGATTTTCATAATATTTCCTCCGATTTGTAGTATGGTATTATTATATCACATATGGGGAATTTAGCAAGAGGGAAATGTCCGATTTGCCGCTTCGCGCCAAACTCGGCGAACAAGTTCGATTCCCCACAAATTCCAAAAACAAAAACCGCCATACGGCGGTTTTCTTTTTGGAGCATGATGACGCGAGATTTGATGCTATGCATCAAACTCGGCGAACAAGTTCGATTCCCCTCAAATACAAAAATAAAAACCGCCATACGGCGGTTTTCTTTTTGGAGCAGATGACGGGAATCGAACCCGCACGGTCAGCTTGGGAAGCTGAAGTTCTGCCACTAAACTACATCTGCGTGGATTCATTATACCACGGGGAGAAGAGCGTGTCAAGTCCGTTCTGTCGGCAAAATTCGCCCCGCTAAAAAAGCAGGGACCTTGCCCTCCATCTTATATGAAAGGTAAGCAAAAAATATTTACAAACCTCTTCTACTGTGCTATACTTATACTAAAGGAGGGTCACAAAATGATTTACGTTTGGCTTGCTGTAATTGTTATCGCTGTAATCATGGAGGTCGTCATCCCCGGGCTCGTATCCATATGGTTTGTACCTGCCGCACTCGTTTCCATACTGTTGGAATTTTGTAATGCTCCGATACCGGTACAGATCCTCTCCTTTTTGATATTGTCCGTACTCTGTATCTTTTTAACACGAAAATTTTCGAGGCAGGGAAAAAACCAAAAAACGAATATTGATGCCGTCATTGGTGAAAAATGTGTTGTTACAGAAAAAATCGACAATATCCATAATGTAGGAAAAGTACAGTTTCACGGCATGGATTGGACGGCACGCTCCATAAATGAGAACGAAAACTACGATACCGGAGACATTGTTGTAGTCCGCGCCGTGGAAGGCGTCAAATTGATCGTAGAAAAACAACAGTAAATAGGAGGATATTTGTATGATACCTTATATCGTAGGCGCGTTAGCAGTTGTATTTTTGATTGTATTGATTAGTTGTGTCCATATTGTTCCTCAAGCAAACGCTTATGTAATTGAACGGTTGGGTATGTACCATGCAACATGGAAAACCGGCATGCATATCAAGTTTCCCTTCATAGACAGAATCGCTAAGCGTATCAACTTAATGGAACAAGTATCTGACTTTCCCCCGCAGCCGGTTATTACAAAAGATAACGTAACTATGCAAATAGATACCGTCGTATTTTATCAGATTACCGACGGTAAGCTTTTTACGTACGGAGTCACCAATCCCCTCATGGCAATAGAAAACCTTACGGCAACTACTCTTCGAAACATTATCGGTGAACTGGATCTTGACGCTACGTTAACGTCCCGCGATGTTATCAATACCAGAATGCGCGCAGCCCTTGACGAGGCTACTGACCCTTGGGGAATCAAAGTGACGCGCGTTGAGCTCAAAAACATCATGCCTCCGAAAGAAATTCAAGAAGCCATGGAAAAGCAGATGAAAGCCGAGAGAGAACGCCGTGAAGCCATTTTGCGGGCAGAGGGCGAGAAAAACAGTTCTATTCTTGTTGCAGAGGGTGAAAAGCAGGCTGCCATTTTACGTTCCGAGGCAATCCGCGAGGCAAAAATCAGAGAGGCCGAAGGTGAGGCAGAAGCCATCTTAAAAGTAAACGAAGCCACTGCAAGCGCTTTGAAATTGCTGAATGCAGCGGCTCCGAACGAACAAGTTATCAAGTTGAAAAGTCTTGAGGCTTTCGCAAAAGCCGCCGACGGCCAGGCAACGAAAATTATCATTCCTTCCGAAATTCAAGGAATTGCAGGGCTTGCAGCAGGCATCATTGAAACTGTAAAAGAAAACTAAATTAAAAATCCTACAAAGACGGGGCTGTCGCGTTTATGGGCGACAGCCCCAAATATTTCGCAGGTTCCGGGCGAACAGAATATCCCTTGCATAAAGCAGAAGAGAGAGCTTTACGGAAGTTTTTCCGCGTCACTCTCTCTTCTGTTTTTATCGTCCTTATGAAAAGCAGTTCTTCATTCCTGCTTTTTTATTTTATATCCTGTACGACCTCTTTCGGTGGCTCATCCATTTGCCACGGATTTCTGAGAATGTTTTTGAGATGCTTCAGACCCGATGCAAAATAGAATCCGTCACAAATGCGCTCGTCCGTTACGAACGTGATGTCCATATACGACCGTTTTTCGACCTCGCCCTCGTCGTTCAGCTCATACACGCGCTTTTTCGCGCCGAAGGAACAAAAAACGGGACACGTGCCGAAATCGTACAGATGGTGATACACCGGCGGAATGCCGAGCGATGCCATCGACGTGATGAAGAACGAGCAGTGGAACGGGCTGACCCCCGTTAAGAATTTCGGAATCAGACCGAAGTAATCGAGCCCCTTCAAGAGCCCCACCACGCCCTTCAAAATGAGCGCGGGGATCTTTGCGAGCGCCGCGGCCGTCTTATCGAAATCGCCGCCGGGCGCCTCTCGGTATTCGACGATTTTCGCGTTGAGGATCTCATAAACGTCCCGAAGGGTAGCATCCCGCGGGACGGTGATTTTGACGACGGTATCGGGCGAATCGAGCGTCATTTCCTTTTTGATGGTGAGAGCGATCTCCACCTCGTCGCGCGTCCAGACGCGCTGGCCGCGGATGAATCGGTTCACGGCGGGGCGGGAGGCGGCAAGGCGTACGTACGCTGAGATCAGTACATGCATCATACTGAGGCTTTGCATGCCCTCCGCCTGTTTTTCCTTTATGTATTTCTCCAGCTTTTCCGTGGGGATGCGGTCGGTGAGAAGATTCTGGCTGCCGACGCGGTTTACCATAATAAACGGGGTCATGATCGCCATGGGCGGGAGTGTTTTCACCCGCCGCATAGTAGATTTCTGAGACATAATATTATGTATCCTTTCGTTTGTTGGGAGCCGCTTTACAGGTGCTCTGCCGTCAGCTTGATAATGAGTGATTTGTTATCGTCCGCGGCGGCCTTGTTGCGGCGGAGCGCGCCGCATTTCGTACACCGGTGCGTAATAATGAATCCGCGCTTGGGATCGGGCTCTGCGGTTACCGGCTGAAGCGGTGCTCTGCAGTCGGATGCGCGATCGCCCGGATTCACGTCCAGATGCATCGACCAGAGGCAAAAGGGACAGTGATTGCGCGAGGTATAACGAAGCGGCGGCACGTCCCGCCCGCAGTGGGCACAGACGAAGCCTTCGTCGTTTTTCGTGAAAAGTGCGGATTCCATAGGGAAGTTCCTTTCTTGTTGATAGAGAAGTGGGGGGCGAAGACCCCCACACCCCCGGATCAAGCTTCTTCGACGGGCGCTTCTTCTGAAGCCTCCTCCGTCTCACTTACGATCGCGATCGTGCGGACGTGTGCGTCGCCGACGAGGCGCATCACGATAACGCCCGACGCCGTGCGGCCGTACGCGGGGATTCCCAAAACGGGCGTGCGTACGATCGTGCCCGCGGTCGTGATCATCATCACGTCGTCCGTTTCTTTTACGATACTGATGCCGGCAAGGCGGCCGGTTTTTTCATTGATGCCGTGGCAGATCACGCCCTGGATCGCGCGTCCCTTCGGCTCAAATACGGATGCATCCATCCGCTTGCCGAAGCCGTTTTCGGTCACGGTCACGATCTTGTGCTCCTCGTTCCAGAGGGGATCGCGGTAGAGGATGACGGCACCGGCTACCTCGTCGTCACCGACGAGTCGGATACCGATCACGCCGTGCGCCGTGCGGCCCATGACGGATACGCGGGATTCGGAGAATCTCGCAGCGTTACCGTCCTTCGTAGCGATCAGAACGTCCGCGTCGCCCGTCGTGCGTGCGACGAAGATCAACTCATCGCCCTCGTCCAGATCAATGGCGATCTTGCCGGTGCGGCGGTTGTTCTCGAATTCCGACATAGCGGTGCGCTTCACGATACCGTATTTCGTTACCATGAGAAGCGTCTCTTCCCAGAGGGATTCGTCTCTCGTGTCAAGCGAGATCATCGCGGTGATGCTCTCACCCTGCTCGATCTCCAGAAGGTTTACGATATTCGTACCCTTGGCGGTGCGTCCCGCCTCGGGGATCATGTATGCGCGTCTCGTATGGACGCGGCCGCGGTTCGTGAACAGAAGAAGCGTCGAATGGCTGTGCACCACGCTGATCTTCTCCACGAAATCCTCTTCCTTCGTCGTCATGCCGATAACGCCCTTGCCGCCGCGGTTCTGTGCGGTATAGGTGTCGGCGGGGAGTCTCTTGATATAGCCCGCGTTCGTCAGCGTGATGACGCAGTCCTCCTTCGGGATCAGATCCTCGTAGAGGATATCGTTCTCCGCTTCCATAAGGCCGGTGCGGCGGTCGTCGCCGTAGCGGTCGCGGATCTCGGTCAGCTCCTCCTTGATAATGTCGCGGATCTTGCCCTCGTCGGCGAGAATGCCGGTCAGCTCCTCGATCGTCTTGTACAGTTCAACGAGACGCGCCTCAATCTTCTGCCGCTCAAGACCGGACAAACGGCCGAGCGTCATAGCGACGATCGCAGATGCCTGCTCCTCGGTGAGAGAGAAGCGCGTAGCAAGATTCATCTTCGCCTCTGCCTGATCGGCGGACGCGCGGATGATCGAGATCACCTCGTCAATGTTGTCGATCGCGATCTTATATCCCTCGTAGATGTGCGCCTCGCGCTTTGCGCGTTCCAGATCAAACCGTACGCGGTTTGTGATGACGGACATCTGGTGCTTGATATACTCGCCGAGGATCGCCTTGAGACCGAGCGTTTTCGGCTCGCCGTTCACAAGCGCGAGCATATTCATCGCGCAGGTGTCCTGCAGCTGGGTGTATTTGTAGAGCTGGTTCAGAATGAGCGTGCCGTTCGCGTCGCGGCGGTACTCGATCACGATACGGATACCGTCCGGACCGCGCAGATCGCGGCTTTTCGCGTTGCGGCTCGACTCGTCGCGGATTTCGGTGATGCCCTCGACCTTTTTATTTCGCACCTGCTCCGCCATCGACTCGATGAGGAGCGATTTGTTCACCTGATACGGGATCTCGGTGATAATGATGCGGTGATGCTCTTCCTCGATCGTCGCCTTGGCGCGCACGAGCACGCGGCCGCGGCCGGTGAGGTACGCCTCGTAGATGCCCGCGGTGCCGTAGATCGTCGCACCCGTGGGGAAATCGGGGCCTTTTATATACTGGATCAGCTCGGGCACGGTCGCATCAGGGTGATCCATAAGGAAAATCGTGCCGTCGATCACCTCGGAGAGGTTGTGCGGCGGGATATTCGTCGCCATACCGACAGCGATACCGACCGATCCGTTCACGAGCAGATTCGGGAAGCGCGACGGGAGCACGGACGGCTCGTCGCGCGTGTTATCGAAGTTGCGGTCCCATTTTATGACATCCTTTTCGATATCGCGCATCATCTCGTCGGAAAGGCGGGATATTCTCGCCTCGGTGTAACGGTAAGCGGCGGCGCCGTCGCCGTCGATCGTACCGAAGTTACCCTGACCCTCGATTAGCGGATAGCGAAGGGAGAACGGCTGTGCCATGCGCACCATCGTGCCGTACACGGCAGCGTCGCCGTGCGGATGGTACCGACCGAGCACGTTACCGACCGTCGTTGCCGATTTACGGAAGGGCTTGTCGTGCGTCAGCTTATCCTCGTACATCGCGTAGAGGATGCGGCGCTGACCGGGCTTCATGCCGTCTCGAACGTCGGGCAGGGCACGCTGTACGATAACGGACATGGAATATTCGATGAACGATTTTCTGACCTCGCGCTCCATGTCCACCGGCGTGATCTTTTGATTCGGATACGATATGTCTATCGCATTGTCCTTATGTTCCACGGTGATACTCCTGAAAATAAAATTTTATAGGACTCTTTTTTGAGGGGCTGTGCCCCGCATCTGTGCCAATATCATTCTGCGCTTTCGCGGCGCGATCCGCGGCGAAGCCGCGTCCCTACTGAATATCGGCAGGTGTTTCTTTCCGTATTCGTCCCGCGTTGTGGGGATCACGAATTCAATTCGCCTGTGCCTAAGAGGGATGGAGAGGTGTCGGAGAGGAAGGGAGAATATGTCCCCGCCTCTCCCTTCCTCTCTGACTGCGCGTTGCCACGAAGTGGTCGCAATACCACTTCGTGCGGGGCTCGGGGCGGCGCCCCGCATCTATACCAATACCGTCATTGCTTGTGCGCGGAGGGAAGCGTTTCTCCCTACAAAGAAATCCCGCCGCGCAAATCTTTTTTACCGAGGGGGCTTCGCCCCCTCAACCCCCGTGCGGATTCTTCTGTGAGGGGGTGTTATGACACGGGGCTGTGCCCCGCATGATTTCATTACACGTCCAGATACTCCGCGTAGCGCGCGTTTTTCTCGATGAACTCGCGGCGGGGCTCGACCTTATCCCCCATCAAAAGCGTGAAGATCTCGTCGCACGCGGCGGCGTCCTCGATCGTTACGAGTTTCAACGTGCGCGTTTCGGGATCCATCGTCGTCTCCCAGAGCTGATCGGCGTTCATCTCACCGAGACCTTTGTAGCGGTCCGTCTCCACGTTCACACCGCCGAGCTCAGCGATCGCCGCATCACGGTCCGCATCGGAGAAGGCGTAGATCACGCGCTTCGCGCCTCTTTTGTATACCTTATAAAGCGGCGGCGTGGCGAGGTACACGTGTCCCTCGTCGATCAATTTTCTCATATGACGGAAGAAGAACGTCAGAAGCAAAATCTGAATATGCGATCCGTCTACGTCGGCATCGCTCATGATGATGACCTTGCCGTAACGGAGCTTGGAAATATCAAAATCCTCACCGATGCCGCAGCCGAGCGCCTGTACGATCGGTACGATCTGCGTGCAGGAATACACGCGGTCAAGTCTCGCCTTTTCTACGTTCAGAATCTTACCGCGCATCGGAAGGATCGCCTGGAAGCGGCTGTTTCGGCCGTCCTTCGCGGAACCGCCTGCGGAATCACCCTCGACGAGGTACAGTTCCGTCAGCTCCACGTTCTTTTCGTTGCAGTCGGCGAGCTTGCCGGGGAGCGTCGATCCCTCCAGCACCGATTTGCGTCTCGATGCCTCTCTCGCCTTTCTTGCCGCCTCGCGGGCGCGCAGTGCATCCACCGTTTTTTCCGTGATGATCTTGCCGACGGCGGGATGCTCCTCGAGGTATTCGCTGAGTTTTTCGGATACGATATTATCAACGATCGTGCGGATCTCTGAGTTGCCGAGCTTCGCCTTCGTCTGGGATTCAAACTGTGCATCGGGCAGTTTGACGGATACGACCGCCGTGATGCCCTCGCGTGCGTCCTCGCCCGAGAACTTGTCGCCGTCTTTCAGAACGCCGATCTTCTTGGCGTAGGCGTTCATCACCTTCGTCAGTGCGTTCTTGAAGCCCGTCTCGTGCGTACCGCCGTCGATCGTCGCCATGTTGTTCGCAAAAGTCACGATATTCTCGTTATACGAATCGTTGTACTGCATCGCGACCTCGGCGGTGATATCGCCCTTCTCCGCCTTCATGTAGATGACCTCGTCGTGCAAAACGGTCTTCGTGCCGGTCAGATGCGTGACGAATGAGCGGATACCGCCCTCATAGCAGAGATCGTCGCATCGGTGCGTGTGCGTGCCTG
>JAZKXO010000085.1:0-1621 GCA_045611685.1 Eubacteriales bacterium | reverse complement strand
CGACTTCAGCGGTTTTCACCATGAGATCGGCGGCAGTCATACCGGAAGCAACCGTTTTATATTCGATCATGCCAATTGCTTTCGCCATCGTTTTTCCCTCCGTTATTGTTCAATCATGATGAATTTATCGGTAATTTCTTTTACGCGTCCCTTGATCGAGGAATGGATGTTGACGCTGAGCTTGCCTTCTGCGGCGGAAGCGATCAGCTGTCCCTCCAGAACGGTCGCGCCCTTCTTCACGCACGGGACGGCGGGAACGCCGATGTGCTGAGAGAGGAGGATCTTCACCGTTTTGGGCTTCAAAACGGTTTCTTCGTCCATGGGAGCGGTTTTATTGTATTTTGCGAGACCGAGTCTTGCAGAAAGTCTCGCAACGGGAACGCTTCGGAAATCGATCGCGTCACTTACGTTACGCAAAGGAATATCCTTCGGCGCCTGTACGCCCGCCGCGCGGAGCTGTCCCTTGAAGGCATCGAGCAGCATACGGGGGGAGAGCCCCTGACCGCAGGAGAATGCCTCGCAAAGTCCGCAGCCGCTGCAGAAAAGTCCGTCAATGATCGGCTTCGTATCGGACGGTGTATGATTCGAAACAACACGCATAAATTCAGAGGGGTTGATCGGATAGCCGAGCAAATGACGCGGACAAAGATCAGTACAGTAGCTGCACTGACAGCACGCCGCCATTGCGCGTTTCAAATCAATGGAAGTTTTCGTATTTTTTCTCTGAACGACGGGATGATCGGAAGGAAGCACGATCACTGCGTTGAAGGTCTTCGTCACGGGGGCGGTCGGAGAACCGAGTCTGCCCATCATGGGACCTCCGAAGAGATAAGCGGGATCCTTCACCGTTGCGCCGCCCGCGAGAGCGACGAGATCCTTGACGGACGTACCGATCGGTACGCGCAAGGTAACGGGATTCTGAACCTCACCCGCAACCGTTACGAATTTGTGCGTAACGGGAGTGCCGTTCAAAGCGCGGTACACGTTATAAACTGTTTCAACATTGAAAACCGTCACGCCTACCGAGATCGGCAGTGCGCCCGGCTGCGGTCTGCGTCCGGTGGTTTGATAAATCAAAACGATCTCGTCACCCGCCGGATACATTTCGCGCAATTTATGGATTCTGATATTTTCAAAAGAAGCAATATGTTCTTCGATCGCCTCAATGGCTCCCTTATAAGAGCCCTTGACACCGATAATGACGTTTTCTGCTCCTATTGTTTTCTTAATTAAATCAAGTGTGCTGAGGATCTCGTAGGCATAACCCGCGAGAAGCTGTCTGTGGAGCTTCAGCAGAGGCTCACATTCCGCACAGTTGAGAATAATCGTATCGGCGCGCTTGTCCAGTTTCGCGTACGTCGGGAATCCTGCACCGCCTGCACCGACAATACCGTTTTGCTTAATCAAAGCAACAAGTTCATCAAAGTTCATATCAAAGACCTTGCCTTTCGATGAAGTATACGGCGTTCACCGTACACGTGAGATTACATACCGGACAATCCAACACCATCATCCACGATACCGACGATCGCGGCATCGATGGGTGCATCGGATAATTTATAGCAAAGTCTTGCGGCGCTTCCCGTTGCGACGAGGACGATTTCACCAATGCCCGCGCCGA
>JAZKXO010000084.1:0-2259 GCA_045611685.1 Eubacteriales bacterium | reverse complement strand
GTGGCGCGACTTCTTCTATACCGAGCTGACAACGGGGCTTCGCCGAGGCGAGATCTGCGGTCTTAGGTGGTCAGACTTTAACGCCGAGACGGGACACCTCAAGGTATCGCGCACGGTGCTTGTAAAGAGTGGCGGAGGACTGACTTGGGGCGACACCAAGACCGAAACCGGTATACGAACGATCCTCCTGCCGCCGAGCACCGCGGAGATGCTTCGGGAGCGAAAGAAAACTGTGGTGGGTGAATGGATCTTCCCGAATCTCTACAAGCCCGAACAGCCTCTCTATCCCGGCTCAGCCTACAATCGAATGAAGGTACTCTTAAAGCGTGCGGAGCTTCCGCTGATCCGCTTCCACGATCTGCGCCACACCTTCGCCACCCACGCGCTGACCGGCGGTGTGGATGCCAAGACGCTGTCAAAGATCCTCGGTCACACCAACGCAAGCTTCACGCTCGACACCTACACCCACGTGACAACCGATATGCAGAAGCGTGCATCAAAGATCGTGGGCGGGTTCTTGGATGACTTGATAATCAAGGAGGACGGCAATGGCTAAGAGAAGAAAGAACGGAAAAGGACTGCTCCGACAACGCAAGGACGGACGATGGGAAGGCAGAGTTGTCGTCGGTTACGATGAGAAAGGTCTGCCGAAGACCAAAAACGTACTTGCCAAGACCAAGACTGAGTGTGCCGAGAAGCTGGAAAAGCTTCGGGAGGAGTACCGGCCGCCGAGCACGCGGTGCAAGCCCGATATGCTCTTCGGCGACTATATCGACTTCTGGTATGAAAACTTCTGCAAACCCGCCGTCCGCCCGCTGACTCAGCAAAACTACGAGAACCGCATCTACGATCACATCATTCCCGAGATCGGCAAGATCCCGCTGAACAAGCTGTCGCAGAACGATCTGCAGCAGTTCTACGCTCGGCTGAAGAAGAACGGACGAAAGATCCGCGTGGAGCAGTACGGTCCCGAGCTGTCCGACCGAATGGTGCGCGCCTGCCACGCAAGCTGTCGCTCGGCGCTGGAAAAGGCGGTGGAGGACGGGCTCATCCGTACCAATCCCGCCATCGGCTGTAAACTTCCGCCGAAGAAAGCCCACGAAATGCAGGTGCTGTCCCGCGAGGATCTCGGGCGGTTCTTAAAGCAAGCCAAGGAGGACGGCTTCTATGAATTCTTCCTGCTGGAGCTTGGCACGGGGATGCGCCGAGGTGAGATGCTCGGACTGATGTGGGATGACCTCAACTTCCGCACGGGCGAGCTTCACGTCTGCCGTCAGGTGTGCGCCGTAGATGGAAAGTTAGAAATATCCGTGCCGAAAACGAAGTCGTCGGTACGCACCATCGTGCTACCGCCATCCCTTGTGGAGGTGCTGAAGGAGTATAAGAAAACGGTGGATTCAAGATGGATGTTCCCGTCACCGCAAAATCCCGACTCGCCGAGATATCCCACGGGAACGAGCGATATTCTCGGAAGGCTCCTTCGCCGTGCGGGTTGTAAGCGAGTACGCTTCCACGATCTCAGGCATACCTTCGCAACTATGGCGCTGGAAAACGGAATGGATGTCAAAACCTTGTCGGCAACCATCGGTCACGTGTCTGCCGCGACAACGCTTGATATCTACAGCCATATGACCGATACGATGCAGATGCAGGCGGCGGTGAATATCGACCGCAAGATCGGCGGTACGGACGCACAGATGCCCGAGGTCAAGCAAACACACGAGCAGAGCACAAACACGCCCGTGAACGCAACGTGCGAGCCGTCAGAGCCACATCCCGAGCCCGTCCCGAGAAAGATACGCAAGTCAGGCACCGGATGCATCTATCAGATCAACGATCACCTTTGGGAAGGCAGCTTCTATCCGAGACTGCCAAACGGCAAGCGGAAGAAATTCAATGTCTATGCCGAAACCCGCGACCAATGCGAAACCAAGCTCGCCGAAATGATCGCCGAAAAGAAAGCGGAGATCGCGGAAGAAAAAGCAAAACGAAAAGAGGGCGCCGACTAAGGCGCCCTCAAAAATTGTGTCAAAAATGGCAAAGACTATCTAAGCCAATTGAAAAGTGCATAGAAATATGATATAATAAACTCACCGATAAATAAGAATTTGACGAGGAGTAATAAATGGTTGATTACGGATTAAAAGATAGAGTAGTTATAATTACCGGAGCAAACAATCCATGGGGAATTGGTGCAACAACAGCATTTGCTTTTGCTCGCGAAGAGGCAAAGGTGGTTTTGATATACAAGAAAGTAGA
>JAZKXO010000083.1:0-15728 GCA_045611685.1 Eubacteriales bacterium | reverse complement strand
ATTTTCAAGGAGCATCTTGCCGTCCCTCGCGGACAGCCTGTATATTATATCACCCCGCATCCCCTTTGTCAAGCACTTTTTTAAAGTTTTTTAAAAAAATTTTTTGACCGGAGTTCGGAGCCGCTCACCTCGGGTGAGCCTTAGTATAATAGCACAACAACCATGTTTTGTCAAGGGATTTCTTCAAAAAACAAAAAAATTCTTTTTTCCCCGCTTCCGCTCCGCGTATTTACTTCCCCTCCGTTTTGTGCTACAATTAATATGTACACTAAACCGCATCCGCTATTCAATCCTATATAAATAATAAGGAAGATTTGTCATGAACACCCGCGTAAAAATTCTTCTCGCCGGCATCGGCGGCTACGCCTCACTATTCGTCAACGCCCTTCTCGACACCGATCGGAACGACGTGGAATTGGTCGGCTGTGCCGACCCCTTTCCGGACTCCTGTCCGCGCCTTGCACAGCTGCGGCAAAAAAGCATCCCCGTTTTCCCCGATATGGAGAGCTTCTTCGCCGCCGGTCTCTCGGCAGATCTGTGCGTGATCGGATCGCCGATCCATTTTCACGCACGCCAAATTCAATACGCGCTTTCCAAAGGCTGCCACGTACTGTGCGAAAAACCCCTGTGCGGCGACGCATCCGACATCCCCTCTCTTTTGAACGCCCGTAATCTTGCCGGTCGCCACGTGAGCATCGGCTACCAGTGGTCCTGCTCGCAGGCAATTCTCTCTTTGAAGCGGGACGTACTGGACGGACTATTCGGTGCGCCGGTGCTTCTGAAAACGCTGGTGCTCTGGCCGTGCAAACGCGATTATTACGAGCGGGGAAGCAAGTGGGCCGGCAGACTGCGCGCACCGGACGGATCGCTTATACTGGACAGCATCGCCAACAACGCCGGCGCACACTATCTGCACAACATGCTGTTCCTTCTGGGGGAAAGCATGGACCGCGCCGCCATGCCCGAGAAGCTGACCGCTGTCCTCGGTCGGGCACATCCTATCGAGAACTACGACACGGCATCCATAGAAATGGTAATGTCGGGCGGGGCGCGTCTGTTGTATTTGGGCTCCCACGCTTCGATCGAAGCGCATAATCCCACGTTCCGCTACGAATTCGAAAAGGCCGTAGTGGAAATGAAGCCGGAAGACAAAATTATCCGCGCCGCGTTCAAAGACGGCACGGTGAAGGAATACGGAAACCCGTTCGCTGATAAGGAAAGAAAGCTGTGGATGGCGGTGGAGTGCGCCAAAAACCCGTCAGAAAAGCCCTCGTGCCCTCTCGAGGCGGCTATCCCTCACACGCGGTGCATCGCGCTGGCACAAGAGTTCCCCATTCAGGATTTCCCCAAAGAACGGATCAAAGAAACCGCCGAGGGCGACGGTATCGGCGTGTCCGGTCTGTACGGAGAATTCCTCAGGGCTTACGAGGACGGCGTTATGTGGAAGATGGGATAAGGCGCCAAGGCAGTTATCCCAAAGCATCCTTTGTACGGATAAACGAATACAGTCTGCACGTCAAATTGACGAACAGACTGTATTTTTTGTATAGGATAATTTTTCGAGGGACAGATCAAAGATTATCGAAAAGAACGACTTCCGGATGCTTTTCGAGGATCACGGAGAGCGCTGCCTTATCGGCACAGAGGACCACGTCGGGGTGGATCTGGACGATGGATGCCTGGCAAGCGGGCGTGATCGGGCCGAAGAATGCCTGCTCGAGAATCTCCGCTTTGTCAGCGCCGGTTACGACCATGAGGATCTTCTTTGCCTGCATGATCGCGCGGATGCCCATGGTGAGCGCCTTCTTCGGCACCTCGTCCTCGGACGCGAAGAAGCGGGAGTTTGCCTCGATCGTGCGCTTTTGGAGCGTTACGCAGTTCGTGCCTGCGGTGAAATGATCGGACGGCTCGTTGAAGCCGATGTGGCCGTTGTGACCGATGCCGAGAAGCTGCATATCGATGCCGCCGAGGGAATCGATGAGGGCGTCGTAGCGTGCGCACTCAGCGTCCGCGTCGGGAGCAAGTCCGTTCGGGAGATTCGTGTTTTCCTTCGGGATATCGATCTTCGAGAAGAAGTTTTTCTCCATAAAGTAGCGGTAGCTCTGGTCGTGCTCGGGGGCGAGGCCGTAGTACTCGTCGAGGTTGACCGTGCGTACGTTTTTGAAGGTGATCTTGCCCTCTTTATTCTTCTTAGCAAGCTCGGTGTACATGCCGACGGGGGACGAGCCCGTAGCGAGACCGATCACCGATGCGGGATTTGCCAGAACCTGCGCCGCCATAATGGTAGCGGCACGGGCGCTCATTCCCTCGTAATCTTCTGCACAGTAGATTCTAAGCATATTCTTTCTCCTTATGTATGCGAGATTTTCGGGCAGTCGGGCCGCTTTTGTTCTTTCGGGTAAAAAGGCACCGCCGCCCGATTTTTGAAAAAATTTTTGTTTTCCTTAATAATTATACACGTTTTCTATTGACTTTTCTATGAAAAATAGTATCATATATTTATACAAAATCGTTATTTTGTGATGGAGGACACTATGCAAAAGCAGATCGACATGGAGACCGTTCTGAGAGAATTGCATCTTGTTTCGGGGTGCCGCGTGTCGGTGCACGATCCGGAATCGACGGAAATCGCCGCCTATCCGCAGGAGGTCTCCCCGTTCTGCCGGCTGATCCAGACGAAGCCGGAGGCGTACCTCGCCTGTCTTATGGGCGACGCGGAGGCGCTCGCAAAGGTGCAAAGGACGGGCGAGCCCTACATATACAAGTGCCATATGGGACTGTACGAGGCGGTAGCCCCGCTTTACAGCGCGGGGATCCTCACCGGCTTTCTCATGATCGGGCAGATTGCAGACGACAAGGATCTCCGAAGCGGAGATATTTTCAGCCGCGCGCTCGAGCTTCTCGGAGAGGATACGCCCGATGCGGCGTCGCTTTCCAAAGCGGTGGCGGCGCTCACCTCCGTCGGAAGCGATCGCTTCTCCTCGTTCGTTTCGATCATGCAGATCTGCGCGGATTACCTGACCTTGACCGATCGCATGCATCCTGCCTCGCCGGATCTTGCGCATCTGGTGCGTCAGTACGTAACGGCGCACTACGCGGAGAAGATCACGCTGGACGCGCTTTGCCATCAGTTCGGATGCAGTAAATCAACGCTTATGAACACGTTCCGCCACGCCTACGGTATGACGATCATCGCGTACCTGACCGAGGTGCGCCTGTCGCACGTCCGTCGGATGCTCGCGGAAAGCGATCGCCCGATCCGCGACATCGCGATCCTGTGCGGCTTTGCCGAGCAGGGGTATCTGACAAGAGTATTCACGGAATCGACGGGCGTATCGCCCTCGGCGTTCCGCCGTCATATGCGAAAGAGCGGAGAGGCGGAGAAATGACACCGAGAACAGACGAAGCATTTATGCAGCATGCGCTCGCGCTCGCGGGCGAAGCGGCGGCGGCGGGTGAGGTGCCCGTTGGCTGTGTGATCGTACGGGGCGGCCGTGTGATCGGCACGGGCAGAAACCGCCGCGAGGCGGGAAAGCACGCGCTCGCGCACGCGGAGATCGAGGCGATCGACGAAGCGTGCCGCACGCTCGGCGGCTGGCGCCTCACGGGATGCACCTTGTACGTAACGCTTGAGCCGTGCCCCATGTGCGCGGGCGCGATCGTGAACGCACGGATTCCAAAGGTGGTGTACGGGGCGAAGGACGCAAAAGCGGGCGCGATGGGCAGCGTTCTGAACGTCAGCGCGTATCCGCTCAATCATAAGCCGGAGACGGTATCGGGCGTGATGGCAAAGGAGTGCGCCGATATTCTCTCGGCGTTTTTCAAGGCGCGCAGAAATCCGCGCTGACAGGTCATACTATAAGGGAAAGAACGAAAGAGGGGAGGTGGGCGTATGAAGGACCGCGATACCGTAGACGTAACCGTGGATGCGAAAGGCGAGAGCCGTCTTACCGCCGCCTCGATCGTGCCGGATGCGTTCTCGGAAGGGACGCCGAAAAAGGCGTACCCGACGGGCAATTACAAAGGTCTCGGCGCACGCGTACCGAAGGCGGAAAGCGCGCCGAAGCCGGCACCGAGGCCCGAGGTCTACGACGTCCAAAGCGCGCTTCTCACGAAGGTGGAGATCCACCCGTGGCCGCAGCGCTACAACTACTACCAGCGCTTCTCCGACGATGCGGAGCGGTTTTTCTCCGTGCGGGGAAAAGAGGTCCCCGCCGAGCCGTATTTTTCCTATATTCCGCAGTACGCGCAGCTTTCCCACGCACAGCTTCTCTACTATCTCTGGTTTCGCGAGAATGCACGGCGCGGCGTTTATCTTGAAGACGTCGATCTGCCGTATATTCTTTTGTACATTTACGAGATCATCAATCTCCCCCACAAAATCGCGCCCGAGGACGGGGCGCACGCCATGGCAGGCGTATGGCTCGCGTACAGGGGGCGCAGAGGCGAGCTCGATCGGTATCTCGCCGAGTGGATGTGCGACTACTGCCTCATCGGCAAAGTACCCTTGCCCGAGGAGCTCTACCCGATCGTGCCCGAGATCTTACCGAAGGCGACTCTCAAGGAGTTTTACGTCTCCGCCGTGTCAGGGGACGGGATCACGCCCGAGGCACTCATACTGCTCGCCTCCGATTACAGTTATAAGAGTTCGAAATATTATAAAGAGCAAAGGGACGCCTTCGATCGGCACATCCCCGCGGCTGTCGGACGTGCGGCGGCTCTCTGCGGCATCGCGCCCGATCCCGCCTCGATGAAGAAGGTGAAGATCGAACGGGACGCCTACTGCGGCTCGCTCTGCGCGCAGACGGTAAAGCGGCGGATCATCGTGGAATATTACTCGTTCACCAGATCGTACGAGATGCGGCGGGCGGTAACGGCGGCGGTAAAACTCGCCGAAAACTTCGTCCGACGCGGCACGAAAATCCGCTCGCGGCTCTCTATCACCATGCCCGATCCCGAGATCGGCACGGCGGTGGCGTCATATTTCGACAAGCTCTACCCCACCCGCCCGACGAAGGCGGAGGAGGACACGACCTACGAAAAACTGTACGACGCGCCCTCCGAGGGCGTGGACTTTGCCGCCGCCCGCTCCCTTGAGGTGAAATCGTGGGAGACGACGGATATTCTGACGGCGGACGGGGCGGACGAGCCCGAAACGCCGCTTTCCGAAATCCCCGCACCCGTCGCGGAAGAAACCGCAAAGGCGGCTGAAAAGGCGGCAATTCCCTACGCAGATGCGCTCAGGGCGATCCTTGACGGTGAGAAGCTCGAAGCGTTTTGCAAGGCGCAGAAAAGCCGCGTCTCCGAGGCGGAGATCGCGGGGCAGATCAACGACTTTTTCGCCGACGCCTTCGGCGATATCGTGCTCGAACTCTCGGGCACGGGATACACACTGATCGACGATTACAAAGAGGAGGTGGAGGCATGGCTGACGGCAGACTGACGAAGGAGAACGTGCAAAAGGTGCCGAGACGGATTCTCGGTGCGCTTTTGGCAGGTATCTCGGCGGGCGTCGTGCCCCGTGCGGGCGCTCCGTATATTGCGATCGGACGGACGGACGAGATCCGTGCGCTCTCCGACGATCTCGCCCGCGTAAAAGAGGGCGAATCGTCCATGCGTTTTCTCGTGGGACGGTACGGCAGCGGCAAATCGTTCCTCATTCAACTGATGCGCGCCCGCGCTATGGAGATGGGATTCGTGACCGCGGACGCCGATCTCTCCCCCGAGAGAAAGCTTTCGGGAGAGGGCGGTCTTTCGACGTACCGCGAGCTTTCGCGCAATCTTTCCGTAAAAGCATCGCCCGACGGCGGTGCGTGGAGCGTGCTCCTTTCGCGGTGGGTGTCGTCCCTCGGGGACGGGCTCTCCGATTCCCTCACGGAGGACGCGTTTTGTGACGCGGTGCGGGCGAAGGCTTCAAAAATCCTCGCTCCCTTAAAAGAAGAGATCGGCGGGTTCGACTACGTCGCCGTTCTCATGCGGTACGTGGACGCGCACCTTACCGACGACGCGGACAAAATGGCGTCGTGCCTCGGCTGGCTGCGCGGCGAATTCCGCACCAAAACCGATGCGCGGGCGGCGATCGGCATCCGCTCGATCGGCGTGATCTCCGACGCGAACTGGTATCTGCATCTTCGTCTTCTCGCCCGCTTTACGAGACTGATCGGGCACGCGGGGCTCGTCGTCTTCGTTGACGAATGCGTGAATCTCTACAAGATCCCGAACCGCATCAGCCGTGAGGCGAATTACGAGAAGATCCTCTCGATGTACAACGATACGCTCCAGGGCGTCGCCGAGGGGCTGATGATCGTGCTGGGCGGCACGCCGCGCTTTCTTGAGGACACGCGGCGCGGGCTCTTCAGCTACGAGGCGCTCCGCTCCCGTCTTACGGACGGGCGCTTTGCCGCGGCATCGCCCGATTTTGAACTGAAAAACATGCTCTCACCCGTGATTCGGCTCCGCCGCCTTTCGGACAACGAGCTGTTTGCGCTTCTCGTCCGTCTTTCGGCGCTCCACGGGGAGTATTACGGCACGCCCGACGTGCTGACCGATGAACAAAGGGCACTCTTTTTAAAAGAAGAGCTCTCCCGCGCGCTCGCGGACGAAATGGTAACGCCGCGCGAGATCATAAGGGATTTCGTAACGCTTCTCGATCTTATGATGCAGAATCCGGGCGTCCCGTTTGAGGACATCGTTTCGTCAACGGTGGAAAGCGCACCTCACGGTGAGAATCTGACGGCTGAAATGAGCGCCGCCCCGTCGGTTACGCTCGACGAATTGGAGCTTTGATGCGAGGGAGCTTGGGAAAACCGCTTTGGGTTTGCAAGCGAGACCTGTCTGCCGCTTTTCTTTGACACTATAGGCGCAAAGAAAAGCTATCAAAAGAAACGCCGATCCCTGCCGGGGGCGCAGGGCTGCGCGCCCTGCACGGCGCAAGGGGACAGGTCCGAGTTTTGCCGCAGGCAATACTCGCCTTGAAACCCCGATACACTTCGAAAGGAGGGCTTTGTTATGCCCGTTTACGACCGTTTTGCGCCGTTCGTGCGCGAGTTCATTTACCGCCGCGGATGGCATGCCCTCCACGAGGTACAAGAGATCGCCGCCGAGGTGATCTTTAACACGGAATACAATCTCCTTATCCCCTCCTCGACTGCCTCGGGCAAGACGGAAGCGGCTTTCTTCCCGATTCTCTCCGAGATCGCCGAGGCAGACGAAACGAGCGTTTCGATCCTCTATATCGCGCCGCTCAAAAGCCTTATCAACGATCAGTTTGACCGCATCACGGAACTGACGGACGAGGCGGGCATCCCCGTTTTCCACTGGCACGGGGATGTGTCAAGATCGCATAAGGAAAAACTGCTCCGCGATCCGCGCGGCGTTTTACAGATTACGCCGGAATCGCTGGAGTCGATGCTCATGCGAAGGGGCAACGACATCCCGCGCCTGTTCGGCGGGCTTCGCTATATCGTCATCGACGAGATCCACACCCTCACGGGCACGGATCGCGGCGAACAGATCCTCTGCCTTATAAACCGCCTTGCGCGAAAAATCGGGCATTCGCCCCGACGGATCGGGCTCTCCGCCACGATCGGGGACACGGATCTCGCAGCGGCGTGGCTCGGCGCGGGCAGCGGTCGGGAGACGTACGTCCCCGCTTTGCCTCAACAAAAGCTTCGCTGGCGGCTCGGGATGGAGCATTTCTACATTCACACCGCACACGGGGACAAAAGCGACCCGACAAAGCTTGGCCCTGCCTTGCTTCCGCCTCAGATGTTCGACGAGGCGGGTGAGATCGCAGGCGATCCCGGCTACGACTACATGTACGACGCCGCGAAGGGCAGAAAATCGCTCATCTTCTCAAACTCCCGCGAGGAGACGGAGTATCTGACCGCCACGCTTCGGCAGATCGCCGAGAGGCGGGGGGATCCTGACGTCTTTTACATCCACCACGGCAATCTGTCCGCCTCTCTTCGCGAGGAAGCGGAGGCGAAAATGAAGGACGACGAGGTGGAGGCGATCACCTGCGCGACCGTCACGATGGAGCTCGGTATTGATATCGGAAGGCTCGAACGCGTGCTCCAGTCGGGATCACCGAACTCGGTATCGTCCTTTCTCCAAAGGCTCGGCAGAAGCGGACGGCGGGAAGCGCCGCCCGAGATGGTGATGGTCTTCCGCGAGGAAGAGCCGCTGCCGAACGCGCCTCTCCCCGAGCTTATACCGTGGGAGCTTCTCAAAGCGATCGCGATCGTACAGCTGTATATAGAGGAACGGTTTATCGAGCCGCCGACGGTGAGAAAATGCCCGTACAGTCTCCTCTTTCAGCAGACGCTCTCGATCCTTGCATCACAGGGGGCGATGACGCCAAAGGCGCTCGGAGAGGAGCTTCTTACGCTCCCGCCGTTTCACGCGGTAACGAAGGACGAGCTGAAGCTTCTGCTCACCTCGATGATTAAACAGGAATTTTTGGAGATGACGGAGGAAAAAGAACTGATGGTGGGGCTTCTCGGCGAGCGGCTCACCGCCTCGTTCAAGTTCTTCGCCGTCTTTAAGGATTCCGAGGACTTTACCGTCCGATCGGGCTCCGATGAGATCGGCACGATCACGTCTGCCCCGCCCGTGGGCGACAGATTTGCTCTGGCGGGACGCGTATGGGAGGTGGAGGAGGTCGATCTCCCCCGACGGCTCATCTACGTCCACCCCGTGAAGGGGAAAATGGAGATCGCCTGGCCGGGCGACGCAGGCGAGGTGCACACGCGCATCGTGGAGCGGATGCGGCAGGTTCTCCTTGAGGATACGGAGTATCCGTACCTCAAAGAGGGAGCGATGCGCCGTCTGAAGGAGGCACGCGCCGCCGCACGCCGATCGGGTATGCTTACGTCGCCGATCGTGCATCTGGGCGGGTACACGTGGGCACTTTTCCCGTGGCTCGGCACGCGCTCGTTCCGGACGCTCCGCCGCTATATCGGGCAGTACAAGGACACCTTTCGCCTTTCAAAGATCGAATTTGAGGGGTGCTATTATATAACGTTCCGTCAGGAGCGCGGCTCGGGCGAGGAGCTTCTTCGAACGATGCAGGCCGCGATCCGCCGATCGGGTGTGGATGCCTCCGCGCTCGTCGCGCCGACCGAGGCGCCCGCGTACGAGAAGTACGACGGCTTTCTGCCGGGTGAGCTTCTTCGCCGCGCGTACGAGGCGGACAAGCTGAGGACGGATGAAATAGAGAATTGGGCAAGAGAGGAAATCACGAAAGGAGACTGCCAATGAACATTCTGATGCTTACGATGTCCCTCGGGATCGGCGGCGCGGAGACGCACATTCTCGAGTTGTCGAAGGCGCTCGTCGCACGCGGGCACAAAGTGACCGTAGCCTCGGGCGGCGGTCTCTTCGTCGATCCTCTCGTGACGGCGGGGGTTCGGCATATTACAGCGCCCCTCTCTTCAAAAAAGCCCGCCGCACTCCGTGAGACGATGCGTATTCTCACCGAGGAAATAAAGAAAAACTCCTACGATATGATCCACGCGCACGCCAGAATCCCCGGATTTTTGGGCGAGCGGCTTGCACGCCGCTTTGATATTCCGTTCATAACGACGTTCCACGGCACGTTCAATCCCGTCTGGTACTGGCGGATGCTCACCCGCGTGGGTGAGAGAACGCTTGCCGTATCGGACGACATCCGAGACTACCTGCGCCGCTTTTACCGCGTGCCCGAGGAGAATATCCTCGTTACGGTAAACGGCATTGATACCGCATCGTTCACCGACGACCGCGCGGCAGGTGAGGATTTCGCCCGGGAATTCTCCATCCCCGAGGGGGAAAGGATTCTCACCGTAACCCGCCTTGACAAGGAGAGCGCGTGGCACGCGTTCCGCCTCATTGAGGCGATGCCCGAGATCGTATCGGCGCGCCCCTCGGCTCGCCTTATCATCGTAGGCGGCGGCGATGTGCTCGACGAGATCCGAAAACAGGCGAAGGAGATGGACGATTCTCTTGGCGGCGGACGCATTTTCGTCCTAGGCCCCCGTGGAGATATCGCCCGCATTCTGCCGATCGCGGACGTGTTCGTCGGCGTTTCCCGCGCGGCGATGGAAGCGATGGCGGCATCTCTCCCCGTCGTTTTGAGCGGTGCTGAGGGGCACCTCGGCACGTTCATCCCCGCCCTTGAGGCAGAGGCGATCTCCACGAACTTTTGCTGCCGCGGGCGTGCGCCTGCGTATGCGGGCGAGATCGCGGGATGCGTCGTCTCCCTTCTCGGGAAGGACGCGGAGGAGCGCCGCCAAATGGGCGCGTTCAACCGATCCGTCGTCCAAAAATACTACTCCGTCGAACGGATGACGGACGATGCGGAGAAGATCTACGAAGAAACGGCGACGGCGCACGTGCCGCGGATGGCGGACGTGGTCGTCTCCGGCTATTACGGCTTTTCGAACGCGGGCGACGATACGCTGCTCGCCGTGATCTCGGCGGGGCTTCGACGCGGCGGCATCCGCCGTATCGCGGCGCTCTCAAAGAGAGGCGCCGTACCCGCGGTGGGTGTGAAATCGGTCAGCCGATTCAATGTTTTCGCAGTACGCCGCGCGATAAAGCACGCAAAGCTTCTTATCTCGGGCGGCGGCAGTCTGTTCCAGGACGCCACGAGCTCGAAATCGCTCTGGTACTATGCCTCGGTGATCCGACTCGCCAAAAGAATGGGCGTCCCCGTTATGATTTTTGCAAACGGCATCGGCCCGATCAGCCGCCCTCTCAACCGAAGGATTGCGGCGGCGGCGGCAAGGTGCGCCGACTATATAAGCGTACGCGAGCCGACATCCAAGGGAGAACTCGTCTCGATGGGTATCGACGCGGAGAAGATTCTCGTCACCGCCGATCCCGTGTACCGACTCGCCGGCGGGGATACCGATCGAAAGCCTGCGGGAAAGATCATCGTGTCGCTGCGCGAGACGGCAGGTCAATCGGCGAAAAAGACGGATATTACGGCGCTCGAAGACGCGGTCGTCTCAGCCCTCACGTCGGTATGCCGCGATCGGTCGCTCACAGCTGTGCTCTTGCCGCTCCAGCCCCGATACGATAAGGAGATCTGTGCACGCGTGTGCGCTCGCCTCACCGAGGCGGGCGTGGATGCACAGTGCTCGAAGGCCGCGACGGCTGAGGAGATCTTTACAGAGATCGCGTCCGCACGGGCACTCGTCGGCATGCGCCTGCACGCGCTCATTTTCGCGACGGCGGCAGGCGTGCCCACCGCGGCGATCTCGTACGATCCGAAGATCGACGCCCTCATGGGGTATCTCGAGATGGGCGAGTTTACGATCGCGCAAGACAAGCCCGACGCGGAGAAGATCGCCGCGGTATTGACGCGGGCGCTGACGGACGAAACGCTTCCGGCGCATCTGAAAGCACGCACGGCAGAGCTCCAACGCCTCGCCGAGACGGATATGGATGCGGCGGCGAGGATGTATTTCGGGAGATAAAAAAGCGGGGTACACCCGCCGCGAGGAAAAGTTGATTTAGAATCGGGGGCACCACGCCCCCGAACCTGTGAGATGGCTCTCCCCGCATTGTCTCCGAGAAAACTCGCCTGCGCCCGATCTGACGAAAAGCATGCAGAAAAGGCATCCGCTTTTGCGGATGCCTTTGTTATTGCGTGTTCCTTTCACACGCGATCGTTAAACCTCGGTAAACGTATCTATATAAATTTGCCAAGGGTTTCGTGGCGATCGCGCCGCGGTTTCTCACCCGCCGAAGGTTGCCGTCCGTTGCGGCTTTCAGAATCTCGTTCTGACGTTGCGGGACGAAATCCGCCGAGCGTACGATACGCCGTTTTTATGATTCTGTATTTCTTCCGTATAGCCCACCGGATCCACCCCTTTCCGTGCCCTGCACGTGTGTTGTCTTTTTCTTTAGACTCTCTCTTCTGTGTCTATAGTGTACCATACACCCTATAGTTTGTCAATAGGTTTTTGGTAAAAATGTTCAAAAAATTTTCAAAAGTGAATGAAATGTTGCGAAAATAGGTTTTGGAAAGATGAGGGGGCTTCATTGGCACGGCAAAAAGGCGTCCCTTCGGATGCCCTCTTCTTTATTTCTTTTTCTCGTCCGGCTCTTCGTGGATCCTGCCGGCGAGGAACGCGACGGCGCGCTCGGGCGCGTCCTTTGCATCGCCCCACGGCTCGTCCTCGTAGCGGTAATCGAATTTTTTCACGAACCAGCTTACGTCCGCCTGGAGCTTGTCCATGTACTCGCCCTCGTGTGCCGAGACCGCCTTATAGAAATCGCCGAAATCACGCCGTCCGAGGCGTTCCTTCGCCGCCGTAACGAAGCCGGCGTAGTGCGTAAGGCAGAAGAACGGCTGGGCGAGCACCTTTTCCTTGAACGCGGGATCGTTCTCCCACAGGAGCGCCGCCGTTTCCTGCATTCTCGTGAAATTGTACTCGATCCTCGAGCAGATGTAGCAGGAGCCCGCGAGCGTGGTGAACTTCTTCGCGGCGGTCTCCCCGTTCTTGCCGGGGAACATGCCGCCCCGTCCGAGGTTCTTCACCTGCTCGGCAAGATGGCTCTCGAGCATGAGGGAGAGCGGCAGGCGCTTCGGGCGGCGGAGCATCATGCCGAAGTGATCGCGGCAAAAGCCGAGCTCGTTCGTTTTGATCCGCACGTCCGGCTCCATCATCGACGCGCCGAGAATGAGTTCGAGCTCGTCCTGCTCCAGCTTATTGTACAGGCGGCAGAACGGACAGCCGAGCGAGGGATCGGCGGCGGATGCTTCAAACGCTTCGTTGACCGGTATAGTATAGATCTGTTCCATAATTTGAACCTCTTTCTTACCTATATAATATGTTGACGGGGATGAGGGGGTTGTGATATACTGAAGGAGACCGATTTCCCGAAGGGGGGCACCCACCCCGGCAACCGTACCATTACGGCTCTGCGCTGCCGCGCGGATGTAAGACGTCCGCCCGACGGGGTATTCCCGCCGCACGGGAAAGTTGTTTCCGAGGGGGCTTCGCCCCCTCAACCCCCTTTGGGATGCGTTTTCTTCTCCTTTATTATACCATGTTCCCTCGGGGCTTGCAAAGAACTTTCATGAAATCTTTACAAATGGAGGTGCGCCGTGGACGAATTTTTGTACTCGCACACGAACAAACGGTATCACACGTTCGATCATTTCGCCCGCGCATATTTTGGGCGAAAAGCGTCGCGCATCTCCCTTGACGCGAATCTCACCTGCCCGAACAAGGATGGAACGTGCGGCACGCGCGGGTGCCTCTTCTGCCACGGCGGCTCGTCGGGCGCGCACGGGGAAACGATCGAGGAGCAGTACCGCCGCGGCACGGAGATCGCCCGTCGGAAATGGGGAGAGACGGCAAGGATTCCCTACCTGCAGGCGAACACGAACACCTACGGCGAGATCGGGCATCTTCGCGCGCTGTACCGCCGATGCGCCGCCTTGCCCGACGCCGAAATGCTCGCGATCGGCACGCGGGCGGACTGCCTTTCGGATGCGGTGATCGATCTGCTCCGGGAAACGTCCGAGACGATCCCGCTTCTCCTTGAGCTGGGGATGCAGACGTCGAACGATACGACGCTTTCTCTCATCCGCCGCGGCTACGGGCACGGGGATTTTGTCCGCGGGTACGAAAGATTGCGGGCGGCGGGCGGAAATATCCGCATTTGTCTGCATCTCATGAACGGGCTCCCCGGGGAAAGTGCCGCCGATATGCTGGCGACGGCGAAGGCGGCGGCAAATCTTTGCCCCGATATGGTGAAAATGCACGCGACGTGCGTGCTTTTCGGCACGGATCTTCACGAGATGTGGGGGAGAGGGGACTACAAACCGCTCGAAATGGAGGAGCACGTGGGGATTCTGTGCGACCAGCTCGCCGTGATCCCGCCCGAGGTGGTGATCGCGCGCATTTCGGCGGACGCCCCGCGCGATAGGCTGGCGGCGCCCCTCTGGGTGCGCAACAAAAAGGCGATCTCGAATCTCCTCGATCGCGAAATGCGTGAAAGAAACATCTTTCAAGGATGCAGTTCTATATGAAAACGCCGTCTCAAACGGCGTTTTTTGATGTCTTTTTCACGGCTTTTAAAAAATTTTTGCATTTTTTCCATTCTCTGCTTGCATTTTTACAGCGGATGGTGTATAATATCGGCAGACTGCGCCGTGCCATTATGAAAAATGCGGCGACAAAAATTGCAAAACGAGGCGTAAAACTATGTTATGGTCCGAAATGACAAAGGAACAACTTCTCGCCGAAAGAGATAAAGCGAAGGCTGAGCTCGCGGCGTATAAAGCACAAAATATCAAGCTTGACCTGACGCGCGGAAAGCCCGGACGCGAGCAGCTCGATCTCTCCTCGGGGATGCTCGGCGTGATCACGCAAACGGACGACTGCTTCTCGGAAAGCGGACTCGACTGCCGCAACTACGGCATCCTCGACGGCCTTCCGGAGACGAAAAAGCTGTTCGCCGATCTTCTCGGTATTAAGCCTGAGCGGATCATCGTAGCGGGCAACTCGTCGCTCAATCTGATGTTCGACACCGTCGTTCGCTGCATGCTCTTCGGCGTGCGCGGCGGCTACGAGCCGTGGGGACGCCAGGGACGCATCAAATTCCTCTGTCCCTCTCCCGGATACGATCGCCATTTCGCGATCTGCCGTGCGCTCGGCATTGAGATGATCCCAATCGCCATGACCCCCGAAGGACCGGACATGAAAGAGGTGCGCATGCACGTCTGCTCCGATCCGTCCGTGAAGGGTATCTGGTGCGTGCCGAAATTCTCGAACCCCGAGGGCGTAACCTACTCCGACGCGGTCGTGGAGGAACTCGCATCTCTCCGCCCCGCCGCGCCCGATTTCCGTATCTTCTGGGATAACGCCTACGCCGTGCACGAGCTGTACGACGAAGACGTGCCGCTGGCGGACATCTTCCAGCTCGCCGAGGAGAACGGCACCGTCGATAACATCTTCTATTTCGCGTCCACCTCAAAAATCTCCTTCCCCGGCTCGGGTGTGGCGATCATGGCGGCAAGCGAAAACAACATCCATCAGATAAAGCCCATCCTCTCCACGCAGACGATCGGATTCGACAAGATCAACCAGATGCGCCACGTGAAATATTTCGGCGACGCGGACGGCATCCGCGCACATATGCGCCGCCACGCCGCGATCCTGCGCCCGAAATTCGAGGCAGTCGGCGAGATTCTCGAAAGAGAGCTCGGCGGACTCGGCATCGCGGACTGGACGAAGCCGAAGGGCGGCTACTTCATCAGCCTCAACACACTGGACGACTGTGCGCGCCGCGTGTACCGTCTGGCAAAGAACGCCGGCGTTGCTCTGACCGATGCAGGTGCGACGTACCCTTACGGATGCGATCCGCGCGACCGCAATCTGCGCCTGGCGCCGTCGTTCCCCTCTCTTGACGAACTGCGCACCGCCACCGAGATTCTGTGCGCGTGCGTTCGCTGTGCGTCTGCGGAAAAACTACTGGAAACGAAATAACGAAAAGGCGTCCTTTCGGACGCCTTTATTTCATCTTTTCTATCCTATTGTACCGCGCGTAGTCGTACGCGAGCCATTTTTCATACATGCGGAGAAGCGCTTCCCTCTCCTCGGCGGCGTGCCGCTCGCGGAGAACGGCGGCCTCTTCCAGCGTGGGCAATCCCGTCCAGCGGCGGTTCGTCTCCGCAATCTTCAGTATATCCGCATCAAAAGATACGTTCTGTCGGACGAGCACGCGGA
>JAZKXO010000082.1:0-2192 GCA_045611685.1 Eubacteriales bacterium | reverse complement strand
TCCTATGGACTCTTTTTTTATTCCTCGCGAGCACGCACGGCGAAGAAACCCTCCTCCCCCTCGGGGAGGATAAGGTTTGCGCCGAGAATTACGAGGGACAAAGGAAAACGTGGGCGCAAAACGGGGTTCAGAGCCCCCGTGGAGAGAGTCCAAAGGACTCTCTGCTTCTTTTTCGCGAGCACGCACGGCGACGGACCCCTCCTCCGCACGGCGGAGGATAAGGTTTGCGCCTTTTTATCTCACCTTACTCAAAACCGCCACAGCCAATCCTAAGATGCGAATGCTTTTCGCATCTTTTTCATTATAAATGAGCGGCTTTATCGCGGGATTTTCCGCTTGCAGAATCATCTGGCCGCCGTCGCGGTACACACGCTTCAGGGTCGCTTCGTCATCGATCAGTACCGCCGCGATCTGTCCGTCGTCCACGTCGTCCTGCTGACGGACGTACACGAGATCACCGTCGTAAATTCTCGCGCCAATCATGCTGTCGCCCCGACAGCGAAGGCAGAAATCTGCGCGGACGTGAAGGGGTGCTGCGATCATCTCCTCTTCCCGATCGCTTGTGAGAATCGGCTCGCCGCACGCAATATCGCCGAACAGCGGAATCTTGTGCGTCTCCGGTAGGGGGAGCACGTCGGCGGGGAGCGATGCCGCCCTCTCCGTCCGCCCGAGAAGATAATCCACGGATACGGAAAAGTAATCCGCGATCTTTATAACCGTTTCAAAATCCGGCTCGGAAGCCCCGGTCTCGTATTTGCCGAAGGTCGTGCGGTCGATCCCGAGATGTGCCGCGATCTCTCTTTGCGTTACACCTTTCACGGTGCGTAATTCTCTCAAGTTGATCATTTTCTTCACCTCAATTCTATTATAGGTGAAAAAACTTCACATTACAATAGAGGTGAAGAATCTTCACCTTAGTGGAGACGGAGCGATTGACGGGAGACGAATCTTCTCCTATAATAGGGGAGGGTGAAGATCTACCACAAAGAGCCTCTCTTTGTAGCGAAAGAGGGGCTCCGTTTTACAATTATATAAGGAGACGATAGAATGAACAATACACTATCCGTTATGCAGGGAGATCAGTATGGGATCCCGTTTGAGATTCGCGATAAGGACGGAAACCTTCTCACCGACATATCGGTCGATGACGTGGAGATCGTGATCGGCGAAGTGCGAAAAACGCTCGCCGGCGGCGAGATCGCGTACAGTGACGCGGAGGGCGCGTTTCTCTTTCCGCTCACGCAAAAGGAATCGTTTGCGATGGCGGAGCGTACCCAGCGCGTGCAGGTGCGTGTGAAAATCGCGGGGACGGACACCGTCATCGGTGAGGATCTCGGGACGGTGCAGATCACGTACGCGAAATCGAAAGAGGTGCTCTGATGCTCACCGTACGACTGAAAGAGCCCGCCCGCGTCAAGGTACGGATGAAGGAGATCCTCCAGGTTTTCGATCCGTCCGTGCCTGCGTTTGAGAAAGGGTACGAGGCGGGCAGAAAAGCGGAATACGATTTATTTTGGGATTCCTTCCAAGAGGGATGGCAAGGCGGGAATATGGACTACCATTACGCCGGTACAGGCTGGAGCGACGTAACGTTCAAACCGAAATACAGTATGAAACCCATATCGGCTACAAGTATGTTCCGCCGCAATCATTTCGGCGGCGATTTGGTTGAGTTGTTGGAACGGCAGGGTGTGACGCTCGATTTTTCGGAGTGCGCACAAATGACCTATTTGTTCTACGAATCAACCGTTACGCACATAGGTGCGGTCGATTTTACGGCAACGGTTTCTACAACGGGCGCATTTGGTTATATGTATCACTGCCATACGATTGATTCAGTGAAACTCAAAAGGGAAAATACCTACGCCGCTACATCTTTCCGAGCACCATCTCTTATCAATATCCGAATTGACGGAGTTATCGGGCAGAACGGCTTTGACATCCATTGGAGTAACGGCCTTTCCCGCGCGAGCATGGAGAGCATCGTGGCGGCTCTTTCTTCGGAGACATCGGGACTCACGGTAACGCTTCCGAAAGCGGCAAAAGAGGCGGCGTTCACGGCAGATGAGTGGGCTTCGCTTATTGCGACGAAGCCGAACTGGACGATCGCGCTTGCGTAAAGGAGGGACGGTATGCGAAAAGTAATCACAGCGCCGGAGGGGCACGTGCTCACCGACGGCAAAATCTTCGCC
>JAZKXO010000081.1:0-2006 GCA_045611685.1 Eubacteriales bacterium | reverse complement strand
CGATCCGACTTTTCGAGCATCTGAGCGTCGCTCATGGGACCGAGGGTTGCAACGGTGAGAACCTGGGTCTGACCGCGGGTGAAGAGTCCGGAGCCGTGGGTGCGGGGAAGGATACCAACCTCACTTGCCAAGGGACGGATCTGATCCATACGTCTGCCGTCAACACGCTTTTTGTCAACGAGCAACCAGCGGCGAACGATCTTCTTCTGGATCTTGTAAACGAGCTCTTCCATCATAGAGGGAAGCTCGGGATACTTTTCGGTGAACTGTGCAAGGATCGCATCCTTAACGGGAACCATCTTTGCATCGCGAACGTTCTTGTCGTCGGTGTCGAGTGCGTCCATGACGTCCTTTTCGCAGAATGCGAAGATCTCGTCGAACATATCGTGATCAAGCTCACAAGAGGGATAATCGAACTTGGGCTTGCCGATCTCATCGATGATGCCGTTGATGAAGCCGAGCAGGTCCTTGATCTCCTCGTGCGCCTTCATGATGGCATTGTACATGGTGTCGTCGTCAACCTCGTTTGCGCCTGCTTCGATCATAACGACCTTCTTCATGCTTGCCGCAACGGTAAGCTGAAGATCGCTCTTCTTCTGCTGCTCAGCGGTGGGGTTGACTACGAGCTCGCCGTCAACGAGACCCATGAATACGCCGCCGATCGGGCCGTTCCACGGAATATCGGAGATAGAGAGCGCGGTGGATGCACCGATCATTGCGGTGATCTCGGGGGAGCAGTCGGGGTCAACCGACATAACGGTAAGGGTGAGGGCAACGTCGTTGCGCAGATCCTTGGGGAAGAGGGGACGGATGGGACGGTCGATGACACGGGAGGTCAGGACTGCCTTCTCAGAGGGCTTACCCTCTCTCTTGAGGTACCCGCCGGGGATCTTGCCTGCAGCGTACATACGCTCGTCGAAATCGACGGAAAGGGGCAAAAAGTCGATGCCGTCACGGGGCTTTTCGGATGCGGTTGCACAGCAGAGAACTGCGGTGTCACCGTAGCGGCAGAGAACGGAACCGTTTGCGAGACCTGCCATTTTACCGGTCTCGATTACGAGGGGTCTGCCTGCCAGGGTGTACTTAAACACTTTGTAGTTTTTGAACTCCATAGGGGAGCTGATAGAATTGGACATTTGTTTTTCCTCCGTTTTTTTGATTTTTTGTGCGTTACGGAGGTTTAGCAATTACCCATAGTTCCGAAACGTTCTCGGGAGCATGGGTAATTGTTAATCCAACCGTAACAATGTTTTTTGTAGTGCTTTTTGGGTTTTGAAAACGACAGGGAGGAGAGCAGTACGTGATGCGCTGCTCTCTCTCCCCTTGCAACTCTTATTTTCTCAAACCGAGTTTTGCGACGATCGCACGGTAACGCTCGATGTCTACCTTCTGGAGGTAGCCGAGGAGGTTTCTTCTGTGACCGATCATCTTCTGAAGACCGCGACGGCTGTGGAAGTCCTTCTTATTGTTCTTCAGATGTGCGGTAAGATTGTTGATGCGGGAAGTGAGGATCGCGATCTGAACCTCGGGGGATCCCGTATCGCCTTCGTGGGTTGCGTACTGCTCAATCAGAGCGAGCTTTTCGTTTTTCTGCATGGTAGTTTTCACCTTTCAAATATTTTTTTGATGCGTTTCACTCAGTAGTCGGTGGGTGAAATGCCGCATAGCAGCCTTTTGTCCGATAACCGAGTTCACGTCATACATACTGCATTATAACACACTTTTTTTGATTTGTAAATACCTTTTTGAAATTTTTACATTATTATTTAGAAAATATTTTTGTGGCAAGTTGCCGGCGGGCAGTGCCCGCACCCCCATCTCGCTCTTTGTGCGGGGAAGATTTTAAAGATTTACCCCGATGGGAATGTTTGTGCGAACGGACCGTCGGGGACGCCGGTCCCTACAGGGTCTTAGAAGAGTTTGAAAAGAGTGCACAGATTTTTCGTAGGGCGATTCACTCTTCACCCGCCGATTACGCGCAAATAAAAACGGGCGATTCGTGAATC
>JAZKXO010000080.1:0-47456 GCA_045611685.1 Eubacteriales bacterium | reverse complement strand
GGGAAGATTGTCCTTGGCGTGCTTTCTTTCGTCGTAGTCGATGTCGCCGGGCTGGGGGGTGCCGTCGGTCGTAACCTCGGGGGTCTCGTCGGGGTTCTTTTCCGGATCGTTGTTACAAGCAACGAAGAGCGGGCAAATCATAAGAACCGCGAGAACGAGTGCAAGAATTTTCTTCATAATTTTTCTCCTTTGAAAAATTGTATATAAATACATATTTATTCTAATAGAAAGTGCCGCAATTGTCAAGGTTTTTGCTGTTAATTTTGTGTATTTTTTGAGCAAAAGAAGAGAATATGTTCATTTTGACGAAACCCATGCGGCTCATCGAGCGGAAAGGAGCATTTCCCCGAGCGTTTTCGGCGTATCCGCGATCATCGAAGCGCCTGCCGCCTTGAGACTGTCCGCCGGACGGAATCCCCACGATACGGCGATAACGTCCATGCCCGCATTCATACCCGTGAGAACGTCCACGTCGGAGTCCCCGATGAATACGGATTCGGATGCCGTAACGCCCATTTCGGCGAGGGCGGTGAATACCGCGTCGGGCGCGGGCTTTTTCGGTACGCCGTCGCGCTGTCCGATGGCAACGTCAATGACGCCGCCGAAGTAGATGCGGCAAAGCTCCGACGTTGCAAAATCCGCCTTGTTGGAGACGACCGCCATTTTCACACCCTTGTCGGAGAGGGCGCGAAGAAGATCCGTGATCCCCTCGTACGGCGCGGTTTTGTCGTTCATGTGATCTTTATAGTATTCCTTGAACGAAACGAACACCGCATTCGTGGTCGCCTCGTCCGTTTCGGCGGGTACGGTCCGTTCGATCAGTTTTCTGATGCCGTTGCCGACGGCTTTTCTTACTTCGTCCTTCGTTTTTTTGGGCAGGCCGTGCATCCCGAGGGCGGCGTTTACCGCGTCCGTCAGATCGTCGAGCGTATCGAGAAGCGTGCCGTCCAGATCCCAAACGATGCCTTTGTACATAATCATTTCTCCGATTCTTTTTTCTTCATTCTATTATAACACATTTTAGGGGCGGGCGCAATCGGGCGGCGTCTTTTTTTCATAACCTTAGATTCCTCTCTTGCAGAGAGGCGCCTTTCTGTGGTATAATGTAGCCATAATACAGACACGGAAAGAAAGAGGCAAAGATGGCGAGAGAAAAACGGACGCACATTCGGAATTTTTCCATCATCGCGCATATCGACCACGGCAAATCCACCTTGGCGGATCGGATTCTGGAATTTTCCAACGCCGTGGAAAAACGGGACATGGAAGCACAGCTTCTTGACAATATGGATCTCGAGCGAGAGCGCGGCATCACGATCAAGGCGCGTGCCGTGCGCGTGAACTACAAAGCGCCGGATGGGGAAGAGTATGCCTTGAACCTCATCGACACGCCCGGCCACGTGGACTTCAACTACGAGGTATCGAGATCGCTGAACGCCTGCGAGGGTGCGCTTCTCGTCGTTGACGCGACGCAGGGCATACAGGCGCAGACGCTCGGCAACGCCTATCTTGCGGTGGATGCGAATCTGGAGATCGTGCCGGTCATCAATAAGATCGACCTTGCCTCCGCCGATCCCGACCGCGTGATCGGTGAGATCGAGGACGTCATCGGCATTCCCGCCGAGGGGTGCCCCCTCGTTTCCGCCAAGACCGGACTCAACATCGAGGACGTGATGGCGGCGATCGTGAGAGACATTCCCGCTCCCGAGGGAGACACCGAAGCACCGCTCCGCTGTCTCATTTTCGATTCGGTATACAACAGCTATCTCGGCGTCGTAACGTACGTGCGCGTGGTGGACGGCACTGTCCGTCCGGGCGATCGCATCCGCATGATGAGCACGGGCGCGGAGTTTGACGTGGTCGAGGTTGGCTTTATGGATCCGTTCGGCCTGAAAAAGCAGGACTGCCTGGAAGCCGGCGACGTCGGCTATATTACCGCCTCCATCAAAACGGTGTCCGATACGCGCGTCGGTGATACGATCACCACGGCGGAGAACGGTGCGAACGAGCCGCTCCCCGGATTCCACGAGGCGCTGCCTATGGTGTACGCCGGTATTTATCCCGCCGACGGTGCCAGATACAACGAAACGAAGGACGCGCTCGAAAAACTGCAGCTGAACGACGCCGCGCTCACGTTTGAGCCGGAGACGTCCGCCGCCCTCGGCTTTGGCTTCCGATGCGGATTCTTGGGACTGCTCCATATGGAGATCATTGAGGAGCGTCTGGAGAGAGAGTTCAATCTCGATCTCATTACCACGGCGCCGTCCGTTATCTACGAGGTAACGCTCCACGACGGTACGCTTCTGCGCGTGGACAATCCCTCGAATTATCCGCCGCCGGAGCGGATTCAGACGGCGGCAGAGCCGGTCGTCTCGGCGAACATCATCACTCCGACGGAGTTTGTCGGCAACATTATGGAGCTTTGCCAGGATCGCCGCGGTACGTTCCACGATATGAAATACCTCGACGCGAGCCGCGCCGAATTGCACTATACCTTGCCTTTAAACGAGATCATCTACGATTTCTTCGATACGATGAAGAGCCGTACGAAGGGCTACGCCTCTCTCGACTACGAGATCAAGGGATACGAGCCGTCGAATCTTGTAAAGCTTGATTTTCTTCTGAACGGCGAGATTGTGGACGCGCTCACCTTTATCGTCCATTCGGAAAAGGCATATACACGCGCGCGCCGTATTGCGGAAAAACTGAAGGACAATATCCCGCGCCAGCTGTTTGAGATCCCGATTCAGGCGGCGATCGGCTCGAAGGTCATCGCCCGCGAAACGGTGAAGGCGCTCCGTAAGGACGTCCTTGCCAAGTGCTACGGCGGCGACATCACCCGTAAGAAGAAGCTGCTCGAAAAGCAGAAAGAGGGCAAAAAGAAGATGCGCCAGCTCGGCTCCGTGCAGGTGTCGCCCGAGGCGTTCATGGCGGTGCTCAAACTGGACGACGAGAACTGATTATTACACTTTATCCTTGGAAGGGAGAATGCATATGCCGTCGATACAACTGTTCGACAATCGCTTGGGCGGAGGATCCCGCTTTGTGCATTTTGATAAAAAGCGGCTCGGGCTCTACGTCCACGTCCCGTTTTGTCTTAGAAAATGCGCGTACTGCGATTTCTATTCGTTTGCGCCCAAAAATCCCGAAGTGATGGAGCGGTACGTGAACGCACTCATTTCGCATATGCAGTCCTACAAGGGTGGCACGAAGGATTATAACGTCGATACGGTATTCTTCGGCGGCGGCACGCCGACGGCACTGCCCGAGGAACTCCTTCTCCGTCTGATCCGTGCCGTAAGGCAGAATTTTTCGCTCACGAAGGGCGCGGAGTTCACCCTTGAGGCGAATCCCGCGACGGTGGATACGAAGCTTCTCCGCAAACTGCGCCGCCTCGGCGTCAACCGTCTCAGTATGGGACTGCAGAGCGCGAACGACGACGAACTCCATGCACTTTCCCGTATTCACACGCGGGAGGATTTTGAGGAGAGTTTTCGCGCCGCCCGCCGCGCGAAGATCGACAATATTAACGTGGATCTTATGTTCGGCATTCCGTATCAGACGAAACGGACTCTTCTGCGCACGCTTCGGTACGTCGTGCATCTCGGGCCGGAGCATATCTCGCTCTACGATCTTATCCTCGAGCCGGGGACGAAGCTCTACGAGCGCCGCGATACGATGCCGTTTCCCACGGACGACGAGGAGGCGGAGATGTATCTTTGTGCCGTCGAGTTCCTCCGTGAGAACGGGTACGCGCAGTACGAGGTCTCCAATTTTGCCCGTCCGGGGTACCAGTGCATGCACAATCTGAAGTACTGGAACTGTGAGGAATATCTGGGGCTCGGCACGTCGGCGCACTCGTATTTCAGAGACAGCCGATTCTCCTTCGTATCAAATCTCGAGAAATACGTGAAGGGGCTGGAGATTCCCACATCGCTCGTAAAGCTGACGGATGAGAACGACATTATCTCGCCGCGCGAGCGGGTAGGGGAGTACATCATGCTCCGCTTCAGGCTCACCGCCGGTCTTTCCGACAGAGAGTTTGCACGCCGCTTCGGCTTCTCGTTCACGAAGGAGTACGGGGGAAAGATGGAAAAATATATCCGCGCGGGCTACGCCGCGTATAACGACGGCGTGTACGCACTCACGCCGCGGGGAATGTTCGTGAGCAACTATATCCTCTCCGACGTGCTCGATTTCGAGGATCTCGGAGAACTGAGTCTGTTCAGCGGAACGAAATAGGCTTCTGCCGTCTGCCGGCGGATCTCTTTTCTTCAACAGAAAACAAAAAACGCATATCCGAGCTTTGCCGGATATGCGTTTTTATTGTATTCCCTTTTTTCAAGGTTTTACGGGGGCCGGGACGCTTTTTACTTGCAGTCCAACATCGTTTTGTCCGCCCCGCAAAGCGTCTCAAAGTCGTGGATAAAGACATCCAGAGCGGAGGAAACGCCGGCATTTCTGATGAGGCCTTCGATTACCTCGGGAGCGGCGGTACATGCGCCGACACCGTGCTCGCACAGCTCCTGAATCTGCAGGGAGTTTTTGAAGCTTGCCGCCAGAATCTGGGTTTTAAAGCCGTTGTTCTTGAAAATATCGTGCATTTTCTTCGTTGCCTGTATACCGTCGGAGCCGAGATCGTCAATGCGGTTCACGTAGGGTGCCGCATAGTCAGCGCCGGCCTTGGCGGCGAAATACGCCTGCATAGGCGTGTAAATGGTGGTTGCGGTTATGCGGTATCCCTCGGATGAGAGTATTTTCATCGCCTTGAGCCCCTCGGGAATCGTGGGGATCTTGATGTAGGTGTTTTTACCGAGCTGTGCCGTAATCTTTCGCCCCTCTGCCACCATATTCTCCGCATCCCGCGAAATGACTTGTACGTGCAGCTCTGCGTCATCGCCGATGAAGGCACGGATTTCTTTCAGCACCTCATACGGGTAGCGCCCGCCTTTGGCAAGTATGGACGGATTGGTGGTAACGCCATCCACGGAAAAATATTCGCAGATGTGTTTGATCTTATCCATTCTTGCATCGTCGATCAGTAGTTTCATTTTGCTCTCCTCATCATTCTGTCGGTAGATCCGTATCACGTTTTCCCTTTTTTAAGGTTTTGGCGGAGTTTGGGGGCTTGGGACGAGTCCCTTTTTCAAAAAGCCCCCAAATCCTTCTCTGTATTTACTTAAAATACTTTACAGCCGCCTCGAACATACGGATGTCAAAGAGACCGGGTACGTTCTGATAGAGACCGCCCCCGATTCGCTCGGAGTGTCCCATTTTACCGAACACGCGGCCGTCGGGGGACGTGATGCCCTCGATCGCCATCGCGGAATTGTTCGGGTTGTACTGTACGTCGTCGGTCGGATTTCCGTCCATATCCACGTACTGCGTCGCGATCTGTCCGTTTGCCGCGAGAGATGCGATCACGGCATCGGAGGCGAGGAATCGTCCCTCACCGTGGGAGATCGGCACGGTATATACGTCGCCAACCTCGGTGAGCGCAAGCCACGGGGACTTATTCGATGCGATTCTCGTACGCACCAGCTTCGACTGGTGGCGGGAGATCGTGTTGAACGTCAGGGTCGGGCAGTCGGCGTCGGTGTCGACGATCTTGCCGAACGGCACAAGACCGAGCTTGATGAGCGCCTGGAAGCCGTTGCAGATACCGCACATGAGACCGTCGCGTGCATCGAGCAGATCGCCTACGGCATTCCGTACGGCCTCGCCGCGGAAGAATGCGGTGATGAATTTGCCGGAGCCGTCCGGCTCGTCGCCGCCGGAGAATCCGCCGGGCACGAAGATCATCTGCGATTTTCTGATCTCCTCGGCGAACGTCTTGGCGCTCTCGGCTACGTCAGCCGGCGTCAGGTTGCGGATGATAAAGAGCTTTGCCTCGGCGCCTGCGGCTTCTACTGCCTTGGCGGAGTCGTATTCGCAGTTCGTGCCGGGGAATACGGGAATCAGAACGCGCGGCTTTGCTACCTTCACGGCGGGAGCGACGCGGCTCTCCGCGCGGAATTCGTAAGCGGGGATCGTCTTGCCCTCCGTCTTAATATTGCAGGGGTAGACCTTTTCCAGCTTTGCTTCATAGGCATCCTCGATCTCGGCGGCGGTGATCACCGAGCCGCCGTAGGTGAACGCACCGTCCGCGGTCGTTGTACCGAGCGTCTTGCCCTCACTCGCGCCGTTTGCCATCTCGCATACGAACGCGCCGTATGCGTGGCTGAAAATCTCTCCGAGAGACCACGCGGTGTCGTAGGTGAAGCCGAGGCCGTTGCCCATCGACATCTTCATAACCGCTTCCGCGATACCGCCGTAAGCGGGCGTGTAAGCGGCGAGGATCTTGCCCTCGCGCATAAGGGCTGTGATCGTATCGTAGAGAGCGAGGAGCGATTCTGCCTTCGGGATGCCGCCCTCACCCATCTCGGGTGCGAAGACAGCCACGCGGTGGCCGGCTTCTTTCATATCGTTCGTGACGACGTCACCGAGTTTACCGGTGGTGATCGCAAAGGATACGAGCGTCGGGGGCACGTCGAGCTTTTCAAACGAGCCGCTCATCGAGTCCTTACCGCCGATCGAGGCGATGCCCAGATCCAGCTGTGCGGAGAGGGAACCGAGGAGAGCCGCGAGCGGCTTGCCCCAGCGCTTCGGATCACGGCCGGGCTTCTCGAAATATTCCTGGAAGGTGAGGTATACATCCTCACGGGATGCGCCGGCGGCAATCAGCTTCGATACCGATTCCACGACGGCAAGGTACGCGCCCTTGTAGGGATCCGCAGTCATCACGTGGGGATTGTAGCCCCAGCTCATAAACGAGCAGGTGTCGGTGTCGCCGTGTTCCACGGAGACCTTATGTACCATTGCCTGAATGGGCGTGCGCTGATTCTTTCCGCCGAACGGCATAAGAACCGTGCCCGCGCCGATCGTGGAGTCGAAGGTTTCAGAGAGGCCGCGCTTCGAGCAGACGTTCAGATCACGTGCCATCGTCTTCATACCCTCGGCGAAATCGGAAACGGCGGAGGCATCAAGTGCGGTCGGTGCCGCGGTCTCGATCGTAATGTGCTTTTCCGCACCGTTGGAATTGAGGAATTCGCGGGAGATATCGACGATCTTATTGCCGCGCCAGAACATGGTGAGGCGTGCCTTGTCGGTTACTTCCGCTACGATCGTCGCTTCGAGGTTCTCCTCTTTGGCGAGATCGCAGAACGCTTTTGCATCCTCTGCCGCTACGACGACGGCCATTCTCTCCTGCGATTCGCTGATGGCGAGCTCCGTGCCGTCGAGGCCTTCGTATTTCTTCGGAACGGCGTCAAGCTGAATGGTCAGACCGTCAGCGAGTTCACCGATCGCAACGGATACGCCGCCTGCGCCGAAATCGTTGCAGCGCTTGATGAGGCGGGATGCGTTCTTGTTTCTGAACAGTCTTTGGAGTTTTCTCTCCTCGGGCGCGTTACCCTTCTGTACCTCTGCGCCGCACGAGGTGAGGGACTGTTCCGTGTGAGATTTCGACGAGCCGGTAGCACCGCCGCATCCGTCGCGGCCCGTGCGTCCGCCGAGCAGGATCACAAGATCGCCGGGAGCGGGGCATTCACGGCGCACGTTTTCTGCCGGTGCCGCCGCGACGACCGCACCGATCTCCATGCGCTTTGCCGCATAGCCGGGGTGATAGATCTCGTCGACCATACCGGTCGCAAGACCGATCTGGTTACCGTAGGAGGAGTAGCCCTGTGCCGCCGTCGTTACGATCTTGCGCTGCGGCAGTTTTCCGGGCATAGTCTCCGATACGGGAACGGTCGGATCGGCCGCGCCCGTTACGCGCATTGCCGCGTAGACATAGGAACGTCCGGAGAGGGGATCGCGGATCGCACCGCCGATACAGGTGGCGGCGCCGCCGAACGGCTCGATCTCCGTCGGGTGGTTGTGCGTTTCGTTTTTGAAGAGGAGCAGCCAGTCCTCGTCCTTGCCGTCGTGATTCACGGTGATCTTGACGGTGCAGGCGTTGATCTCTTCGCTTTCGTCGAGCTTTGTGAGCTTGCCTTCTTTTTTGAGCACTTTCGCGCCGATCGTCGCGATGTCCATGAAGTTCACGGGCTTCGTTCTGCCAAGCGTCTTTCTCGCGTCGAGATAGCGCTGCCAAGCAGCCTCGGCGGCGGGGTTCTCGAATTTCACGCTGTCGATCGTCGTGAGGAACGTCGTATGGCGGCAGTGATCGCTCCAGTAGGTGTCGATCATGCGGATCTCGGCGATGGTGGGATCGCGTCCCTCATCCTTGAAATACGCCTGGCAGAACGCCGCGTCGTCAACGTCCATCGCAAGGCCGTACTCTTTTACAAAGCCGCAAAGACCGTCGCGGTCAAGCGCGGTAAAGCCGGAGAGCACCGCCACGTCTGCGGGGACGGGGTATTCCTCAGCGAGGGTTTCTTTTTCGGCGAGGGACGCTTCGCGTGCCTCGACCGGGTTGATTACGTATTTCTTGATGGCGGCGAGATCTGTCTCGGTGATCTTGCCCGAGAGAACGTACACCTTCGCCGTAGCGACGAGCGGACGGTCTCCCTGTGAGAGCAGCTGCACGCACTGGGAGGCGGAGTCGGCTCTCTGATTGAACTGACCGGGCAGAAATTCCACGGCGAAAACGGTGTCGCCGTCCTTCACGGAGAGCGATTCGGTCACAATATCAAGCTGCGGCTCGGAGAAAACGGTCGAGCGGCTTTTCTCAAACAGCTCGGGGGAGATTCCCTCCACGTCGTAGCGGTTGAGGACGCGTACGTCCGTTACGGAGTCGATCATGAGGAGAGAACGAATGTCCTCACGGAGTGCATGCGCCTCGTGCGCAAGCTCCGGTTTCTTTTCTACAAATATTCTGTATACCATAAAATCCTCCCTATTACTGTCCGTTTGTGAGTGCCTGCATGGCTCTCGCGCCGATGTCCGTGCGGCAGTATGCGCCGTCAAAATGTACCTTTGCCGTGTTCTTGTAGGCAAGAGCCAAGGCATCCTTGAGCGTGCCTGCCGTGGCAACTACGCCCAAGACGCGGCCGCCCGCGGTCAGAAGATCGCCGTTTTCGGAGAGCCTTGCGCCGGCGACGTACATTTCGCCGTCAAAATCGTCGTCCTTCGTGATGGCGAAGCCTGTTTCGTACCGTTCGGGGTATCCCTTTGAGGCGAGAACGATGCACGCCGCCGCGCCCTTTTTGAAGCGTACCATATCCTCGGTCAGCGTGCCCTTGTCGCACGCACGCATGATCTCGAGCAGATCGCTTTCGAGAAGCGGGAGCACGACCTGCGTTTCGGGATCGCCGAAGCGGCAGTTGTACTCGATCACCTTCGGCCCGTCGGGGGTGAGCATCAGTCCGAAGTAGAGGCATCCCGAGAAGGGACGTCCCTCCGCCTGCATCGCCTCGATCGTCGGCTTGAAGATCGTCTTCATACAGATCTCGGCGATCTCGTCGGTGTAGTAGGGGTTCGGGGCGATCGTGCCCATACCGCCGGTATTGAGTCCCGTGTCGCCGTCGCCGATGCGCTTGTGATCCATCGACGAAACCATAGGAACGACCGTCTCGCCGTCGGTGAACGAGAGAACGGACACCTCGGGGCCGGTGAGGAACTCCTCAATGACCACGCGCGCGCCGCTTTCACCGAAGATGCGGTCTTCCATGATCGTGCGGACGGCGTCAACGGCTTCCTTGCGAGTCGTCGCGATGAGAACGCCCTTGCCGAGCGCCAGGCCGTCTGCTTTCACGACGGTCGGAAGCGGACAGTCCTTTACGTATTCGAGTGCATCCGCGGCAGAAGAGAAGATCGCGCATTTTGCCGTCGGGATGTTGTATTTTTCCATCAGCCGCTTGGAGAAGACCTTGCTTCCCTCGATTTCGGCGGCTTTCTTGCTCGGTCCGAACGTCGGGATGCCGATCAGACGGAGCGCGTCGGCGCATCCGAGAACGAGCGGATCGTCAGGTGCCACGACAGCAAAGCCGATCGCATGCTCCTTGGCGAAAGCGACGATGCGGTCGATTTCCTTCGCACCGATCTCGGGGACGCACACGGCATCCGCCGCCATACCGCCGTTGCCGGGGAGCGCGTAGATGACGCCCGCCTCGGGGCTCTCTTTCAGTTTCTTTATAATGGCGTGCTCGCGGCCGCCGCCGCCAACCACAAGAATATCCGTTTTCATATATACCTCCGTTGGTGGGATAGGACGGGGCTCTGCCCCATACCCCGTGCGCTTTTGAAAAAGCGCAGCCAAAACTTCATAAAGGGGGAATACTAAAATGCTTTTCGGTTTGAAAGGTTTTGGGGTGTGGGGGCTTTTTAAAAGCCCCCACGCTCTCAGTTATAGATCGGGAATTTTTCGCAGAGCGCCTGTACTTCCTTGGAGATTTGGTCCTTCTGGTTCTCGAAATCGACGCAGACTGCCTTGATCCACTTAGCGATCTGTCTCATCTCTGCCTCGTCGAAGCCGCGGGACGTGACCGCCGGCGTGCCGAGACGGATGCCGCTCGTTACGAACGGGCTCTCGGGATCGTTCGGGATGGCGTTCTTGTTGGCGGTGATGTGTACCTCGTCAAGACGGTGCTCAAGTTCCTTGCCCGTGATGTTCATCGGACGGAGATCCACGAGCATCAGGTGGTTGTCCGTGCCGCCGGAGACGATATCGAAGCCTTCGGCTACGAGCGCTTCAGCCAGAACGGAGGCGTTCTTTACAACCTGCTTCTGGTATTCGGTGAACTCCGGCTTGAGGGCTTCGCCGAGAGCGACAGCCTTCGCGGCGATGATGTGCATAAGCGGGCCGCCCTGTACGCCCGGGAAGATCGCCTTGTCGATCTGTTTTGCGTACTCTTCACGGCAGAGGATAAGACCGCCGCGCGGGCCGCGGAGCGTCTTGTGCGTCGTGGTCGTTACGACGTCCGCGTACGGAACGGGAGACGGATGCACGCCTGCGGCAACGAGTCCCGCGATGTGCGCCATATCTACCATGAGGATCGCACCGACTTCGTCGGCGATCTCGCGGCAGCGGGCAAAATCGATCGTGCGGGAGTACGCGGACGCACCGACGACGATCATCTTCGGCTTGCAGTCGAGAGCGATCGCGCGCATCTTGTCGTAATCGATGCGCTGGGTGTCGTCGTCCACGCCGTAGGGAACGATATTGAAGTATTTACCGGAAATGTTGACGGGAGAGCCGTGGGAGAGGTGTCCGCCGTGGGCGAGGTTCATACCCATAACGGTGTCGCCCGGCTGGAGGAACGCAAAGAACACGGCAAGATTGGCGGAGGCGCCGGAGTGCGGCTGCACGTTCGCGTGCTCAGCACCGAACAGTTTTTTCGCACGCTCGCGGGCGATGTCCTCTACTACGTCAACGGCGTAGCAGCCGCCGTAGTAGCGCTTTGCGGGATAACCCTCGGCATATTTATTGGTGAGAACGCTTCCGGCAGCCAGAAGAACGGCTTCGGAAACGATATTTTCGGATGCAATCAGTTCGATGTTGTGGCGCTGACGGGTAAGCTCCTCGTCGCACGCCGCAAAGACTTCGGGATCAAGAGTGGAAAGCTTATCAAAAAACATAGAGAATCTCCTGTAGAGTTTTATTCTGCACGCCGGCGTGCAGCGTTTTTGGCACGGGGTGTCGCTTGGTTTTCCCCATCACGGCAGACCGCCGTGCGGAGGATGGTTTCAGGGGGCACAAAGCCCCCTGAAACTCCCTGTATCAGTGGTGGAACAGGCGCATGCCGGTGAATGCCATGACCATGCCGTACTTATCACAGCACTCGATCACGAGATCGTCGCGGATGCTTCCGCCCGGCTCGGCGATGTAGGAAACGCCGCTCTTCTTGGCGCGCTCAATGTTATCGGAGAAGGGGAAGAACGCATCGGAGCCGACGGCAACGCCGGTGATCGTATCGAGATATGCGCGTGCTTCCTCAGCGGTGAGCGGTTCGGGACGCTCGGTGAAATACTTCTGCCAGTTGCCCTCGGCGGTTACGTCCTCTTCGTTTTTGTTGATGTAGCCGTCGATCACGTTATCGCGGTCGGGGCGGCCGAGCGTGGGGAGGAACGGCAGAGCGAGTACCTTCGGATGCTGGCGGAGATGCCATGTGTCTGCCTTCGTGCCGGCAAGGCGCGTGCAGTGGATACGGGACTGCTGACCGGCACCGACGCCGATCGCCTGACCGTCCACGGCGTAAGCCACGGAGTTGGACTGCGTGTATTTAAGGGTGATGAGAGCGATGATCAGATCGCGGCGGGCGGACTCGGGGAGATCCTTGTTCGCCGTTACGATGTTGTCGAGAAGTGCATTATTGATCTCGAAATTGTTGCGTCCCTGCTCAAACGTGATGCCGAAGACCTGCTTCGTTTCCTTCTCGGCGGGGATGTAGTTTTCGTCGATCTTTACGATGTTATAAGAGCCTTTACGCTTCGTTTTGAGGATCTCGAGTGCCTCGTCGGTGTAGCCGGGGGCGATCACGCCGTCGGAAACCTCACGCTTGATGAGGAGTGCGGTCGTCTTGTCGCACACGTCGGAGAGTGCGATCCAGTCGCCGAAGGAGCACATACGGTCCGTGCCGCGGGCGCGTGCGAACGCGCAGGCGAGGGGAGACTCGTCAAGACCTTCGATATCGTCCACAAAGCAAGCCTTCTTGAGGGACTCGGAGAGGGGAAGACCGACAGCCGCGGAGGTGGGGCTGACGTGCTTGAAAGACGTAGCGGCGACCATGCCGGTGGCGGCTTTCAGCTCTTTTACCAGCTGCCAGGAGTTGAACGCATCGAGGAAGTTGATGTAGCCCGGACGACCGGAGAGGATCTCGATCGGCAGCTCGCTGCCGTCCTCCATGTAGATCTTCGACGGCTTCTGGTTCGGGTTACAGCCGTATTTCAGTTCGAATTCTTTCATCGCAAGTGTACCTCGTATAGAATGTTTTATGTTTCAAAGTTACAGGATCATTTTCGGATAGTCGGCATCCGCCCGGATGTCTGCCGCCACCTTTTCGGCGGCGCGGGGAAGGAGCTTCCATTCCGCCTCTTCCATGACGCGGCGCTGGAGGATCTCGGGCGTGTCGCCCGCCTCAACCGGGACCGCTCCCTGGTAGATGATCTCACCGCCGTCGGGGATCTCGTTTACGAAATGCACCGTCGCACCGGTGATTTTTACACCGCGCGCGAGTGCTTCCTCGTGTACCTTCAGTCCGTAGTATCCCTTGCCGCAGAACGCGGGGATGAGGGAGGGGTGCACATTCAGGATTCTTTTCGGGAATCGGGCGGTGAACGATTCACTCAGAATCGACATAAATCCCGCCAGAACGATCATCTCGATTTTGTGCTCGCGGAGAGCTCTGAGGATGCCCTCCTCAAACGCCTGTTGCGATCCCGCTTCCTTGCGGGATACAACCGCCGTCGGAATGCCTGCGTTTGCCGCGCGGGTCAGTGCGTACGCGTCGGGGCGGGATGCCACGACCAGCGCGATCTCGCCGCTCGGGAGGTTTCCTTTCGCTGCCGAATCAATCAGCGCCTGCAGGTTCGTGCCGCCGCCGGATACGAAAACGGCAATCCGCGTTCTCATAAAATGACGCCCTCACAGCCTTCGACGACTTCGCCGATCACGTATGCGTCCTCGCCGTTTGCACGGAGGATCTCAACCGCCTTCTCGGCGTCCTCTTTCGCTACGGTGATCGCCATGCCCACGCCCATGTTGAACGTGTTGAACATATCTCTCTCGGGAATATTGCCGGCCTTCGCGATCAGACCGAAGATAGCGGGCGTGCGGATCGCGCTCTTGTCGATCTTCGCCGTCATGCCTTCGGGAAGACTGCGCGGAATGTTCTCGTAGAATCCGCCGCCGGTGATGTGGGAGATGCCCTTTACCTTGATCTCGTCGATGAGAGCGAGCACCGGCTTTACGTAGATGCGGGTGGGGGTGAGAAGCGTCTCACCGAGAGACTTGCCGCCGAGTTCCTCGCGGGGAGAGGTGAGATCGGCGTTTTCAATGTCGAGCGCGTGGCGCACGAGCGAGAATCCGTTCGAGTGTACGCCGGAGGAGGGAAGCGCGATGATCACGTCGCCGGGGATAATCGACTTGTTGTCGAGTACCTTCTCCTTGTCCACGATGCCGACAGCAAAGCCGGCAAGATCGTATTCCTCCTCGGGCATAAGGCCGGGGTGTTCTGCAGTCTCACCGCCGATGAGCGCGCATCCGGACTGCACGCAGCCCTCTGCTACGCCCGATACGATCGCGGCGATCTTTTCGGGGACGTTCTTGCCGCACGCGATGTAGTCGAGGAAAAAGAGCGGCTTTGCACCGGAGCAGATAATATCGTTTACGCACATGGCAACGCAGTCGATGCCGACCGTGTCGTGCTTGTCCATCATAAAGGCGATCTTGATCTTCGTGCCGACGCCGTCCGTGCCGGATACGAGGACCGGCTCCTTCATGCCTCCGATGGGAGGAATGAACATACCGCCGAAGCCGCCGATGTCGTCCACCGAGCCTTCGTTCTTCGTGCGGGCGATGCTCTTTTTCATCAGTTCTACCGCGCGGTAACCTGCGGTAATGTCGACGCCTGCCGCCTTGTAGCTTGCGCTTTCGCTTTTCATAGTTGTCTCTCCTTTTCCCCAAAGGAACTCTTTTGAGAGGCTTCCTTCGGTCTCCTTTATAAACTTCTAAATTTTTTAAATCAAAACCGGTTTATTCCTTGCCGTTCCAGCAGTACGTGCAGAGCTTGCACGGATCAATGCCGATCGCCTCAATGATTCCTTCCAGCGACTGGAATTCGAGAGAGGAGAAGTTGAACTTTTCCGCAATGGCGCGGCGCAGTTTTTGCCCGCGCTCGGTGGTGCCGTCGCTGTATTCGTCGAGGTGCGCCTCGCCTTCCTCACCCTCGAGATCCATAATGATCCGGCGGGCGAGCAGTTCCATCTCGCTGTTCGAACGGGAGAAATTGAGGTATTTGCAGCTGTGCATGATCGGCGGACAGCCGGAGCGCATATGCACCGCCTTCGCGCCGTTCTCGTAGAGGAATTCGACCGTTTCGCGCAGCTGCGTGCCGCGCACGATCGAGTCGTCCACGAACAGAAGATTCTTGCCCTCAATGAGATCGTGGATCGGGATCTGCTTCATCTTCGCGACCTTTTCCCGCTCCACCTGCTTTTGCGGCGTAAAGCTTCTCGCCCACGTCGGCGTGTATTTGATGTACGGACGGGCGAAGGGAATGTGGCTCTCGTTTGCGTAGCCGATCGCGTGCGGCGTGCCGGAGTCCGGCAGACCGCTTACGTAGTCGATGTCCGAAGCGGTGCCCGCCTGCTTATCGTTTTTCGCGATCAGCGCACCGTCGCGGTTGCGCATCGTTTCTACGTTCACGCCCTCATAGGTCGAGGCAGGATATCCGTAATACGTCCAGAGGAACGAGCACATCCGCATCTTCTCACCCGGCTTTGCCAGTTGTTCGATGCCGCGCTCCAGAGAGATCTCCACGATCTCGCCCGGACCGAGCTCTTTCGTTACGGTGTACCCGAGCTTCTGACAGGCGAACGATTCAAACGAGGCGCAATAGTCGCCGTCCCGTTCGCCGATTTCGACCGGCGTTCTGCCCATGAGATCGCGCGCGGCGATGATGTTGCCGCCGTTTTTCAGAATGAGAATGGATGCCGAGCCTTCAATGCACTGTTGTGCAAAGCGGATGCCCTCGGCGAAGGAATCCTTTTGGCTGATGAGCGCCGCGAGCAACTCCAGCGAGTTGACCCTGCCGCCCGTCATGGCGGAGTAGTACGCGCCGCTGTGCTCGAAGTATTCTTCGATCAGTTCTTTTGCGTTGTTGATTACGCCGACCATACAGATCGCGTACGTGCCAAGCTTCGAGCGGATGAGAAGCGGCTGGGGATCCGCGTCGCTGATACAGCCAATCGCCGACGTGCCCTTCATCTCGTCGAAGATGTGTTCAAATTTCGTCCGGAACGGCGAATTCTGAATGTTGTGTATGTCTCGCTGTAAACCGATCTCGGCGTCATAGGCAGCCATGCCTGCCCGGGCTGTGCCCAGGTGGGAATGGTAGTCCGTTCCGAAAAATACGTCGCCGATGGCATCGCCGCGGTTTACGGCGCCAAAAAATCCTCCCATAGAGTACCTTCTTTTGCAAAATTTAAAAGTTTAAGAGCCTTAAAAGTTCTCGGCTTTCTTTCAAGCGTCTTTACGGGCAATCACCGCTTCACGAAATCACTGTGGTAGGTTAAAAGTTCTCGGCTTCTTTCTTTCAAGCGTCTTTACGAACAGTTACCGCCTCACAAACCCGCTGTGTTTGCCTTAAAGTTCTTTGCTTCTTTCTTTCAAGTGTCTTTACAAGCAATCACCGCTTCACAAACCCGCTGTGGTAGGTTAAAAGTTCTTTGCTTCTTTCTTTCAAGAAAGAAGAGAAACCTTCGCGTTTGCCGCGAGAACCTTTTCCTTTGCTGCCTTGCGTGCGGCATCCAGTTTTTCTGCCAGTTCTTCATCCGAAACGGCAAGGATCTCGATCGCGAGGAGTGCCGCGTTTGCCGCGCCGTCGATTGCAACGGTCGCCACCGGAATGCCGGCAGGCATCTGTACCGTGGAGAGAAGCGCGTCCATACCGTCGAGAACGGAAGCCTTCACGGGAATACCGATCACGGGCAGGGTGGTGTTGGCGGCGAGAGCGCCTGCCAGATGCGCCGCTTTTCCGGCGGCCGCGATGATCGCGCCAAAGCCGTTCGCTCTTGCGTTCAGGGAGAATTCGCGTGCCTCCTCGGGGGTTCTGTGTGCGGAGTATACGTGCACCTCGGTCGGTACGCCGTATTCCTTCAAGGTGGAGATCGCTTTCTCTACTACGGGCAGATCGCTGTCCGAGCCCATGATAACAGCCACTTTTTTCATGATCGCTTTATCCTTTCCAAACGGTTGAAAATCAAAAATACGCCGAAACGAAAAACGGCAGTCCACGTCCGTCCAAAGACGGCGACGCTGAAAAAACGCCGCCGATCGGGATCGGTGAGTGAGACTGCCCAGACGGTCGGCAAAACAGAGAAAAACTTATGCTCCTTTGTGGTTGATTCCACGGTTCCGTCAGTTACATAAGTTTCATTAAATTATCCTATAATAGGATATCATATTTTCGTTCGAATGTCAAGAACGGGCGGCGCGATTTTTCGCCCGAAAACGGCATTCTTTTTGTGTTTTTTACCAATTTTTTTTGTTTCGGAAACGACCGGCGGGCACGCATATCAAAATGTGCGGAAATTGAGGTAAATCTCTTGACAACGGGCGGGGAAAAATGTATAATACAAGAAGCGGCAAAGGCGATCCGGGATCAGTCCCAAAGCCTCTGCCGTTTTTGACTTGTATGATCGAAGGAGACCGCCATGAACAGTGTAGATCGGATTTTCGGAACGCTTGTGTTCAACGATACCGTTATGCGGCAGCGCCTGCCGAAGGAGACGTACAAAGCCCTCCGGCAAGCGATAAGCGTGGGCAAACGGCTCGATATCGAGGTGGCAAACGTCGTCGCAAACGCCATGAAGGATTGGGCGATCGAGCACGGCGCCACGCACTTCACGCATTGGTTCCAGCCGCTGACCGGCATCACTGCCGAAAAGCACGACAGTTTTATCACACCCACCGACGGCGGACAGGTCATCATGGAGTTCTCCGGTAAGGAGCTCATTCAGGGTGAGCCGGATGCGTCCTCGTTCCCCTCGGGCGGACTCCGCGCTACGTTTGAGGCGCGCGGCTATACCGCGTGGGATCCGACGTCTTATGCCTTTTTGAAGGAGGGCGTTCTCTGTATTCCCACCGCGTTCTGTTCGTACGGCGGCGAGGCGCTCGATATGAAAACCCCGCTTCTCCGTTCTATGGAGGCCGTGCAGAAGCAGACGATGCGCGTGCTCCGTCTGTTCGGCTCGGACGCAGCGTCGGTGAAAACGACCGTAGGTCCCGAGCAGGAGTATTTCCTCGTGGACCGCGAGATCTATGAGCGCCGTCCCGATCTCATCTATACCGGCAGAACGCTGTTCGGTGCCAAGCCCCCGAAGGGGCAGGAGATGGACGACCACTATTTCGGTGTCATCAAGCCCCGCGTGGCCGCATTCATGAAGGAGCTCGACGAGGAGCTCTGGAAGCTCGGCATCCTTGCCAAAACCGAACATAACGAGGCGGCGCCCGCCCAGCACGAGCTCGCGCCGATCTTTGCAACGACGAACATCTCCACCGACCACAACCAGCTCACGATGGAGATGATGCAGAAGCTTGCGAAAAAGCACGATCTCGTCTGCCTGCTCCACGAAAAACCGTTCGCGGGCGTCAACGGATCGGGTAAACATAACAACTGGTCGCTCTCGACCGATACCGGTGTGAATCTTCTGAATCCCGGAGAGACGCCGGCGGAAAACGCGCAGTTCCTTCTGTTCCTCGCCGCCGTCATCAAAGCGGTGGATGAGTATCAAGATCTGCTTCGCATATCCGTTGCCTCTGCGGGCAATGATCACCGTCTCGGCGGCGGCGAAGCACCGCCTGCCGTCGTGTCGATGTTCCTCGGCGACGAGCTCGGTGCGATCCTTGATTCGATCAAGAACGACACCCCCTACGGCGGCTGGGAGAAACAGCTTTTGAAGGTCGGTGTGCACGTTCTTCCCCGCTTCCCGAAGGATTCCACCGATAGAAACCGCACCTCGCCGTTTGCGTTCACGGGCAACAAATTCGAGTTCCGTATGCTCGGCTCGTCCGCCTCGATTGCGGACTGCAATACGGTTCTCAATACCGCCGTGGCGGAGTCTCTCCGTCAGTTTGCCGACGAGCTCGAGACGGCGATGGATTTCGAATCGGCGCTCCACGATCTCATAAAGAAGACGATCCAAGCGCACGATCGCATCATCTTCAACGGAAACGGCTACGACGAGGCGTGGATCAAGGAAGCACAGGCGAGAGGGCTTCTCAATCTCAGAACGACGCCCGATTGCCTGCCGTATCTTCTCCACGAGAAGAACGTGGAACTGTTCAAAACGCATAAGGTATTCAGCGAAACGGAGCTTCGCTCCCGCTGTGAGATTATGCAGGATAACTACTGCAAGGTGATCCACATCGAAGCGCTCACCATGATCGAGATGACGAGACGGAACATCCTGCCGGCCGCCGGTCGGTGCGCCGCCGAGATCGCCGAGGCGATCGTCCGAAAGCGTGAGATCGGAATCCCCTGCTTCTACGAGACGGAAACGGCAGAGGAGATCTCCCGCCTCACCGAGGAGATGTACAAAAACGTGAAGGCGCTCGACGAGGCGATCCTCACACCTGCCACGATCACGGATAAAAAAGCGCGTTCGCTCTATTATAAGGATTCGATCCTGCCGCTCATGCGTGCGATCCGCCTGGCGGGAGATACGCTTGAAACGATTATGCCCGCCGGCGATTGGCCGTTCCCCACGTACGGAGAACTGCTTTTCGGCGTTAGATAAGAGAACAGCATTTTTTGAATAAAAGAACACAGCCTCTCTGTAACCGTACGGACAGGCTGTGTTTTTGTGTAAAGTTTTTGCAAAGAGGGTTCGGGGGAGGTGCTTTTTGCCAAAAGCCCTCCCCCGTCAATTCATTCCATTCTTTTCAGTATCTCAATCAGCTTCAGATATTCCGCCGGCGGCGGGGCACTCAGCGTCATTGTCTCACCCGTTCTCGGATGCGTGAACGTCAACTTTTCTGCGTGGAGTGCCTGACCTACGAGAAGCGGTGCGTGCTTTTTCTCAAACGGCGTGCGGTTCGCGCCGTACACCTCGTCGCCCAAAACCGGATGCCCGATGTGGCTCATGTGCACGCGGATCTGATGCGTGCGCCCCGTCTCGAGCACGAGCCGCACCTCGGAAAACTGTCCGTAATCCGTGATCGGATAGTAGTGCGTTACCGCTTCGCGGGCGCCGGCGGCACCCGATGGCAGTACCGCCATCTTTTTGCGGTCGCGCGGATGGCGGCCGATCGGGGCGTCTATTGTTCCCTTCGTGTCGATGCCGCCGAGAACGATCGCGCGGTATTCGCGGTGCATCGAGTGATCGGCAAGCTGTGCCGCGAGGGAGACGTGCGCGCGGTCGTTTTTTGCCGCCGCAATAAGCCCCGTCGTGTCGCGGTCGATCCTGTGCACGATCCCCGGCCGCATAACGCCGCCGATGCCGGAGAGGGAATCGCCGCAGCGGTAGAGAAGTGCGGAAACGAGCGTGCCGTGCTCGTGCCCGGGCGCCGGATGAACGACCATGCCCTTCGGCTTGTTCACCACGATCACGTCCTCGTCCTCGTACACGACGTCGAGGGGGATGTCCTCCGGCTGTGCCTCGGCGGGGGCGGGCTCGGGCAAAATTACCGTCACGGTATCGCCCGCCTTGAGGATCGTCTTTTTATCGGGCACTGCGCCGTTCACCGTTACCGCGCCGGTCTCAATGAGCCGTGCCGCGCCGGAACGGGAGAGGGAGGCGATCGCCTCTGCATCCGTCTCTTTTGCAAGAAGCGCGAGTCCCGCGTCCGCGCGCATGCCGACGGCGCCGCCGCCGACCTCGAGAGTCACGGTGTCTTCCGAAAAAGTCAGGTCGAGATCATTTTTCGTGAGCATCGTTTGCCCCTTTTCTCTCACCGATCTCCGCGAGGATCAGATACAGGATCATCAGTCCGCATCCGACGCACACAAAAGAATCCGCGATGTTGAAAACGTAAAAATTGATGCACGCAACGTCGATAAAATCGACCACGAATCCGCGGAAGATGCGGTCGATCATGTTGCCGATGCCGCCGCCGATGATAAACGAAAGAGACACGATCTCCATTTTATCCTTCGGTTTGACGATGAAAACGTACAGAAACAAACCTACGATCGCGAGCGTGGACACCGCCATAAACACGAAGCGGTGATCGGCGAGCATGCCGAACGCGGCGCCTCTGTTTTCAACGTAGGTGAAGTGGAGAACGTTTTTTATGAGCGGATAAGAGCCGATGGGTGCGAGCGAATGAAGCACCCACAGCTTTGATATCTGATCGAGCGCGACCGCGCCGATCACGATCAGTACAAATAGAAGCATAGACGCTCCTTTTTACTTATTTTTCTTATGTAATTTGCCGCCCCTCTTGTTATCGTCGGGCGCGTCCTCGGGGATAAATTCAAACGAATCAATGCCGGGATACTTCTTTATTTCGTCGGTGAGACCCATGCGGCGCTTCAGCTCGTCAAGTTCGGCGTCTTCGTCGGCGTGTTCCTCGTTCGGCTCTTCGGGCGTCTCGTTGGGAATCTCCGTCTTTGGCTCGGACGGCGGAGCTTCCACCGCCTCGTGCTTAATCTCAAAGCCACGGTCCCAATCGTCGGAGAGGACGTCTTCGCTGCCGCTCGGATCCGACTCGGCGGCGGCAAACTCTTTGGCAAACACCTCGTGCAGCTCACGGAGAAGTGCGTCGTCGTCCGGCTTTTCCTCAGCGGGAATTTCGGCCAGCAGGTCCCCGATTTCGAGCGTGTCCGCATCGAACGCCGCCGTTTGCGTTTCGGTCTCTTTTGTGGGCACCTCTTCGATTTCTTCGGACGCGTCTTCGGCATTGGAGATGCTGTCTCCGGTATCCTCTTCGGTGGTGTCCCCGACAGCGTTATCATCGTCAGACAATTCCTCGGGCGTGTATACGTCCTCGTCTGCCGCGGACATGAGCGGTTCCTCTTCGATAACCTCTGCGGCTTCCTCCTCTTCAAGCTCTTGTTCGGTGTAGACGTCCGCGCTTTGCGGCTCTTCAGCCGCGTTTTCCTCTGCCGGATCTTCGGGGAGGATCTCCTCCGCCGCATCAGCGAGGATGGGGGCGGGATCGGAAAAATCTTTTTCCTCGGCGAGGGCGGTCAAGGCCTCAATGCGGTCGATATGCTCGCTGTACGCGGTAAAGAGCATATCGCGCAGGGTGAGGATCTCGGCCTGAATACGTAAAAACTGTTTTTTCTGTTCGTCAACGTGCGCGTCGGCATCCTTAACGATGCGATCGGCGTACGCCGCAGCTTCGGCGACGAGCTCGTCGCGCTTCTTTTCGGCGGAGGCAAGAAGCTTTGCGGCGGCACGTTTTACCGCTTTCTCAAGAGCGGCGATCTTCGCCTCCCTCTCGCGTATTTCGGCAAGAGATTCCACGGCGATTGACAGCTTACGGTTCAGCTCGTCGTTCTCGCGGTATATTTCCTCGTATTTGGTGATAACGAAGGCTATGTATTCCTCTACCTCGGCGGTGTTATAACCGCGTATGGCGCGGTCAAAGGAGTATTTTTTCAGTTCCTGCGGCAAAAGCATAAGTGCCTCCCTATCGTTATTTGTATTTTCTCGCAACGAGGCGGCTTCGTCCGCGCCGCGTTACGGTGTTTGCGGAATCAATGATATATTTGCCGAATCCTCTGAGTGAAAGAACGTCTCCGTCGGTGATCTGCGCGTCGGGGTTTTCCTCGGGGAAGTAGTTCACCTCCGCCTCGCCGGATTTTACGAAATCGGCGGCGTCGGCTCTCGAAAGGTTGGTGAGCGCGTGCACCACGCCGTCAAGGCGCGGCGAGGCAACGCTGACCTCCATGCGTTCAAACGAGTGGGGAACCGTAAATCCGTCGGGCAGATCAAAGGCGGCGGCGCGCACTGCATCCGAGCCGGCTCTTTTCAGATTTTCCGTGATGAAAGAGGCGATGGTCGGGGTGAAAAAGGCGACCGCGCTGTGCGGATCGAGGACGGCAATATCCCCGAGTGCCGAGCGATCGAGTCCCAGCGCCAAGATCGCGCCGAGCCAGTCACGGTGGGAAAGATCGGCGTATTCGCTCGCCTTGAGCGATACGGGAACGACGGCGGCGGAAAGATCCGCCGTGCCGTTTTCGATAAGGGTGATGAGGTATTCCTCGCGTGCAAAGCTGAACGGATCACCCTTCGGCTCGTCCACGAGATACCATTCCGGCAAAAGAACGGCGAGGCGTCGCTCCGCTTCTCTCGCACCGCCGTAGAAAAAGAGGCGGTGTGCCTCGCCCTCGGAGGCTACGGCGGCGTAAAAGATGCGCTGCTCCCGGGGCGTTAAAAAGTCGGTAAAGACAACGTCGTACGGATCACGCGTGGCGAGTTCCCGTGCACGCGCAGTCAGGCGGCGTGCGCCGGCGTCAAGCTTTTCAAAAGGGATCGGTTTCATCGGCGTGCGTCTCCCGTTTTACAAAAGTGATCTGAGAAAGGATAGAATCAGAAACGTAAACAAAAAGGACATATCGATCGGCATCGAACGGAAGAATGAAAATCTGTCGAGAAGCGCGCGTACGGGCAGAATGAACGGCTCCGTCGCACCGTAGATGAATCGGACAAAGGGGCTCGCATCATTGACGGGGAACCAGCTGAGGACAGCGCGGATGAGCATCAGCGCCTGGATTACGGAAATGAGAAGGGACGCGACCATGGCAACAACGTAGAAAGAGGCAGGCAAGGGGGAGCTCCTTTCCGTATCCGAGGGACTTTTCGTATTTTGTCTTTTTATAGACAATCCCGTCGGATCTTGTAAAAAGTATCTGCGGGCAGCACGTTATTATCATGCTGCCCGCGTATGTAATATTCGTAAATAAATTAGACGCAAAAACAGAAGGCAACGGGTGCTGCCTTTTGTTTTTCGTGCCGGGCAGAATCGGTCCGAATCAGAAAACGCTGAGATCGGAGTCGTCAACCACTGCGATCTTTTCTGCCTGCGGAGCGGGAGCAGCCGGAGCTTCTTCCTTCTCGCGGCGATCCTTCAGCTGTGCGTCGCCGACGTCCACGTTCGAGGGCGTGATAACGTACGCGTTGCTGGCAATCTTCTTGAGGGAGCCGTCGATCGAGTAAGCAACGCCGGACAAGAAATCGATAAGACGGCGTGCGGTCTCCTTGTTCGTGTTCTCCAGATTGAGAACGACGGTGCGCTTGTTGAGCAGGTGATCCGCGATCTGCGGAACGCTCTCGAAGTGCTCGGGCTTAACAACCTTGAGCTCAAGTGCTGCGCCGGAGAGGCTGATGCCGCCGCTCATAGAAGAGAGGGCGCCCATACCCATGCCTGCGTTCATGCCGACAGAGGTATCCTGCATCGTTTCTTCTGCTTGTGCTTCCTCATCCGCACCGAACTCGCCGTAATAGTCGTAGTCGCTCGCGTAAGTGTCAGAGTCCGTGCCGGTTACTTTTCTTATTTTGTCCATAAGTCCCATGATCTAATCCTCCGCATATGTAATCTTTTTAATATCCTGAGTTTTGAGGCATCTCACGTGTATATTCTGCGACCGAAGATCGCAGAGCCGACACGCACCTCCGTGGCGCCTTCCTCCACGGCAATTTCATAGCTGTCACTCATACCCATCGAGAGGATGGGCGCACGAGAAAATACAGGCTCTATTATATTATGCGATTTTTTTGTGAAAATGTCAATAAAAATTCCGTAAGTTTCTCTAAAAAATTTACGAAAATCCTCTTTTTCGCTCGATACGGGCGCCATCGTCATCAGTCCCGCGAGGCGAACGGAGGGGAACGCTTCGAGCTCCGTGAGAAAATCACGGACGTTTTCGGGGAAGATCCCGCCCTTGTTTTCCTCCCGTCCGCTGTTCACCTCAATGAGGATATCCGTTACGATGCCGTGGGCCTTCGACCGGCGGTCGATCTCGGCAGCAAGACGTACGGAATCGACGCTTTCGATAACGGTGACGTTCCCGACCACTTTTCCCACCTTGTTCGTCTGGAGGTGGCCGATGAAGTGCTGCTCTACACGCCCTTTCAGAAAGGGTAGCTTCGCCGTCAGCTCCACGGCGCGGTTCTCGCCGATCAGATCAAGGCCGAGCTCGTTCACCGCAAAGAGGATCTCCTCCGGCGGAACCATTTTCGATGCGGCCAAAAGGCGTACTTCGCCGCCGCCAACACGGCGCCGATCCATAGCGCGGGCGATGTTTTCTTTTACAAGGCGGTAATTGTCCGCGATCTCACGTCTCCGCTCTGCCGTAAGTTCCGGCAAAACGGGCATATTATCAGGGGAGATATTCATGACAGCGTGCGCCCCTCGTAGAGGCCCCGTCCTTTCGTAATTACGATTTCGTTTTGTGTAAGCCAGGCGAGTCCTGCCGGGGGCTCGTCCGCCGGTGCGTTCTCAAGCAGGCACCAGTTTTCGCCCTCCACGATCAGTTTGACTGCCCGATAGTGGACGATGCCGCCCTCCAGAATGTAAACGCCGGTCACGCCGTCTACCGCGCGCACGGCTGAGGCGGGCACGCGCAGTCCCGTGTAGGCGTTGTCCGATATCACCGCGGGCTGGAGTCTCGTGTAGGAAAAGCCGTCCGGCATCATGTCTGCCGAGAAGACGAGCATGGCATGGTCTCCCTCGGTGACGAGGCGTGTGAGGGTCATCGTGATCACCGTGTCTCCGTTATACGGGAACGATACGGCGTACGTGTCCGATTCGGTGAGGTTTCCCGCTTTGGCGGCGGGGATGACCGCGGCTGTGTACCAGCGGTAATCTGTTACGAGCTTGCCTGCCGTCCTTTCGGGGACAGGCTCGCTTTCCTTTTCGGTAAGAGCCAGAAACTCCGCAACCGTCATAGTCTGTGCGGTATCGTTCGTAAAGACGGATTCGTATCCGTCGGGCGTCGAAAAATAGTAGCCGCTCCGGTCGGCGGCTTTCTCCTCGCGGCAGACACCGAGCTGAGTGAGAAGAGATGCCTTTTCCCCCTCGAGCCGACGGATCTCGCCGTCAATATCCGCGGCGGATCCCGTGATTACAGCACGGCGGATGAGTGCGGAGGAGAGCTCCGTCCGATAGGAGAGCGCGGCCCTCCCGTCTCCACGTCTTGCGGCAGAGGAAAGTTTTTCCATGATCCCGTATATGCTTTGATCGATTGCGTGCGTATCTCGCAGGGAGATCGCGTGCGTTTTCATCGCCGTCAGGACCTCGATTTGTGCGTCTGCCTCCGCAAGCGCGGAAACAACGTCCGGTGCGGATTTGTCGTAAAGGCGGGCAACCGTATCGCTTATGCCCACGCGCGTGCCGTCCGGCACGGCGGGAACGACGCTTCCGCCTGCGATGCCGGCGGTGAGGAGAATCTCCTCGCGGAACAGATACACATCCGCTTCGATCACGCTGTGGATCGTGGCGGGGGCGGCGGGGGCGGTCTCGATCCGCTGGGTCAGTCCGTAGAACAGATGATACCCGATATAGAGGATCAGTCCTATGGAGAAAAGGGAAGTGAGAACGTACACGCCGACCTGTTTCAAGTATTTTTTATCCATACGTCCGTTGTTTTTCGTTTTGTATCGTTTTCGGTTATCCGACCGTTACGCGAGCGACGCGCGGTGTCAGAATCGAGGTGATTTCGTAGTGGATCGTCCCGCCGAGCTCGGCGAGATGCTTTATCATCGTACCGTCATCGCCGCCGAACACGGTAACGGCGTCGCCCGGATGCACGTCCGAGGCACCCACGTCGATCATGCACTGGTCCATGCAGATGCGCCCGACGATCGGGGCGAGTGTGCCGTCTGCGAGACGGAAGGAGGCTTTCTCAAAGCGGCGCAAGAATCCGTCGCCGTAGCCGACCGGCACGGTCGCGATCCGCTGATCGCGAAGGGCAGTGTACGTTGCGCCGTAGCTGACCGATTCGCCCGCTTTCAGGGTGTGGATATGTGCGATCCGCGCCTTGAGCGTCATAACGGGGCGAAAGGCGGGGTTTATCTCCCCGTCGGGGGAAAGCCCGTACAGAATAATGCCTGCACGCACCGCGGATTTGTATGAATCGGGGAACGAGAGCGCCGCCGCACTGTTGGCGGTGTGGAGAAAAGACGGGCAATCGTTCGTTTCGCGCAGCGCGTCTGCCACCGCGTCAAAACGGGCGAGCTGTACGGCTGCCATGCCGGAGCCCCCGTCCGTATCTGCCGAGGCGAAGTGCGTGAACATTCCCTCCGCCTTGAGGTGCGGGTCATGTATTGATTTACGAAGCGCGTCGGCGGCCTCTGCCGCGTCCGCCGTCGAAAAGCCGAGACGGTTCATGCCGGTGTCGAGTTTCAGATGCACGCGCAGCTTTGCCGTGTCGCTGATACGTTTTTCGTTTTTCAGCCGTGTCATCTCAGCTGAGAGCGCTTCTCTGTATTCATCCGAGAAGACGGTCTGGATGACGTTGTTTTCGAGAATCGTCTGCAGGTCCTCGGGCATCGAGTAGCCGAGAATGAGGATCTGTGCTCCGTCGCCCACGATCGCTTTCAGTTCAAGCGCTTCGGCGACGGACGATACGGCGAAAAAGTCACAGCCCTCCGCGAGGAGCGTTCTCGACACGGCGCCGACGCCGTGCCCGTACGCATCGGCCTTCACCACCGCGATGACGCGGCAGTCGGGCGCGCTTTTTTGCACCGTGTCTCTTATCGTTCTGTAATTGTGGCGGAGCGCGTCAAGGTCGATCTCCGCCCAGAGTTTGTACGTTTTCATCTTCTCGTTCCTGTATCCGTGTTTTTTCAGATTTCGGGATTTTGTACGTATTCTTCCACTGTCCATGTGCCGTCTTTCGTCAGAAAGGACGTGGGGATTCCGTCTTCACTGAGGTTTGCCGTGATCTCGCCTCCATCCGCCTGAAAGCGGACGGCGCACGTGCCGTTTTTTCTGTCTGTTTTCGTACCGACGAGCCGATCGTCCGACGGCGTAAAGAGCTCGATCACCTGCCGTGCGGTCTTAGTCATTCTGTCGCTCACGGGAATCTCCGCCTCGCCCATTGAGACGAAGGCGGTGTCGCCGGTGATCCGATAGGTGATGCCCGAGACGGACGGGGGATTCGTGATTTCGACGGTAAATCCTCCCTCGATCGGCGTGATCCGAAACGAGCGGACGCCGTCCGACACGACCGCCGAGGAAAGGCGGTCTCTGTATGCGAGGGGATGCTCGTTTGTGCCTTGGCACGCGGTGAGGGCAAGGCAGATCGCCGCCAGAGCGGCGGCGAAAAATCGTCTCGTTCGGGTGTTTATCATAGGATCCTCCGTTGGTCATAGGTTTTCCTTCGATCCTATGAAAAAACGGCGGAGAATATGCGTTTTACGCTTCTTTGAAGGCGATCGGGTTGTAGTATCTGAGGATTTTGAGCGCCTTTTCCGTGGCAGTGAACAGAACAGCGAACGTCTCGCCCTCCTCGTTTTGTACCTTGAAGCAGTATCCAGCGGGGGAGGCTTTCGTGCCGCGCAGATCGACGACGGATTTCACGCCGACGGGGTCGCAATCTCCCACCGGAACGGGTGCGATCTCGGTCATATCCTTCACCGATACGGCGAACAGAACGCGTCTTGTCCGTCCGCCCAGAACGTCCGTGAACGTCATGACGCCCGAGGAGACGACGTATTCGTGCTCCACCGATACGAATCGCCACGTGAAGAAAATGACGATCCAAAGCGTGACGGGCAAAAGCGCTACCAGCATGGGGATTTTGACCGGTCCCATCGTAGGCAGAATGAAAAACGCGATCCCGTAAAGGAGGTACAAAAGGATCATGAGCATACGGCGCAAAAGCCACACGCCCTCCGCCTTCTGCGAGACGGTGTATTCCGTGTAGTTGTTCGCGTATTCGCCCGCCTCGGAGGCACTTCGCTCCTTCGGATCGGCGGGGGTTCTCTGACCGAATGGGTACTGCATCGCGGCGTTTTCTCCCTTGCCTTCAGGATGAATTTTATCTTTAAATATAAGTATAACATAGAGCGGCGTCTAAATCAAGCACCGTCGGAGATTTTTTTGCCGTCTACCCTTCGGCGGGGTTGATTTATATTATCCGTTCGGTTATAATAGTATTGCAAAGCCTGCGCCTTCGGCAAAGAGCGGGCAAATGCAATACATATTCACTCGGAGGAAAAGACCATGTGGCAAATTCTTGTAAACATCGTTCTCGGTGCACTGTACGGCTGGATTGCCGGTAAGATCATGAAATCCAGCGGCAGCCTTCTCAGAAACATCATTCTCGGTATCGTCGGCTCGTTCGTCGGCGGTGTCATCGCAGCTGTTCTCGGTGCGATCGGCCTCTCTATCGGCGGCTGGATCGGCTCCCTCATCTTTGGTGTCGGCGGCGCATGCCTGTGCATCTGGCTCGCACGCAAGTTTCTGAAATAAAAACGAAAGAAAAACAGCCTCACCGTTCGGGGGGGGCCGTTTTTTTGTGCCGTTCTGTTTTTTCGGGAGACTGCATAAGGTAGAAGGGAGGCTCAGAGTGCCTTTTCCTTCATCTCGACGAGGCATTTTCTGCAGATTTTCTTATCCTTGAACGTTACGATGTCGTCGCCGTCGTTGCAGAAGAGGCAACACGGCTGGTACTTTTTGAGGATGATCTTGTCCTCGTCAACGAAGATTTCCACGCCGTCGCGGGGCTCGAGGTCGAGCTGGCGGCGGGTTTCGATCGGCAGAACGATACGGCCGAGCTCATCAATTTTGCGTACGATTCCAATAGATTTCATTTTACTTTCCTTCCATAATCCGCTGTTTTTTTGTGCAGATTTTCTATTTACGCACCAATTTTACCATAGTTTTCCTTTTTTGTCAATATGTTTGATGAAAAAATATTATTTTCCATATTTTGACACCAAATGTGGTGGGAATCGGAAAAAACACAAATGATTTGTCGAACGGCAAAGAAAGGATTTGTATGCTGGGGATCTGTTTTTTCGCTTTGGTTCTGATTTCGGTTCTGTTCGCCGTGCCGACGGGGAATCTCGGCGCGCTTTCGAACGCCATTCTGGACGGTGCGGGAGGGGCTTTGTCCCTCACGGTATCGCTCGCAGGCATGATGGCGCTCTGGTGCGGCGTTATGAACGTCCTCAAAGAGGCGGGCGTGATCGGTAAGGTGAGCCGCGTGCTCTCGCCGATACTCCGTCTTGTGTTTCCCGATGCGTGGCGGTCGGGCAGAGCCACCGAGGAGATCACCGCCTCCGTCTCGGCGAATATTCTGGGGATCGGCAACGCCGCCACGCCGCTTGCGCTTTCCGCGATGGCGAAGCTCCAAGAGGAGAATCCGCACCCCGATACCGCCACGGACGACATGATCACGCTTTCCGTTCTCGCGACGTCGTCACTCGATCTTTTGCCCACGACGCTCATCGCACTTCGCCGCAGCGCGGGCTGTTCTCGTCCGTACGAGATCCTCGTGCCCGTGTGGATCACCTCGTTTGTGTGTGCTCTCTCGGCGATCGTTCTTTCGAGGCTTTTCGCGTGGGCGGCGCGGGGGAAGGGAGTGAAGAAGGGGAGGATGCGCCGTGATTGAGACCGTATCCGCGGCGGTCATGCCCGCCGTTCTCTTTATCGCCGTCCTCCCGATGCTCTCCCGAAAACGGGATTTCTTCGCCGTTTTCACCGAGGGGGCGAAAGAGGGGCTTTCGACCGCCGTCCGCCTTCTTCCCACCATGATCGCGCTTATGGTGGCGCTTTCCATGTTTCAGGCGTCGGGCGCGGTCTCCTTTTTGAGCAGTGCTTTGGGAGGCATCGCCGAAAAGCTGGGGATTCCCGTTGAGATTCTGCCGCTTCTCATAACGCGGCCGGTGTCGGGCTCCGCCTCGACCGCCGCCTACGCCACGCTTCTCGATACGGTGGGGGCGGACAGCTTTGCCGCCCTCTGCGCGTCGGTGCTGATGGGCTCGTCCGATACGCTCATTTACGTCATCACCGTGTATTTTTCCGGAACGGCGATCGGTGGAAAAGCCCCCGTCCGACGGACGCGCTACGCGTTTTTCGTAGCCTCTGCCGTTATGATTTTGTGCGTTTTTCTCTCCGCTGCCGTCAGCCGTCTGTTTTTTGAGAGAGGCTCTGTATAGCCGCTCTTTCCCGCGTCAATACTTACGGTATTAAGAAAAAGCGGAGGAGTATCTATGCGCGGGAGTGAAAAGAAGGTCATCTACGTGAGGGACACGGGAAGCAAACTGTTTGAGGAGGCGTATTTCGTCCTCCGTCGGGGCGTATCCGACGGAGAGGATGCCGTCGGCGAAGCAGATATGATACGGGAGGCGACCCGCCTCGTTGAGGCAGGCAACAGGCGCTATCCGGGGACGGCGCGCCGTGCCAAAATCGCCCGTGCCGCAAAAATGTTTTTTGCCGGTGCAGGGACGGCCGTGGCGTTTCTCGGCGGGATCGCGTGGCTGATTGCCTGGGTGTGATTCCGGAAATGACCTGTACACATAAAGTTTACAATTTATTCATCTGCACGGTGAGACTGAAGAGGCGATTTCTGTTACAATGTATAGGAGATATTGTGTCCGTGAGACGGGCGCGGCGACGTTCATGCCGATGTCCGTATGAAGAACAACCGAATAAAAACACCCGCATCGCACCCGGCCCCGTGTATATAGGAGTCCGCCGCCCTCGGATTTCCTATATGAAATGTGCGTTTTTTTGTCGTGCCCGAAGGCCTTTTGCGACTGCGGTGAGCGGCCGTATCTTGCCGTTTTTTAAAAGACGGAAAACGGTATAACCGAAAAAACTGTGAATGAAAGCCTCAATAAGGCAAACGAAAGGAATTTTGAATGGCCAAAAAATCAAATGGCACAAAGCTTCGGGTAATGATGCTCGGAGGACTCAATGAGATCGGCAAAAATATCGCCGTTCTCGAATACGGCAACGACATGATCATCGTGGACTGCGGTCTTGCGTTCCCCGATGACGATATGCTCGGGGTGGATCTCGTGATCCCCGACATCAGCTATCTTGAGAAGAACGTGGACAAGATCCGCGGTATTCTTCTGACGCACGGGCACGAGGACCATATCGGCGCACTTCCGTACGTTTTGCGCACGATCAACCCGCCGATCTACGGCACGCGTCTTACGCTCGGTATTTTAGAGAACAAGCTGGCGGAGCATCGCCTGCCGCATAAAGTGAAGATGACGACCGTCTCCGCGGGCGATACGGTGAAGCTCGGCGCGTTCTCGGCGGAGTTTATCCGCGTGAACCACTCGATCGCCGATGCGTGCGCGATCGCGATCACAACGCCCGTCGGCGTAGTGCTCCACACGGGCGACTTCAAGATTGACGTGTCCCCGATCGAGGGTGAGATGATGGATCTGACGCGCATCGGTGAGTACGGCAGAAAAGGCGTGCTTCTCCTTATGTGCGAATCGACGAACGTCGGCCGCAGCGGACACACCCCCTCGGAGAGAAAGGTCGGCGCGTCGCTGGATCTCATCTTCATGAACAATCCCGATAAGCGCATCATCGTCGCCACATTCTCCTCGAACGTGCACCGCGTACAGCAGATCATCAATTACAGTGCGAAATACGGGCGCAAGGTGGCGATCACCGGCCGCAGTATGCTGAACGTCGTCGGCGCCGCCGTGAAGCTCGGGTACATGACCGTGCCGGAGGGGCTTCTCGTCGATATAGGCGAGATCGGGAAATACGATCCGAAGAAACTCACGATCGTAACGACCGGATCGCAGGGCGAGCCGATGTCCGCCCTCTACCGCATGGCGTTCTCCGATCACAATCAGGTGGAGCTGACCTCGGGCGATCTCGTCGTTCTTTCCTCGCACGCGATCCCCGGCAACGAAAAACTCGTCGGCAAGATCATCAACGAAATGTACCGCCGCGGCGTGAACGTGTATCACGAGGAGGCGGAGGTCCACGTATCGGGCCACGCCTGCGCCGAGGAGATCAAGATGATCCACGCGCTCGTCAAGCCGAAATACTTTATGCCCATCCACGGCGAGTACAGCCATCTGATGCAGCATAAGGAGCTTGCCGAGTACATGGGTATGAACCCGAACCATATCTTCGTCTCGGATATCGGCCAGGTTCTCGAGCTGGACAAAAACTCCTGCAAGCGTGCGGGAACCGTGCCCGCAGGCCGCGTGCTCGTGGACGGCTACGGCGTCGGCGACGTCGGCAACATCGTGCTCCGTGACCGCCGCCATCTGGCGCAGGACGGCATCATCGTCGTGGTGGCGACCGTCGATTCGGACACCGGAACGATCACGAGCGGTCCCGACATCATCTCCCGCGGATTCGTTTACGTCCGTGAGGCGGAGGATCTGATGGAAGAGGTCCGCAGTATTGCCCGCGAGACGCTTACGGAAACGATCGAGCGCGGCGTTACCGAATGGACGCAGATGAAGCAGAACATCAAAGACGATCTTGCAAAATATCTCTACGCGAAGACAAAGCGAAAGCCGATGATCCTGCCGGTCATCATGAACGTATAACCCGATTATCTGAGCCGCGGCGCGCGATTTTCGCCGCCGCGGCCGTTTCTGTTTATGAACGTTGAAAGGAAATTACTGTGGCTGAACATATGAGTCTTCAAAAACCGGAGCTTCTTTCCCCCGCGGGCGATTTTGAGAAGCTGCGCGCCGCCGTCCGCTACGGTGCGGATGCGGTGTATCTTGCCGGCGAGGCTTTTGGCATGCGCGCGGCATCGCAGAATTTCACGCGGGAAGAACTGAAAGAAGCCGTTTCCTTCACGCACGAAAACGGCGTGAAACTGTACGTTACCGTGAACGTGATGCCGCGTACGGAGGAGTACGCGCCTCTCCGTGAATACCTCGCTTTTCTCGGGAAGATCGGCGTCGATGCGGTGATCGTTTCCGACATCGGCGTTCTCATGCTCGTAAAAGAGGTCGCGCCGTCGCTCGAGATACATATCTCCACGCAGGCGAGCGCCGTTTCCGCTGCCGCCTGTACCGCCTGGTATAACCTCGGTGCCAAGCGCGTCGTTCTGGCGCGCGAGCTTACGATGGCGGAGATCGTTGAGATCCGGAAAAACACGCCGCCCGAGCTGGAGCTGGAAGCGTTCGTCCACGGCGCGATGTGCATCGCGTACAGCGGACGGTGCCTGCTCTCCAATTATTTCGTCGGCAGGGATGCCAATCACGGCAGATGCGCCCAGCCGTGCCGCTGGATCTATAACGAGCGCGTCATTACCGAGGAAAAGCGCCCCGACGACCGCATAACCGTTGAGGAGCACGACGGCGATTCGTTCGTCATGAGCTCCCGCGATACGTGCATGATCGAGCATATCCCCGCACTTATGGAGTCGGGGATCACCTCGTTTAAGATCGAGGGCAGAGTGAAAAGCGCGTACTATACCGCCGTCGTTACGAATACGTACAAGATGGCGATCGACGCGTATCTCCGTGATCCCGCGTCGTACGAATACGATCCCCTCTGGCTCCGCGAGCTCGAAAGCGTCAGCCACAGAGAATACTATACAGGCTTTTATTTCACGCCGCCGCACGAGAATGCGAACACCGTCACCGCTCCCGGCTATATCCGCGAGAAGGCGTATCTTGCCACCGCGATCACCGACAGCGACGAGAACGGGTTTGCCACGTTCATCCAGCGCAACAAGCTTACGAGGGGCGATTCGATGGAACTTCTCACGCCGGGGAAGGTCGGCATCCCGTTTGTCGGCGGCGATCTGTTTGACGAGGCGGGCGAGGCGATCGAGTCTGCCCCCCATCCGCTTATGAAGTTTACTATGTACGTACCCGTCCCGGTGCGGGCGGGAGACATTATCCGCCAAGGGTGAGGAGGCATAACGTATGCATTTGTTTTTTGAAATTCTGAAATCGGCAGTGCTCGGCATCGTGCAGGGAATTACCGAATGGCTTCCCGTCTCGAGCACGGGGCATATGATCCTCGTTGACGAGCTTCTCACGATGAACGTGAGCGACGCGTTTATGGAAATGTTCCGCGTGGTGATCCAGTTCGGATCCATCCTCGCCGTGGCGGTGCTCTATTTCAGCCGCCTCAATCCCTTCGCAAAGAAGAAAAACGAGATGGAGCGGAAAGCCGCCTTCTCCCTCTGGGGGAAGATCATCGTCGCCTGCATCCCCGCCGGCGTGATCGGCGTCTTGTTCGACGATCTTCTCGATACATATCTCTATAACTACGTTACCGTGGCGGTGGCGCTCATCGTCTACGGCATCCTGTTTATCGTGATCGAACGGATGAAGAAGGACAGCGTGCCCACGTACGCTGTGGCGGAAGAGATCTCCTACAAAACCGCGCTGAAGATCGGCTGTTTCCAGGTGCTCTCGCTCATCCCCGGCACGTCCCGCTCGGGATCGACGATCCTCGGCGGTATGCTCTCGGGCGTTTCCCGTCCGGCGGGGGCTGAGTTTTCGTTCTTCCTCGCCGTTCCCGTTATGCTCGGTGCGAGTGCCTTGAAACTTCTGAAGTTCGGCTTTTCGTTCACTACGGCGGAGATTCTTATTCTCTTAGCCGGCGTGATTACCGCGTTTCTCGTTTCCCTCGCCGCGATCCGTTTTCTCGTATCGTTCGTCCGTCGGCACAGCTTTGCCGTGTTCGGCTGGTATCGGATCGCTCTCGGCGTGCTCGTGCTTCTCTATTTCTTTATCACGAAATGATCGCCTGAAAGGACGGCATTATGTCAAAGACGTGTAAATATTACGGCAAATGCGGCGGCTGCCAGACGCCGAACCTCACCTATCCCGAGCAGCTCAGCATGAAAATGGCGAAGGTGATCGGCCTTATGGGACGGCTCTGCCGCGTGGACGAGATCGTTCCGATGGACGATCCGTATCACTACCGCTGTAAGGTGCAGACCGCGTTCACCCGCGTGGGCGGAGAAATGATGGCGGGCATCTATCAGAGCGCCTCGGGGCGCGTGATCCCCGCGAAGTCGTGCCTTCTTGAGGATCCGCTCGCATCGCAGATCACAAGGACGGCTGTAAAACTCGCCAGAGAATTTCACCTGACCGTCTATAACCCGAAAAACGGCAGAGGGCTTCTCCGCCATCTGCTTGTGCGTACCTCGCGGAAGACCGGACAGGCGATGGTCGTGATCGTCACGGGCAAATCCCCGTTCACGAAAGCGAAGGCGTATACCGAAGCGCTCGTCGCCGCTTGCCCCGCCGTCGTGACCGTCGTTCATAACGTCAACGAAAGCGCGCTCGCGATGGCGATGGGTACGAGATCCACCGTCCTCTACGGCGACGGCTATTTTGAGGACGAGATTTTGGGGAAACGCTTCCGCGTGTCTGCGAAGGCGTTTTTGCAGGTGAATCCCACCCAGACGGAGAAGCTCTATAAGATCGCGATGGATGCGGCTGAACTCACCGGTCGGGAATCGGTGATCGACGCCTACTGCGGGGTCGGTACGCTCGGTATTCTCGCCGCTTCTCACGCCGGCTACGTAACCGGTGTGGAGGTGATCCCCGAAGCGGCAGCGGACGCCTCGCGCAACGCGATTCTGAACAGCATTTCGAACGCGCAGTTCATCGCGGACGATGCGGGTGAATACATGGCGTATCTCGCTTCGCAGAAAAAGCGTGCGGACGTGGTGATGCTCGATCCGCCCCGTGCCGGATGCGATAAGAAATTTTTAAACTCCCTCGTAAAGCTTTCGCCGCGCCGCGTGGTGTACGTCTCGTGCAATCCCGAGACGCTCGCGCGCGATGCCCGTATGCTCACGCACCACGGCTACCGCGTAACGAAGATCACGCCCGTCGATATGTTCCCGTGGACGACGCACGTTGAGACGGTGGCAGTGCTGTGTCGCACACAGCACTGATATAAACCCATTGCCAGTCATTGTTTTAACAAAAAGGAGAATTGTGATATGGATATTGGTATGGTTGAAAAGCATCGCAAAATATTTTTCACAGGAGTACAAATATACAATCGTCTGAACCCATTTAATAAACTGAGAATACATAAAACTAATACACTTGAGATGGGAATAGCACTGTTTAAAAAAGTGAAAATGGACATTAAAGGAAAGCATAACCAAATAATAATCGAAGATTTTTCACGGTTGAATAATTGTCACATTTATATTCATGGAGACAACAATAAGATAATTATTGGTAAGAAATGTTCATTAAATTGCGCAGAGTTTTGGATTGAAGATTCCAATAATATGATTTCTTTAGGTGAACATACAACTATCAACGGAAACACTCATCTCGCGGCCATTGAAGGAACTAATATACTTATCGGAGAAGATTGTATGTTTTCAAGTGACATTGATTTTAGGACCGGAGATTCACATAGTATTGTTGATTTGGAAAACAATAGGACAAATCCTTCACAAAATATAAAAATCGGTAATCATGTTTGGATTGGTACAAAAGTAACTTGTTTGAAAAACACAGAAATTGCAGATAATTGTATAATTGCTGCAACATCTACCCTGCGAGGGAAGCATTTAAAAACAAATTGCATAATAGGCGGTGTTCCTGCAAAAGTTTTAAAAGAAAATGTCAACTGGCTAAGAGAAAGAATATAAATCAGATAGTGTCGCAGACCATATCTAACTTACGTCGAGTCCGTAGCGGTGCTCGCGAAAAACGGCTGACGAATCGGCGAAAAATGTTGAAAACACACGGTAAATGTGGTATACTGTTTGAAAAGTAAAACCGGAGGCATCCCTCATGGCAGAAAAAAACGTAAATAAAAGATGGTTTATGCTGGCAGTCGGCATTCTGTCGATGCTGTTCTCGGGCGTTCTGTACGCCTGGTCGATCCTCAAGGTGCCGTTTAGGGAAACGTTCGGCTGGCCGGATTCCGTTCTGTCGCTCAGCTACACGCTCACGCTGTGTTTTTTCTGCATCGGCGCGTTTCTCGGCAGTATTCTGGCAAAACGGATCGGTGTTAAGCTGTCCGTTATCCTCGCCGGTGCCGCCGTCGGCACCGGATTCGTCTCGACTGCGTTTCTCACGGGCGAGCGTGCATATCTCATCTACGTTACATACGCGCTCCTTGCGGGCACGGGTATCGGCATCGCGTACAACGTGATCATCTCGACTGTCAGTGCGTGGTTCCCCGATAAAAAAGGCCTCTGCTCCGGCTGTCTTATGATGGGATTCGGCGCGAGCACGCTCATCCTCGGAAATCTTATCGCCGCCTTTTTTGAAAACGAAAGCATCGGCTTTCAAAAAACCTACGTAATCGTCGGCATCGCAATTGCCGCCGTCCTCGTCGTCAGCGGTCTTCTTATTCGCCGCCCCGATCCCGACACGGTATTCCCCGCGCCCAAAGCGAAAAAGAGCCTCAAAAAAGAAGATTTTGAGACGAAGGATTACACTACGGCGGAGATGGTGAAGCGCTTCACCTATTGGCGTGCGTTCGTGTGTCTCGTTTTTCTCACGGCGGTCGGCTCGTCGGTCATCGGCTTTGCCCGTGATCTCGTTTTGTCCGTCGGCGGGGCTTCCGATCTTGCCACGACGCTCGTCGGCGTTCTTGCCGTGTTCAACGGCATCGGCAGAATTCTCACCGGGGCGCTTTTCGATAACGCGGGCAGAAAGAATACGATGATCCTGTCGAACGTCGTAACGATCCTCGCCGCCGCCACGACGCTTGTTGCCGTGTGCGTCTCCTCCTTGCCCCTCTGCATCGTTGGACTTTGTCTCACAGGCCTTTCGTACGGCTCGTGCCCGACCGTCGTCTCCGCGTTTACCTCCGCATTCTACGGAACGAAGCATTTTGCGAAAAACTTCAGCATAACCCAGTTCAGCCTCATCGGCGCGGCGCTCATCTCGAGCGTGAACGGTACGCTGCTCGATAAGTCGGGCGGTTACGTCCTCCCGTTCGCCGTGCTTCTCAGCCTTGCGTCCGTAGCGCTGGCTCTCAATTTCAGTATTAAGAGACCTTAATAAACAAAAAGCGGGGAGAAATGGCGGGTGCTCGTAAGGAAGTTTACCCGTAGGACATAATTTTGCTCCGCAGAAAACAAATAATTAACCCCGACAGATTGAAAAAAGTCTGTCGGGGTTGTCTTATTTTATCATAACGTTAATTTTTTCTTACATTCTTCCCAAGAACCTTCTACAAAAGCGTCTTTATACAACCTTAAAGCCAAATTGTTATTCATGAATATCATAACAACGTTGTTCTTTTCTTTTATTTTCTCAATATTGCTATATTTTAGTTTGCTGACTGACGTGTGGTCTGTAAGAATGATTTCATCATCCAAAAATTCTGTAGTACGCATCCACTCGGAAACTCCATATGTAGTTGAATACAGTTTATATCTTTTTGACCAAAATACAAATCGCGAGAAAAACAACTTAAAAACAGAAAGAGAGAGGAACAAGATAGACAGATACCAATTTATCCAATCTCCGCCAACAAGGGAAAGAAGAATGATCGTTCCAAGTCCGATCAGCCCAACTACACACCAAAGAACAAACAGTATGATATTTGCAGCTCCATGCAAATGATATTCTTTTGCCCAAGACATCATTTCTTTTTTCGTTATTTTGTATTCGTTTTTCATTGTGTAAATCCTTTCTGGTTTTATCGCAAGTTTCGCCTTTGTATTACAGAGGCATAGAGCTAAGCCCAAACCCTTATTTTGACTTTATCGTTTTAAGCGACGAAATTAACATTCTACGGATAGACCCACAATCGTTTTGAATATCTTTATAGATTTCTTCAGTCATGCAACCTGTCTCAAAAAGAAGTTCTAACCAATATTCAGTTTCATAACACTCTTTTTGAGCTATTTCAAGTTTTGAGATAAAATCTTTTGTTCCTTGAGCATATTGTGCTTCGTGCAGATTAGCACCAATGGAAGTGGCGGAGCGAAGTAATTGATTAATTAAAACTGATTCTTTATGATTTGATTTCATATCACGACAGAGAAAAACAACAGTCTTTGCAAACTCTTTTGCTTTGTTTCTTAATACACTATCAGCCAATGTTATCACCTCTAAATTTATTATACATAAAAAATGACAGTCTTTCAAGTGATATTCCGACTTTGTCGGAGTGATATTATTGCCGTAAGGCAATAGTGATATTGAAACCTTACGGTTTCAGTGATATTTTATTCGCTTACAAAACTCGCGAAGCGAATAACACTCGGCGTAAGCCCGAATATCACTGCGAAGCAATATAACTCGCCGCAAGGCGAATAAAACTGAGAGACTTCCCTTAGAGAAGTCTCGCAAAACCCCGCTTTTTTTATTTCCGTCTTGACAAACGCTTCCTGCTGTGCTATACTTACACCGTGCCATAAATTGGCACAAATAGGCAGGGGTGCTGAGGTTTTACCGAAGCTGAGACGGAGTGATCCGAACCCTATAAACCTGATACGGGTAATACCGGCGTAGGGAGCTGTTGGTGTTTCGCATCACGATTCAATAAGGGGCGTTGATGTGTGCGATCCGGCGTGCGGTACCGAAACCGTGCGGCGGATTTTTCTTTTTGAATGCGCCGTGCGTATTTCCCTAAAACAAAGAAAGGAAATCATCATGGCAAACGAAAAGAAAACGAAAAACAAAACAATGATTCTTGCGGAATGTGCCGTTATGGTCGCGCTTTCCACCGCTTTAAGCCTCGTGAAGCTCTGGGAGATGCCGCTCGGCGGCTCCGTTACGCTTCTCAGTATGCTGCCCGTTATGCTGATCGCGCTTCGTCACGGAACGGCGACCGGGCTCGGCACGGCGTTCGTGTACGCGGCGGGACAGCTGTTCTTTGGCCTTCCGTCCCTTATGAGCTGGGGTATGACGCCCGCTATGTGGGTAGGCTCCGTCGTGTTCGACTATCTTTTGGCGTTCACGCTCCTCGGTTTTGCGGGCGTGTTTAAAAGGTACGGTGTGAAGGGAGCGGTCGCCGGCATCGTTTTTGCCTGTGCGCTTCGCTTTGTGAGCCACTTTATCTCCGGCTCGATCTTTTTCGCCGTCTGGTGTCCGGAGGGATGGAATGTGATTCTCTATTCCATCTGCTACAACGGCGCGTACATGGGCGTGGAGCTCGTTCTCACCATCCTCGGCGCCTCTCTCCTTTTGGCATCGAAGCCGATACGGAAAATCATAGGCCTTTGAGAAATGCACCCAACAGTCGATTCTGCCCCGAATCGGCTGTTTTTTGTTGCTTTCGGGGGATTTGGGTGTTATAATAAATTATGAAGTGTATAAAACGGGGGGCTGTAAGATTTCCTGCCCGATTCCGTCTTAGTAAATGAAAGAAGGAGCTGTCATGGAGGATCGCCGCATTGTGGATCTCTTTCTCGCCCGCGCCGAGGAAGCGATCACCGCTTTGAACGAAAAATACGGGCGCCTCTGCCGCCGTATCGCTCTGAATATTCTCAGAAACGAATCGGATGCGGAGGAGTGCCAGGCGGACACGGCGCTTGCCGTCTGGAATTCCGTGCCGCCGCATGAGCCCGATCCGCTCTTGCCGTACGTTTGCCGTATCGCGAGAAATCTGGCGCTCGATCGGTATCGCTATAACCACGCCGCACGGCGCGGCGGAGGCGCTGACGTGCTCCTTTCCGAGATCGGGGATATCGTCTCCGACACGGAGGGGGCGGAGAGCGAGGCGATGACGGCCGCGACGGCTTCAGCCGTTTCCGATTTTCTCCGTCTCCAAAAGGAGGACGACCGAAGGCTCTTCGTCCGCCGCTACTGGTACGGCGATGCGGTGGAGGAGATCGCATCGGCACTCGGCATTACAGCAAACAGTGCGTCGGTGAAGCTTCACCGTATGCGCACAAGGCTTCGTACATATCTGAAAGAAAGGGGGATCGACGTATGAAACGGGAGTTTTTTCTGAAGTCAATCGACGGAATTGACGATGATTTGCTGATTGAGGCGTTTGCCGAAAATGAGCAAAATAAGACAATCGCCAAAAACGGAAAAATCTACTGGCGATGGGGTGTTTCGGTCGCCGCGTGCCTCCTTGTCGGCGTGTCCGTGTGGGCGGCTGTACCGAGCGTTTTTATGAAAGCGTCTGACAATATGGCGCCCGAGGCGGCGATCCTGCCCGGGGACGTACACGAAGAGGCGCTTTTTGATGCCGCGGTCGGCATCGTCCCGACGGATGACGCCGACGGGGACCTCAAAACCGAGGCGGCAAGCGGCAATGTAAGCAAGAACGAATCTTTCAATGAGCAGTCCGTGTTTTTTATCGCGAAAATAACGGAGGTTAATGAAAGCAGTTTATTGGTTGAAGTCACAGATAAAGGAAGTACAGCTTTGAATAAAGGGACAGCAGCGTATGTATCGACAGCTTTTGACGCATACGTTGCTTGTGCGGTTGGCGATAACATTCGGGTTGAGTTCGACGGATTCATTCAAGAAGTCTATCCGCTTATCATCCCTAACGTAATATCGATTAGTAAGAATCCGTAATGCTGACCGATTTCGATTTGTTATTATGCGCGTTTATACCTGCAGTCTGCGGGAACAAAAAGGAAATTGGTGCGAAATAATATAAGAAAGAACCGTGCGCTCGGCGTGCGGTTTTTTTGTATCCCGGCGAAAAATTTTTCGCCAAACGGCGCACTTTTGCAATTTAACACTTTACTTTGATGAAATAATTGGGTATAATAGATATAGTGAAACCAATCCCGAAAGGAGCAGCTATGCGAACGATCCTTCTTGAGAGCACCGATCCGTATTTCAATCTCGCTGCGGAGGAGTATTTTCTCGCGTCGGGCGAGCGCGATATTTTTATGCTGTGGCAGAACAGCCGCGCAGTCATCATCGGAAAAAATCAGAATGCGTGGGCGGAGGTAAACATTCCCTATACGGAGAAGGAGGGCATCGCGGTCGTTCGCAGACTCAGCGGCGGTGGCGCGGTATTCCACGATCCGGGGAACGTCAATTACACGTACATCACCGATTACGAGGAGGGCGGCATTGATTTTGCCCGCTTTACAGGACCGGTCATCGAGGTGCTTCGACGGCTCGGTGTGAATGCCGAGCTCGGCGGCCGCAACGATATTTTGGCCGACGGCGCCAAGATCTCGGGCAACGCGCAGGCGGTCTTCCGAAAGCCGGACGGAACGCAGCGCCAGCTTCACCACGGCGCGATTCTGTTCGGTGCCGATCTTTCGGCGCTCGCCGAGGCGCTCGTTGTTCATCCCGAGAAAATCCGCTCAAAGGGGATCGCGAGTGTCAGAAGTCGCGTTTCGAATCTCACGGATCTTGAGGGCTTCCCGAAGGATATGACCATTACGGAGTTTATGGATCTTCTGGCGCGGGAACTTTCCGCGGGCGGGGAGATTACCTCACTCACAAAAGAGGAAACGGATGCGATAAACGAGCTGAAGCGGGAAAAATACGGCACGTGGGAATGGAATTTCGGTAGATCCGCCAAGCACACGACGGAGTACACCGCGCGCTTTTCGTACGGCACGGTAACGGCGGCGTATGCAGCCGAGGCGGGCGTGATCCGCGAGATCCGCCTTTTTGGTGACTACTTCGGCACGGCACCGATCGCCGAGCTTGAAAAAATGCTCGTGGGCGCACCTCTCATGCGCTCGGAGATTGAAAAGAGGATCGCGGAGGTAAAACGTCCCGTTGGAGAATATATCGCAGGCGCGACGGCGGAGGATATCGTATCCCTCATCCTCGGCGAGAAAGGCGAGAAATAAGTACAGATAAAGTATGTAAGAAAAACGGAGGCCGTTATGGCAAAAAGTTACATGGATGAACGCATGGAGTATCTCTTCAAGGGGATCCTGACGCTCACGAGCGTCGAGGAGTGCCGCGCGTTCTTTGAGGATCTTTGTACGGTGAAGGAGCTGTCCGAGATGTCCAGACGGCTCACGGCGGCAAAGATGCTCGACGAAAACAAGATCTACACGGAGATCGCCGACGCGACGGGGCTCAGCACGGCCACGATCAGCCGCGTGAACCGCTGTCTCAAATACGGAAGCGATGGCTACGCCCGCGTGCTCGAGCGACTCGGGGCGGAGGAGGAGCAGTGAATCCGTACGATGTAATGGCGCCGTTCTACGATCGGATGAACGAGGAGATCGATTACAGAGCCTGGGCGGATTTTATCGAGGCGCAGTTTGGACGGTATCTTCCGAAAAAGCCGGAGCTCGTCCTCGATCTCGCCGCGGGCACGGGCAGTATGACGATCGAGCTTGCAAAGCGCGGGTACGATATGACCGCTGTGGATCTTTCCGCCGATATGCTCTCTGCCGCCGCCGATCGGATCGCGGATGCGGGGCTTTCGGGGATCCTTCTCCTTTGCCAGGATATGACGGCTTTTGAACTGTACGGTACGGTCGGTGCGGTCGTTTGCTGTCTTGACAGCATCAATCACCTGGCGGGTGCGGGCGATCTTGACAAATGCTTTTCGCTCGTCCACAATTACCTCGATCCCGACGGGCTGTTTTTGTTTGACGTGAATACGCCGCATAAATTTGAGACGGTCTACGGCGAGAACGATTACGTCCTCGACGACGAGGAGACGGGGAGCGTCTGCTGCTGGCGCAACGCGTACGATAAAGAAAGCGGCATCTGCGATTTTGATCTGACAGTTTTCACGAAGCGGGCAGACGGGACGTATGCCCGCGAGGATACCGTGCAGAGAGAGCGGTGCTACTCGAAAGAACAGCTCGTGGGTGCGCTCGCAAAGGCGGGGTTTGAGCTGCTCGGCGCGTTTTCCGATTACGCCTTCACTGAGGCAGGGGACGCCGATGGGCGCTGGTATATTGCCGCCCGCTGTAAAAAAGAAATATGACAGAAAACGGGGTAAACGCTACCGTTTGCCCCGCCTGTTTTCGGAAAAATAAAAAAGTTTTGAAAAATCAAAAAAAAGTGTTGACAAACGAAAACGAGTATAGTATAATATTAAACGTCGCAGGGAGCAAGGGCACAAAAACGGCGTGAAACACCGATTTTGATCCCCGTTTACAATGGGAGCATAGCTCAGCTGGGAGAGCATCTGCCTTACAAGCAGAGGGTCATAGGTTCGAGCCCTATTGTTCCCACCATTTTCCCCTGGCGATATCTGGCCCGGTAGTTCAGTTGGTTAGAACGCCGCCCTGTCACGGCGGAGGTCAGGGGTTCGAGTCCCCTTCGGGTCGCCAAGTAGCCTAAAGGTTACCCTCGGCTACAGGTTGCCTCTGTAGCTCAGTTGGTAGAGCAGGGGACTGAAAATCCCCGTGTCGTTGGTTCGATTCCGACCGGAGGCACCATACGCGGATTTAGCTCATTTGGTAGAGCGCCACCTTGCCAAGGTGGAGGTGGCGGGTTCGAGCCCCGTAATCCGCTCCAAAATCCCGCTTCAATCGAAGCGGGATTTCTTTTTTCTCTTTCAGTTGAAAGAGTCACCTTTGTCGGTTGACAACGGTTTTTCCTTTATGATATAATGATAAGTAATAAGATCGGATTTACTATCCAAAGGAGTATATATATGAGTAACTGTTGTAAGAAGGAAGGCATCGCTCTTGCGGGCAACATCATCGCCGACTCCATGAAAATGGTCGACGTGTATCCGAAGGAAGGAATGCTTTGCAATATCCTGTCCGTCTCGCAGGCGGTCGGCGGATGCGTGCCGAACACCGGTATTGATCTCGCAAAAATTGATCCCACCCTGCCGCTTTACGCCTATGGCCGCGTGGGTAACGACGGCGAAGGCCGCTTCCTTACGGGCGAACTGCAAAAATACGGCTTTGACGTAAGCGGCGTCCGCATTTCCGACACGAAGGGTACGTCGTTTGATGATAACATCACCGTGGCAAGCACCGGCGCGCGCACGTTCTTCCACTACGGCGGCGCGGATGCGGAATTCTGCCCCGCAGATATCGATGTTTCCGCCCTCCGCTGTAAGATGCTTCACATCGGGTACATTCTCCTTCTCGACGAGTTCGATAAGCCCGATCCGGAGTACGGCACCGTTATGGCGCGCTTCCTCAAATCTGTACAGGAGGCGGGCATTCTCACCTCGATTGACGTCGTTTCCGACAGCACGGGCAAGTTCGCAGAGAAGGTGCTCCCTGCGCTCCGCTATACCGATAACGCCATTATGAACGAGATCGAGTGCTGCACGACCGCCGGCCTTGAAGCCCGCGACGAGAACGGTAAGCTGATCGTTCCGAATATTCGTAAAGCGATGGAGCATCTCATGGAGGCGGGCATCCGCGAGCGCCTGATCGTCCACTGCCCCGAGGCGGGATTCATCCTCAATAAGAATGGTGAGTTCACCGTGGCACCGTCCGTGTTCATCAAAAAGAGCGATATCGTGGGTGCCGTCGGCGCGGGCGACGCGTTCTGCGCAGGCTGTCTGTACGCGATCTACAACGGCTATACCGATCTCGAAATCCTCGATTTCGCATCCGCTTCCGCGATCTGCAACCTCACCGCGGAGGATTCCATCAGCGGCATGAAGCCGAAGGAATACATCTGGGATCTCGTGAAGAACGCGGGCCGCGAGGCAAGTCCCCTGTAAAATCAAATAAAACGACTGCCGCACCGAAACGTGCGGCAGTTTTTGTGAGTATTGTCGAAGAAAATTTTGGGGAAATCCGAAAACCCCCTTGACAAGAGAGAGAAAATCTGCTATCATATCATAGTCCCCGAATGGGGAGAAATGAATACGGCGTCATAGCCAAGTGGTAAGGCACGGGTCTGCAAAACCCTTATCCCCCGGTTCAAATCCGGGTGACGCCTCCAAAAAATCCCGAAAGCGAATGCTTTCGGAATTTTTTTATCCAAGCCGCAGGCTTGGCATATCATCACCGCACGAAGTGCGGTGCATATCATCAGCCCTTCGGGCTGTATCTCATCACGCGTCAGCGTGCATTCTCTTGCGGCTTGATGATATACAAAGCGTATATACAATTCCTTGCGGAATTGATGATATACACGCCTTCGGCGTGATGGGGATGCGCAAACGCGTTGACAAACCGCCTCTTTTATGCTATAATTAAACTAATAATATGAAAAGGAGTTGATCATTATGTCTGCAACTGTACATTTTACAAACAAACTACACCCAAAACAAAATATTGATAGGAGATATAATGATCAAATTACAAGGAAAAAGGAACTCCGCAATTATCTTTGCGGATAAAATTGACAAACCAACCAAAACACAAATATCTGAGCTGCTACGCGAAGAAGCGTACGCGGATAGCAAAATACGTATCATGCCCGATACCCATTCGGGAAAAAACGTTGCCGTCGGCACAACAATGACCGTAAAAAATAGAATTGCGCCCTCTCTTGTGGGCGTTGATATTGGATGCGGAATGGAAGTTGTGTTTTTGAAGGAAAAAGAGCTTGACCTCAAAAAGCTGGACGGAGCAATACATGCCCTCGTTCCTGCCGGCGCAAAAATACACGACATTCCCATAACATCATTTGACTTTGACACTTTGCATTGCAAAGACAATGTCAATTTAGAACGTGCCCTTAGAAGTATCGGGACGCTTGGCGGCGGAAACCACTTCATAGAAATAGACCGGACAGAAGAGGGGAGGCTTGTACTCGTCATCCATTCCGGTTCGCGTCAGTTGGGAAGTGATGTTGCAACCTATTACCAAGATCAAGCATACAGATACCAATGCAAAAAGCAAAGAAAACGAGCACGTCAGAGTTATTACGATGATGCTGATGCGTCAGGGTTTATTCGCCCAAAGTCTAGTCAAAATTCTGTTCAGGTGAAGCGCGAAACAGCCGTTCTTGAGAGGGGCTTATTGGAGGAATACCTGCACGATCTTGACGTTGTGGTTTCCTTTGCCGACTTGAATAGACAAACGATCGCAAAGCTTATCTGTGATCGTATGGGACTCACCGTAACGGATCGCTTT
>JAZKXO010000079.1:0-327679 GCA_045611685.1 Eubacteriales bacterium | reverse complement strand
CCTGAGCTTGTGTAAGCCCCTTTTCTTTCCTACACGCTTTTAAACGCTCAGCCATTTTTTCTCTCATAAAATCACCTACATTTGTTCTTGACAAATTAAGTATAGATGATTACAATATAAAATATACTAACGATTGTTGGTGTGAAAAGGAGAGTGTTTATATGGCTGAATTTTGTGTTGATTGCTGGAACAAGTTAATTAATAAAAACTTACCGCCCAAAGCTTACATTCTTTCTCGGAATCCTGAATTGTGTGAGCATTGCGGCGAATATAAAAGGGTGGTAATAATTGAGCGCCGTGATACTTGGTTTCGATATGTGCGCCCTTTTGCATTGGTGTTGGAAAGAATCTATATATGGAACAATAAAAGACGCGACAAAAAACAAGAGTCAGAGAGTAACAAAAAAATCGGATAGGGAAGCCTATCCGATTTTTTATTTATCTTAGTAGTTTTCTTTTCTGACTTCAAAGAAGCTCTGGGGGTGTACGCAAACGGGGCAAACCTGAGGAGCTTTTTTACCGATAACGAGGTGTCCGCAGTTGCGGCATTCCCACATGGTCTCCTCAGCCTTCTCGAATACCTTCTGCATCTCTACGTTGTTGAGAAGGGCAAGATAGCGCTCCTCGTGGGACTTCTCGATCTTTGCAACGAGACGGAATTTAGCAGCGATGGCGGTGAAGCCCTCTTCCTCTGCTTCCTTGGCGAAGGTAGCGTACATATCGGTCCACTCGTAGTTCTCGCCTTCAGCGGCAGCCTTCAGGTTAGCGGCGGTATCGCCGAGCGCGCCGAGTTCCTTGAACCACATTTTAGCGTGCTCTTTTTCGTTGTTTGCGGTCGCTTCAAAGATAGCGGCGATCTGTTCAAAGCCCTCTTTCTTTGCTACGGATGCAAAATAGGTGTACTTATTTCTTGCCTGGGATTCGCCTGCAAAAGCAGCCTGCAGATTTTTTTCGGTTTTGGATCCTTTGAGTTCCATAAGATATCTCCTTAAAAATAAATTTTAATTTATGATTTTGCTGCCGCGCGGCAGGTAGGACAAAGATGATGGACGGTCAGATCGTAAGAGAGAACGTCGGTTCCGTTTTTCTCCTCAATATATTCCTTAAGGCCGTCAATAATGACGTCGCTTATCGCTCCGCATTTTTCGCAGAGTTTGTGGTCGTGCCGGACGAGCATTTTGTCATATCGGTCCGTCTGCCCCGTGAATCCGATCTTTTCGATCATGTGATTTTCGCAAAGATAATTGAGGCTGTTGTATACGGTCGCGAGCGCAATCGTCGGCATCTTCTTTTTGGCTTCCAGGAAGATCTGATCTGCTGTCAGATGTTCGTGGGTCGATTGAACGATCTGTAGAATCAAGGCGCGTTGTTTTGTCATCTCTACGCTCCTTTCCGCGAAGAAAAATTAGATTTGGAATCGTTCTAAATATATTATACATGATTTTTGTGCGTTGTCAATAGTTTTTTAGAAAAATTCTAAATTATTTTTCTTCTTACGGCGGAGCATCGGAAACACATCTTTATTATGTACGGTTTTTACCGTAAAATCCGGTACATTTTGAATGGGAGGAGAAATTAAGCAAAATTTATGTCCTATTATAGATTAGAAGAAAAATTACAAAAAAATGCTTTTCAAATCGGGAAATTTGTGATATACTATCCTTGTATATCGTTTTATCCGTTATCGGAAAGGGGAGAGCTTTTTTTGATTTTTGCAGACAGCCATACACATTCATTATATTCGCCCGACGCGTACCCGATGCCACGCGAGATGTGTGCCGCCGCGGCGGAGGCGGGCGTCTCTGCCTTTGCCCTGACCGATCACTATGATATCGACTGCATACTCCTCGGACTGAATCCCGATTATGATGCGGATGCCGCCCGCCATGCGATTGAAAAGGCGGCCGAAGAATACGCGGGCAAAGTGGAGATCGTGCGCGGGATCGAGCTTGGCGGCGCCGAGACCTGTCCCGACGAGGCGAAATCGTTTCTCAAGAAGCACGCGTTTGATTTCGTTATCGGCTCGTTACATAATCTGCCGGGCGTGCCCGATTACTACTATATGCAGTTTACCGAGATGCCCCAGGTGCAGATCGAGTACTGGTTCCGCCGCGGCCTGATCCAACTTTGCAAAACGGCGAAATTCCCGGGCATACATACGATCGGTCATCTTCTCTATCCCGTGCGCTATATCACCAGAAGCGGACGCGCGATGGAACTTTCTCACTTTGAAGCCGAGTTCCGTGCACTTTTCGAGGTTATGCGTGACTACGGCGTGGCAATGGAACTGAACACGAAAGGCGTCCGCACCGGCGGCGAGAGTTGGACTCAGGAAGAATACGTTCTTCGTCTTTGGTACGACGTAGGCGGTCGCCGCGTTACCTGCGGCTCGGATGCGCACAACGCCTCGGAGATCGGCGCGTGGATCGAAGACGCCTACGCACACCTTCGTGGGATCGGCTTTACCGAGGTCCTTATCCCCGCATACGGCGGGCCGAAAACGGTTCCGATCGTTTAAATTTTGCGTTTTGAATATCAACACACACCCGAAGTTTTGAGGTGAACATTATGTCGTATAAGGAAAATATGCCTGAAGTCGAAATGGCAGACATCAGCCTGCTCTATCCCGACGGAGAGACGATGCGCCGTGCCGGTGCCGGCATGAGCGACGCGCGCCTTCCCACGGACACGGCTGAACAGCTCGAACTCGATTATCTGATCAATCTCAAAAGCTGTGATATCGCGAGCTTTTTCACAAGCGATCCCGAAACGATCCGCTATCGGCAGGAGACATTCGCGGATATGGCGGCGCATCCCGAGATCGCGCATACGCTTCTCAAGATGCTCCCGCTTCTTTCCGATATTACGGAACTGCGCCGTATGGGCGCCGATACGGGTGCTTCGACGGAATCGTACCTGTACAGCATCACCGAGGTGGAACTCTACACCTCGCTTATGGAGCATTTGAAAAAGGGACTTCTTCCCTTGAAGGCCAGTCTTAGGAGCCGTGCGTTCTGTGCGTTCGCGGAGCGTATTTCGTATCTCACGGAGAGTGAGTACTACAAAGACCTTAACGAAAAACTGAACGAGCTGACAAAGCGCGTGCGCGAGATCAAGAGTATTACCGTGGGCGTCAATCTCGACGCACAGCTTCGTCCCGAAAGCGCGGGCGTTCTGTCCGTCAACAACGAGTATTTCAAATCGGGCGAGATTTTAGACAGAATCCTCCGCCTCGATTTCAAGGAAAACGAGTACACGACGATCGCCTCGCTCGTGCCTTTCCGTAAAAATCAGAGCGAAAACCAGCAGATGGCGCTCTCCTACGCGTTCAATTCTGCGATCAATGAGGTGTTCAAAACCTCGATCCGTTCGTGGAAGAAGGTCGTACAGCTGTACGTTCTCGAGAACACCGATTTCCTCATCCGCATGATGCCGGAGATCGAGTTTGTGGTGAAAGCCTCGGAACTGATGAAAAATCTCACCGAAAAAGGCGTGCCGCTCTGCCGTCCCGAAATCCGTCCGATGGCAGAGAAGGCGTTTACCGCTGAGGGCCTTCGTAATCCCGTCGTCGCTATGAAGATCGATGAGGAGGTCATTCCGAACGATTTCGCGTTTGACGAAGAGGGTATGATTTTTGTCATCACCGGTCCCAACCGCGGCGGTAAATCGGTTACGACGTGTGCGGTGGGGCTCGCCTTCATTCTCGCACAGCTCGGACTCCTCGTTCCCGCCGAGCGCGCGGTGCTCAGTCCCGCGGACGCGATCTACACGCATTTCCCCACGGGATCGGAGGATACGATCGACAAGGGGCGTCTCGGCGAGGAGTGCGCCCGTCTTGATGCTATCTTCGATACGCTGACGGAGAATGGACTTGTTCTTCTCGACGAGTCGCTGTCCTCCACGGGATCGTACGAGGCGTCGTATATCGCCAGCGAGGTTCTTGCGGGATTCAGTATGGCGAGATGCCGCTGTATCTTCTCGACGCATCTGCACGATCTTGCCGCGTCGGTCGATCGGATAAACGCGGACTGCACGCCGAAGGGCGGTGTGAAGATCGACAATATGGTCGCGGCGATCGACGAGGGAACGCGTTCCTTCAAGGTGCGCCGTGCCCGTCCCGACGGTAAGAGTTATGCACGTGATATCGCGGACAAGTACGGCTTGTCCTTTGATAAGATCATGACGAAGATCGAAAAAAATAAATGACAGAGTAAAGGGAAAGTGAGTGATACTATGAACGAACTTTTGAAAATCGTAGAGAACAACTGCCGTCTCACCGATGCGCAGATCGCGATGATGCTCGCAAAAGACGAGGGTGATATCAAAGCGATGATCGAGAAGTACGAGACGGAAAAGGTGATCCTCGGCTACAAGGCGATCATTGACTGGGACAAAACGGACCGCGAGAGCGTAACGGCGCTCATCGAGGTGAAGATTACTCCTCAGAGAGACCGCGGATTTGACCGCGTAGCGGAGAAGATCTACAACTATCCCGAGGTGGAGAGTCTTTATCTTATGTCGGGCGGCTTTGATCTGGCAGTCCTCATTGAGGGCAAGACGATGAAAGAAGTCGCATACTTCGTTGCTATGAAACTCGCACCGATCGAGGATGTCATTTCCACCGCCACGCATTTCGTTCTCCGTAAATACAAGGATAAGGGCGTCATTTACGGCGCCGAGGCAGTAGACGAAAGAGGGAACTATTGCGGATGATAAACTACGAATCTTGTATCCCCTCCCACGTCAAGGAGATAAAGCCGTCCGGTATCCGCAAGTTCTTTGATCTTGTGAGCGAGCGGAAGGACGTGATCTCCCTGACGGTCGGCGAACCGGATTTTGTTACCCCGTGGCATATCCGTTCTGCCGGCATCGAAAGTCTGGAGGGAGGCAAAACATACTACACAGCCAACAGCGGCATGACACAGCTCCGCGAGGAGATCGCGTCGTATCTTCTTCGCCGCTTTGGGGCAAAATACGATCCGCGCACAGAGGTCGTCGTTACGGTAGGCGGCAGTGAGGCGATCGACATTACGTTCCGCGCACTGCTGGAGGAGGGGGACGAGGTTATCATTCCCCAGCCCGCGTTTGTGTGCTACGAGCCACTGGCCGCGCTTGCCGGTGCTACGCCCGTGATCATTCCGACGAAGGCAGAAAACCGTTTTAAACTGACGCCGGAGGAGCTGAAAGCTGCGATCACGCCGAAAACGAAGATGCTCGTTTTGCCGTACCCGAATAACCCCACCGGTGCGATCATGACGAGAGAGGAGCTTGAAGTTATCGCCGAGGTTCTGGAGGGGACGGATATTCTCGTTCTTTCTGATGAGATCTACGCGGAGCTTACCTACGGCAGAGAGCACTGCTCCTGTGCCGCCGTCCCGGGACTTACGGATCGCACGATCCTCGTCAGCGGCTTCTCGAAAGCGTTTGCTATGACGGGCTGGCGCCTCGGTTATCTCTGCGCGCCCGCACCGCTTTGTAAGCAGATGCTCAAGCTGCATCAGTATGCGATTATGTGTGCACCTACCACCGCACAGTTTGCCGCTATTGAAGCGATGAAAAACGGCGATCCCGACGTTTCTATGATGCGAGAGGAATACAATCGCCGCCGCCGTTATCTTACGGCAGGGCTTCACGCGATGGGGGTTCCGTGCTTTGAGCCGGAGGGGGCGTTTTACGTGTTCCCGGATATCTCCCAGTTCGGGCTTACGAGCGAAGAATTCTGTGGGCGGCTTCTCGAAGAGCAGAACGTGGCGATCGTCCCCGGCAACGCCTTTGGTGAGTCGGGAGAGGGATTTGCCCGTATTTCCTACGCATATTCGGTCGAACATATATCAAAAGCACTAAACGGAATCGATAAATTTACGAAAAGTCTCGGAAAATAAAACAAAAATCGAAAAAACACTTGCAATCCATTAAATATTATGTTATAATAATTGTCGCTGAATTTGGATTGAATGCAATCATTAGATATAAACGGAGGTATTCGGAAATGGCTAAGTGCAGCATTTGCGGAAAAGGCGTTGTATTCGGCGCTCAGGTTTCCCACTCTCACCGTTCTACGAACAGAATGTGGAAGCCGAACATCAGAAAAGTAAAGGTTGTTGTCAATGGTACGCACAAAACGGTAGCCGTATGCTCCCGCTGCCTGCGTTCCGGCAAGGTTACCCGCGCTTGATTCATCCGCAGTAACACGGTTTTCCGTGAGCGTCAAAATCCCACCGACGGTGGGGTTTTTTGCTTTTTATCCGTATTTTTGAGGAGGTGGTCGCTTTGGATCGTGCTTTGTCGCGTTACGTTGCCGTTATCGGGGCGGGCGCCGCGCATTTTGCCGATACCCTGGGCCGCTATTTTGCCGACGTGATCGTTCTGCCGCCGTACAGTCGGCTCGATCCGCGCGTGGCATCGCATCCCGATATGCTTCTCGCGCGGATTGGTGATACGATCGTTTTGCCGAGGGCCTACACAGAAGAAGCGATGGATGCAGTAAATGCTATCGCTGCCCACGTGCGCGTGCGGCTTGGGGACACGCCCCTTGTGCGAACCTATCCCAAAGATGTTTCGTATAACGTTCTCGCCCATAACGGTCGCGTATACTGTCGTGCGGACGTCGTGGACGCCACGGTAGCTGCCGAGGCTACAGCGCAAGGATTCACGGTGCGGGGTGTGCATCAAGGATATGCGGGGTGCTCGGCGCTTTCGTGCGGGGAGGTTGTCCTGACGGCAGATCCTTCTATGCGTGATGCGCTTCTGCCGGACGGCGCGGACGTGCTCTTTTTACAAAGCGGCGGTATTCGTCTGCCCGGTTACGATTACGGGTTTATTGGCGGCGCGTCGGGCTTTGCGGGGAACACGGCAATCTTTTTCGGCGATCCCGAGACCCACCCCGACGGCGGGCGGATCATGGAATCGCTTTCACGCCGTGAGATTGAATGCTTGCCCCTTTCGGAGGATTGCCTCACCGATTACGGCGGGATTGTATGTATCCTCAAAAAAATGGATCAGGCTTGCTATCGGGACGGCATCGTGCTGTAATGTGCGTATTATAACGATGGCGACAATAGGGGATGTGTTTTTGTGACTACTGAAAAGATCTTGCTTCGCTCCGACGAGAGAGATAAGGCTACTTTGACCACATACATTTTGTCCGACGGACCGGAGCTAGAGATGCCGCCCCGTCCGGCGATTGTGATCATGGCCGGCGGCGGATACCGCTTTTGCTCAGAGCGTGCAGGGGAGCCTGTTGCCAAGCACTTTTTCGCCGCATGCTTTAACTGCTTCGTCCTCAATGATTCCACTATGGAGGATGCCGTGGATGACCGCGCCTTTTGGTGGATGCTTCCTGTGCCATCGTGCACGTCCGTACCCATGTGAAACAGCACAATATCAATCCGGACCGCATTTTTCGCACACTTCGGTGGCGGGAAGTGCGTTTTTTACGTAATTGTGAATGCACAGCATTAGTAACAAAAATCCCTAGAAATCACCGTTCAAGATTATGCGGAAAAGCACTTGCAAAAAAACGTGAAATATGGTACAATACCGGTGTAAAATGCGAAAAATTTGGTTTGCGGTACATCCGCAGAAAGGTTCCTGCCATGATTATGTCCTTGCGCTATTTCGGACCTACTGATCCCATTCCGCTTAAGTATATCCGACAGATCCCCGGCGTGAAGGGCGTTGTTTCCACGCTTTACGACACTACGCCCGGCGAAGTGTGGACACGCGAAGCGATTCGCTCGCTCAAAGTAAGCATCGAAGATGCGGATCTCTCCCTTGCCGGTATCGAGAGTGTTAACATCCACGATGCCATCAAGATCGGCTCACCTGACCGCGATCAGTATATTGAAAATTACATCAAAACCCTCGAAGCCCTCGGTGAGGAGAAGGTGAATCTCGTCTGCTACAACTTTATGCCCGTCTTTGACTGGACGCGCACAAATCTGGCCAAGCTCCGCGAGGACGGCTCGACCGTTTTATCCTACAATCAGTCGGTGATTGACACGGTCGATCCCGAAGAACTGTTCGACACGATCAACGAAAACGCGGGCGATCTCGTTCTGCCCGGCTGGGAGCCGGAGCGTATTGATCAGATCAAGTACCTCTTTAACGAGTACCGTACGGTCGATAACGAAAAGCTGTTCCAGAATCTCGTTTATTTCTTAAAGGCAATCATGCCGACTTGCGAGAAGTATGGCATCAAGATGGCAATCCACCCCGACGATCCGTCGTGGTCTGTATTCGGTCTTCCCAGAATCATTTCCGAGAAGACGATGCTCGTTCGTATGCTCGAGGCAGTGGACAACCCGTGCAACGGCGTAACGCTGTGCACCGGCTCTCTCTCGTCCAACGATAAGAATGACGTTTGCCAGATCATCCCCGCGCTCAAGGGACGCATCTATTTTGCGCACGTCCGCAACATCCGCCAGTACGGCGATCACAACTTTGACGAGGCGGCGCATCTGTCCGCGGACGGCTCGCTCGATATGTTCAAGATCATGAAAACGCTGTATGACAACGGATTTGATGGCGTTATCCGTCCTGACCACGGCCGTGCCGTGTGGGGTGAGGGCGGTATGCCCGGCTACGGTCTCTATGACCGCGCGATGGGAGCCTGCTACCTGAACGGCATCTGGGAGTCCCTCGAGAAAACGTACCCGAGATAAAGAAAGGGAAGAATGGCGTGCCTGCTTTATTGCAGGTGCGCCGTTTTTTGCCAATGAGCGGGAAGACTTTTTGATCTTACACTGCCTTTATGCCGTTTGGGCAAAAACGGCTCTCTCTCTTGTAAAGAGGGGAAAAGTGTGGTATAATAGGGAAAGAAATAGCAGATAAGGAGAATATTATGATCAAGGTATTGCAAATCATTACGGATTCCAATATCGGCGGCGCAGGCCGTCTTCTCATCAATTACCTCCATAATTTTGATAAGACTAAGTTTGATATGGCGGTGGTATTGCCTCGTGGGGCGGATTTGAAGCCTCTGGTAGAGGCGGAAGGCTTTGCCGTTATCGAAACAGAGCACGGCAGGGACAAGAGCTTTGAAATGGGCGCTGTGTCGGAGCTTTGCCGTATTTTCAAAGAGTTCAAGCCGGATCTCGTCCATTGTCATTCTTCTCTCTCAGGTAAGATCGCGGCGTATCTTTGCCGTGTACCTGCCCGACTCTATTCCCGCCACTGCGTGTTCCCGCAGCCGAAGCGCCTGACCACCTTCCCGGGCAAGCAGATCTGCGGTTTCGTGAATAATACGCTTTCCACCCATATCGTCGCCGTGGCAAAGGCGGCTATGGACAACCTCACGGAGATCGGGGTGGATCCCAAAAAAGTTACCGTGATCATAAACGGCGTGGAAGAGATGGAGCGGATCACCGATGAAGAGAAAACGGCTCTGCGCAAACAGCTGGACATCGGGGAGACGGATTTTGTCTGTGCCATTCCCGCGCGTCTTGAGATCTATAAGGGCCATACCTATATGCTCGGGGCGGCGGCTCTCTTGAAGGATGAATATCCGGATATGAAATTCCTCATCATTGGCGGCGGTACGATTGAAGAGGATCTGAAACGGGAAGCGGAAGAATTGGGTATTTCCCATATGGTGCGCTTCACCGGCTTTGTGAACCGTGTGGCTCCCTATTATAACATTATGGATCTGAACATCAACTGTTCGATCGGTACGGAGACATCTTCCTTGTCGTTGTCGGAGGGAATGAGCCTCAGCGTGCCGGCGGTGGCGTCCGATTTCGGCGGCAATCCCTATATGGTTACAGACGGTTGGAATGGCTTTATCGTTCCGCAGAAGGATCCCAAAGCACTGGCGGAGGCAATCCGTCGGATCGCCGGTGATCCCGCGCTTCTCGCAAGACTTTCAAAGGGCGCCCGCGAGGCGTATGAGAAGAAGTTTACCGCGGCCGGTATGACACGGCAGATGGAAGAGCTCTATCTGCGCGCTGTGGAAGAAACAAAACGCTAAAACGAAAAGGAGTTGCGGATTTTCCGTAACTCCTTTTTTATGCGATTTTATGCGGTAACGATATTGGCGGCTTTCTGGAGATTCAGCTTTTTCACGGCTTCCTCGCGCATTTTGAATTTCTGAATCTTGCCGGCGGCGTTCATCGGGAAGCTGTCCACGAAATCTACGTATTTCGGAACCTTATGCTTCGCCATGTGATCGAGAATGTATTTTTTCATCTCATCCACCGTCATCGTCTCGTTTTCCTTTAAGATGATGCACGCCATGATCTCTTCGCCGTACTGTTCGTCCGGTACGCCGATGACTTGCACGTCCTTCACCTTCGGATGCGTGTAGATGAATTCCTCGATCTCCTTCGGATAGATGTTCTCACCGCCGCGGATGATCATGTCCTTGAGACGACCCGTGATGCGGTAGTTGCCGTCCTCGGTCTTCGCGGCAAGATCGCCCGTGTGGAGCCAGCCATCCTTATCGATGGCGGCGGCAGTCGCCTTGGGCATTTTGTAATAGCCCTTCATGATATTGTAGCCGCGTGCGACGAATTCGCCGTTTACGCCCACGGGGACTTCTTCACCCGTTTCGGGATCGACGATCTTACATTCGATCTCGGGAAGCGCACGGCCGACTGTGCCGACGCGCACTTCCAGGGGATCGTCCGTGGAACTCATCGTACATCCGGGTGAGGCTTCCGTCTGTCCGTATACAATCGTGATCTCCTTCATATTCATCTTGTTTACGACGTCCTGCATAACGGAGATGGGGCAGGGGCTTCCCGCCATGATGCCGGTGCGCATATAGGAGAAATCCGTTTTCTCGAAGTCCTCGTGCTCGAGAAGGGCGATGAACATTGTAGGCACGCCGTGGAAAGCGGTGATGTGTTCTTGATTGATGCAGGCGAGGGACGGCTTTGGTGAGAAGTAGGGGATCGGGTAGAGTGTGCCGCCGTGCGTCATCGTCGCGGTCATCGCCAGTACCATGCCGAAGCAGTGGAACATCGGCACCTGAATCATCATACGGTCCGCCGTGGATAGATCCATGCGGTCACCGATGCACTTGCCGTTGTTGACGGTGTTGTAGTGCGTCAGCATAACGCCTTTCGGGAATCCGGTCGTGCCGGAGGTGTACTGCATATTGCAGACGTCGTGCACGTTTACCATAGCGGCACGGCGCCATACCTCTTCAACGGGAACCTCGCGCGAGCGAGCGAGCGCCTCTTCCCATGTCATAGCACCCGGCATCGAGAAGCCGACCGTAATGACGTTTCTGAGGAAGGGAAGACGGTGTGCGTGAAGCGGCTTGCCCGTTTTCGTTTCGGCAAGCTCGGGGCAAAGCTCGGCTACGATCTCCTTGTAGTTCGAGTCGCGGTAGTTTTCAATCATCACGAGCGTGTGCGTGTCGGACTGACGGAGCAGGTATTCGAGCTCGTGGATCTTATACGCTGTGTTTACCGTAACGAGCACCGCACCGATCTTGGTCGTCGCCCAGAAAGCGATGTACCACTGGGGCAGATTCGTTGCCCATACGGCCACGTGCGAGCCTGCCTTCACACCGAGCGCCAGAAGCGCGCGGGCAAACGTGTCGACGTCGTCGCGGAACTGGGCGTAGGTGCGGGTATAGTCAAGCGTAGTAAATTTGAATGCGAGCTGATCGGGGAATTCCTCCGCCATGCGGTCGAGCACCTCGGAGAACGTCTTTTCGATGAGCGCGTCCTTTTTCCAGAGGAATTTGCCCGTGTGCGTGCGGTTCTCGTAGTAGACTGTCTCCGCGCGGGAGGTGTCCGCAAAACGGCTCATCGTGCTGACGAAGTGGGAGAAAATGATCTCCATATCGTCGATCTCGGGCATCCACTTGGGGTCCCACTCAAGGGAGAGGAATCCGTCGTAGTTGACGGAGCGCAGTGCCATCATAAGTTCCTCGATCGGCAAGGTGCCCTCGCCGATGAGTCGGTATTCTACGCCGTTTTCCGTTTCGGCGGAATCCTTCAAATGAACGTGCTTTACGTACGCACCGAGGTTTTCGATCGTCTTCTCGGGGGATTCGCCTGCCACGCGGTAGGTGTAATGGATATCCCAAAGCGCCGCCAGATAATCGGAAGCAAAATAGTTGAGCGTATCGCGCAGCTTTTTTGTGTCGGCGAAAACGCCTACTGTCTCCACGAGCAGAGTGATGCCGTTTTCTTCGGCTTTCTCAAGCGCGCGAGCGAGGCAGTCGGTGATCCTATCCATATCACAGGCACCGGAGGTGTGCTCGTAGGCGTGTACCCGCACGTAGGAAATATGGAGATTGCGTGCCGCTTCGATGCATCCAACGATCTCCTGGAAGTTTCCGTCGGGATCACTCTCGTCGGCGATGTCGCAGACGGAGTCGATGCAAGGCAGGGTGAGCTGACGGTCGATAAGCGCACGGATCGTGGCGGGCGCATTCGCGGCACTGAATGGGCCGCCGTTTTCGGTGAATGCGGATTTCGTAATGTTGTGCAGTTCAATGCCGGCAAAGCGGAGATCCTCCGCGATGCGGCAGAAATCGTCAAAGGAATGACCGTGCCATCCCTTGGTCGAAAAAGAAAGTTTCATGGGGGAATCCTCTCTTACGCTTCTTCGTATACGATCTTGTTAAGGGCGTTCAGATACGCTGCGATGCTCGCACCGATGATGTCAGTGGAGATACCGTTGCCGGAATACAGCTTGCCGTTTGCGCGGAGCTTAACGAGTGCCGATCCTACGGCCTCGCGTCCCTCGGTTACCGCCTGAATGCGGAATTCGTCGAGCTCGTAGTGGTGGCCGATAATCTGCTCAATGGCAAGGAAGGCCGCGTCGATCGGACCGTCGCCGATGCACACGCCCGAGAGCTCGCGCCCCGCCTTCTCCAGAACGATTTGTGCCGTCGAGGAGATGATGTTGCCGTTGTTCACAACGTAACTTACGAGCTTATAGGTAGGCGGAACCTGCAGAGCAGTAGTCGCAACGATCGCTTCGAGATCCTTCGTGCCGATCGGCTTTTTGGCGGCGATACGCGTGAACGCTTCGAACACTTTTGCCGTATCCTCTTCGGAGAGGTCGTAGCCGAGCGTACGGACGGCGGCGGTCACAGCGGTGATGCCCGCGTTCTTGTCGAGGGAGACACTGTCAGTGGACAGCGCTTTCTCGATCTTCTTGATCGGTGCTTCTTCGGCTTTCTTTCCGCTTTCGATCCATTCGATCTGCGTCGTGATGCGGGTGATCTCGGCGGTATTGAGGCCTACCGTTACGCCGAGAGAATCGCCGCGGTTTTTGAAGAGGGATACGATCTGGGCTTCGCTTGGCATAGTATGATTGCCGGCGGCGCATTTGATCTCGTCAGCGCCGGCTTTCATAGCGGCGATGGCAGAAGCGAGAGCCACGCCGAGGCCGTTGTTGCACTCCACGCCCAGAGATACGCCGTCGAGTGCGGGAATATCTGTTTTGAGTTTCGTTATAAAGTCTGCCATTTCGTCAGGCATGAAAAGAGATGCAGTATCGCATACGGTAACGGTAGAAGCACCGGCTTCAATCGCGGCGCTCACTGCCTCGGTAAGAAAGGCGTATTCAGCGCGGGTTGCATCGACCGCACGGAATTCTACGTCCGCCGTATAGGATTTCGCTTTTCTGATCATCTGGGGAATCGCTTTGAGAACGGCGGCGGGCTTCATATGGCAGACGAATTCCATCTGTGCCGCGGCTACGGGGAAGGCGACGGAGAGTCGTGCATGCTCAGCCAAAGATACGGCACTCCACGCGAGATCTACCGAGGCCTCGTCGTATCCCGTCCGCTGGGAGATGACGCTGTTTTTGAGAAGCGGTGCTACTGTGCGGATGAGAAGCGAATCGGTTTTTTCGTTCACGATTGGCGCAAATTCAATAATATCGGCGCACATTCTGTCAAGACAGCGGGCGATCTCCGTTTTCTCACGGAACGTGAGGGAGGTGTCGGCGGTGTCCTGCGCCATGGTCATGTCGGCTACGGTAATCTTTCTCATCGTTATGATCCTTTCGATCTTACAAACTTTGTCTTCGGAGCTACAAAAAAAGTCCCCGAGATATATTATCTCAGGGACGAATATACAATCCGTGGTACCACCCTATTTATTCCCGGGGAAGGGAATCACTCATTCAGGACTCAAACAAGTCCTCAGCCATGGTAACGGGGCATCCGTAGTTTCCTATTGCAAATAGCTTTCAGAAACTCTGCTCAGGAATGAGGCCGCACCCCGACAGGACATATCGGCTTACACCAACCGCCGACTCTCTTCGCTCTCGTATCGGGACGTAATTCCGTCATCGCATTTCACATATGATTTACTATTATAACAAACCGGAGAAAAAAAGTCAAGAGGTACGGCAAAGTTTTTTGCCGTACCTCCCGGTGTTTTGAAAGAAATCAGATCTTGTACGTCCAGCCGAACGGATCCTCGGCCTTGCCCCACTGGATAGAGGTGAGGGTGTCATACAGCTTCTGGGTTACTTCGCCGATACCGCCGTTTCCGACCGTGAAGCCTTCGCCCTTGTAGAACAGCTGGCCGATCGGGGAGACAACGGCTGCGGTGCCGCAGCCCCACGCCTCGGTGAGAGTGCCGTTTTTGAGCGCTTCTTCGAGCTCGTCAATGCTGATGAGACGCTCGTTTACCGTCCAACCTTCACTGCGGAGCAGTTCGATGCAGGACTTACGGGTGATGCCGGGCAGAATGGAGCCGGTAAGCATAGGCGTGGCGATCTCATCGCCGAAGCGGAACATAACGTTCATCGCGCCTACTTCCTCGATGTACTTGCGCTCCACGCCGTCCAGCCACAGAACCTGAGAGAAGCCAAGTTTCTCAGCGTTCTCGCCGGCGCGGTTGGAAGCGGCGTAGTTACCGCCACACTTCGCGTAGCCGGTACCGCCGCGTACGGCGCGTACGTCGTCTGCTTCGATCATGATCTTGACGGGGTTGATGCCCTCGGCGTAATAACTGCCGACGGGGGAGGCGATCAGAACGAACATAGCGTTGTTGATCGAGTGAACGCCCAAGGTCTCGTCATTACCGAAGAGGAACGGACGGAGGTAGAGAGAGGTGCCGGGCTCAGAGGGAACCCAATCCTCTTCAACCTTCACGAATGTCTCGAGAATTTTGAGTCCGAGTTCCTCGTCAATCTGGGGAAGACGGATACGCTCTGCGGAGTTGTTCATACGGCGGATATTCTCGAGCGGGCGGAACATCTGTACGCCGCCGTCGGGACGGCGGTATGCCTTCAGACCCTCGAAAATCTCGGAGCCGTAGTGGAAGACGGTAGCCGCGGGATGCATGGAGAGTCTTCCGAAGGGTACGATGCGTGCATCGTGCCAGCCCTCGGTGCGGTTGTACTCCATGATAAACATATGATCGGTGAAGATCTTACCGAAGCCGAGCGCGGCGCCTTTCTGGGGCTTTTCGAGCGGGGTTTCGGTTTTTGTGATTTTAATATCCAGCATAACTATGTTCCTTTCGGTTTAGTCGGCGTAGTTGAAGCCGAGTTCGATCGCCTTCTTGTTGAGATCCAGCATATCGGCACGGCGGGCGGAAACGACCTTCTTGAGGGCGGCTTCCAGGTTGTCGCCGGATACCGCGTCGCATACGCGGATCAGCTTGCCGAGGATGATCATGTTCGCGAGCGTGGTGATGCCCTCATCCGATGCCATCTGCGTAGCGGGGATGTAGTAGACGGCGACGTCGGTGCGCTCAACCTTGCGGGCGATCAGGGTGGAATCCACGATGATAATGCCGCCGGGAGCAACCGCGTTCTCATATTTGTCGAGAGAGGGGAGGTTCATAGCAATCAGTACGTCGGGCTTCGTTACGATCGGGGAGCCTACCGGTGCGTCGGACACGATGACACTGCAGTTTGCCGTGCCGCCGCGCATTTCGGGGCCGTAAGAGGGAAGCCAGCTGACCTCGCGCTCTTCCATCATCGCCTTGTATGCGAGAAATTTACCGGAGAACAAAACGCCCTGTCCGCCGAATCCTGCAATCAGAATCTGGGTTGTCATTTTGCCGCCTCCTCTGCGAATTTATCTTTATATACGCCCAAGGGATAGTAGGGCAGCATATTGTCATTCAGCCATTCAAGTGCCTTCTCGGGCGTAAGACCCCAGTTGGTCGGGCAGGTGGATACAACCTCAATGAGAGAGAATCCCTTGCCTTCTACCTGGTTCTTGAACGCTTTGAGAATCGCTTTCTTTGCGTTTTTGATGTTCTTTACGTTGTTGACTGCCACGCGTTCAAGATAGCCTGCGCCGTCCAGCTGAGAGAGCATCTCGCAAACCTTTACGGGATAACCCTGCGTATTAACGTCGCGTCCGTAGGGCGAGGTCTGCGTGATCTGACCGGGCAGAGAGGTGGGTGCCATCTGACCGCCGGTCATGCCGTAAATAGCGTTGTTGACGAAGATGATGGTGATATTCTCACCGCGTGCAGCGGCGTGCACCGTCTCGCATGTACCGATGGAGGCAAGGTCGCCGTCGCCCTGGTAGGTGAATACGATTTTCGACGGGTCGGCGCGCTTTACGCCGGTAGCAACAGCCGGTGCGCGGCCGTGTGCCGCCTGAACCATATCGACGGTGAAATAGTTATACGCCATAACGGAGCAGCCGACGGGTGCGATGCCGATGGTGCGGCCTTCGATGCCGAGCTCGTCGATTGCTTCAGCAACAAGGCGGTGGATGATGCCGTGCGTACAGCCGGGGCAGTAGTGAAGCGGCGCATCGGTCAGGGATTTCGGTTTATCAAAGACGGTCATTTCGTCATACCTCCATTCACTTCTTTGATTTTCTTAAGAACTTCTTCGGGGGAAGGGATCATACCGCCTGCGCGGTTACACAGAACGACGGGGCGTGCGCACTCGATGGAGAGGCGTACGTCCTCGATCATCTGACCCATCGAGAGCTCTACGGAGATGAACGTGTTTACGTGCTCGGCGGCTTTCTTGAATGCTGCCTTCGGGAACGGCCACAGGGTGATCGGACGGATCATACCGACCTTGATGCCCTCGGCACGGGCGGCCATGATCGCATTCTTTGAAACGCGTGCGGCAACGCCGAATGCAGCGATGCAGATCTCGGCATCCTCCATCATGAACTCTTCGTACATGACTTCGTTTTCCTCAATGGTGCGATAGCGCTCGTAGCGTTCAAAGTTCGTTCTTTCCAGATCCTCGGGAACGAGGTAGAGAGAGTTTACGATATTGTGGGTGCGTTTACAGTCAGTACCCGTTACAGCCCAGGATTTGTCATAGGTTTTAACCTCGGGTGCTTCGAGGGACACGGGCTCCATCATCTGGCCCATCGTACCGTCTGCCAGAATCATGCTGGTCATGCGGTACTTGTCAGCCAGATCAAAGCCGTGCATGGTGAGGTCGGCCATCTCCTGCACGGAGGCGGGCGCAAGAACGATCATGCGGAAGTCGCCGTGTGCGGCGCCGCGCGTAGCCTGGAAATAGTCGGACTGGGAAGGCTGGATACCGCCGAGGCCGGGGCCGCCGCGCTCTACGTTTACAACGAGGGCGGGAAGATCACAGCCGGCGAGGTAGGAAAGTCCCTCTGCCTTCAGCGAGATTCCGGGGCTCGAGGACGAGGTCATGGTGCGGCGTCCGGTGGAGGCCACGCCCATTACCATGTTGATAGCGGCGATTTCACTCTCCGCCTGCAAAAACGTGCCGCCGATTTTGGGCATACGTTTTGCCATGTATGCGGCGACTTCCGTCTGCGGCGTGATGGGATAACCGAAGTAGTGACGGCAGCCTGCGAGAATGGCGGCTTCCGCGATCGCTTCGTTACCTTTCATAAGAACTTTTTCTGCCATAGTTCCATACGGTCCGCTCATTGGCGGACATTCTCCTCTCGATATGAAATTCTGAAATTATTTTTCGATGGTGATGATGCAGTCCGGGCACATGGTGGCGCAGAACGCACAGGCGATGCACTTTTCGGCATCGGTCATCTCTGCCGGATGGTATCCTTTTTTGTTGATCTTGTCTTTTGCGATCACCAGAAGGTTTTTCGGACACGCGCCTACGCACAGTCCGCATCCCTTACAGAGATCGGTTTTGAAGGTCAGCTTTGCCATATGTTTTCCTCCTTGTTGGGTGTGGTTTCTCAATGTATCTTAGGCCCAGGTGTATTTTTTCTGGAGAGTAAGCGGGAAAAGGTTGTCAATCCTTCGGGAAAGTTCCTCGGTAAGATCCTCGCGTACGGCGGTCATCTTCACGGGAAGTCCCGTAAGGCGGGAGAGTTCTTCCATAAAGGGCACGGTTTGGAGCACGTCGTCGGCGGTGGTATCCCTACCGACGTTTGAATTGTTTACGATCGCGGTGAAGGGGATTTTGCCTGCCGCCTCGACCTCGCGCATAACCTCGAAGGCTTCTTCGGGCGTTCTCGTGAGCGGTCGGTACGCGTTTACCACAAACAGCATCTCGTACGCGTTTTCCTCGACGATCGCGGGGGCGTATCTGCCAAGCGCCAGAGCACCGCGATCATCCCCGCCCACGTCCATGACGGCGTAGGTGGATCTGTCGTCGGTGATCGCGTAGATCTCGCCCGGCAAGGCGGGCGTATCCACATTCGAGTTGGCAAACTGTGAGGAGATCAGCCGGATCCCTGCCTCGGCGAGGCGGTCGGCGCTGTCTTTCGTGCGGAAATAGGGATTGACGATGTCGAGATCGGCGATAGAGACGGGGAGTCCCGCCTTACGCATCGCGATCGCGTAGTTTACGGCGATGTTCGTTTTGCCGGAGCCGTAATGCCCGGCGAACAGTGTAACTCGTTTAAATTCCATGGTTATAATTTGCTTCTGATGATCTTGCCGCTCGTGGTCTTCGGAAGCTCATCCTTGAACACCACGATACGGGGATACTTGTACGGCGCGGTGTGCGCTTTGACGTATTTCTGGATCTCTTTTTTGAGTTCCTCCGTGCCTTCGGTACCCTTCGTCAGAACGATGCTTGCTTTTACGACCTGACCGCGTACCTCATCCGGTTCTGCGGAGACGCCGCATTCCAGAACGTACGGAAGCTCCATAATCACCGATTCGATCTCAAACGGCCCAATGCGGTAGCCGGAGGACTTGATAACGTCATCGATGCGGCTGACGTACCAGTAGAATCCGTCCTCATCACGCCATGCGAGATCACAGGTGTGGTAGTAGCCGTCGTGCCAGACCTCGGAAGTCTTCGCGGGATCGTTGTAGTAGCCGGTGAACAGTCCGGGCGGTACGCCGTCCGCCACGCGGATGCAGATTTCGCCGGTCTCACCGTCGCCGACGTCGTTGCCGTCCGCGTCAAGGAGATGGATGTCGTAAATGGGGCAGGGCTTGCCCATCGAGCCGACCTTGTGGCCGGCACCGGCAAGATTGCCGAGAAGGCAAGTTGTTTCCGTTTGGCCGAATCCCTCCATAATTTGAAGGCCGGTGGCGGATTCAAACTGCTTGAATACCTCGGGGTTCAAAGCCTCGCCTGCGGTGGAGGCGTGCTCGAGGGAGGTGTAGTTGTACTTTGTCAGATCTTCTTTGATCAGCATGCGGTACATGGTGGGCGGTGCACAGAAGGTGGTGATGCTGTACTTCTCGAAGAGAGGCAGAATCTCGGCGGCGTCAAACCGATCGAAATCGTAGACGAAGGTAGCACCCTCGCACAGCCACTGTCCGTACAGCTTACCCCACATGGATTTTGCCCAGCCGGTATCGGAGATCGTGAAGTGCAGTCCCTCGGGATTTACACAGTGCCAATATTTTGCCGTGTGGAAATGTCCGAGCGGGTATTTGTGGTTATGTACCGCCATTTTCGGATAGCCGGTCGTACCGGAGGTGAAGAAGGCGAGGAGCGGATCGTCGCCGCCCGGTGCATCCTCCGTGCGTTCGTAATGGCTGGAGTACAGCTTCGATTCTTCGTCAAAGGAGCGCCAGCCGTCGCGCGTGCCGTTGACAATAATCTTGTTAACAACGGAGGGGCATTTGGCGGCTGCCAGCTCCACCTGATGCGCCACGTCGCCGTCCGCAGTGCAGATGACCGTGGTAGCACCGGAGTGCGAGAAGCGGTACTCGAGATCGTGCTCGAGGAGCTGGTTCGGGCCGAGGATTGCAACTGCGCCCAGTTTGTTGAGTCCGAGCATAGCCATCCAGAACTGATAATGGCGTTTGAGAATGAGCAGTACGCGATCGCCCTTCTTTACGCCGAGTGCCTTGAAATAGTTCGCACAGCGTGCGGATTCCTTTGCGATCTCGGAGAAGGTGAAGCGGTGCTCAAACGTCTTGTCGCCGGAGAGATAGTACATCGCGGTCTTATCCGGCTTCGTTTTGCCGAGAGCGTCCACGATATCGAACGCGAAGTTGAAGTTTTCCGTGTTCTTGAACGCGATCGAGGTGGGCGAGCCGTTTTCGTCCTCGGCTACGTCTATGAAGCGATTGTAAATACGCTCGGCACTTTGTTCGTCTACGCGCTTCGCCTGTTTTGCCGGTTCTTTTGCCGCGATGGCAAACTCGGGGATTTCCGCTCCGTCCGGATTCAGTACGATCGCATAGAAAAGGCAGTCCTCGCCGTCCACGGCGATCATGCCGTGCGGAATGGAGGAGTCGTAGTAGATGCTGTCTCCCGCGTGGAGCGTCTCTTTATGCTCGCCGATCTGAATGCGGAGCGAGCCCTTCAGAACGATATCGCATTCCTGACCCTCGTGGGTTGTCATTTCGATGTCCTTGTGGGTAGCCTCCTCGTCATATGCGAGGCGCACGTACAAAGGCTCGGCGATTCTGTTTTTGAAAGCGGAGGCAAGGTTGTAGTACACCATGCCGTGGGCTTCCTCGATCTGCTGACCGCCGCCTTTGCGGGTGAGCGTATAGGTTTTGAGCGTCGGGCTCTTACCCTCGATAATATCGGTAACGTCCACGTTGAAGGCGAGCGCACAGCGGTAGATAAACGCAAATGTGAATTCGCTCTCGCCGTTCTCGCAGGCAATATATTCCGCCTCGGGGACGTTGGTTTTCTTTGCCATTTCGGCAGTGGTGAGACCTTCGATTTCTCTCAGATCGCGGATTCGTCCCGCCATCTCGAGGATCTTATAATCCAGTCCTTTGATTCCCTGTTTCATGTGATCTCCTTAATTACCGGGACGAAAAAAGCCCGTCCCAAGATGTAATCCTTGAGACGAGCGAAAAATCAATTCACCCGCGGTACCACTCAAATTGCGCCGTAAAACGGCACCACTCTTGGACTCTATCAAGTCCTATGCACTGACGCGGCAGTCACGTGGAAGTTCTACTTGCGGATCGCTTTCTTCTTCCCGGCTCAGAAGCTACAAATTCGGAGGCCGTCTGCTGTGGCTTGCACCAACCGCCACTTCTCTGTACAGACGAATCGACCGATCCTCTTCGTCATCGCTTTTCTCCAAGGATTATACCATATCCGGCGGTTTCTGTCAAGAGAAAACCGCGAAATTGGGGGATATTTTTTGAAAGGGGGAGGCCGTTTTTCTGATCTGCCGTACCGATCAGAGCTTGTTTCTCTGGATCTTGCCGCTGATCGTCTTCGGAAGTTCGTCGCGGAACACGACGATACGGGGATATTTGTACGGTGCGGTCTGCTTTTTGACGTACTCCTGAATCTCTTTTTTCAGTTCGTCCGTCGGCACGGTACCCTTCGTCAGAACGATGCTCGCCTTGACGACCTGACCGCGCACCTCGTCGGGAGCGGCGGAGACGCCGCACTCGAGAACGTAGGGCAGCTCCATGATGACCGATTCGATTTCAAAGGGACCGATGCGGTAGCCGGAGGATTTGATGACGTCGTCCGCGCGTCCGACGTACCAGAGGAAGCCGTCTTCGTCCCGCCATGCGAGATCGCGGGTATGATAGAGGCCGTCGTGCCAGACCTCGGCTGTTTTTTCGGGGTCCTTGTAGTATCCCTTGAAGAGACCGACGGGCAACTTGTCGCCGCTTGTGCGGATAACGATTTCGCCGTTTTCGCCGTCCGGTACGGGATTTCCGTCCGCGTCAACCAGATCAATGTCGTAAAGGGGTGTCGGCTTGCCCATGGAGCCGATCTTTGAGGAATCGCCCACGAGATTGGCGATGGAGAGGGTAGTCTCCGTTTGGCCGAAGCCTTCCATGATGCAAAGCCCCGTCTGCTCCTTGAACTGCTTGAACACCTCGGGGTTGAGTGCCTCACCGGCGGTCGTCGCATAGCGGATCGAGGTGAGATCGTATTTTGAGATGTCCTCTTTGATCAGCATGCGGTACATAGTCGGCGGTGCGCAGAACGTGGTGATGTTGTACTCTTTAAAGAGCGGCAGGATGTCCGCTGCGTTGAAACGGTCGAAATCGTACACGAAGACGCCCGCCTCGCACATCCACTGACCGTACAGCTTTCCCCAGAGCGCCTTGCCCCAGCCGGTGTCGGAGATCGTCAGGTGCAGCCCGCCCGGCTGGATGTTATGCCAGTAGTGTGCGGTGATGTAGTGGCCGAGGGGATACTTGTACGAATGCTCAGCAATCTTCGGATAGCCGGTCGTGCCGGAGGTGAAGAACATGAGCATGGAATCATCGCCCGCGGGGGCATCCTCTGTACGGTCAAACTTGCCCGTGAAGAGCGGATATTCCAGATCAAAATCGTGCCAGCCGTCGCGCTTGCCGCCCACCATGATCTTGGTTTTGACGGAGGGACACTGGAGGCATGCCTTATCCACTTCCGCTGAGGTGTCGCCGTCAGCGGTGCAGAGGATGGCAGATACGCCCGCCGCGTCAAAGCGGTAGGTGAAATCGTGCTCGTGAAGCTGATTCGTTGCGGGGATGGCGATAGCGCCCAGTTTATGAAGACCGAGGATCGCAAACCAGAACTGATAATGCCGTTTCAATACAAGCATAACGCGGTCGCCGCGCTTGATGCCGAGGGAGGTGAAATAGTTGGCGCACTGAGAAGATGCGCGTTTAACGTCGGCGAACGTAAAGCGGTGCTCGACCTTGTTTTTGTCGAGATGGATCATAGCAAGCTCGTCGGGCTTCTGACGGCCGAGCGTGTCAACGACGTCGAAAGCAAAATTGAACTTGTCCTCGTTTACGAAATCAATCGTTTTGAGAAGACCGTTTTTGTCCTCTGTCGTCTTTATGAAATCTTCGATGACCAGCTTTTCCGCTTTGGGCGCGGAGATGTAGCCGGGATGGATCACGTTGTCGGCGCTCGTCTCACCGCTCATGACCATGGCGAGGAATACGCATTCCTGACCGCCGATGGCGATCATGCCGTGCGGAGTGGAGGAGTTATAGAAAATGCTGTCGCCCTCGTTCAGAATTTCCACGTGCGAGCCGACCTGCACCTTCAGCTGACCCTTTAAAACGAGGTCGAATTCCTGCCCTGCGTGCTTTACGCAGTGGATGGGCGCGTTCTGCAGTGCTTCGGAATATTCGTAGCGCACCCAGTACGGCTCTGCCAGCTTGTCTCGGAACATCGGTGCGAGATCCGCAATCTCGATGCCGTCTTCTTGGGCAGTCTTGGCGCCCTGGCCTTTACGCGTAACGGTGTAGGAGGAAAGGTTCGCACTGCGTCCCTCGAGAATATCGGTGATCTCGATGTCGAAGATCTGTGCGCACTTATGTAAAAACGTAAAAGGGAAGTCGGTCTCGCCCGCCTCGTAGCGCATATAGTCCTCGGCGGAGACTTCTGCCTTTGTCGCCATCTCGGCTGCGGTGAATCCTGCGATCTCACGCATTTCTCTGATACGTGCGCCGATCTCTCCGAGTTTGTTCATGGTAGATGTCTGCATAACAGCCTCCTGAAAATCCGATATATAAATCGGGAATAAAAAAACCGTCTCAAAGAATTTCTTTGAGACGGATCTGTAAAAACAATATCCGCGGTACCACTCAAATTGCACCGATAACGGTGCCTCTCTCGGACTCCATCAAGTCCTATGCACTGACGTAGCATGCACGGGAAACTCTACTTGCGATTTGCGTTCGTGTTTCCGGCTCGGAAGGGATAAGCGTTTAAAAAGCGCACCGTCGGTTTTCACCAACCACCGACTCTCTGTGGGGAACTCTTTTCCGCCGTCTTCGTCACAGCCTGTTATTTGGTTGTCAATAGTGATTATATCACTCTCCCGAAAGCCTGTCAATAGGTTTTGGGAAATTTGTCGCGTTTTTTGCATCCTGCGATTGCCCGGAGAAGTGTGCACGCTTCTTTTCGGCGGCACGCCGGGCGAGACGGCAAAGAACTGCGTAAACGAGCGCACAGATCACATACAGTACGGCGAAAAGCGCGACCTGCAGGCGGGGCGGTTTTTCGATAAAGTGGAATACCAGCGCAAAGGCGGCGGCGGGAACGATGCGGGCAGGTGCGGCGTAATCCCCAAGGCAGAAAAGTGCGGCCGAGATGAGAATACAAAGTCCCCAGAGCAACGGCATCAGATCGAGCATGGCGATGTGCATAGGCGGTCTCCTCAAACGTGTTGTGTTTTTAGAGTATGCGTCGCTTATGTAAAAAATATGCAGCAAATAAAAACCGTCCGCACTTCAAAAGAAATGCGGACGGGATTTTTTATTTTTGGCGGTAGTAGCCGATACTGTCGATTTTTAAAGTACCATCTTCCGACACGAGCGTGAAGATGAGCGTTTTGAATGCGTCGGAATCCATATCGGCGCGGAACGTGCCGTCGTTATGGCTGATTGCATACGTGACGTTATAAACGTATTTCGTGCCGCCCGACGTTTCCTCGGTGCTCAGTTCTTCCACGGTGATTCCGTAAATTCTTTGCGGCGCAAAAGAGTCATACGGGCATACGGTGCGGTAGTAATTTTCTGTAAAAAGGGAATTATACGCTTCTGCGTCTCCGTAGGTGGCGGCGGTAAAGTAGCGGCCGAAAAGCTCGACAGACTCGCCCCACGCGGAAAAATCTCCGTCGGTGACGGCGATCTCCTCGCCGCCGCGTTTTATACGGACGTACCGATCAAGCTCGGCATAATACGGGTCCGCATCAATATCGAGGTCGTAATCCGGCTTATAGAAAAAGAAGCGCTCAGTTTTGTCGGACAGCATAACGGCGGGATCGGCTTTTGCACTCTCGGGAATAAGCCAATGGGGAAGTGTGAGTAAAGCCGCGCTCAAAAGACCGAGCGCGGAAACGACGGCGATGGCAACGAGCATTTTCTGCTTTTTCGCGGCTTTGACTTTCGCATCTGACATAGTAAATCCTCCGTTTTGGGAGACGTATTCTTTTCGGTAGGCATAAAGAATATACTGTACTGACATTATATATGATGCGCGAGGAAATAGCAAGAGGCTGGCGGGTTGTTTTTTTTCGGGCGTGAGGGGAAGTCAGAAAAAAACCTTGACAAATATACCCTCACATTTTATAATAGTAGTGATGTTCACGGATGCAATACGTTTGCATCCCGAATTTTTATGACAGTAAATATGCCGATCTTTTCGGCAGAAGGAGTATTGTATGTTTGATAAAGTAAAGAATCTGCTCGTTGAGGAGCTTTCCGTAAACCCCGAGGATATCACCCCCACGGCAGAACTTGTAAACGATCTCGGCGTAAACTCTCTGGAGCTTGCGGATCTCGTTCTCCTTTGCGAGGAGAAGTTTGATATTGAGATCACGGATGACGAAATTCATAAGTTTGTTACCGTAGGCGATATCGTCGAGTTTCTCACTGCCAAGGCGGACGCGTAATCCATGATGCCGGATACTCGGACGAAAATAAACGTCCGCGGTGTTTGTTTTGACAATGTAACCCTCGCTGAAGCCGCTATGCGCCTGAGGGAATCGGTATCTCAAGGACGGACGGAGACGGTGTTTACACCGAATTCCGAAATCGTTCAGGCATGTATCGACGATCCCTCTCTTTATCCCGTTGTGAACGCATCGACGCTCACGATTCCGGACGGAATCGGCGTGGTGAAAGCTGCGCGTATTCTGGGGACACCTTTAAAGGGGAAGGTCGCCGGCGTGGAACTCGGACGTGAAGTTCTCGCCTTCGCGGCGGAGGACAAAATTCCTGTCTATCTTCTCGGCGGAAAGCCCGGCGTTGCCGAAATGGCGGCGGACAAGCTCCGTGGAGAGATTGCGAATCTTCCGATAGTGGGTACGGGTGACGGATATTTTGAGAAAACAGGCAGTGCGAACGATACCGTTATCGAAAAAATCAACGCGTCGGGCGCAGAGATTTTGTTCGTCTGTCTCGGTGCGCCGCTTCAGGAAAAGTGGATCATTGAAAATCGCGATCGGATGCCCCGTGTCCGTATCTTTCTCGGACTTGGCGGTTCTCTTGACGTGTATGCCGGAACGGTCAAACGCGCACCTGCTTTATTCATTCGCCTCGGTCTTGAGTGGTTTTACCGTCTTCTTAAAGAACCCCGTCGCATCGGTCGCATGATGCAGCTTCCGAAATTCTATTTCGGTACGTGGATGTATAAACTGAATGGAAAAAAATAACGGATGCCGCTTTTCGACATCCGTTTTCTTTTGTTTGGCTCAAGGGTTGGGGTAGGCGATCTTTGCAAACTCGGCAATGATTTTTGCCGCACCGTCCACGCCGATATGGTCGGTGGAGATGGCGAGATCGTAGTTTTCAATTTTGCCCCATTTGTGGCCGGAATAGTAGTTGTAGTAATTGGCGCGGCGCTTATCGTTCTTCATGACCAGATCGCGCGCCTCGCTTTCGCTGATACCCTTCTGTTTTGCGACGGTCTGCACGCGGCGATCAAAATCGCCGTAGATGAACACCTTGATGCACGCCTTGTGCTCTGCCAATACGTAGTCCGCACAGCGACCGACGATGATGCAGTCTTCCTTTTCGGCAATCTCGCGGATGATGTCGGATTGCAGGCAAAAGAGCTTATCGTTGATCGGTACGTTGAACTGATCGACCGTGCTGTGGTACATATTTGAACCCATAACGAGCGTGTACAGAAGGCTGCTTGCCGCTTTCTCATCGACGTTTCCGAGTGCTTCTTCGCTCATGCCGCTTTTTTCGGCGGCCATGGTGATCAGATCGCGGTCATAGCATTTGATGCCCAGCATTTCGGCCAGCTTTTCGCCGACTGCGTGCCCGCCGCTTCCGTACTGACGTGTGATGGTAATGATTTTGTGCATAAGATAACCTCCTTGAGAGCGCCGTTGTCTCTTTGATTTTATGATACTATTATACACCTGACGGCGGCTTTTGTAAAGAGCGAATCTGTCGTTTTTTGTGCAGAACGGCAAAATTTACAAAAAAAACCGAGATTCATTGGGCAAAGCGCACCATGCCTGCGCCAAAAATGAACGAAACATATGAAGATAAAAATACAAAGGAGGTGTAAGCCGATGAATAAAAACGGACCGGATCTTTTCACGCTTCTCCGTGAGAATGCGGATAGCGGTACCGTCCCTATGCATATGCCGGGGCATAAACGAAATCCTGCATGCGCGAGGTATCTCGAAGGATTGTCTCTCAGACACGATATCACCGAGATCGACGGCTTTGACAATCTCCACGGCGCCGAGGGAATTTTGAAAGACGCAATGGAGCGTGCCGCCGCACTTTGGGGCGCAGAGCGCTCGTATTATCTCGTGAACGGTTCCTCGGGCGGAATCCTCTCCGCCATCCGTGCTCTCACGAAGCGCGGGGACAGCGTGCTTATGAGCCGATTCTCTCATAAATCGGTATATCATGCCGTGGAATTGTGCGGTCTTCGCCCCGTCTATCTTATGCCGCCGCGCGAGGAGAAAACGGGTGTGTATGCGTCAATTCCGCCGAAAGCGGTACAGGAGGCACTTCGGGCGCATCCGGAGATTCGCCTCGTCATTCTCACATCGCCTACCTACGAGGGTGTGATTTCCGATATCGCATCTATAGCCGCGATCACGCACGCGGCGGGCGTGCCGCTCTTTGTCGATGAAGCACACGGGGCGCATCTGTCCCTGTCGCCGTACTTTACGGGCGGTGCGGTTGCCGCGGGTGCGGACATAGTGGTACAGAGCGTACACAAAACGCTCCCGTCTCTCACGCAGACGGCTGTTCTCCACGCACGGGACGATTTTGTCGATTTTGATCGACTTTCTCATCAGCTGTCCGTCTTTGAGACGAGCAGTCCGTCCTATCTTCTTATGGCGTCGATCGACGGATGCGTAAGGATTCTCACGGAGAAGCCGGAACTGTTCACCGATTGGGCGTCGGCGCTCGATATGTTTGACGAAAAGATGAAAGGTCTCGCACATCTCTCTATCCCGTATCACGGGGATGGGAAACCCGACGTCGTTTTCGCCTACGATCGCAGTAAGATATACGTTTGTACAAGCGGTACTTCCATGACGGCTGCGGATCTCGCCGCCGCTTTGCGCGCCTTCGGTATCGAGCCCGAAATGACGGCATCAAACGGCGTTCTTTGCATGACCGGCATGGGAGATACGAAAGAATCGCTTGGCACTTTGGCGGATGCCCTCGTTGCGATTGATGCCGCGTGCACGAATGAAGAAGAGGACGTGTGCGACGCCCGATACGACGTACCGCCTGTGGCTCTATTACCTGAAGCGGCACTTGAGGGCGAGTGGGAATTCGTTTCGCTCGGTGAAGCGATCGGGCGTGTTGCCGCGGAGTACGTCTGGGCGTACCCGCCGGGCATTCCGCTTCTCGTTCCCGGTGAGGAGATTACGGAAGAATTCGTCCGCTATGCGCTCGGTGAGGCGAAGCGGATCGAGTGGCACAGTACGCGCGGCGGTATGCCGACGAAGGTTGCGGTCTTGCAGTAAGAAAGGGGAATTTTATGCTTTGGGAAAACCTCAGAGAAGAAGAATTTACAGATGCGATACGGCGATCAAAGGGCCTATGTATCGTGCCGATCGGGTGTCTTGAAAAGCACGGACAGCACCTGCCCGTGGGCACGGATGTAATCCAGGCGACGGAGATCGCTCGCCTTGCGGCAGAGGCTGAATCTGCCGTGGTGTTCCCACCGCTCTATTTCGGTGAGAAGACGGGCGCGGGGGAGTTTTACGGCACGGTGATTCTGAGTGAACATCTTCGGATGGATCTCCTCCGTGAGGTATGCTTTGAGATTCGCCGAAACGGCTTTTCAAAGATCCTCTTTTTCAACGGACACGGCGGAAACACCGCTATGCTCTCGCAGCTGATGCGCAGCCTTCTTAAGGATAAAAACGATTTTCTCACGTTTTCGTATTCTCTCGGCTCGGATTTCCCCACGCCGAAAAAACTCCTCGCTGGGCAGTTTGACTACCTGACGAAGGAGGATAGAAACGTGCTCAATTCCTACGTCGAACAAAAGAAGCGCTTCGGGCATGCCTGCTTTATTGAGACGGGCTGGATCTACGGAATCCGTCCCGAGACGGTGCGGCTTGATAAGGTCCACGAGGAAAGCGGCACCACCACGCACCGCTTTGACAATTTCTCTGCGATGGGGATCGAAACGCCGTTTTCGTGGATGGCGAATTACCCCAATTCCTACGCAGGAGACGCGCACGACGGAATGAATGAGCGCATCGCCCGTGCGATGGTGGAGTATTCCGTGAAAAAACTCGCCGGCGTGATCCATTTTTTGAAAAACGAAACGGTGTCGGATACGTACCTCACCGAATGGCTGGAGAAGCAGAGGTAACAAAAGGAGTTGTTGCATTCATAAAAGCAACAACTCCTTTCCATTGGAATTTCAAATATTTGCGTCTTTGCCGCAAATATTTGGGGCTGTCGCAGTTAAATGCGACAGCCCCGTATTTTTTAGTTTTCCGACGGAGCAGGTTGGGATACGTTTTCGATCATGGGGCGAGTGCCCGAAATTTCCCGGTAGAAATCGGCGCGCGCGGCTTTTTTGTACGGCGTCAGCCACAGGTAGCCGATTCCAAACGTAAGTATGCAAAGAAGATCCCAGCCGATAAAGCTGATCTCGAGACAGAACAGTCGGAAACGGTTTCCATTCATCATTTCCTTGGAGCGTGTTACGGCTTCCCCGGCGGTAAGTGTCGGCGTTTCTGCCATCAGGTAGGGAACCATAGCGTAGCTGTACGAGGCGATGATTCCGGGAATGATGAAAAGAAGCGACCAGAGGAATATGTATACGGCTCTGAGAAGACTCGCAAGCGTTACCTTTCCCCAATAGCGGAAATAGGCAAATATATGTGCGAGGTCTGTTTGTCTCTCGTCAATCAGGTGAAGATTGAATCGAGCGTCGCCAACCTCAATGATACTGCCGAGGACAAAGCCTGCAGCGGCGATCACAAGAAAGAGAGGAATAAGAAGTATCAAAAGAAGGCCCACGGCCAAAAAAGCGGCGAGGATTTCTTCCCGCATAGCGTATTCCTTCACTATTTCCGTGTCCGTGGAGGGCAGGGAAAATTCGAAATTAAAGCTGGGCCCGGCAGATCCGCCGCCCAAAAGAGAGACGATGACGGATGCCACGAGTGCCATGCCCCAGTTACCGGCGAGAGCAGCCCGTGCGGCGGTGCGAAAATCGGATGCGTTTTTCATAAAGGCTCCTTTCGATAGGAAACGGTGTAAATCAGAACCGCTGCTGGCGCTGACGGGAGATGTTGATCGCGCCCTCGGGGATCACCGAGATGTGATCGAGAGATTTGCCCGTACCGATCGCCACGCAGGCAACCGGTTTGTCGGCCACGCGCGTCTTGATGCCGGTTACGCTCGAGATAAGGCGGTCAAGTCCGTAGAGCAGACTGCCGCCGCCCGTCATGACGATGCCGTTATGGAGGATGTCGCCGATCAGCTCCGGTGGCGTGCGCTCAATGACGTTGCACACCGATTCTACGATCGCGGTGATCGGTTCTTCCAGTGCATCGGGCATTTCAAGAGAACTGATCCGTATGACACGGGGAAGTCCCTGCACGAGGCAGCGTCCCTTTACTTCAATCATACGCGGCTCTTCTCTCTGCCATGCACAGCCGACCTTTACCTTTATCTGCTCCGCAGTTCGTTCACCGATCAGAACGTTGTGCTTGCGGCGTACGTAGCGGATGATCGCTTCGTCAAATTTATCGCCCGCGACCTTGATCGACTCGGAAACGACGACGCCGCCGAGCGAAATGACGGCGATGTCCGTCGTGCCGCCGCCGATGTCGACGACCATGTTGCCGTTCGGCATGGAGATGTCGATCCCCGCACCTATTGCGGCCGCGACCGGTTCTTCAATCAGATATGTGCGGCGTGCGCCCGCCTGCGTGGCGGCGTCGACAACGGCACGTTCTTCGACTTCCGTGATACCGCTCGGGACGCAGATGATGACCCGCGGCTTAAAGAGGACCGAGCCGCAGGCACGTCTGATAAAATGCTGCAGCATTTTGAGCGTCACGTCGTACTGGCTGATGACGCCGTCTCTGAGCGGACGGATCGCCGTAATATTTCCGGGGGTGCGGCCGAGCATCTGCTGGGCTTCCCGTCCTACCTTCAAAATCCGATCGGTGTTGGAATCAATAGCGACAACGGACGGTTCCGTTACGACGATTCCGCGACCTTTCACATATACGAGTACCGATGCCGTTCCGAGATCGATACCGATATCCTTACTCATAAGCATTCTGTATAATCACCGCTTCCATATGTATTTTCCGAATATCCGGCATTTTTGTGCCTCAAGCGTGCTTTGACAAATGTCTATACACAATTATTATAACGGATTTTTTGTCATTTTGCAATGCGGAACGCGCAATTTTTTCGTTTTATTCGGTTTTTTGTGTCTTTTCGCCCTGAAACGTTCGCTGTTGGAGAGCAAGCCAATAAAAGGAGTTGTTGCATTCATAAAAGCAACAACTCCATTCCATTGGAATTTCAAATATTTGCGTCTTTGCCGCAAATATTTGGGGCTGTCGCATTTAGCTGCGACAGCCCCTTTCGTTTATTCGGTTTCCATCTCTGCCACTTTTACCATAAGCGCACATTCGATGCGCTTTTTGAAGAGCTCACAGCCGTAGCGATATACACCGGCAATATCACCCGTAGCGTGGTATGCGTTGGCGGCACATCCGCCGGCGCAGTAGAGCTTTGCCCAGCAATCCTCGCAGTCGGGGCGGGAATAAGCGTTACAGCGGGCGAACCGATCGCGCATAGCGGTGTTCGTGACGCCTTGCCAGATGTCGCCCATGCTGTATGCATCGTCGCCTACGAACTGATGGCAGGGGAAGAGCTCACCCCACGGTGTAACTGCCATGTATTCCGTGCCCGAGCCGCAGCCGGAAACGCGCTTGTAGATGCACGGACCGCCGTCAAGGCTGATCATGTAGTGATAGAACGTAAAGGGACGTCCCTCTTTTTTGCGGCGGATCATCTCCACTGCGAGTTTTTCGTACTGATCGAACAGAACGGGCATATCCTCTTCGGTCAGCTCGCACGGATCGCCCGGCGCACAGACGACCGGCTCCATGCTCAGTTCCGTAAATCCGAGATCCGCCATATGCAGGATATCGGTGAGGAAATCGGTGTTGTGGTGGGTGTACGTACCACGGACGTAGTAGCTGAGATCGCCGCGCTTTTCGACGAATTTCTTGAAATTCGGAACGATCTTGTCGTAGCTGCCTTCGCCCGCAAAGTTTTTGCGGAAGCGGTCGTGCACGTCGCGTCTGCCGTCGAGGCTCAAAACTACGTTGTGCATCTCACGGTTGCAGAAATCAATCACTTCGTCGTCAAGAAGAACGCCGTTCGTGGTGAGCGTGAAGCGGATGTTCTTGCCGTGCTTCTTTTCTTCTTCACGGCCGTACGCCACGATTGCTTTGACTACATCCCAGTTCATAAGCGGCTCTCCGCCGAAGAAGTCGACATCGAGATTTACGTGCGTGCCGGAGTTTTCAATGAGAAAATCGATCGCGCGTTTACCGGTCTCAAGGCTCATGATCGCCCGCTCGCCGTGGTATTTTCCCTGACTCGCGAAGCAGTACGTGCAGTTGAGATTGCAGGTGTGCGCCACGTGCAGGCAGAGCGCCTTGATCGTGTAATTAGACGGACGGTACGTTTTCGCAATTTTCTCGTACGCATCCTCGGAGAAGAGCTTCTTCTCCGCCTTGAGGGCTTCGATATCGGCGATACATTCACGGATCTCCGCCTCATTTACGTCGGGCAGATGGCTGTATTTTTCGAGCATTTTTGAGACGATCTCGTCGGGTGTGGCGGTCTCAAACATGGCGATAATGTCGTACGCCACCTCGTCCACGACGTGCACGGATCCGCTGAAGGTATCAAGTACGATATTGTAGCCGTTCAGTTTATACTGATGGATCATAAAATCTCCTTAATATGGAAGCGGGGTGTTGCGCGATCGGCACAACACCCCAGCAATTGGTCTTTAATAAAAATTACTTGCTGTTCTTCTCGCAGTTCTGGTTAGCAACGCCGCAGGAGGTCTTGCAAGCGGACTGACAAGAGGTCTGGCATTCGCCGCAGCCGCCGTTCTTAGCGGAATCCTTCAGATCACGGGTTTTTACAGTAACAATTCTTTTCATTGTTGTACTCCTTTATGTAGATGATTTAGCAGATAGAAACAGTATACACCATTTGTGAAATTCTGTCAAGTATCAGGCGGCGAAAAATGCGAGTTTTTCGCGCCGAAAACGGAATTTTACTTCCGCCAGACCATTTTGTTGACCACGCCTGTGTAGGACTGGATGATCTTTACGACCTTTGTTGAAACGTTTTCTTCGAGGTAGTCGGGAACGGGGATGCCGATATCACTGCTGTTATTCATATCGACCGCCGTGGTGACCGCTTGGAGCAGACTGGTCTCGTCAATGCCGGCAAGGATGAAGCATGCTTTGTCAAGCGCTTCGGGGCGCTCCGTTGAGGTGCGGATGCAAACCGCGGGGAACGGATGCCCGACACTCGTGAAAAAGGAGCTTTCCTCAGGAAGCGTGCCGCTGTCGGACACGACGGCGTACGCGTTCATCTGCAGCTTGTTGTAATCGTGGAAGCCAAGCGGCTGATTCATACGAACACGCTCGTCCAGCTTGAAGCCGGTGACCTCAAGACGCTTTCTGGAACGGGGATGGCACGAATACAGAATCGGCATATCGTACTTTTCAGCGAGCTTGTTGATCGCTGAAAAGAGGCTCTGGAAGTTCTTTTCGGTGTCGATATTTTCCTCTCTGTGAGCAGAAAGCAAAATATACCTTTTCGGTGTAAGTCCGAGACGGTCGAGTATATCACTCGCTTCGATCTCACTAAGGTTTTCGTGAAGCACCTCTGCCATAGGCGAGCCCGTTACGTAGGTGCGCTCCTTCGGAAGACCGCATTCGTGCAGATAGCGGCGGGCGTGCTCACTGTATGCAAGGTTAACATCGGAAATAATGTCAACAATACGGCGGTTGGTCTCCTCGGGCAGGCACTCGTCCTTGCAGCGGTTGCCTGCTTCCATATGGAAGATCGGAATGTGCAGCCGCTTGGCTGAGATCGCGGAAAGGCACGAGTTCGTATCACCGAGGATGAGAAGGGCATCGGGCTTTATCTGATTCATCAGCTTATACGAGCAGTTGATGATGTTGCCCACCGTTGCACCGAGATCGTCGCCGACTGCATTCATATATACCTCGGGATCGGCAAGCTTCAGATCCTTGAAAAATACGCCGTTGAGATTGTAATCGTAGTTCTGTCCCGTGTGGGCGAGAATGGTGTCAAAGTATTTACGACATTTGCCTATAACAGCGGCAAGGCGGATGATCTCGGGGCGCGTGCCCACGATGATCAGCAGCTTCAGCTTGCCGTTGTCTTTGAATTTTATATCGCTGTAGTCTATTTTCATATTCATATCTATAGCAACTCCCTTTTTGAAAGTTTCTTTGCCTACTTTCTTTTCAAAGAAAGTAGGTTATTCTACCACCTCAAAGAATGTATCGGGATGTGCGGGATCAAACGGCTCGTTTGCCCACATCACCGTCACAAGATTTTCCGTTTCGGACAGATTGATGATGTTATGTGTATAGCCCGGAAGCATGTGCACAGCCTCGATCTTGTCTCCGGAAACCTCAAAATTCAGCACTTCGTCCGCGCCGATTTTTCGTTGTTGAATGAGTCCGCGTCCCGCCACGACGATGAAAAACTCCCATTTCGTGTGATGCCAGTGCTGACCCTTTGTAATGCCGGGCTTTGAAATGTTTACGGAAAACTGACCGCATTTCTCTGTTTTGAGAAGCTCGGTGAAACTGCCTCTTGCATCCTCGTTCATTTTGAGGGGGAAGGATACCTTTTCCTTCGGAAGATAACTGAGATACGTGCTGTACAGCTTCTTTGCGAAGGAGTTCGCGGGAATTTCGGGCACAACAAGCGTCGATCTCTGTGCTTTGAATGTGTCAAGCAGATCCACAATCTCGCCGAGCGTTACCTTGTGTGTGATCGGTGCGGCACAGTATTTGCCGTCTGCCGTGAAGATGGTGTTTATGCCGTCAAATTCGCAGCGGTGCTCCTTGTCTTCAAGTGCATCCAGCATCTCCGTTACGAGATCATCGATGTAGAGAAGCTCGAGTTGTACGTTCCTGTCGCTGACCGTGATCGGCAGATCGTTTGCTATGTTATGGCAGAACGTAGCCACGGCGGAGTTGTAATTCGGTCTGCACCATTTACCGAACAGATTCGGGAATCGGTAAACGAGCACTTTTGCGCCGGTTTCTTCACCGTAGGCGAAGACGAGTTCTTCTCCGGCCTTTTTGCTTCTGCCGTAATCGCTGTCATAGCGCCCGATGCACGTCGCCTGAATGGACGATGAGATCATAACGGGGCAGGTGTTTTCGTGCTTTTCCAATGTGTCAAGGAGCGAGTTTGTGAAGCCAAAATTCCCCTCCATGAATTCTGCGGGATTTTGTGGGCGGTTCACACCTGCGAGATGAAATACGAAATCCGCATCGGCACAGTAGCGATCTAAAAGAGCGGGATCGGTGTCGATATCGTATTCATAAATCTCGCCGACGGTGAGAGCCGGGTAGGTTTTGTCCTTGCCGTCTCGCACGTTTTTCAAAGCGGCGCAAAGGTTTTTTCCCACAAATCCTCTAGCGCCCGTAACGAGTATGTTCATCATCCGTTCGTTTCCTTGTTCAGTTCGTCCTGAATGTATTGAAGGCTTGCGATTTTGGCCTTCGTTTCCTCTACAGTAAGAAGCTTCGTGTTGTTGGAGTTGAACTCCGTCAGCTTGTTGCGCTCGGTATCGCCTTTGCTGAAATATTTATCGTAGTTCAGCCCTCGCTTATCGCAGGGAACACGGTAGAAATTACCCATATCGATGGCGTGAGCACATTCTTCGTTGGTCAGCAACGTTTCGTACATCTTCTCGCCGTGACGGATGCCAATTACCTTAATGTCCTTTTTATTGCCGCCGAACAGCTCACAGACGGCTTCCGCCTGCGTCTGAATCGTGCAGGCAGGCGCGTTCTGTACGAGAATATCGCCCGGCTCGCCGTTCTCAAACGCGAACAGAACGAGATCGACTGCCTCGTCCAGCGACATAATGAATCGCGTCATAGCGGGATCGGTAAGGGTGATCGGGCTTCCGTTTCGGATCTGTTGGATCCAGAGAGGGATAACGGAGCCGCGCGAGCACATTACGTTTCCGTAACGGGTGCAGCAGATCTTAGTTTTGTCAGTCGTTCTTGCTTTGGCTACGACGACCTTTTCCATCATCGCCTTGGAAGTACCCATCGCGTTTACGGGGTAGGCGGCCTTGTCGGTCGAGAGACACACGACGTTCTTGACACCGGCTTCAATGGCAGCAGTCAGGACGTTCTCCGTACCGAGCACGTTCGTCTTGACTGCCTCGATAGGGAAGAACTCGCACGAGGGAACTTGTTTGAGTGCCGCTGCGTGGAATATGTAGTCGACGCCGTGCATGGCGTTCTTGACGGAGGCAATATCGCGAACATCGCCGATATAGAAGCTGATTTTATCAGCGAACTCGGGCATCTTTGTCTGAAATTCGTGGCGCATGTCATCCTGCTTTTTTTCGTCGCGGGAGAAAATGCGGATCTCGCCGATATCGGTTTTGAGAAAGCGATTCAGTACGGCGTTGCCGAACGATCCCGTACCGCCGGTGATAAGTAACGTTTTGTTCTTGAACACTGACATAATAGTACTCTCTTTCGTTATTGTATATTGGATTTCAAAGTCTTTTTTATAACAAATGGTTCTGCGACGCAGTAGACGCCCATAGAAAGCACATTAGCGATCGGGACACCGATCCAGGAATCCAGCAGCATAACGAGTCCCCAGGATGCAAAAATTTTCAAAACGGAACCGATGCCGAAGCAAATCAGCTGCGTTTTGAGTTTTCCAAGTCCGTTTGCGATGCTCGAGAAAACGCTGTTCCAGATGAGAAGGCTGCCCATCATAGCAAAAACTGCTGCGTACGGGATGGAAGTTTTGATGGCTTCCTCCCTGAGCCACAGGTCTACGCCAAACTGTAAAAACGGGATAATTAAAAACTCGCACGCAGTTGCCGAAAGGGCAACGAAGCAAAGCTTTTTGTACAGAGAGCGAATCCAGTTGAAATCTTTTTCGGCAAGTGCCTTTGTTACGGCGGACCAGATAGGCGTCAATGCAAGCGCGAAAACTGTACTTCCGAGGTGAAACAGTTTATAGTAGATTTGATAATCTACAACGGCATCGGGGGAATAAAATGCCGTAATCAGATAGTCGTTTGTGCTCATTATGAGCATGTAAAAAACCTGAACGAGAAGGAAAACTGTGCCGAGAGAAAGAATTTTTTTCGTGTGAGAAAGGCTGAATGCATGAAACGAGGGAGCAAGCGGCCGCATTTCTTTTTTCAGAAAAACAACCGCAGTTGCCGCGAGAAGAGGTATGAGCACTGCCAAGGCATGTACAACGGCCATAACGATGATGTTTCTGTCGTTTGAGCCGGAGGGAAGCGAAACGACGCAGATAACGGTGATTACCGATGTGATCAGCGAGAGGAAGTTGTTCACCGATGATTTTTGCATCGCATACAAAACGGAGGAGATAAGTTTAAAAAGGAACTGGAACATAATACCGATGAAAACGATTTTCACGGTAAGGTTCAATGCTTTTTGTGAAACGATGGCTGTTTCGATGTTGAATACTGCGTTCCAGTTTATAAAATCAAACAGTACGAGAAACAGTGCTGACAAAAGAACGACAATGGCAGCGATGGAAATGTAGGCAGAGGAAATATACTTGTGTGCATCGTCATGTTTCTTGGCTGCCAGAGACAACGCCAAGTGATTTCTCAGTCCGTTGCCTATGCCAAGATCGAAATTCAATATCCAGGTGAGAACCGACAAAACCGTGAACCAAAGTCCGAGCGCCATCTCATCGTTGAAAAACTTGAGGTAGGCGGGCATGGTGAAAAGGGAAACGATAAGCGAGAGCCCCTTGACTGTAAACGCGCCGAGCGTATTTTTTAATACGATCTTGTCTTTACCGGACAATCCTTTCAGTTTGTTTGTAATTTTTTCAATCATCGGATTCACCCTGCAGTAGCATTTGTAGGCTTGCCAGGAATTTTTCATCAAGAGTACGAATCGTATCTTTGCCGTCGTACTCTTTGGTGAGATCTATGCTTTTTATCGCCGCGGCAACGCTTTCGGGCGTGTTTTCTTCGTAAAAGAAAACGTTTCCTGCTACGGCGGATTTTTCAATAGCCGGAATTCTAACCGTTACCACGCGCAATCCGTTCGCTATATAAGCAAGAATTTTCGACGGGAACGAGGTTGCGTTAAAGGACGCGTCGGGATCCTGCGTGCTCAAGCCGATTTGGCACGAGGAGATAAAATCTTTGTATTCATCTCCGGATAGACATCCGTCATAGGATACGGAGCACTTGCAGTTTGAGGAAACTTTTGAAACGCGGTCTTTTATGTATTGAATTTCCTTCTCGGAGCCAAAGCCCAGAATGTGAACGTGATAGTTTTCGGGGAGATACAAGGCTGTGTTCAGGGCTGTTTCAGCGCCCCCCTTGCGCGGATCCAGCGTACCGGCGTAAACGCAGTGCGTTTTTTGACTGCATGCTGAAGAATTGTCTTGTGTGACGTTGGTTTCGGAAACCGTATAGGTTCCGTGAAGAACGGCGTAAGGCTTGTTTTCTTTGTTGATTAAATGTTCAAGAAGTTCGCTTTGGAAAATATATCTGTCAGCAGTTTTGAAGAAATCCAGTTCTTTTTTTCTGACACGGGCGTTGTCCGTAACATCGCCGTATACTTCGCAAACCTGCAACAGGAGCGTTATTTTTTTCTTCTTGCGGATTTTGCGAACGACATTCATCAAAGACAGTGAATGGTATACCATTAAAATATCGCCGTCATTCAGTTGTTTTGAAAGCTCGTTTTCAAGATTCCTTCTTTGGCGCAATCGGTTCAGAAAGCGTGATGCAATATTGTATTTCCCGGCAGGGGATGGTGTGGGCAACAATACTATTTTTGTGTAAGGCCCGTTTACTAACTCCTCACGGGACAATTCCTTTTTTGAACAGGAAGGGGAAACAAGGATTGCATGCCTTTTTATATTTTCGAGCGAGTTCAGCACGTAATTCATTACGGTTGTGCCGGCGGGAGAGGTGAGCCGCTCGCCGTACGGTACGTCATAGTGTGCTAAATATGTAATTTTTCTCACATCAGAACCCCTTTCGCTTGTTGGAGTCATTTTTTGAAGATACGTGCGATAAATTTGTGCGGACAAAACGGTGTGATACGGCTGTCATACCTGCCAGAAGAAGATGTAATTTTCTGTTCCGGCAGATGTTCCGAGAATTACGTACTGGCCGATAAGAAGAATCGGTATAAGTGTGTTCACGAGAATTCTGCTGCGCGGCTTTATGCTGAAGAGCATAGTCTCGCTGAAGAGCGGGAACAGATTGCAGATGAAATAATACGCGATACGGAACATATTTGGGAAGCCCTGGCCGATAAATGAGAACATCATGCCCGCGCAGACGATATTGTAGCGGCTGATTGCAAGGGGGTCGTTGTTTTTTGCTTTCCGCAGGAACATGTTAACGAAGATAAACATTGCCACATATAGGAAAAACGTAGTCGAAAAGTTTGTTCCCGAAATCATTGCTTCTTCTACATAGCTGCCGAATCTTTCGGGAAACAAGAGATTTGAGAGAAAGTAAACGATTCGGTCTCCCGTGAGAAAGTTGAGCGCAGTAACCGCAAGCGTTGCGAGCAGCACGATTTTGTGGTTATTGATCAGTGACAGAGGAAGAGCAAGCAGGAAGGCGATCGCGGATGCGTGGAACATAAATCCGATCAGAACGAACAGTACGTAGAGGAATCTCTTTTTCTTTTGCAAAAACACGAAGGCAATCCATATAAAGCCCATAGCCATCGCTTGGCGAAGTCCAGAGAGGGTGAACGAATAAATTCTGAGACAGATAAACAAGAGGTAAGTGATCAAAACATTTCCCTTGGAATGGTACACGAAATATGAGAAGGAAAACGCAACCCACGCCCCGACAACGGCCAGCAAAAACTGCGGATCGCGGCTTATAAACGAGAGTATGCGCTCAAAGCAATGGAAAACGGGATCACGAAAATTGCCGCTGAAAGAAAGGATTTCAGAAAAGGACATGTTTGCTACGGTTTTGTACGTTGAGCAGTAGCCCCTTATATCCGTACCTACCGTGGGAGCACGGAGTGCCGCAAACAAAAACAGCACAATTCCTATAAGGATAACTTCTTGCTTGCGTTTTGTGTCCGCATCGATCCTTTGGGAATGGACAAATACGGAAATACAACAAATGGTTGCCAAAAATATAAGATGCATAACTTATTCCTTTTCTGTATACAGGTTCATATATCCGAAGAGCATTTGCTGTCTTGCGTATATCTTTTTCGCTTCCTTTGAAATTTTCGCCTTATCGTTTTTTGCCGCGAGCATCTCCTTTGCGGCACAATAAAGGCTGTCCACGTCGCCGTATTCAACGAAACGGCTGTGTGCAGGGAGAGCGATGCTCTCAGGACCGCCTGCAAGGAAGCCCACAACGGGTGTGCCGCAGCAAAGGCTTTCCGCCGTTGGCATACTGAACGTCTCGCGTTTGCTTGTGATAAGTGTCAGATCACTCATGGAGTAAATCCGTGAAAGTTTTTCAGAGGACTCTATCCGCCCGACGGAGAGGCAGTTGTCGGGCAGGGCGCATTCCGCTGTGCGGTTCGAGGCGATGATGATCCGCACCTTTTCACCCTTCAGCTTTTCGGCAAGCTCTATTACGTACTTGCCGCCCTTTATATTATCGGTGGTCGGATTGAAGTTGGCGGTAACGTGAAAGATCACCTTTTCTTCGGGGGCAAGTCCGAGCTCCTCTCGGAGATTTTTGTCGGTAGTGTACGTGTACAGCGAGGTGTCAACGCCGTTCAGCACCGTGCATCCCCGGAAACGTGAAAGCATGGGCGAGCTTTTGGCTCTCGTTTCAAGCCAAGGAGATACGGCGACAAAACGAAATTTATCCGCGTCAAAAAGCGCGTAACTTCTCCAAAAGCTCTTGTACGTATGCGCCGAGCCGTCAACAAGGGTGCCGCGGCTCTTGTCGGTGCATTTTTTGCAGCCGATTTTCCACTTTTCGCAATCGTATGCGTGCTCACATCCGCCCGTATACATGAACTCGGCGTGGATGGTGAGGATCGTCTTGATTTTGTTTACTGCAAGATAGCGAAGAAGACGGTATATGTTTATGTTGTTTCCGTTGATGCAGTGAAGATGCACAACGTCCGGTTTTTCTCTTTTGAGGATGTTTATGATTCTCGAAGTTTGGATATACGCCCCGTCAAACTGCCTGCCGGAGAGCCTTCTGTACACTGCTGAGGCGCGGCTCAGGTGCTTGTTTGATACGGTATAGAGAAAAGGCCCGTTTTCATCCTTGTTCCGGACGGGGTAGATCACGATGGATTCGTGCCCGCTTCTGAGGAGTTCTTCGTGCAGATCGCGCACGATCTTTCCTGTGCTGCCCTTGCCGTATACGGTATTTATCTGACAAACTTTCATTTTACTCTCCAAAAAGGATATTGCGGATGCGTATGCCGTTTTTTTCTATATCGTGTGCCTCAAAGGAGAGAGCACGCGCCTTTTTTTGCAGTTTGCTTCTCAATAGAGGATCACCGACGAGAGTTTCGACAGCCGCGGGCAAGTCCTCCGGCCGATTTACTGTCATAGAGACAGGGGTTATATGCGCGATGGAGGCGAGCGTCTCCGAGCCGACGGCGAGAATGCACTTGCCTGCGCCGAGATAATCGGCGATTTTTGTCGAGACGGACAGACGCGTGTATCGCATCATTTGGGGATCAAAGGATTCGGCGTGAACGGCCACGTCTGCATCTGCAAGCAGTCGGAGGAACTCTTCACCGTGCACGAAGCCTTTGAATTCCGAACCGTCCTCGACCGTCATCTCGCGGATGATTTCTCTGTCGGGACACGACGTATAGATCTCGAGCTTTGCTTTTTGTACGGATCCGTTAAGATCGCGGATCGCCTCGCCGAGTGTGCGCAGTACTTTCCAGCGTTCAAGTCCAACATTGCCGAAGAAGCGGAAAATGACGGGAGAGTCGCCTTGCTCCTTGAGGGGAAGATCGAGGTGCGTTTGGGCAGAAGGGGTGAATATCGGTTCGTAGGGGAGCCCGAATCGATCGCCGTACTCTTGTGCAGTGAGCTCGGAGCAGCCGAGAATTATATCCGAGTGGCGTGCAGCACGATCGACAGCCTTTTGCATGCGGCGATAGCGGCGACGTCTGATAAACGAGGGGTTGAGCTCGTAATCGTTGTAATGATCGTCCGTTACGAGCATAACTACCTTACAGTTGTATCGCTCTGCCACCCACGAGATAAAATTCGCCGTTTTTTTGTTTCCGGGGAGAAAGGCAAATATTACGGTAGGGTTTACTTTGTCAAGAAAGGCTTTGAGATTGTGGTTTTTCCAGTAGGAAATATCCCAGATAAGCTCCCGCAAGAAGAGAACAGCAGGGTTGCGCTTGTTGTGAAGGATGACCTCGCTGTAACGCTCCGCCTTTTTGCTGGAGGAATCGGAGCGCACCTCACCGCCGCATTTCTTGGCGAACAAGCCGAAAAAACTCCTTAAGAGATGCTTTTCACATACTCTGTAATATGTATCGCAAACAGTGCTGTTGGGTACCTCGGGACTGAAATAGATCTGTGCTATCTCATCCGGCTTAAATTTTGAAAAGAGAACCTCCAGTGTCTTTCCGTTGTTCGTGTCGTTCCGGAAGGATGTGCCGGTTATTACAAGAACTTTCTTTCTGCCGCTCATACTTTCCCTCGTTGCCAAAGATATTTTAAAGAGTAAGACCGTAGATTATCGGAACGCTTATGATAATTACAATGTACGAGATGACATCAAAAGCGAACGAGTACTTGAAGTAGTCGTTAAATTTATAGCCCACGCACATGGACATACCGAGTGTCGAGCTTGCGAGCGGGCAGCTGAGCGCCACGCCCGAGGCGATCGTTGCACCCATAGCGAACGCATACGGATTGAGATTAAATTCGGGCGCGATGGCAAGTACGATCGGAAGAACGATCAGAAGTGCCGTGGAGTTTGATATGAATTCGCTTGTAACCTGCGCAAGCAATACGATGATGCAGAATAAGACGAACGGGCTGAGGTTCGTGCCAATCATCTTTTTGAAGCCGTCTGCAATAAGCGCCGTACCGCCTGATATTTCAAGCGCTTTGGCGATACCGAGGCATCCCGCGAGTCTGCCGACGATGTTCCAGTTGACCGCAGCGATCGCCTTCTTCTGCGTGATACAGCCGGTGATAATGCACAGAAGTGCTGCTGCCGTGCTCGTAACCGCCAAGGGCAGCCATTCAGTGATGTAGAGAACGACCGTTGCAACGAAAATCACCGCTACGATGATCATCTTTGTTTTGTTATAGGTTCCGTTGTTGTTTACCGTGTAATCTACTTCATCGTCTGTTCTCGAACCCCAGATCTTCTCTCCGCGTCGCCGTCCGATAAAGAGACAGTACAAAAGTCCGAGGATGATCGTGATGGAAACGACGGGCGTAAAGGAGAACGTCTTGAACGTCTGCGCGCCTGCCTCTTCGAGAAGACCCTGTGCCGTCATCTGCTGGGTGGAGCCGACGAGCGTGGACGCACCGCCGATAACGCAGCCGAACGCGATGGGCATAATGAGGTTTTTTGCCTTAAGAGAAGCATTGGATGCCGAGAGACCGAGGATAATCGGAATGAAGATGGCAAGCACCGCCGAGTTTGTGAGGAACGCGGACATGGTCGTCGAGGCGAGATACGTGCCGATGATGAGTTTTACCTCGGAGCCTTTGGAAAGCCTTACGATCGCAGCACCTACGGTGGCGGCAAGCCCCGTCTCGGAGATCGCCGCGCCGATAATCATAACGCCGATTGTGAGGATGACCGTGCTCGAGGCAAAAGGCGCAAATGCATCCTTGAATGAGCAGACGCCGAGGATGACCATCGTAACACAGCCGAGGATTGCGGTGGTTGCCATGGGAAGCTTATCCCACACGAACAGTGCTATACATGCAGTAAAGATGATAAGTGAAATTGCATCAATACCCATTTTGTTCTCCTGAATCATTTATTCTGCCGAGGGGATAGTATCGTCGAGAATATTTTTTTGCAGGATCGCATCGGCTTGCTCTCTCGTAATGTATTTGCGCTTTACGTTGATGGAAAGCCAGTTGCGAAGAGAGGGGGGGATGAGAAGCTGATACACGAACCGCACCGCCAGCTCTTTCAGAAATTGCGGAAACGTTGCAAGCTTGTTCTTTAGCATATATTTTCGAATATCGTATTCTGCTCTGAAATACTTGAGACCGCCGTGACGGCGCGCCTGATCCTCGCCGAGTCGAACGTATACGAGATGCTCCGGGATGTTTCGGAACGTACAGCCGGCTTTTGCCATACGTGCCCAAAGGTAGTAATCCTCGTGGTAATGCGAGTGCATATAATTGCCTGCGCGGAGAACAGCCTCTTTCCTCATGAGTACGGTAACGTGGCTTACGGGGCTCTTTTTAGGGAGCATTCTCATGATTTCCTCATGCGTGGTTTTGCGGTTTGCCGCCGAAACCTTTTCCGTTGTCTCAAGATCTCCCACAAAGCCTACCGTGCTGCCTCCGAGGACGTCCGCGGGCTTTTCCATATACGCCTCAATCTGCTTTTTGAATCGGCCGGGGGCAGAAATATCGTCGCTGTCCATGCGGGCGATAAGATCGTATTTGCAGTTTTCCACGCTGATTCGGAGTGCGTTTCCGAGCCCTCCGTTTTCGGGAAGTCGGTTCACGGTGAGACAGCCGTATTTCTCTTCGTATTCAACGATCACCGCGTTCAATGCATCGGGGAGGGGCCCGTCTACGACGAGATACAATTCGTCGGGGGGGAGAGATTGGGTGAGTACGCTGTCAAGCGCGATTCGGAAGTGCTCGGGATCGTCGTTTTTGTACACAGACATCGCCACCGAAAACTTCGGGCGGTTTTCGAGATTCATACCGTCTTACCTTTCCCGTTTCTTCATCTCGGATTTGTATTTCTGAAGGCACTGGATGGAGTATCCGATATAGGGGAGGGGATCGCCCCATGAGAACACCACGTCCCGTCTTTTGCGATTGCCGTTCGTGGTGGGTTCTTTTCGGAATCGGTCGTGAGATTTTATAAACCAAAGTACAGAGGCCTGCGAATGAGCCACACGAAGACCGTATTCGAGCTTTTCGGGGGCAGGCGTTACCTCTTCACCCATGGCAAATTCGAGTATCTGTCTTACGAGGGGAAGTCCCGCTTCGATGCCTGTTTTGAGACTCGCCGAGATTCTTCCGTTGATTTCCATAACTTTCGGGATACCGTCCTTTTCGCTTTCGATAAAGCAAACGGAGGCATATCCTCTCCAACCCATAAGCTGAAGGAGCTTTTCTGCCTGTGCGGCGATCTCGGGCATCTCAACGCTTTCAAAAAGGCTGTTTGTACCGATCACCAAAGGATAGGGGCGGGTTGATTTGGAGATCATAGAGGATTTAACGTTTCCGTTCTGATCGATGAAGGTGTATGATACGCGGTGCACCTCCGCCTCCGCGATAAATTCTTGGATGACATATTCCTCAACGACCACCTTGCCGCTGCCGATGAGATCCATGAGCACCTCTTTCGTATCGGCGCGGTAAAAACCTCTTGAACCGGATCCTTTACGGGGCTTGAGCGCGAGCGGGAAACTCACTTTTGCGAGGTATTCCTCGAGCGTTTCGTTATCCGTTTTCGTAAGAGGGCAGTTGATGCCGTTCTCCATACAGATTGTCATCGTAAGCTGCTTGTCATACGCTTTGTAGAATCCCTCTTTGCCTGCGCAGGCAAATTTTACGTACTTACCGTACTCCTCGCTGTTTTCAAGTATAAGCTCGGTTGAGGGCTCGATCATAGGGAACACCACATCGTACTTTCCCGAGGGGATCTCGCGGTCAAGCACTTTTTTGAGTTCTGCTAAGTTGCCTTTCGTTTGGGGCTCGTACAGCTTCGTTTTCGGATAGCGGGACGTATAGCCTATATCCAGTTTCGATTGGTTTACCGTTGTAACCTCACAACCAAGCTTATTGAGTTCTTTGAGGATGACGGCGTTCTGTCTGCAGTAACCGTCAAGTACCAGAACTTTAAGTCCTTTGAAATCCATAATTTCTCTCTTTCCGTTATCGGCGGTGTTGCCGCCTTGTTATATAGGGTAAAGATTGATCAGCCGACGGGGAGGTGCTCCTCCGTGAGAGGCGCTTTTTCAAAGGCGAATTTCTTTTGAAGCTCGCCGAACGTAGTGAACGTAAAGTCGTTCTTTCGGAGCATGCCGATCAGTTCCTCGATGCGCGGCTCCTGTTTTCCAAGTCCGCGGCGTGCACGGATGTTTGTGAGGAATCCGGTGTCCGGAACCTCCGGCATCGGCACTCTCGAAAGTTCAAACGGATGTATGTAAAGGGTATAGGTATCCGCGTGTTTGAGGTATTTGTTCAAAAGCGGCTTCATGAGCGGTCTCCACGGAAGAAGACGGATCCAGCCGCCGCCCGATACCGCGATGCTTTTGCCTAAAAACTTTTCCGTACTTAAGGCAAATTCCACCATACCGTCCTTCGTGTAGATACCCCCCATCGGCTCGGCGAACTCGTTCAGATCGAGCTCGCCGTAAAGCGGGTGGCCCTTTACGTCCATTTTGCTGGAGCTGTATTTGAACCCAACCTTCTTTACGATCTCATACCGGTCGTTGTCGATGCCGTAGCAGGGAGCTCGGTAGCCTATGACGGGCGTGCCGCTGATTTCTTCCAGTCGCGCCTTGGCCTCCGAGAGTTCACTCTCGAAATCTTCGAGGGACAATTCCACCGGTCGGGTGTGATTCTTGCCGTGGCAGGCGATCTCGTGCCCGCAGGATACTGCGTAGCGGATCGTGTCCTTCACCTGTTCGGCAACGCTCGAGAGAATAAAGAACGTCGTTTTCACGCCCGCTTTGTTCAAAAGCTCCACGTAGTTTTCAAATCCGTCCAGCATGGAGTAGGAGGTGTCCGCCTTGCCGAGGAAATAGTAAAGCTGATGCCAATCCTCCACGTCCATGGAGAGGACGGCGAATTTCGTTTTTATATCCGTCATCATTCAACCGACACTTTCTCGGAGTCTTCTGTCTTTTCCGCGTTCTGCTTTCCCTGTTCTTTCTTCAATTCGCCCGTGCCGCCCTCGACGACGCCGTCGGATTTGAGTACGCTCACGATCGTCCCGAAAAAGCACTTTATATCCATTGCGAGCCCCTTGAAGAAGCCTCCGTTCAGGGCCGCGGCGTATTCACCGTCAAACTTTGCTTTCACATCAATTTCAAGTTCGTCCCGACCGTTTATCTGCGCCCAGCCGGTGATGCCGGGCTTGATATCGTTCGCACCGTATTTTTCGCGTTCTTCGATGAGGTCGTACTGAGACCACAAAGCGGGCCGTGGGCCGATCGCGGAAAGGCATCCGGTGAACACCTGATAGATTTGCGGAAGCTCGTCAAGGCTCGTCTTTCGGATGAAGCGTCCTACGCGCGTTATGTACTGCTCGGGATTCTCGAGCAGATGCGTGGGTGTGTCGTGCGGCGTCGACATCTTCATGCTGCGGAATTTCCAGATCATAAAATAGGTGATTTCGCCGTTTTTCTTTTGTCCCACGCGTTTTTGCTTGAACAAAACCGGACCGGGATCGTCGATCTTGATAGCGAGTGCGATGATCAGCATCGGAAGCGCAAGGACGATAATGCCGATGCCCGACAGAATGAGGTCAATGAGTCTCTTTACAACGTTCTTGTACATGTTTAGATTCTCCTCGATTCAATTACTTGACGTTTTTATAAACGTCCCCACTTTGGATTTTCGTTTTTGGGGGGACGAAAGAATAGCCTGCTACGATGGCGCCGCAATCCACGTGAACGGCATCACAGCATGTGCTCGCGTGATTGATGACGGCGCCGGCGGAAACGATGCACCCTGTCCCGAGCACGGAGGCGGTATGTACGACTGCCATCGGTTCGATGATGCATCCTTCGCCGATCTCGGCGGAGATGGATACGTGTGCTTTGGGGGAAATGAGGGTTGCTATGCGGCACGACGTATTTTCCCGGATTCGTTCAATAAGGGGAAGCCGCACCTCGGGATTGCCGATCGCGACGATTATGCTCGTGTATGATGAGGAAAGCTTTTCGATATCGTCCGTCGTTCCTATGACTTCGATTCCGTTTGGTGTCGCTTTTGCGTTGTCGTCCACGAAGTCAATTTTGTCAAACGTACCCATGTCGGCGGCGATCTCAAACGCCACGACGGCGTACATGCCTGCACCGACGATCAGTAGATTTTTATTCAAACGGTGTTCCGCCTTTCCGTGATTTGGCCCGGGGAAATCACCCGTGGACCCGTGTTGTGAGAGTATATTACTGCCGGGAGGATTGCATTCTTATGCCAATTATATTCATTATATCACATCTTAATAAGTTGTTCAATATATTAAAGAAGAAAAATGATTAAAATGCATAAAATGTTGAAAATTTTCCCAAAAGAATTTGAATAAAAGAAAAACGCGGAGGGAGTTCCATCCGCGTTTTTTTGTTTAAATATTTTTCGTTTTCATTTTGCGTGCTGTGAGTGTGAGGATCAAAAGAATCACGTAAAGCACTGCGATTATAATGAAAATGGAGGACCAGCCGAAGCGGTCTTTCACGAATCCGAAAAGGGATGCCTGCAGCGCCGCGCCCATGTACACCGCCCAGTCAAATACCCCGACGACGGTAGAGGAGAAGGCCTTGCCGCCGATATCACCCGCAATCGTCCAGATAACGCCCGTTACCATGGCGAATACGCCGAGGAAGAAGAGCATGGCGGAGGCTGCCGCCTGCTGCTTTATGAACGGAAATACGAGCATACCACCGATGGTTACGAGAGATGCGATAACGAGCATCGGCTCACGCTTGCCGCGAAGAAGCTTGTCCGTGATGATTGGGAAGACGAACATAGCGCATGCTTGTCCGATCGGCAGGAGAATAGAGCTGAAAATACCGTCCTTTATGGCAAGACCGAGTTGTTCGGTAAAATACGTCGGGATCCACGTAAGAAGACCGTATCTGCCGATACCCGCAATCGCGGATATAAAGCAGAAAAGGATCACTTTCGGCTCGGAGAAGAGGACCTTATAGGGGTACAAAAAACCGTGGCTCTTGATCTTTTCTTCAAGCTCGGTGTCGCGGCCGTCTACTTCCTCGAGGACCTCAAAGCCGGCGTCCTTCGGGGAGCTTTTGAAAAACATGGCGAACGCTATGAGTATGAGGAGCATCGGGATCATCGGGAAACGGAACGCAGAGCGCCAGCCCCATTCGGGATTCAGTTCAAGGCAAAGGAGGATCGTGAGGTAGGTTACGACCTGCGCCATACCCGAGAAGAACGTGGCAAGGCCGGTGGAAAAGCCGCGCTTCTCCTTCGGCCACCATTTGTTTACGACGCCGAGTCCGTTCGACCACACCATCGACTGGAAAAATCCGTTCAGTCCCCAAAGAATGGCGATAACGGGGATGCTGGTCTGGAACGAAATGATCACGTTGAGAGCGGCACTGGCAACAACGCCGACCATGATAAAGCGTTTGTAGCCGAACCAGGCGCCAAGGCGTCCGTTTATCAGCTGGCCGAACGCATAGCACCAGAAGAGCGCCGACGAAACGACGCCGAGTGCCGCGGTGGTCGATCCGAGCTGTTCTGCCATCTGCGTCATTACAAGGTTTATGTTCTGACGGCCATTGTAGAAAAAGAGATATGTAAATCCGAAGCTCAAAAGGACGAGCCACGCCTGCTTTTGAAGCCTTGGCGAGACCGTGGCTTTTTTTATATGGTCCGTTCTGTTCATTGCCCTACACCCCTGTTTCGTGGTATTTAAGTACCTTTAAATAGTATATATCAAGCGTGGCGCGGTGTCAATGCTTTTTTGGGGATCACGCGGGAAAGTGAATTTCACGTCTATGTCTGCTTTTAACACATGAAACCTGAAGCGTTTTAACACATTGAACAAAAATCACATTTTTACAACAGATATGTTTTTGCAGTTGTATGCTTGATTTGTTTGGCGTTTTGTGGTATATTTATTAAGCGGACAATTTTGCGACGTGTTATTTTTGTGAAAATCGCAGCCGAGCTGGGTGTCCGATGATTACATTGTCACATTGCACATTGTGCTGAATGCACAATAAAAACATGATTAAGTCAAAGCACAAGGAGGCATTATTTATGGAGAAAGTTTATCCCGCTGTGGACAGTATGGAGACGCTGCTCAGCGCTATCGCCCGTACCCGTCAGGCGCAGAAGGCGTTTGCACTTTTCACCCAGGAGCAGGTCGATAAGATCTTCCTTGCCGCGGCTTCTGCTGCAAATAAAGCAAGAATCCCTCTTGCAAAGATGGCGGTTGAAGAAACCGGCATGGGTATTGTGGAAGATAAGGTTATCAAAAACAACTACGCTTCCGAATACATTTACAATGCATACAAGAATACGAAGACCTGCGGTGTGATCGAAGAAGACAAAGCCTTCGGCATCAAGAAGATCGCGGAGCCAATCGGTGTTATCGCGGCGGTTATTCCCACCACGAACCCGACTTCTACCGCTATATTCAAATGTCTCCTGGCTCTCAAAACCCGCAACGCGATCATCATCAGTCCCCATCCGAGAGCAAAAAACAGCACCATCGCCGCCGCAAAGCTTGTTCTTGAGGCCGCGGTCGCTGCCGGTGCTCCCGAGGGAATCATTGACTGGATCGACGTTCCTTCCCTTGAAATGACCAACACCGTTATGAAGGAGGCTGACATCATCCTTGCTACCGGCGGCCCCGGTATGGTGAAGGCGGCTTATTCAAGCGGTAAGCCTGCTGTGGGCGTTGGCGCCGGTAACACGCCCGCAATCATTGACGAGTCCGCCGATATCCTTTTGGCGGTTAACTCTATCATCCATTCCAAAACGTTCGATAACGGCATGATTTGTGCGTCTGAGCAGTCCGTTATCGTGCTGGAGAGTATTTACGATGCGGTCAAAAAAGAGTTCGCCGGTCGCGGATGCTATTTCCTCGATCCCGAAGAAACGGAAAAGGTTCGTAAGACCATCATCATCAACGGTGCACTGAATGCGAAGATCGTCGGTCAGTCTGCCGCCAAGATTGCGTCGATTGCGGGCGTTACCGTTCCCGGGGGAACGAAGATACTCATCGGTGAGGTGGAGAGTGTAGATCTCTCCGAGGAGTTCGCGCACGAAAAGCTCAGCCCCGTCCTTGCTATGTACAAGGCGAAGGATTTCTCTGAAGCGCTTGACAAGGCGGAGCAGCTCGTCGCCGATGGCGGTTACGGCCACACTTCTTCCGTATATCTTAACGAAGTAACCGAAACGGAGAAGCTGAACACCTTCGCTTCACGTATGAAGACCTGCCGTGTTCTTGTGAACACGCCCTCGTCTCACGGCGGTATCGGCGATCTTTACAACTTTAAGCTCGCTCCGTCGCTTACCTTGGGTTGCGGCTCCTGGGGCGGCAACTCGGTCTCCGAGAACGTAGGCGTTAAACACCTTTTGAACATAAAGACAGTAGCAGAAAGAAGGGAAAATATGCTTTGGTTCCGTGCACCTGAAAAGGTATATATCAAAAAAGGATGCTTACCCGTAGCTCTCGACGAGCTCAGAAGCGTGCGCGGTGCCAAGAAAGCGTTTATCGTCACCGACACCTTCCTCTACGAGAACGGCTATACCAAGCCGATTACCGATAAACTTGACGAAATGGGTATCGCACACGCCACCTTCTTTGACGTTCAGCCCGACCCGACTCTTAAAAACGCAACCGAGGGCGCAAAGCAGATGGCGGCGTTCCGCCCTGACACGATCATCGCACTCGGCGGCGGGTCCGCTATGGACGCGGCGAAGATCATGTGGGTGCTCTACGAGCATCCCGATGCAGACTTTATGGATATGGCAATGCGTTTCATTGATATCCGCAAGCGTGTATATACCTTCCCCAAGATGGGCGAGAAGGCATACTTTATCGCTGTCCCGACCTCTGCGGGTACCGGTTCCGAGGTTACGCCCTTCGCCGTTATCACCGACGAGAAGACCGGCGTAAAGTATCCCCTTGCCGATTATGAGCTTCTGCCCGATATGGCAATCATTGATACCGATTTCCATATGAGCGCTCCCCGCGGGCTTACCGCCGCATCCGGTATTGACGCGGTTACCCACGCCTTGGAGGCGTATGCCGCCATGCTGGCCACCGATTACACGGACGGCTTGGCGCTTGGTGCCCTTAAAAATATCTTTAAATATCTGCCCCGTGCATACGAGAACGGTCAGACCGACGTGGAGGCACGCGAGAAGATGGCGAACGCCGCTACTATGGCAGGTATGGCGTTTGCTAACGCATTCCTCGGCGTATGCCATTCGATGGCGCACAAGCTTGGCGCGTTCCACCATCTGCCGCACGGCGTTGCCAACGCTCTTATGATCGAAGAGGTGCTCCGTTTCAATGCTTCGGAGACGCCCGATAAGATGGGCACCTTCTCTCAGTACGATCATCCGCACACGCTCGCCCGCTATGCGGAGGTTGCCGACCATCTCGGTCTTGGCGGCGACAGTGATGAAGAAAAGCTTGAAAATCTTATTAAAGCAATTAATGACCTCAAGGCGAAGGTGGGTATTAAAGAAACGATCAAGGATTACGGTATTGATGAGGCAGATTTCCTCGGACGGCTTGACGAAATGGTCGAGCAGGCATTCGATGATCAGTGCACGGGCGCGAATCCCCGTTATCCTCTTATGAGTGAGATCAAGCAGATGTACCTGAATGCATACTACGGCAACCATTTTAAAGAAACCGAAAAGCCCACCGCTGCCGATATCATCCGTTAAGGAGGAAGCACAAATGAAACTTGAAAACGTAATTGCAACGAGAGAGCATAAGACGGTCTACCGTGACGGCAACAGATGTATTAAGGTGTTTGCCGAAGGCTATTCAAAATCGGATATTCTTAATGAGGCGCTCAATCAGGCCCGCATCGAAGAAACAGGCCTTAACATTTCTAAGGTTTTAGAGGTAACTACCGTTGACGGCAAGTGGGCAATCGTATCCGAGTATATCGAGGGTAAGACGCTTTCCGAGCTGATGGAAGAGAATCCGGAGAAGAAGGAAGAGTATCTCTCGCTTCTCGTGGATCTTCAGCTGGAAATGCACAGTAAGACCTGTGCTCACCTCAACAAGCTCAAGGATAAGATGAACGGCAAAATCAGTGAGACTAGCTTGGATGCTACCACCCGCTACGATCTGCACACCCGTCTGGAAGGTATGCCCAAGCACAACAAGGTTTGCCACGGCGACTTCAACCCCTCGAACATCATTATCGCCGAGGACGGTACGCCCTATATCATCGACTGGTCCCATGCAACGCAGGGTAACGCCTCTGCCGATGCCGCCCGCACGTATCTGTTGTTCTGGCTGGACGGCGATAGTGAGACCGCCAAAAAGTATCTGGAACTGTTCTGCCGTAAGAGCAATACCGCAAAGCAGTATGTCCAGAAGTGGATGCCCATCGTTGCCGCATCGCAGTCGGTAAAAGGTAATGCACACGAGCGTGAGCTCTTGCTCTCTTGGGTAGACGTCGTGGATTACGAATAAAACCGGCGCCGTAGGAAATATGCCTGCGTAAATCCAATCAAAAAACAGCGGAGTGGAAACACTCCGTTGTTCTGTTACAGCACACCCCGCCAAAAAGTAAATATCCGCAGTATAAATCTCCTTTCTTTGCAGACACTAACATAGCAAATCTGTGCAAAACAAGGAGATTTTCATATATGAAAGCAACCGGAATCGTACGCCGTATCGAGGCTCGTGTTATAATAACACAAAAGTCGCTTAAAGCCTTATAAATACAGGGCTTTCGGGGGATTTTTGAAGAAAAATTTTTGACGAAAAACAGTATATTTTGACCGATACATAGCAAAAGCGGAGTGGAATTCACTCCGCTTTCTGATATTATCTCGCGTATTCTTTCAGCGCTTTTTCGATAGCTATAAAGCGCTCATTGTTGCGAATGCCGTTGTATCTATCCTGCTGCAAGTGATCAAGCATAACACAGCTTTGGGAATGCTCCTTCAGCTCTTTAAAATCCTTGCCGGGCTCGGGATATACTATTCTATTTACAAAAATTGAGGTATAATTCTTACCATGATCGCAGAGATAAGATCTATCATATGCAATTGTATGCTCGCAGCTTTTTTCAAGAGCTGTGAGAGTCTCCTCGGTCTTGCCTTGTGCGATAAGATACGTCGCCATTATCCTGTAATTTGTGCCAACGCGGCAATGATAGAACATCATATCTTCTCCGTAAATAAGAGAATATATCTTGTTTGCTGTCTTGAGCATTTTGATCTTCTTATCCCACGTGGACGGGTCGTTTGGCAACTCGTTATCAAGAACAAGACCTCTTATAGCCATGCCCAAATAGTCTGTCAGCTTGTCAATGACATCCTGATCGTAGAGTTCACCGTTCCCATCTCCAATACCGTAACATGCCATTGATAATTCACGGCAATATTTCATAGGCGTCAGACGTTCTAAAATTTTAAGAGCCTTATCAGTGTGATCTCTTTCGGCATAAATCCATATCAGCATATTGATTGCATCGTGATAAATATCAGCGTCCTTACAGTTTTCAATGACGTAAAGAGAAAGGCTTTCCGCCTCATCCAACAATGCTTTTTCATTGGTTTCAATGTATTTATTAGAAAGGCATACACTGAGCTGTTCACGTATTTCGCAATCTGAAGGATATTTTGCAAAGGCTGTTCTTACAAATTCTATTCGTTCGTCAGTTTCACCAAACTCCGCAAGTCTGTACATTTCTTCTTTCACTTCGACAAGATTCTTTTCGCGCTCAGACATCTTATATCCAAGAAGACAGTCTGTACTGACACAAAAGAAATCAGCAATAGCAGGAAGTAACTCAATATCCGGATAACCGCCCTCTGCTTCCCAACGAGAAATTGCTTGTGGTGTAACACCGATAGCGGTGGCAAGGGCGTCTTGAGTAACATTATTTTCTGTGCGTAGTTTCTTTATAATAGCACCAATTTTTATAGTCATTATGGCACCTCCAAAATTTGTTTTTGTAAGCTTACAATTTTATTATATGGATTTTTGTATGTTTTTCAATTATCAATTAGTTGTTTATTATGTCAAGCAATAGTTAATAAACTAAGAGCAGTCTAAAAAGTAAATTGTTGCAGTATAAATCTCCTCAAAATACAGATAATAACAACACAATTTGTAATTTAAGGAGAAATGTATATATGAAAGCAACTGGAATTGTTCGTAGAATTGACGACCTCGGCCGTGTCGTGATCCCCAAGGAGATCCGCCGCACCATGCGGATCAGAGAAGGCGACCCGTTACAGACAACATTGACACCTTTCGACAAGTTTTGTTTTGCAATACATAGAGTGGTGAAAAGAATAAAAGCGAGGTGAAATTCAACTCGCTTTTGTTATAACACACCGAATCGTATCCTGTGTTACCGTCGTATTCAAAATGTGAGACAGTTTAAAAATTACTCCGCTTTTTCCCGTAACGAGAAAGAGAAGGATCCTCCGTTAAATCTCTATCCTGCGGGGCAGTGAAGGAAAGAAGCCAATCGTAGTTTTTTTCGTCAGAATAGACCGAATAAAAGCAAGTATGCCCCAGTTCAGGAAAGAGTATCAGCTCAGCATGACCACCTTGCATATTTACTGCTTTTGCCATCTGCAAGCTCTCGATGGGATCTACAACTTGGTCGCAAAGACCGTGAAAGGCACGAATGGGAAGATTTACAAGGTTCATTGCAAATCCGCCGATGCCACCGCCACAAATCGGCATTGCCGAAGCAAACCAATTCGGATACAATGTTGCAAGCGCCCATGTGCCGTAGCCACCCATGCTGTAACCGGTTAGGTGAATACGGGTTTCGTCAATATAAGAAATTCCACGGTATTTTTCTACCAGTCGAACCAACAACATCATCCATTCATTCCAGGTTCCTCTTTTGCAAAGAGGGGCAAGGAGAACGTATCCTCTTTCGTCTTGTCGGTCCAAAAAGCTTTTAAGAACTTTATGGGATCGCAGACTCTCGGTCGTTTCTTCACGGGATCCTGCACCGTGTAAAAGGATAACTAAAGGATATTTTTCGGTCTCACAGAACCCGTCGGGGTATGAGATAAGGTATTTTAACTCATCAAAAATTCTTTCTTCCATTCCAAACTCCTTTATGCTATTGATAGAGATATTATAGCAAAAAAAAACGAAAAGTCAAGTTTACAGTATAAATCCCCATGTTCTGCAGACACTAACATAGCAAATCTGTGCAAAACAAGGAGATTTTCATATATGAAAGCAACCGGAATCGTACGCCGTATCGACGACCTCGGCCGTGTCGTGATCCCCAAGGAGATCCGCCGCACCATGCGGATCAGAGAAGGCGATCCGCTTGAGATCTACACCGACCGCGAGGGCGAGGTCATCTTCAAAAAATATTCCCCCATCGGTGAGATGGCAAATTTTGCGGCGCAGTATGCGGAAACGCTCTATAAAACGTGCGGTATGTCCGTCGTGATCTGTGACAGAGACGCGGTGATCGCGTGCGCGGGCATCCCGAAGAAGGAATACACCGACAGAAAGCTGTCGCAGGAACTCGAGCGGATCATCGAGGGACGCACGCTGTACACGGCGGACGGACAGGATGACGTCGCGGTTGTGGACGGCGCCTCGTGCTTCGTCAGCTGTGCGATGCCGATCATTACCGAGGGGGATATCACGGGATGCGTTGCATCCGTGTTCAGCCGATCGGGCGATGTGGCACAGCTTATGAACGCGGAGCTGGAGAGCAAGCTCATCCAGACGGCGGCAGGATTTTTGGGAAGACAACTCGAAGGATAAAGAAAGGCGCGCGGAAATTTCTCCGTGCGCCTTTTTACTTGACGAATCCTTTGATGTGTGATATAATGAATCTTACCGAGCGGTACGGTAAAGATATGCTCCTGTGGTGGAATTGGCAGACACGATGGATTTAGGATCCATTGCTAAGGCGTGCAGGTTCGACCCCTGTCAGGAGCACCAGCCGACCGTGTCGGCATCCTTTCGTTTTTCGCTTTTCTGAAAACAGAAGCAAAGGCGGTGCCAGTATGGAATGTACGCTGCTCGTATGCAAGCCGGTCGTGCGGCACGAGTTTAAAAAGCAGGAGTATCTCGGCGAGGACGATATTTTCGCTTTGGTGGAAAAGGGGAGTTTTTGCTTTGACGACGGGAGCGGCACGACGACCGTCGGCGCGCTCGAAGGCGTGAATTTTAAGCGGGGCGTTTATTACAAAAGGCATATTTTGGCGCCGACCCGGATGTATCTTTTCCGATACCGATCGGAGGGAGATATATTCGGCAGCGGCAAGGTGATCTTTTCTGATACCGAGCGCATCCGATCAACGCTTTCGCTTCTCCGTATGACGGACGAAATTATCCGTCCCGACGAATTTCAGTTAAAGCGGGCGCTGTTTTTGGATATCGTGAATCAGTACCGTTTGGAGAACGCCGTCAAGGAGAGCACGTTTACCGACGAGGTCATCCGCTCCGCGATGACATATATCCACGCGAATCTGCATTTTAAACTGGATCTTGCCGAACTTTCGAAACAGCATTATCTATCTTACGTGCAGTTTGTGAGGCGCTTCAAGAGCGCTGTCGGTACGGCACCGCAGGACTATATTACGGCGCTCCGTCTGAAGCGCGCCCAAACACTGCTGACGGAATCCGAGCTTTCGGTGAAAGAGATCGCCGCGAACTGCGGCTTTGCGAACGAATATTATTTCAGCAATTTCTTCCGTAATCACTGTCAGATGTCCCCGACGAAATATCGGGAGATGATCCAAAGTACAGATGCAATCGTGAAATAAAAACCGCCCGAGAGGGCGGTTTTTCGTTTTATTTGATTTCCTCTATCATAATTACTTCGCTCTGCGCGTCGCCCCTTATGGCGATTGGAAGACCTGCGTTCATAAGGCCACGACCGGTGTAGACGCCGTAGTCCTTCGTTCTTTCGGGAATTTCCTCGTAATAGTACGGCTGGGTGGGCTCGTAGCGGCAGTACGGCTTTTGGTAATAGGTCCCATGTCCTGTAACCCGATACTGCGCATCCGGCTTCAAGGCCTTCAGACAGACACGGTCCGGCATCTCGGCGAAATGCATATGCTGACCCATAATGAACACCACCGATTGCGTAGCGTCCTCGCTGACAAACTGGTAAGCGCCGTAGGGGTTATCCAAAACGGAAACGATCCGGTACAGATCGCCCATCTGCACCACTTCCCGAACTTGCTTGGCCAGAGCGATTACCCGTTTGATCTCGCTTAAGCACTCAGCCGATACTTCCTGCAGTCCCAAGGAGACGGACAGAGAGCTCATCATACCCATATGGCCCTGATACTGGATGGGTGTTCTGCGGCTATTAAACCAACCGGAGAAGGCGTTGGATACAAAGCAGGCGCCACCGTGGAACTTGGGCGGGATGAAATAGGACAGTGTGTCGAACATGGTAACCGAATCCAACGGGTCTTGGTTGTCACTGCGGTGCATCCGTCCGGCGAAGGTCAGCATACCAAGATCCAGTCGCTTGCCGCCGCTGGCGGAATTTTCAAAGAGCAGATCCGGGAAGGCTTCCTTTAAGCTCCGGTAGCACTTCCACATATTCTTGGTATACTTATCGTTACCTTCCTGTTTGTGTTCCAAGGCAACGCCCCGACGACCCATGTGGGAAATAAAGCGGTTAAAATCGTTTTTAATATAGTCGATCTCATTATCGCCAACCAGCTTAATGAGCAGGTTTGTAATATACTCACAAGCCTCATCATTGGCCATATCCAAAGAATAGCAGCCCATAGCACCGGAGATCTCCAAGGGGCGGTTATCATAACCAATGATCCAATCCGGGTGCTCTTGTACGATTCTGCTTGTGTGGAACACAGCTTCCGGCTCAATCCAAAGACCGAATTTCATGCCGTAACTGTGAATTTTATCAGCGATTGGCTTCAGACCGTTAGGGAAACGTTTGGGATTGACCTCCCATGTGCCGAAACCGAGACGGTGGGAGTGATAGTTGTTGACGGGACTGTCCAAATCATCCCAACCGGACCAGCCGCCTTCCAAAATGAACAGCTCGATCCCGGCTTCATGGGCAGCATCAATCTCTGCCATTACGATGCTTTCATCCACCCGGTTGTAAAAACTATTGTGGGTGTTGTAGATAATCGGCAGGATGCGGTCTCGCTCTGTGGGATGTATGATATATTCTCTTTCATACCGGTGCATCTGCCGAGAAACGCCGCCAAAGCCGCCTTCTGTCAGATAGCCGGCAAAGAAGACCGGGGTCTCATAGACCTGACCAGGTTCCAGATAATAGGCAAATTCAAAATCGTTGATGCCGCCGGCAATAACATTTTGCTCGTTCCAGTCACGCTCGGCAACAATCTTCCAGTTTCCGCTCCAGATCACTGAACCGAAAAAGACGTCGCCAAATTCCTCCGTAGCGTCGCCGGAGTCCACCATAAAGAAAGGAGCGCAGTCGAAGCCGGACAGACCTCTGCGGGATTCCAGTACTCTTTTGGCGCTGCCGAAGGTTTCCCGGGACATTTGGAACTCGTGGCCGTATGCGCCTGTGAAATAGGTCAGTCGGTACTGACTGTGCTTGGGCAGGGTCCAGTTGGCAGAGCCAGCCATTTCCAGGGTGAAGGCTTCGCTGCCGGTATTGCTGATCTGGGCGGATCGCTCGATGATATCCATCTCCGGGCGAAGGAGATAGCGCAGTGTTACCTCTACGGGGTATTGGGTGTCTTCCAGAGTAACTGTCAGCAGTTCGTCCTGAATCTCGTGGCTTTTGTATACCAGAAATAAGCTTCTTGTTCCGTCGGGGAATGTGATCTTCAAAGAGGGCTCCAGTACGGATTCGCCGCCCCAGGTGCGGTATTCCAGAAGCTCGATTTCCGATCTATGGCTGCCGATCATGGAACGGCGGTGGGTCAGATCCTGAAGCGTAGGAAGGTCGGAGACCAGCTCCACCTTTTTGCCCCAGTACAGATGGCACAGCCAACCGTTATTATTGACTGTCATTGCATAGGTTGTTTCCTTACCTTGCAGAAGAAAAGTCTTTTCCTTCTCAAAATATTGAATGGACATAGAAAAACCTCCTGTTATGAAATAGCATCCACATGCTTCTTTGCATTTTCGCGGATCGTTTCATAGTCGTCCCGCTCGACGAGATCGCCGGTTACGATAGTTGCGCCCGCCGCGACGGCAACGGGGCCTGTCGCGAGGAATTTTTCAATCGTGTCGGGATTGATGCCGCCCGTCACGATAAACGGAATATGTGAAAGCGGCGAGATCACGTTTTTGAGGTATGCCTCGCCGTCGGGGAGGATGGGGAAAATCTTTACCAGATCGGCACCGAGCGAGTATGCGTTCATGATTTCCGTGGGGGTGTAGGCGCCGGGGATAGAAAGCATACCGTTCTTTTTTGTATAGTCGATAACGGCGGGATCCGTGTTCGGTGCGACGATAAACTGTGCACCCGCTTCTTTTGCGGCCTTGGCAAATTCCACGGAGAGCACCGTGCCCGCACCGACGCTCACGTCGGGGAAACGCTCCTTGATCGCGCGGATGATCGCGGCGGTTTCTTCTTTGGTGTCCGCACGGCTTGGATCGAAGGTGATCTCGAAGATGCGGATGCCGCCGTCGTACATAGCCTCAGCGGCACGGAGCGCTTTATCCGCGGGGATGTGGCGCATAATACCGATAAAACGGTGTTTTTGTAAAAGTGCAAGACTCATTTGTTCTCACCGATCCCTTTGAAATAGAAGATAGTATCGTCCTTCGGACGGATCTCCGTGAGAGTGCCCGTGTAGTGGCGGAGATTAATGGGGTGGTAGGGACGTTCCTCGACGGCTTCAACGTTTACGTCGATGCCGAGACCGGGCTTGTCACCGATCAGGATGCATCCGTCTTCAAAGATGACTTCTTCGTTGGTGATCTTCTTGCGGAACGAGCCGTCGTTGATCATGATCTCGTGAATGAGGAAGTTGGGCGTTGCCGCGGCAAGCTGCAGGATGGCGGCGTTCGAGATCGGCCCTGACGGATTGTGGAACGAGATCGGTATATGCTTTGCTTCTGCCATACCGGCAATTTTTTTGCATTCAAGCATACCGCCTGTATGGAACATATCCGGCTGTACGATATCGACCGCGTCCTTCGAGAAGAGATCCTCAAAGCCGTAGATGCTGTACACACGCTCACCCGCGGCGATTGGCACGAGGGATTTTCTCTTTACCTTCGCGATCGCCTCGATGTTGTCGGGCGGACAGGGTTCTTCGAGGAACATCGGCTTGAACGGGGCCAGCTCACGCGAGATCTCGATCGCGGTGTACGGATTGAAGCGGCCGTGGCATTCGATGAGGAGTTCCACGTTATCACCAACCGCCTCACGGACGGCGCCCACGATCTCGACGGCGGTGTGCATTTCCTCCTTCGTGAGCGTCATATGCGCTTTGCCGAACGGATCCCATTTGAGCGCTTTCACGCCGAGCGCCACGGTTTCTTTTGCCTTCTTCGCAAAATTCTCCGGTGTCTTGGATCCCGAGAACCAGCCGTTTGCGTACATCTTCACGCGATCGCGCATCTTGCCACCGAAAAGGTTATAGACAGGCGTGTTGAAATACTTGCCCACGATATCCCACATCGCCATCTCAATACCGCTGATGGCGGACATGAGAACGGGACCGCCTTTCCAGTAGATGTCGCGGTAGACCTCGAAACGCATTTTCTCGATCTCGCGGGGATCTCTGCCTACGATGAGGCGTTTGAGATCTTCCACGCAGCCCTTGAGCGCCATTTCCTGCGTGCCGAGCGACGCTTCACCCCAGCCGTAGAGACCTTCGTCGGTCTCTACCTTGATGAACGTCCAGTTGGTGCGGTAGGCGTCCATAATGTACACTTTGATGTCTGTGATTTTCATTTCAATTCTCCTTTTTCTTATAGGGTAGTAAGCAGACGGATATGCCGGAATCGACCGTTAGATCCGTGCCGGTTATCGTTTTCGACAGATCCGTTCCGAGGAACCAGACCGCGTTTGCGATCTCTTCTTCGGTGGATTCCCGACCGGCGGGGTAGCGGCTTCGGCGGGCGGCGAGCTCCTCGGGGGAGAGAGAGTCCCAGCGATCCGAATGGATAGCGCCCGCTACGATATTGTTGGCGCGGATGCCGTACTCACCGAGTTCAAACGCCATTGAACGGACGAGTTGGGAGATGGCGGCTTTGGTGATGCCGTAAACCGTTCTGCCGGCGACCGCGCCCGTGCCCTGCACGGAGCCGATTGTAACGATGCTGCCACCGTTTTCCTTCATCAGTTCCGCCGCAGATTGGCAGCAGAAAAACGTGCCTTTGAGGTTTACGTCGACGATGCTGTCAAAGTCGGCTTCCTCTGTGCCCAGAAGATCAACGCCTATGCCCAGCGCCGCGCTGTTCGCGACGAAGGTGTCGAGACCGCCGAAATCTTCTTTGACTTTTTGAAACGTGTTTCGTATGTCCGAGATGCTGTTGTACGACATACTGTACCCGCGTGCTTTGATGCCGTACTCCTTTTCAAGATCGGATACGGTTTTTCGTGCTTGTTCACTTTCGCTGTCGCGGCTCGTTATGGCAACCTGCCAGCCTTCTTTGGCGAACTTACGAGCGATCGCAAGTCCCGTGTTTCGGACGGCGCCTGTGATGAGAACCGTTTTCATAGTAAACCTCCCGCGTGTTTTTATATATTTTAACATTCAAAAAAATCCTTGTGAATACAAGATTGTGTCCTTGTGTTTATAATATTCTATCATGATCTCGGCGCGCGCCGGATTTCGTTGGGTGCTGAGAACGATTTTTGTGAAAATTTCTCTTTCGCTATTGACTAAATTTTGAAAAATTGGTATACTAAATTGTAAATCCATTTTTGTAATTTAGGAGAAGATTTATGGCAAAGAGCATAAAGGACGTACTCGCTTTTATTAAAGCAAACGGCATCAAAATGGTCGATTTCAAGATGGTGGATATAAACGGTCAGTACCGCCACGTAACGATCCCCGCAGAGAATTTCTCCGAGGATACGATGAAGAGCGGTATCGGATTTGACGCCTCCAACTACGGCTATGCCGTCGTTGAGAAGAGCGACATGGTATTTATCCCCGATCCGGATACGGCTGTGATCGATCCCTTCTGCGAGATCCCCACGCTTTCGATGACGGGTAACGCCATGATCATTGACAGCCCCGAAAACCGTCCTCTGGCGCAGTATCCCCGCAATATCGTCCGTGCCGCCGTACAGCATATGAAGGACAGCGGCGTTGCCGATACGATGCTCATTCTGCCGGAATTTGAATTCTATCTGTTTGACGAGGTTACCTGGGGTGTTGACGGAAGCTACATCGGTGCGACTGTTGACGCAAAGCAGTCTTACTGGAACAGCGCCGTCGAAGGCAAGGGCGTTATCGTTCCGAAACAGAAGAACTATCATATCGCAAAACCGTTTGACGTTTCTTACGAATGCCGCAGTGAGATGTGCCTTCTCATGAAGGAAATGGGCATCGACATCAACTATCATCATCCCGAGGTGGCTGCTTCCGGCCAGTTCGAGATCGAACCGCAGCTCGGTGAGATGGTGCACATGGCAGACGCTACGATGATGATCAAGTATATCATCCACAATACCGCTCTCAAGTACGGCAAAACCGCTACGTTTATGCCGAAACCCATCTACGGCGAGGCGGGAAGCGGTATGCACGTGCATATGCTTCTCATGAAGGACGGTAAGCCCGTCTTCTCCGACGATAACGGCTATGCAAACCTCAGCGAGACGGCGCATTATTTCATGGGCGGACTTCTCAAGCACATCGCTTCTCTCTGCGCTCTCACGAACCCCAGCACCAACTCCTTCAACCGTCTCGTGCCCGGCTTTGAGGCACCGGTAACGGTCGGCTACGCAACGTCCAACAGAAGCGCGGTCATCCGTATCCCCGCGTATGCCAAATCTCCCGACAAGCGCCGCTTTGAACTGCGCAACCCCGACGCTACCTGCAACCCGTACTTCTGCTATGCCGCAATCCTTATGGCAGGCCTTGACGGCGTGAAGAATAAGATCGATCCGCACGCGAACGGCTGGGGTCCGTACGACGTGAATCTCTATCACCTCAGCGATGAGGAGAAGGCGAAGCTCCATCACCTGCCGGTTTCCCTTGATGCCGCTCTTGATGCGCTTGAGGCCGATCACGAGTACCTGACCGCCGGCGGTGTATTCCCCGAGGAACTCATCAAAAACTTTATCAAATCGAAGCGCGAGGAGTGCCGTGAACTCTCGAAGATCCCGCATCCCGCAGAATTCGAAAAATACTACAATCTCTGATAATCCGAGAGACGGTCTGCCTTGGCAGACCGTCTTTTTATCCAAAAACTGCGGTGGTGCTATTGAAAAGACACGAAAAATATGGTATAATATAAGTGCAGATGGGAAAGCATCTGCAGAAAGGCGGGCATACGTATGAACGGCCAATTTACCTATCAGCCGGGCGGAAATTCCCCTAAGCGTCCGGTAAAAGACATTCCTTTCAAAAAAATCATCCCGACCGTGCTTCTTATCCTCGTGGTCATAGCGATTGCGAGCACGTGCTGGTACACGGTGGATGAAAAGCAGCAGGCAGTTGTAACGACGTTCGGGCGCGTTACCGCTACGGCCGATGCCGGCATCCATTTCAAACTTCCTTTCGGCATCCAGAATGTGGAGCTGGTAGACGTGAACGTGTACCAGAAGATCGAGATCGGCTATCGAACGGATACGAAATCTCCCTCCTTTGCAGAGTCGGTTATTAAGGAAAGCAAGATGATTACCGGAGACTACAATATTGTAAACGTGGATTTCTTTGTGGAATATAAAATTTCCGATCCGGTAAAGTATCTGTATAATTCCAAAGAGCCTGAGCTCATTCTCAAAAACCTCGTGCAGAGCCAGATTCGCAACGTGATCGGTTCTTCCAACGTGGATGCCGTTCTGACGGATGGTAAGGCAGAGATCCAGCAGCAGGTGAAAACGCTTATTACGACGGAACTTGCCGAGTACGATATCGGACTTACGCTGACGGATATCAAGATTCAGGACAGCGAACCGCCGACCACCTCGGTTATGGAAGCGTTCAAAAACGTAGAAACCGCCAAGCAGTCGGCAGAGACCGTCATCAACCAGGCGAAGGCATACCAGAACTCGGAGATCCCGAAGGCACAGGCAACGGCTGATAAGCTTATTCAGAATGCGGAATATCTGAAACAGAACCGCATCAACGAAGCCACGCAGCAGATCGCCATGTTTGAAGCTATGTATACGCAGTACGCGCAGAATCCGGATATCACGAAGGTGAGAATGTACTTTGAGTCGCTCACCGAGGCTTTGCCGGGCGTGAAACTGTACATAAACGTCTCCGAGAACGGAACGAATACCGATCTGCTTTTGCCGCTTGAAAGCTTTGTAACGGACGGAGGGGTGAACTGATATGAAAAAGACGAAGATTATTATCGGCGCGGTGCTGATTATCGCTCTGTTTCTGGCACTCAATTCTCTGTACACCGTCCGTGAAAACGAGTACGCCTGCGTTATGCGCTTCAACAAGATCGAAAACGTGCAGAGCGAGGCGGGTATCTATGTGAAGGTACCGTTCATCGACAACATTATGACGTTCCCGAAAACAGTACTTCTGTACGATATCCCCGAGTCGGAGGTGCTGACTGCCGATAAGAAAAACATGACGGTAGACAGTTACATCACGTGGGAGATCTCCGATCCCCGCACGTTCTATCAGACGCTCGGAACGATTGCCGAGGCGGAAACCCGTCTTGACGCTCTGACGTACAACTCGCTCAAAAACCTTATGGGTACGCTTGAGCAGAACGATATCATCAACGAAGAAGACGCCGCAGAGCGCAACGATATCTATTCCGGCATCACCGCCGAGGTACAGGCGCTCGCCGACACGTACGGTATTCATGTGCTGGACGTAAAGGTGAAACGGCTCGATCTGCCCGCAGACAACGAGCAGGCTGTTTATGCACGTATGATCTCCGACCGTAACCAGATCGCGGAGAAGTACACCGCAGACGGTGAGTATGAGGCCTCCATTATCCGTAACGACGTGGATAAGCAGGTCAATATCCTCATTTCCAACGCACAGGCACAGGCGGCAAAGCTTGAGGCCGAGGGCGAAGCGGAATATATGCGCATGCTCGCCGAGGCGTACGATACCGCCGACAAAAAGGATTTTTACGAGTTCACGCTCGGACTGGACGCTCTCAAGGCATCTCTTGCCACCGACGAGAACACCAAAACGGTAATCATCGACGGAAACTCGCTGCTCGGTCAGCTCCTTCTCGGCCCGCAGTAAAAACAGACTTATTTAGACAAGTGCCAAAAGACTGCCGCGATTTTGCGGCAGGCTTTTTTTGTTACCATGGACGAGCGCTTCGCATAGGATAATGAACAGAGAGAAGAAATCATCGGGAAAACGAAACGAAATCGCTGTAATTTTGGAGGTGTTCCTTGAAAAATCTTCTGACGAATATGAGAATGTTGTCCGGTCTGTATCCCGAGACGTATTTTGCGGGCGCCAATACGAAGCGTGGGTTTGTGAGCGCCTATCCCGCGTTCATTGACGAGACGGTGCTCACAAGGGTGTATGTGCTCAAAGGGGGAAGCGGCACGGGAAAGAGTTCCCTTATGAAAAAATGTGCCGAGCGTGCGGTGTCGAAAGGGGCATCCGTAACGATGCTCCTTTGTTCCTCCGACCCTTCCTCGGCGGACGCTGTGATTCTTAAAGGGAAGCACGGTGCCGCGGCGATTCTCGACGGGACGGCACCGCACATCATGGATCCCCTTTTCCCGGGCGCGGTGAGCGAGATCGTGAATCTTGGTGAGTTCTGGCGTCCGGACGCGCTCCGAAACGCGCGGTGCGAGATCACGGCACACGGCGAGGGAAAGCGCGCGGCGTACGCGCGCGCGTACCGCTATCTTTCGGCGTACGGTGAGATAACGGAGGCCGCGGAGTCGCTCCTTTCTGATTGCCTCCTCAAGGAAAAAATGTACGCGGCTGCAGCGAGGCTTCTGTCATCGGTGCCGAAAGGGAAGACTTACGGGGAGATGCTAATGCATACTGCCGCGATCTCTATGGAGGGGATGTACCGACTGAATACGTTTTCGGCCAAAGCGAAGAAAAAGTACGCTGTCGTCGATTCGTACGGATGCGGCTCATTCTTCCTCGATGCACTGCGGTCGGCAGCCGCAGAAAGACGCTGCCTGCTTTGGTATGCGCCGGCACCGGGTGAAACGGAAACACCGTATGAACTGTATTTTCCGACGGCGGGAATCTGCTTCTCCCTTGTGGGGGAGCGCGACTTTTCGGCTGACGGTTCGTCGTGTGAGCCCGGTGAGTATTCCGTCGTCAACATGGGGCGGTTTCTTGACCGACGTTCGCTTTCATCGTGCCGTGCGCGGCTCCGCTTTGCGGCTCGGTGCCGCGAGATGCTCCTTGACGGTGCTCTGGAATCCCTGGCTGATGCACGCCTACATCATTTCAGGCTTGAGGAGATCTATAAGTCAGCGATGGATTTCGACGGCGTTTCCGAAACGGGCGCGCGGATCGAAAACGAGATTTCAAACATACTCTGCCCGTGATGGGCAAAAGAGAAGGGGAACGGACGAAACGTCCGTTCCCCTTTTATCAACTTTCCAGCTTTCGCCAATACTTGTAGTACGCGACGATGCTTCGCACCGTGCCGTCGTGCTCGAGATCAGGCGCCGTGATGACGACACCTTCGAGCGAAAGCAGCTCCCACGCCGAAAGATCGGCGATCTTCGTGCGCAGCACGACGTCCAGACTGGCGTAGACGAGCAGTTCGTCGTCCTTCACGATGATCGAGCCGTCGTGCGCAATGACCTCCTCGATGCCGTCCTCTTTCTTTTCGAGAACGCATTTCAGGGCTTTTCCGTTGAGATGCATTGCCATATCCCGTTTATACCGCTTGCTGTCCGGATTTTTGCTTTTGAACATTTTTTTGAAAAGATTCATCTTACTTTCTCCTGGGCGTTGGTTTTGAGGGTACGGGAGAATTATTTTCGCTTGCCGATCGCGCCGATGCCCGCAAAGAGAAGCATCGCGCCGAGATTTACGAGCACGACGGTGGCACCGCCCGGCGCATCAAACAGATACGAGAGCGTGATGCCGACGGCAAAGGAGACGACCGCAATGAGGGCGGCGGCAATCGTTACCGCTCGGAACGTTTTGAAGACGCGCATAGCCGTGAGCGCAGGAAAAATAATGAGCGCGGAGATCAGCATAGCACCCATCATCCGCATGCCGAGAACGATCGTTACGGCGGTGAGGACGGCGGTGAGCATCGTGTATGCGTTTACGCGGATGCCGCCGGCGCGGGCGAACGTTTCGTCAAACGTTACGGAGAAAATGCGGTTGTAGAAAAGGATAAACAGAACGAGAACGATAAAGGAGAGGGAGAGGCTCAGTACTACGTCGTCTTCGCTCATGGCGTAGATACTGCCGAACATATAGTTGTAGACGTCCGTATTGACGCCGCCGCCCACCGAGAGAACGAGAACGCCGAAGGCAAGAGCGGACGTTGAGATGACCGCGATGGCGGAATCGCCTTTGAGGCGGCTATCCTCGCTCAGGCGCAGAAGGAAGAATGCCGCGATTACTACTACGGGTATCGCCACCTTGAGCGGAGCGAGATTGGCTACTGCCGCTATGGCGAGTGCGCCAAATCCTACGTGGGAGAGACCGTCGCCGATCATGGAATAGCGTCTGAGGACAAGACTCACGCCAAGGAGCGCGGCGCAGAGAGAGACGAGAATGCCAACGCCAAGTGCTCTCTGCATAAACGGATAGGAAAGCATATCAAAAATGGCGTCAAACATCGGAAAGACCTCCCAAAAAGGATTTTCCCGCATCGGAGGCGAGGTAATCTTCCCGCGTGCCGAAAAACAGCTGACTGTGTTTCAGATGCAGTACGTGAGAGGCGGCGTAGAGCGGTGCACCGGTATCGTGGGACACCATAACGATGGTGATCCCCTCGGTTTTGTTGAGATGCTCGATCATGGCGTAGAGTTCACGGCTGACGATCGGATCGAGTCCCGCCGTCGGCTCGTCAAGAAGGAGAAGCTCGCCAGTGGCACAAAGTGCCCGCGCGAGACGGACTCTCTGCTGCTGACCGCCGGAGAGCTCTCGATAGCATCTGCCGGCGAGATCGGAGATGCCCATTTTCTCCATGTGATACGCCGCGAGTTGTTTTTCTTTCTTCGTGTAGAACAGCCCGTTCCCAAATCGGCCGATGCAGCCGCTCAGAACAACCTCTCTCACACTGGCGGGGAAGTCCTTTTGAAGATGGGTCTGCTGGGGAAGGTATCCGATCCCGCGGGCGAAAAGTCCGTCGCCGAAGGTGATCGTGCCCGCGGCGGGGGCTTTCAGTCCCAATAGGCCGCGAACGAGAGTGCTTTTTCCCGATCCGTTCTCGCCGACGATGCAGAGATAATCGCCTTTTTGGAGGGTAAAGTTAATCCACTCGGCGACGGTTACGCCGTCGTAGGTGAAACTAAGATCCGTACATTGTATTTGTGCCATCAGGATAACGCCTTTCGGAGATTGTGGAGATTTTGCCGCATCAGCGACACGTACGTAACACCCGCATCGAATTCGGCGCGGGTAACGTTGTGGCAGGAATGAAAGAGAAGCGTCGCACAGCCGGTCGCCTCGGCGACGGTGTTTGCCAGTCTCTGATCGGAGAATTCGATATAGAACACGGCGGGAATGTTTTCCGTTTTTACAAGATCAATAAGTGCCGCGATCGTTTGCGCGCCGGGTTCTGTTTCGTGGGCGCATCCGGCAAATGCGGCTGTGTAGCGGAGCCCGAACGCCTCGGAAAAATAGAAAAACGGATATCGGTCTGCAAACACGATCCGATCGCGTTTGCCGTTTTTTACTGCTTCGGAAAATTCTTCTGCCAGAGCCATGATCTCGGCGGTGTATGCGGCGGCGTTTTTCGTGTATGCATCTGCGTTGGTCGGATCAATTTCTCGGAGTGCATCGCGGATCGCTTCTACGATCGTTACCGCGTGATAGGGGGACGTCCAGACGTGTTCGTCGTAGATCCCGTCTTCGTGCTCGTGATCTTCGTGCTCGTGATCCTCCATCCGCTGTGGGGAGACGATGTCTGTCATAGCGATCACGGTAACCTTATCCGTATCGATCGAGGAGAGGATATTGTCCATCCACGCGTCGGATTCACCGCCGCCGTAGAGGAACAGATCGGCATTTTGGATTTTTCGGATATCCTTCGGCGACGGATCGTAGGAGTGCGTTTCCGTACCGGGATCAATGAGCATCGTAACGTCGCAAAAACCGCCCGCAACCGCGCGCGCGAAATCGTAAGGCGGAAACGTGGTGGTGACGATGGAGAGGGAACTGCCGTCATCACTTGGAGAGAAGGCGCATCCGCCAAAGGCAGCGGACAAAAAGAGAAGAGAAAGTATAAGACAACAGATTTTTTTCATAACGTATTCCTATAAACTCGGTTATTCGGCACAGCCGGCACACACGCCGTAGATAACGGACGAGCCGCCGATGAGAAAGCCGTGGTCTTTTAAAATGTGCTCACGTACGTCGTGGAGCTTGTCGCATTCCATATGAATAAGCTTGCCGCAGCGGGCACATTTCAGATGGAAGTGATGATCGCATCCCTCACCGACCGCGTACTGATAGACGAAGCTGTCCGTGTCGGGTGATTCGAATCGGCGGATTACGCCGTCCTCCCACAGACGGGCGACCTGGCGGTAAACGGTACTCTTTCCGGGGCTTGTCTCCCCCTCGGACAATGCGGAGACGATCTCTTCCACCGTGTAGTGTTTATCTTTGTGGGCGATGAAAAAGTCGAGAATCTGTTTTTTGTGTCCGGTCATATACGCGTTTCGTTTCATATGGGTGCAAATCCTCTCCGGGTGCGAAAATGAGAATTATTCTTGATTTCAATAGTATACCACAACGGGCGGCAGTTGTCAATGCAAAAAGAAAACCGATCCGGCGAGACGGCCCGGATCGGTTTTGTTATACTAAGGCGGATCAGCCGACCGTGCGGCACACAGCGGCAAAGAATCCCATTTTTCGAATAGCGGCGGCACAGACTTCTGCCCGCACGTCCGATACGAAAATGCCGAACACGGACGGGCCGCTGCCGCTCATGAGCGCGGTTACCGCACCCCGGTCAAGAAGAAACGTTTTGAGTTTTGCAGCTTCGGGGTGGATTGGCAAAATCACGTCCTCAAACGCGTTGTACGCGGCGTGTGAGAGCGCATGGACGTTCCCGCCGGCAAGCGCTTTATAGATCTTCTCCGCGTCGTGCGGCGTATAATCGGCGAAATCACCGTGCAGATCATCAAGAAGGCGAAATGCCTCGGGTGTGGATACGCCGCCGTCCGCTTTGGCGATCAGAACCGTGTAATCCGGGCCGGTCGTAACGGGCGTGAGAATATCGCCGACGCCTTCACAGCGGCACGTTCCGCCCGTAAGGCAGAAAGGCACGTCCGCGCCCAGTTCGCCGCCGATGCGAGAAAGCTCCTCGTGGGAGAGACGGTCCTCAAAATAACGGTTCAGAAGACGGAGGACTGCCGCCGCATCCGCGCTGCCGCCGCCGAGGCCGGCGGAGAGGGGAATGCGCTTTTCTATGTGGAGCTTTACGCGCACGTTCGTGATGCCCGTCGCTTTAAGATACGAAGCGGCGGCGCGGTAGGCGAGGTTCTTTTCATCCGCGGCAAGGTTTTTGTCAGAGCAGGTGAGAAGGATCTCCGTGCTTGAAGTATCCTCGGTGATCTCGGCGGAAATCGTGTCGGCGAGGCTGACCGTCTGCATACAACTGTTAAGATCGTGATAACCGTCCTCGCGGCGTCCCACCACGTCCAAAAACAGATTGATTTTCGCGTTAGCGTTTTCGTAAATCATAAGCATATCATCCGTATATCGTTAGAATCGTTTCAGTGGAGAAGCTTCGTGATCGGGTTTTGCCGGATGTCGATCACGTGAATGGGGCAAAGTTCCTGACAGCAGAAGCAGCGGATGCAATCAGCGTGGCGGATGACCGCACGTTTTTTGCCTGCGTGCTCTATCATATCAATCGCTCGGCGGGGGCAGGAGTTTTGACATACGCCGCATCCCACGCATTTCTTTTTATTTACGAGCGGATGCGGGGCGAAGAAATCGGCAAGTTTTCCGCCAAAGAGGGTGGATAGACTGCCGAGAAACGTTTTTCTTGTGGCGTCCGGCTCACGGAAATCCGAAAGCGCGATCTCGCGGGGATCGGTACCGCGGATGTCCAGATCCTTTACGGAATCAGGGCAGAGCCCGCGCGCCTTTGCTGCGTTCGTCGTGGAGACGGTGCCCTCAAAGCCGACGATCGTTTCTGCCGCGAGATCGAGACAGAACGGATCCTCACTCATGAGAACGGCACCGATCTCTCTGGGATCGCCGCCCGTGGGGCCGTTCCCCTCCATGCCGACAATGCCGTCGCAGATGGCGAGGATCTCGTGCCCTCGGCAGAGCATATCGGCGAGATCGACGAGCATTTCCGCAAAAACGGGCAGGGTGGGATAGGCGGAGTGCATCTCAAACTTCTGTATGCCGGGCACGACGCCGAAAAAGTTTTTGACGGCGGCGCTCATTTTGGTAAGGGAATGTGATTTGAGCCGGCAAAGATCCACGATCACGTCCGCCTGAGAGATAGGCGTGATAACGGAGAACGCGCGGCACGCTTTGCCATTCTTAGTATTTACGGTTTTGGATGAGGTGTCGTAACTCAGCGGCAGATCACACGATGCCGCCGCGTCAAGAATGCCGCACGTTTTGTAGTTCAGCCGAAGCGCCGTCTCGGTGAAGAGCCCGCCGGGGCTTTCGGCGAGGAGAATATCCTCGGCACCGTGTGCGCGAAGGAAAGAAACGACTGCTTTGAGAAAAATCGGATTGGTCGTCGCCGCGCCGTCCGGTTTTGTGGGTGCCACGAGATTCGGCTTTATGACGACGCGTTTCCCTTTGTACGCATCATCGGCGATGCCGATGTTATCCGCTTCCTCCATCAGAGAGGCGAGAATTTTATCCTCGTCGTATTCCGTCAGTCTTGATACGGCAACCGGCGCGAACGTTTTTGTTTTATTCTCCGACATCGCATACTCCTCCATTCTAATTACAATATTAGTATACCACACCGTGAAGACATTTGCAAGAGGCCGGGGAGAATTCCGGCTTTGGGGTCGACAAACGGGAAAAACTGTGGTATAATACGGGAAGAATAAAGAGGGGAGGACAGAGAAATGTACACGGACAAACACGGAAACACCTGGTTCAAGGGTAATCTTCATATGCACACCACAAACTCTGACGGCGCTATGTCGCCCGAGGATGCAATCGCGCTCTACCGTGAGAACGGATACGATTTTGTCGCCGTAACCGATCACAGACAGTTTTGTCCGCCGCGTGATATGGAGGGGATTCTCGTTCTATCCGGCGGCGAGTACAACACGGGCATTACGCCTGCCGAGGGAATCGTGCATATCGTTGGTGTCGGCATGACGGAGGATCCCAAGGGTTCAACGGAGGATTCCCCGGGGGTTCTTATTGATAAGATTCATAAAGCCGGCGGTATCGCCATCTGGGCGCATCCCGCGTGGTCGCTCAATGCCCCCGATTTCATAGAGAAATATGAAGGCATAGACGCGACGGAGATCTACAACTCCGTATCGGGTTTCCCCCGCAACGTGCGCCCCGATTCGTCCCTTATCACCGATATGTTGGCGATGCGCGGAAAGCCGCTCAAACTCGCCGCTACGGATGACACGCACTTTTACGAATGCGAGACGTGTAAAAGCTACATCTGGGTGAAAGCGGAAAGCTGTACCCGCGAGGCGATCCTCGATGCTATCCGCGCCGGCGATTTTTACGCATCGCAGGGCCCACAGATCGAGGCCTTCCGCCTGGGAGATACGATCACGGTGGAGACGACACCCGCCGCGTCGATCGCGTTTTTCAGCGATACCGTGTGGGTGGAGGATCGCGTGCATATCGAGGACGGCATAACGAAAGCAGCCTATACGATCGGCGATAAGGATACCTTTGTGAGAGCGGAGGTCACCGACGCTGATGGCAATAAGGCGTGGACACAGTATTTCGTAGTATAAAGGAGTCGGTCCGTCAAAAAACGCGAAAACTCCGAGTGCATTCCCTTGTCCGCTTTGGCGGCCATTTCCGCACAAGATGGGCGAAAAAACAGGGAGTATCACCGCAAATATTTGGGGCTGTCGCATGTAAATGCGACAGCCCCTTTCTGTTATTTTGCTTTTTCGATCTGTGCCATAAAGTATTCCTCACCTACGCGGATGAGCATACGGTTATTTACGATGTTGGTGGCGTAGTCAAACGAGGTGCCGAGTACGTTGTTGCCGCCCCAGTCAAGAACCTCGTACTTGCCCGTCTCTGCATTGATCGTCGTGTTGATTTCAAAAAGATCTCGCGATACCTGATCGTTTACGAAGAAGTAATGCTCTTTCGTCGTTCCATCCTCGGCGGTATAGTATCCGACGTAGCCTTCGGGGCATTCCTCAATGGTAGTGTAGATGCATTCGGAGAGCTTTTCTGTGTAGCGGTAGAGCGCGAACAATTCGGGTTTCACGTCTTTCGCTTCGGGCTCCAAGGAGTCATAATCGGTCATGAACGTGTCGTTGAACGCAAAATAGCGACCCGCATCGATGGAGTAGCCATCGTACAGAGAGGGAAGCTCCTTGATCGGGTTCCAATTTTCATCGTACAGAACCGTTTTTCCTTTGTTATCCGTGAGGATGATCTGATGTTCGTCCGTTTCGAGAGCAAAGCGGTAATACTCGGAGCCGTCCATAACGGGCGCGAGTTTTCCGTCCTCGCCGAGGATGTAATAGTGAAAATAGTTTACGCGGTTTGCCTGCACGACGAAGCGTCTGAGGCCAATCGATCCGTTGCGAAGAAGGAACAGCATATCGGAAACCTTCGGATTAAGTCCCGAATCGTGCAGGGCGATGGGGGTTGTTTCGTAGGTGTAAGCGGAGTCGCTTGGGGGAAGCTTTTCTTCCCGACAGGCGGCAAGCGGCAATACCAGCGTTAAAAGGCAAAGGAGAGCAAGAATTCTGCGTTTCATACAGCACCTCATATATAGTTTTTTGGGGATCATTCGATCGCGCCGATGTTGTACGGCGTCGTCTGGTAGACGAAATAGTTGAGCCAGTTGGAGAAGAGAAGACTGGCGTGGGAGCGCCACGTAACCCGCGGGGCTTTCGTATCGTCATCATCGGGATAATAGTTTTTCGGCACTTCGATCGGGAGCCCCGCGTTTTTGTCGCGGAGGTATTCTTTCTCGAGGGTGCGCGCGTCGTACTCGGAGTGTCCCATGACGAAGATCTGCTTGAACTCATCCGATTTCACGGCGTACACGCCGGCCTCGTCTGAGGAGGCGATGATCTTCAGCCCCGGCACAGCCGCAATGTCCTCACGGCGAACGGTCGTGTGTCGGGAGTGAGGGGCCATAAACGTGTCGTCAAAGCCGCGCAGAAGCGTACATTCTTTGTAATCCACGTTGTGCTCGAATACGCCGAATACTTTTTTGTCCAGCGGGTATTTTTGTACGCCGTAGTGGTAGTAGAGCCCTGCCTGTGCGCCCCAGCAGATGTGGAACGTGGAGTGAACGTTGTGACGGCTCCATTCCATGATCTCGCAAAGCTCGTCCCAGTAGTTGACTTCTTCAAAAGGCATCGTTTCCACGGGCGCACCGGTGATGATGAGTCCGTCGAATTTCTGATCCTTTACCTGATCGAAGGTTTTGTAGAAGGCCAGAAGATGCTCTTCTGACGTGTTTTTGGACTTGTGCGTGCTTGTGTGGATCAGTTCCAGTTCCACCTGCAAAGGGGAGTTGCTGAGCAGTCGGGAGATCTGTGTCTCCGTGTCGATCTTCGTCGGCATGAGATTAAGCAGAAGAATCCGTAGAGGACGGATATCCTGCGTGATCGCGCGGGTTTCCGTCATCACGAAAATATTTTCGTCCGTCAGCGTTTGTACGGCGGGCAATTCGTTTGGAATTTTAATGGGCATGAGAGCCTCCGTGTTGTGTGGTGATGGGGGATCAGACGTGGGAGAGAGCCTGTTCAATATCGGCGATCAGATCCTCTTTCGATTCGATACCGCAGGAGAAGCGGACGAGATCGGACGGAACGCCGGCGGCGAGAAGCTCTTCGTCGTTCATCTGGCGGTGGGTTGCGCTCGCGGGATGCAGACAGCAGGTGCGTGCATCGGCAACGTGCGTTTCAATGGCGGCAACGCGGAGATGCTTCATAAACGTCTCGGCTGCCGTGCGCCCGCCCTTTACGCCGAAGCTTACGACGCCGCAGGAGCCGTTCGGCAGATATTTTTGCGCAAGCTCGTAGTACTTGGAGGAGGGAAGAGAGGGGTAGTTTACCCAGGCGATCTTGTCGTTGCTCTCAAGATACTGTGCGACGGCAAGACCGTTCTCACAGTGGCGCGCCATACGCACGTGCAGGCTTTCAAGGCCAAGGTTCAGATAGAACGCGCTCTGCGGGGACTGTACCGCGCCGAAATCGCGCATCAGCTGCGCGGTTGCTTTCGTGATGAACGCGCCCTCAAGGCCGAACCGTTCGGCATAGGTTACGCCGTGATAACTGTCGTCGGGTGTGGTCAGTCCGGGGAATTTATCCGCGTGAGCAAACCAATCGAACTTACCGGAGTCCACGATGCATCCGCCGACGGCGGCGCCGTGTCCGTCCATGTATTTCGTCGTGGAGTGGGTAACGATATCTGCGCCCCACTCGAACGGACGGCAGTTGACGGGCGTTGCAAACGTGTTGTCAATAATGAGCGGTACGCCGTGTGCGTGTGCCGCCTTGGCGAATTTTTCAATATCCAGTACGGTGAGCGCGGGGTTGGCGATCGTCTCGCCGAATACCGCTTTCGTGTTCGGGCGGAAAGCCGCGTTCAGTTCATCCTCCGTGCAGTCGGGGGAGACGAACGTAAACTCGATGCCCATACGCTTCATAGTTACGGCGAAGAGGTTGTACGTACCGCCGTAGATGGAGGAAGACGATACCACGTGATCGCCGCACGATGCGAGATTGAAAATACTGAAGAAGGAAGCTGCCTGGCCGGAGCTGAGGAGCATAGCCGCCGGGCCGCCCTCGAGAGCCGCGATCTTTGCGGCGACGGTGTCACAGGTCGGGTTCTGGAGGCGGGAATAGAAATAGCCGCTGGCTTCGAGATCGAACAGCTTGCCCATATCCTCGCTGGTCTCGTATTTGAAGGTGGTACTCTGGATGATCGGGATCTGACGGGGCTCACCGTTGCCCGGCGTGTAGCCACCCTGTACGCATTTCGTTTCAATTCTTAAATCGCTCATAGTATATCTCCTTTGTTTGGCTCTTTTCAGTAATTTATGATTCTACACCGGCGTAACCGGTTTTTTCAATGATTTTCTGTCCCTCGGGGGAGAGGATCCAATCGATAAGGATCTGCACGTTCGGGTTCGTCTCGCCCTCGTACGTTACGGCGTAAAGCGGACCCGTGATCGGATACGCACCGCTTTTGATGTTTTCGAGAGTGGGGGCCACGCCATCTATGCTCAAAAGCTTGATATCCGGATTTTTAATAATGCCTTCCATGTAGTAGCGGTAGGAAAAGCCGATCGCGGCGGTGGTGCTCCTGTATTTTGATACCCGCTCCACGATGCCGGACATAAGATCGTTTACAAGCTCGGTCGGCGGATCCATAAGCGGTGCACCGTCCATAAAGCGAACGAGCATGCTCTGGCTGCCGCTGCCCTCGTTTCGCTGGAATGCGGCAATCTTTTCGTTTTTGCCGCCGAGTTCTTTCCAGTTCGTGATCTCGCCGGAGTAGATCTTGCGGATCTGCTCCGTTGTCAGATTGTCGATCGGGTTATCTTTATGTACGAAGAACACGAATGCATCCGCGCCGATAGGCGTGAATACGAAGGTAGTGTTGTTTTCTTTCGCGTAGGCGATCTGTTCCTCGGAGGGATAAGCACCGAAGAAGACGTCCGTTACCTTTCGCGCGAGCCGCTCGTACCCCTGCGGCGTGTTGTTGTACTGGAAAACGCCCTCGGAATCGATTTTCTGCGGGGCGGGATACACGGCGTTCACGAACGCGGAATAGACGGGGAATACGGCGGCAGCGCCGTCGAGGACGGGGAGGACATCCGCTTCTGTAAAGCGGAGAGACGCCTCGTTTTCAAGCGTTACGATTTTCGAGTTCTCATCAAAGGGAAGATACTCATATACATTGATATTGGGCGAGGTGTCGACGGTGATGGATTCGTTGTAGGCGTTCACACCGAGATTGATACCGAGCACCAAAACGAAAACGGCGGCGAAAATGCTCCATCCCAGAAGGACGCGCATACGGCGCTTCACCCAAATGAGCGGGAGTACCAGAGCAGGGAAGAGGAGCATGGACCCGTAGGCGATCACGGGATGTACGCCCTCGGCGGTCATAAAGATAAACGAAAGAAAGCCGAGAAAGAATCCGCAATATAAAACGGCTGCAGTCAGGATGATCTTGCCGATAACGACGATCGGACCGCCTTTCAGAAACTTCGGGATCTTTTCAAACTTTGCCATCTGAAACCTCCTTCTATGAAAACAAAAAACGCCCCAAAGAAAACGGATTTCTTTGAGACGAGCAACAAAATGCACCCGCGGTACCACTCAAATTGCATCGTAAGATGCCCCTTCGGACTCCGACAAGTCCTATGCCTTTACGCGGCAGATACGGGAAACGCCTACCTCGTGTATATCCGGGATATGCACGCATCGGATTTCCGGCTCGGAAGCCATAGATACTGTATCCGTTCTCGCCGGCTCACACCGACCGCCGGCTCTCTTTGGGGGACACGGATACGATCCTCTTCGTCATAGCCTTTATATATTATGTAGATTATAAAACAACTGCTCTTATTATACAGTAGGAAGTTCTTTGTGTCAAGAGCGAGACGGAATTTTTTTGCTTTCAAGGCGAAGTTATCACTCGCTTTGAAAGTCTTTCAAGTTTGTACATAAAAACTTAACCGAAAGTTAAAGAATCTGTGTTATAATCGGTGTTGATAAGCTGGAATCCTGCCGGCTTCAACGCACGTAATACCGTTTATTTCCCTGATTTTGCTTACAAATATTGCCGAAGGGCAACGAGGAGATATTTTAAGTTATGTACAACCTAAAAAATAAGCACAAAAACTATCCCCTTTACGAGACGAGACATTTCAGTGATATCCGCGAAATGGTGGAGAATGCCGCCGAGTGGTATGGTGACAGCACCGCCATCTCCTACCGCATCACCCCGAAGGACGAAGAGTCCGTGCGCGTTTCGTATATCGAAGCGCGTGATCGCATTCGTAATCTCGGTACGGGTATGATCGAGGCGGGCTGCCGCGATGCACACGTCGCGCTCATCGGCGAGGCTTCGTACGACTGGCTTTGCACGTACTACGGCCTTATGGCTGTGGGCGCCGTAACCGTTCCGATCGACAAGGAACTGCCGGCGGACGATATTCTCGGTATCATGGACAGAGCGGAATGTACGCATATCTTCTATAGCAGCGTAGCTGAGGAAAAAATTGCAGAGATCCGCGACCGGCTTCAGTTCACAAAGCATTTTATCTGCTTTGACGAGCCGAAGATGGAGGGCGCGAGTGTTCTTTCCGATATGATCGCTCGCGGTGAAGAACTGTATAACGGCGGCGACAACGGATACTACGATTACGACCTCGATCCCGACCGTATGGCGACGATCGTGTTCACTTCGGGTACGACCGGCAAGGGCAAAGGCGTTATGCTTTCCCAGCGCAATATCTGCTCGAACATGCAGCAGGGCATGTATAATTTCCACGTGGAAGGCAAGACGATGTTCGTTCTGCCGCCGCATCATACGTTCGGTTCCACGGTCAATTTCGTCGGACACTACGCGCTCGGCGTAGAGGTGTATATCTCCAGCGGCACGCGCTATCTTCTGAACGAACTGAAAGCGGAGAAGCCGAATCACCTCGTGCTTGTTCCGCTGTTTGTGGAGACGCTCTATAAGCGCATCTGGCAGACGGCAGAGAAGAGCGGCAAGGCAGACCTTCTCAGAAAAGCGCTGAAAATTTCCGACGGACTGCGCAAGGTCGGCATTGATATGCGTAAAAAACTGTTCGGTGACGTGCTCTCGGCATTCGGCGGCAATCTTGAAATGATCATTTGCGGCGGTGCGGCACTGAATCAGGAACTCATCGACGTGTTTGAATCCATGGGCATCGTGATTCTGAACGGCTACGGTATCACGGAATGTGCGCCGCTCATCTCCTGCAACAGAAATCAGTACAGAAAGAACGGCAGTGTCGGTATTCCGATCCACGGCGCCGAGGTGAAGATCGCAGACCCCGATGAAAACGGCGAGGGTGAGATCTGCTACAGAGGCCCCAACGTGATGCTCGGTTACTACAAAGAGCCGGAGGCAACCGCCGCCGTTATCGACGAGGACGGATTCTTCCACACGGGCGACTGGGGTAAGCTTGACGAGGAGGGCTGGATCTACATCACCGGCCGTCTTAAGAACATCATCATTCTTGCTAACGGCAAAAACGTATATCCCGAAGAGATCGAGTACGAGATCAGAAACGTGCCCGGTGTAAGCGAAGTTGTCGTATACGCCGGCGAGAGCAAGAATGAAAAGAGAGAGATCATCGTGGCGGAGATCTTTCCCGATGCGGAGGAGATGGAGAAACGCGGTATTACCGACGTGAAGGCGTATTTCTCCGCGGAGATCAAGAAGATCAACGACCGTATGCCGCCGTACAAAACGGTAGGACATATCAAGATCCGCAAAGAGGAGTTTGTGAAGAACACCTCGAGAAAGATCACCCGATTCAATATCGACAAGTCCATCGACTGATAAAAAACGGGGCGTCTGCAAAAAGCAGACGCCCTTTTCCATTACAGACGAATGAGATTTGCACCGCCCACCTCGGCGGCAATTTCCGCTTCGATTTTGTGGCAGGTGAGAAGAATGCTCTGGTGGGACGCGCCGTCTTTCGTGGAAAGAAGCGCCAGAACTCTTCTAAGGCGCGCCTCGTCCAGCCGTGAGAAGCTTTCGTCATAGATGAGAGGCGGATACGTGCCGCCGAACAACACGCCGGTGAGCGCACGGCGGAGACTGATGTAGGAAAGATCCTTCGTGCCCTCGGAGAGGTATTCCACCTCTCTCGTTTGACCGTCCCGCGTAAAACTCATACAGAGCGTTTCGTCCACGCCGATCGCTTCAAACGTGCCGCCGGCGATGCGGTTGACGGACGCACACGCTTCACTTACGATTTTCGGCAGTACGCTTGCCCGCATGGAATCAGAGGCGGCTTTCAGCGTATCAATGGCAAGGCAGTACGCCTCGTGTCGTTTGGACAGTTCTTCGATCTCGGTGTCAAGCGCGGAGATCTTGTCCGCGATTTCGGCGGGGGAGACGGTAACCGCCCGCGCCGCCGCGATGTCCGTTTCAAGGCGGTGCATCCGATCACCAGCCGCGGCAAAGGCTTCCTTCAGTTTTTCCAGTTCCTCCTTCGCCGCTTCAAGACGCGGTGCGTCAATACCGGAGGCAATCCTACCCTCTACTGTGTTCATGTTTTTATTGAACGCTTCGCGGATCGCGGCCTCGTCTTCTTTTTGGAGGTGTTCTCTAAGGAAACAGAGGCGTCCGTAGTACGTGTCCGTTTCTCGGCGGAGCTCTTCCGTTTGTTTGGAAAGGCTAAGGCCGAGTTCACGGGCGACGGCAATGGAGGCAAGAGAGCCGTTTATAAAGTCCTCATCATCCTCGTCCTCACTTTGCCGTCTGTCGGCGACCGATGCGTCCGCAAGGGCAGCGAGCTTATATCCGTTTGCGGCTTCCTCGCGGCGTTCGGTTATCGCTTCCGAAAGCGCCGCTTCGAGTTGGCGCTTTTCCGCACGCAGTGTTTCCGGAGATGCGATCTCGCCGTGTTTTTTCAGAATCGCCGCGGGGATTGCCTCAGCGGAGAGCGCGCCCCACTCGGCGAGGTGCTCGGAAAGCTTCCGTTTCGCTTTTTGGCGCAGGGTCAGACAGACTACCCCCAGTGCCGCTAAAATGGCGGCGCCGACGAGGGGTACGGCATAAAGATGAACCTGAAAGGAATAAAGGAACCATGCGGCGACGCCTGCGATGACAGATAGAAAGAAGAGACAGATCGCCGCGGTCGTCATACTCTTCATTTGCATTTCGAGAGCGGAGGCGACGGTGGAGGCCTCCGCTGTTTCCCGCTCGATGGCGGCGGTCTTTTCCGAAGCAAGTTTCAGTTGTGCACCCGCTTCGGTTTTGGCGGCGGTCAGCTGTTTTATTTTTCTCGAGATATCTTCGATGCGTTTTTCCGCCTCGTCAAGTTTTACAAGATAGGATTGATCGATGCCGGTGGCGGTAAGCTCCGCGAGGCGGGCGCGCATTTCGGTAACCTTTTTCTCAAGAGAGGCGGCTTTATCAAAGTTTCTCTTTATGAGATTCACAGCGCCGTACCGGCAGATGAGCTGTTGGCGGCGCACCTTTTCATTGAGAAGCTCGTACTCTTTTTTTGCTTTCTCAAAATCCGTTTCCGAGCCGATAAGCGAGCCTGTTTTCGTCTCCGCTTCGCGGAGTGCCGCGATCGCTTCGCTCCGTTCGAGACGGAGATCGCCGAGCAGGCCGCCGCCCCCGTTCTTATGAAGAATCTGCCTGCGGGCATCATCCAGCCGTTCGAGCGCTTTTTTTGTCCCGACCGTTTCGTCTGCCGTGAAGAGAAGGTTTTCGATCGCACTCAGTATGCCCGCACTGTTTATCCGTGTGCCGTCGATCTGACGGATGAATACGGTGTTCATAAAGATGTTTTCCGGCACGCCGAAGAGCGCCTCACCGGGCACCTCGCCCTTATGGACGAGCGCACCTGTGGCGGTGTCGATGATGCGTACGCTCTCTCGGAGCGTTTCGCGGCTTCTCGCGCCGTCGTCGGTGAGGGAGACGGACAAGGTCCGCTCAATGCGGTATTCTTTCCCATCCACAAAGAGGAGCATATAGCCCGATGCCGTGCCCGCGTGCCAGTTCACGTAGCGGCGCCGTTCTGTCAGCTCACCGCCCGTTGATTTGCCGGACAGGCCGTAGAGCATAAATTTTATGAACATAGCAGTGGCGCTTTTGCCCGATTCGTTCGCGCCCTCAATGATGTTGAGCCCCTCGGTGAGATCAATCTCGCGGTTCTGAAGCGTACCGAAGGCGTCGATTTTCAGTTTTTTAATGTACATTTTTGGACACCTCCTTTAAAGATCGCTTACGTTTTCGCCCGCGATGGCGGCAAGGCCGTAGCGGAGTGCCAAAACGGCGATCTCGCGCTCTCTCGGGGAACCGTTCTCGATTTTTTCGAGCATCGCGCGGTAGAACGCGCCGCGCACCGTGCGGTCATTTTCGAACTCCCCGGGGTCGAGAAAGGGGACGGTGTTGTCACGGATCTCAACGGAAAAGAGATCGGAAAAACGCGACTGAAGCGCACGCGTATCCACGATGAGGGAAGGGGAGACGGCGCCGGTGAGCACAGCGCGCAAAAGCGTGTCCTCACCAAAACCCCGCCGTTCAATCTCCTCGGCCATAGCCGATTCAATGGCGGTCAGCGTATCGGCACCCGTGCAGTCGATCTGTGCTTGTTCGTACCGCCTTTTGGAGAATCGGATGCGGCGTGCGTGTACCTCCGCCTCGGTGCCGACCTTGTCGATCTCTAAAAGGACCGCGCCTTTGGGGCCGATCTCGTCGGGGCCGCGTCCTTCCAGACAGCCTGAGTAGCCGTACACGGCGCCTGCTTCCTTCGTGATTGCGCCGGGGTTGTGGATATGGCCGAGCGCTGTATAGTCCGCGCCGAACGATACGATATCGGAGCGGGAGATGGGAGAGTAGCGGGAGAGCGGCGAGGCAAGATCTCCGTGCGCGCAGACGAGATTGATGCGCGTGGGATCGTTTACCTCAGCGCCCGACAGCGGGCAGTCCGTTCGCTCGGGGGAGGTGAACGCATAGCCGTACACATCCGCGCCGAGAGTATCGAAGGAGAAACAGGAAAGCGTCGGCTCGGTGAAAATGTAAACGTTATCCGAAAAAGCGGTTCTCTCCCAGACAGAGCCGGGCGCGTAGCAGTCGTGGTTGCCGGGGGAGATGACGATCGGGCCCTCAAACAGTGAGAACTCTCTTGTGATGAGCGCCATCGTTTCCCGTGTTACGAATTCCGTATCGAAAAGATCGCCCGCTACGAGGATCAGATCGACTTCGTTTTTTCGTGCGTACTGCATCATGGAGATGAACGACGTGCGAAGTTCTCCGCGGCGGATCTCCGCGCGGCGGGCATCCAGTTTGGAGAAGGGACTGTCCAGATGAATGTCGCCGGTGTGCAGAATTTTCAGCATAATAATTCCCCACAGTTCAAATTATGTTTATATAATATTATAACACGCCCACCCGTCCTCGGCAAGGACAAAAAGAGATTTTTAAAAAGCGTATGATGCGGGCAGAGAAAAAAGATTGTAATTTCTTCACCGATGTGCTATACTATTTCTGTAATATAACGCTTTATCCCGATAAAAAGAAAATCGACAGGAGGCAAGGTATGCCAAAATATAAACGTCAGCGTGTAAACGATTCCGTTATGCAGGAGATTTCCCTCATCGTAAGAGAAGTCAAGGACCCGCGCGTCGGAATGATCACCGTAACCGGCGCTGAGGTCAGCGGCGATCTCAAATACGCGAAGATCTTTTTCTCCGCTTTTGACGGAGACGTGAAGGAAACGATGAAAGGGCTAAAATCCGCCTCGGGATTTATCCGTTCCCAGCTGGCAAGACGTCTGAATCTTCGTGCAACGCCGGAACTTACGTTCGTGCACGATAATTCCGTCAGCCACGGCGCGGAGATTGCCGCAATCTTAAGTACGCTCGATATCCCCGACGACGAGGAGACAGAGAGTGAGGACGGCGATGTCTGATTTTCTTGAAATCCCGCTTGCCGAGGCGGCACGCCGCCTCCTTGAGAGCGAGCGTGTTCTTATCTTCATTCATCAGAATCCGGATGGGGACTGCGTCGGCAGCGGCTTTGCACTGGCCGAGATGCTCAGAAACATGGGAAAGAGCGCCTATGTCGTTTGCGCAGACGAGATTCCCAAACGGCTCCGTTTTCTTATGCGCGGACAGGATGACTGCCGTTACACGGAGGGAATGGAGGACGGCTGCGATCTTCTCTGCGCGGTCGATACGGCGTCCGTTTCCCAGCTTGGCGCACTCGGCGAGCTTGCCCCGAAGATAACGCTCAGCCTCGATCATCACGAATCAAACGCCGTGTTTTCGGATAACTGCACGTGCCCCGATGCTGCTGCCTGCGGTGAACTCTTATTCGATCTGTACGGTATCTTTCAGACCATGGGACGTCTTCAGCCCTTGGCCGACGTGTGCCGTCTTCTCTACGCCGCGATCGTATCCGATACGGGCAGTTTCAAGTTCGCCAATACTACAAGAGATACGCTTTTGAAAGCCGCTGATCTCGTGGATATGATCCGGAATGCCGAGGACGGCGGGGACGATCTTCCGATGATCAATCACCGCCTTTTTGAGAACCGCACCATGACGGAGCTGTATGCACAGCGCGCGGGCATTGACGCGCTCCGCTTTGCGCACAGCGGCGAAGTGGGTATCGTCGTATTCACAGCCGAAATGCTCCGTGAAAACGGCATCACTCTTGAAGATATCGGCAATATCGTTTCTCTTCCGCGCGCGGTGGAGGGAGTGAAGATCGCCGTCTCCGTAAAACAGTCGCTCGAAGATCCTACCGTCTGGCGTGTCAGCTCACGCGCCTCGGTTGACGTGGACGTAGCCGCGGTATGTGCCGCATTCGGCGGCGGCGGACACCGCCGCGCGGCGGGATGCACCGTTTCAGCCCCCGATGCGGATACTGCCTTCTCGATCGTAGCGGAAGCATTCGGCGCGGCGCTCGATCGGAGTGCTATGGAGGTAAAACAGTGAAGGCGCCCGCATCCGTATCCGGCATCCTGATCGTAAATAAGCACGCGGGTGTTACCTCGGCAGATATCGTAAACCGTCTCCGCCGGCTCTATGGCACAAGGCAGGTGGGGCATACCGGCACGCTTGATCCCATGGCGACGGGCGTTCTGCCCGTCCTTATCGGCAGAGCGGTCAAGGCCGCCGATTTTATCGTTTCGGAAAATAAGCGCTATACCGCTGAGATGAAACTTGGCATCACGACGGACACCGAGGACACGACAGGCACGGTTCTGACGACGTCCGAAGAACTTCCCGGACAGGCGGAGGTGCTTGACGCCGCCGCACGGTTCGTAGGTGATATTTTGCAGATTCCGCCCATGTACAGCGCGCTCAAAGTAAACGGCAAAAAACTCGTAGACCTCGCCCGTGAGGGCATCACGATAGAGCGCGAGGCGCGCCCGATCCGTATTGAATCGCTCGCGGCGGTGCGGCTTTCGGACAATTTGTACCGACTCGACGTGCGTTGTTCGAAGGGTACATATATCCGCACGCTTTGCGCCGATATCGGTGCATGTCTCGGGTGCGGCGCCGCTATGGCATCGCTCATCCGTACGGAAAGCGGCCCTTTTTCGCTTGAGGATGCGATCACCGTCGCACAGCTCGAGGAAATGACGAGCGAAGAACGCGCCGCGTGCATCATTCCGCTCGATCGTTTTTTTTCCGACTGTCCATCCGTTCATCTTTCGGATTTCTACGCTCGCCTTGCCCACAACGGCTGTGAGGTGTATCAGAAAAAGATCGGCACGACGCTCCCCGACGGGGCGCTTGTCCGACTCTACCGATCCATCTCGGAGGGGGACGAATTCTTTGCTCTCGGGCGTGTTATGAAATACGCGGACGGCTCTGCCGTAAAGCCCGTGAAACTGTTCGTTTTGTAATTTTGCATCCATCGGAGGTTAATATGGGAATCTACGATCTCGTTCTCAAAAACAGAAGTTATCGCTCTTTCGATGCGGCACATGCCGTAACGGAGGAGGAGCTTCGCACTCTCGTTGAGGCTGCTCGAATTTGCCCCTCCGCCGCCAACCGTCAGCCTCTCCGTTACCGCCTCTGCTGTACGCCCGAGGATATGAAAAAGGTGCTTTTGCACACAAAATGGGCGGCGGCGCTCCCAAAATGGCATTTCCCGCCCGAGGGGCACGAGCCGACCGCGGCGATCGTGATCTGCCATGACAAAACCGTCAATCCAGCAGAGAATACGTCTGCGACGGACGTAGGAATCGCCGCGCAGACGATCCTCCTTCTCGCTGCCGAACTCGGTCTCGGCGGCTGTATGATCGGAAGCTTTGATCGTGCGGGGATAGCGAAGGATCTTGGCCTGGCCGAGCATCTCGCGCCGGTTCTCGTTTTGGCGATCGGTAAGCCTGATGAAACGGTCGTTCTCGAAACGGCGGGGCAGGGTGAAAGCACCACATATTTCAGGGACGATCAGGGCGTTCACCACGTCCCAAAGCGCGCTCTTGAAGATATTCTCATCTGAAACATGAAAACCGGAATCCGATCGAATCGGATTCCGGTTTTTTGCGTTTGCAGAAGAAACGAGATTATTTGGCGTTTGCATAAGCTGAGTGCGAATCGGTCTTTTTCGCGTCTCCGAGGAGCATAAGCGCATCGTAGATGCCTGAGAGCGAGAGGAGCGACGCATCGGATGTTTTCGTGAGAGAATCGTTTATGCAGCGCTTCGGCAAGGCGATCCTCGTGAAGCCGAGGCGCGAAGCTTCTTTTACTCTTTGGGCGGCAGACGTAACTGTACGGAATTCGCCCGCAAGGCCGATCTCGCCCATGGCGATGAGATTCGGCGGAATCACGATGTCTCTGAGGCTCGAGATGAGAGCGAGCGCGACTGCCGCGTCCGCGCCCGGGTCGTCAATGCGAAGTCCGCCGATGACGTTCAGATACACGTCGCAGGCAGAAAAGCGTAGTCCGAGCCGTTTTTCCAAAACGGCAAGGAGAAGACACATCCGGTTGTAATCAATGCCGTTCGAGGTGCGGCGGGGCGCAGGGAAGGTCGTCGGTGTTACGAGCGCTTGAATTTCCGCGATGATCGGGCGCGAGCCTTCCATTGTGCATACGGCGCAGCTGCCTGATACGTTAAGCGGACGTTCGAGAAGGAGCATGGCAGATGGATTTTCTACCTCGGTAAGCCCCTTGTCGTCCATCTGGAAAACGCCGATCTCGTTGGTCGAACCGTAGCGGTTTTTCGCCGCCCGTACGATACGGTGCGGCTGCGTGCGGTCGCCTTCGAAATACAGAACCGCATCCACCATATGTTCGAGCACCTTCGGGCCGGCGATGCCGCCCTCTTTGTTTACGTGTCCGACAATGATGATCGACGTGCCGTCGGCTTTTGCCCGCCCCATAAGAGCACCTGCACACTCGCGCACCTGCGTTATACTGCCGGGTGCGGAGGCGGCGTTTGCCGAGTAGATTGTCTGGATAGAATCGGCGATAAGAATTTCGGGCTGTACGCGATCGTATTCATTCAGAATCGTGTCAAGATCCGTTTCGGTGAGAAGCATGATCTTCGCGCCTTCGGTTCCGAGCCGCTGAGCACGCATTTTGAGCTGCGGGCGCGATTCCTCGCCGGAGACGTACAGAATCTTTTTCTCGTTCCCGAGCGCACCGCACAGCTGCATAAGGAGCGTAGATTTGCCGATGCCCGGCTCACCCGCCAGAAGAACGACGGAGCCTTCGACAAGGCCGCCGCCCAGTACGCGGTCCAGTTCCTTTATGCCTGTTACCGTGCGAGTGCAGTCTTCTTTTGCGAGCTCGTCGATGGGGACGGCATGGGAGCGCACGCCAGACGGACGAGATGCACCCCCTCTGCCCGGAGCGGGCGTTGAGTACGTTTCCTCAACGAGCGTATTCCACGTGCCGCAGGCAGGGCAGACGCCGTACCATTTCGGGCTTTGCGCATCACATTCCGTGCATACAAAAACTTTTTTCGGTGTTTTCATCTTTACCTTCGTCCTTTTGATCTTCTTCATCAAAATTCTCTTTTTATCATTATACACCAATCCCTAAAATAAAGCAAGGGGACTACGCGCCTATTCCTCCCGTGCTCTCCGCGATTGCCGCGGCGATCGTAAGCGCCAACTGTTTTTGATAGACGGAGTCGGTGAGGTTTTGTAGCTCCGCCTCGTTTGAGAGGAAGCCGCATTCGATCATGATTGCGGGCATTTCGGCGCGCGAGAGTAGATAAATAGCTGATGAAGCGCGCTTTGTTACGCGGGTGTTGTCTTTTTGGAGATATAGCTTTGCGTAATTTTGTACCGTGTCGGCAATCGTTTGGCTCTCCGCCGCTCCGGGAGAGTAATACACCTGAAGACCTTTGTATTTTTCCTCGGGGAATTTGTTCATATGGATGCTGACGAATAGATCCGCATCTGCCTCTCTTGCAAAACGGAGGCGGTTTCTGAGATCGTACGTTTTCTTGTGGCCCGTATAATCGGAAAGATCACCGTACAGGTCGTAAAGCAGTCTGTCGTCCGTACGGGTAAGGCGTACGTCGTAGCCGGCGGCGGTGAGAATTTCGCCCACGGCTTTGGCAACCGTGAGGTTAAGATCCTTCTCGACGGTGCCGTCCGCCCCCGACGCACCGCCGTCCTCGCCGCCGTGTCCGGGATCGAGCACAATGACGATCGGGGAAGTCTCTTCGGTATCAGCGGCCGTGTGCACTGCCGTAAATCCCGTGATACGCAAAGCGGCGGCGAAAACGAAAACGGATGACATCGCGAATATGAGAGCGAAACAGAAAAAATCCGACAGATAGCGGCGCCTTGAAGCCGAGGCTTTCATAGAATACCTCCGAGAGATAAATCGTACGTTTTATTCCATCTATACGCCGATGCCGTCGTTAATATGAAAAAGCACGCCGAGAGGCGTGCTTTTTAGTGCGTTATTTTTTTGCTGCAGGCTTCTTTTTCTGCTTTATGAGCCGCCACTGGCAAAGTCCGAGCCAGTAGCTGACAAAACAGCCGAGGATAACGGGGATCGGTATGGCGAGGTAGATGTACGTGCTCGTGGGGAAGATGTAGCGGATGATACCGATATACATACCCTGCCAGAGGAATGCAATCGCTCCCGTGATGTCGGAGAGCTTTGCGGCAAAGGACCAGCCGAGAAGGCCTTCGGGATTACCGAGAAAGAAGCCGACGGCGGTGAGCACGCCGAGGATGATATTCGGGAGAGACGCGGCGATGCCTATCCAGAGACCGGTCAGGGGATTGTACCTTTCACGGCCGGCATCCACACGGATACGGCTTTTTGCACCTTCTTCCCACACGACCGTGTGATTGAGATACAGGATGAAGCCGACGGAGAAGATGCTCGTCCAGAAAAGCAGCTGCATATTCTCACTGGGGACGGCAAGTCCGAGCGCAATCGCTAAAAAGGCCGCGCCGAACTGATTGGATGTAAGACGCATAATGGTGCGGGAATGTTCGCGGAAAAAATTCAGCATAGAGGTGTGCGCGGTCGGATACCGCGCGTTCCTTTCACGTTCATCGTAAAATAAGGGAGCGTCGTTTGCTCCGATACCTATATTGTATATAAAAAATCCCCGTAATACAAGCGATGGGAGTGAAAATTTACAATCTATCCATTAAAAACATAATATTCGTTGTATAATAGAGGATAGGAAATGTGAAAACACCGGGAAAGGAAACGGAGATATGGCACAGGTTATCAGCGAATATCCGAAGCTCGTGCGGGAATTTGCCGCGTATAAGCAGTCGATCCAAGGGTGCTCACCGAAAACGGTCAGCGAATATCTGTTTGATCTCAGAACGTTCTGCCGTTACCTGATCGTCACGCGTGAGGGAGGCAAGCCGACTGTCGAAACTTTGAAGGACGTTCCGTTCTCCCATCTCGATCTCGCGTTTTTTGAATCGGTTACAACGCTTGAGATTTATGAATTTCTCTTTTATGTGGGAGAGGGACGCGGCAACGAGAACAGCGCCAAGTCCCGTAAGCTTTGCGCGATACGGATGTTTTATAAGTATCTCACGGTGAAGCGGGGGCTTATGGAAAACAGCCCTGCGGCCAATATCGAATCCCCGAAACAGAAACGGCAGCTTCCAAAGCACCTGTCCGTGGATGAGAGCGTGTCGCTTCTGACTGCCGTGCAGTCGGATACGGATTCGACCTCACGCGCCCGCGATTACGCGATTCTTACCTTGTTTCTCAACTGCGGGCTCCGCCTTTCGGAGCTCTGCGGCATCCGCTTTGCGGATATTGATCCGAATCTTCGCTCTATGCGTGTCGTCGGTAAAGGTGCGAAAGAGCGCGTCGTTTACCTAAACGATGCGTGCAAAGAGGCCCTTCTCGCCTATCTGCCGATCCGCCGTGCGATCGTAACGAAACAGGGAGAGGGCGATATGCTGTTCGTCAGCCGCCAGGGGAAAGGGATCAGCGTCAAGACCGTCCAGTGGATGGTGAAAAAATATCTCCGCGCCGCGGGACTTGAATACAAAAATTACTCTACCCATAAACTCCGTCATACGGCGGCAACGCTCATGTACCAGACGGGCAAGGTGGATATCCGTGTTCTGAAGGATATCCTCGGGCACGAGCAGCTGACCACCACCCAGATCTACACGCACGTGAGCGATAAAGGCATGGAGGACGCCATGTCGGAAAATCCGCTGGCGGCGGTGTCGATCCAGCCGAAAAAGAAACGGCTCGCCGAGGTGGACGAGCCGTCAGATGATTCCGATTACTGATTTTTCAACATACGCGCCGCCGCAAGAAGCGCATCCCGATCGTTGGGAATCTCACCGGCGATCACGCGCTCGGTTAGGGATTTAAGAATCCGACCGATGAGGGGACCGGTGGGGAATCCTTCCCCCGTCAGATCCTTGCCGCCGACGGCGAGAGTGGAAACGTTATAACATACACCCGGTGTGAAGAGGGCGGCGGCGGTCGCCTCTGCGTCGGGTATTTTCTTGTCTTCGGGTGAAAGCGCTTGTCGGAAAGAGAAGAATTCCGAGATCCCCGCCTCGCCGAACAGATCCGCGATGTGGCAAAGGACGTTCTGTCGGGCAAGATCGCCATCCTTCATGGAGAGATACGAGGCGATCTTTTTCGCCTCCGCCGTGCCGAATCCGTAGCGGAGGAGAAGGGCTTCGGCGTGCGCGGGCGTGCAGTCGGACAAAAGGCAGGCAAGGCGCACGGCGGGGGATACAGCATTCCCCAAAAGCGCACGCGCGCGGTTTGCCGCACATCCCGGAAGAATGATCTCGGCAATATCCGCGAAATCTTCAAGAATGCCCGCACAGTGGGGCGCTTTCAGAATATCGCGGAGTTCATCGCCGATTCGCTCGGGTGCAATTTTGAGAAGAAGATTTGCACATTTGTGCATAGCGTCGGCGGTTTTTCCTTCTACCGTGAAACCGTATCGGGCGGCAAATCGCATGCCGCGGAGAATGCGGAGCGCATCCTCTGTCAAGCGTTTCTCGGGCGCGCCTACGCATCGAAGGATGCCCTCCCGAAGATCATCCTTGCCTCCGAAAGGATCAATGAGGGTAAAGGTGCCGTCTTTCGTCGGGGATGCCGCCATAGCGTTTACGGTGAAATCCCGCCGCGCGAGATCGTCTTCCACATTGGGAACGAACGTAACCGTGTCCGGCCGACGGTGATCGCTGTACGCGCCCTCCGTGCGGAACGTGGTGATCTCCGATGCGTTGCCGTTAAGAATCACCGTAACGGTGCCGTGGCGGATTCCGTTATCTACGCGGACGGAGAACGGCGCTTTATCGAACACGCGGATCGTTTCTTCGGGCAAAGCCGAGGTCGTGATATCCCAGTCCGACGGTTCACGGCCGAGGAGTGTGTCGCGCACGCATCCGCCCACGGCGTACGCCTTAAATCCTGCTTCGGTCAGTTTTTCGATCATTAAAAGGACGTATGACGGAAACTGCATCACCGATTCTCCTTTCTCTGTTTGATTTACTGCTTTTCAACAAAGCGGTATTTTTTTCACTAAATCCCTGAGAGACTCGCGCACACAATCAGGCGATTCGATGTAGATCTTATCCCCGAAGCCGGCGATCCAGGAAAGAAACTGCGGACTTACGATCACGTTTACGGCTACGGTGAACACGCCGTCGCCCGGAATGAGACGCGTATCCGTGCCGAAGCGGTCGAGGATCACGCCGGCGAGAGATGCGTCGCAGCGAAGAACGGTCAGCATTTCCTCTCCGCCGAACATACCGAATACCTTGCGGGAGAATTCTCCCGTGTCAAATCCCGAAAAATACGATGCACCGTCGCGGGGCGTTTTTGTCACTTCGATTTTCAAAATCTTATCCACGCGAAAATGCTTGATCATGCCGCTTTCGGCTTCGTGGGCGAGAAGATAGTAGTTCTCGTCCTCCCAGGTAAGCGCCCACGGACTTACGGTGTACCGCTTTCCGTCGCGGCGGAGAACGCGTTCTTTGTACATATTCCACTCAAAATACTGAAAGGAGATCTGCACGTTTTTCTGCATCGCTTCGTGGATATAGTCCACGGTGTAGTAGATGCTTTCGTTCATATTCTTCACGCGGTTGGCGACGTAAACCTGACGGGACAGACTGCGCGCCTCGTGCGTGCTCGTGAATCCTTCGAGTTTGCGGATCAGCTCCGCGCTTTTTTTATGCGTGATAAATTTCGAGGATTGTACCGCATCCACGAGGAGCTTTAGTTCGGGCAGTTCCAGCGTGCGGGACGCCATGTAATAGCCGGGGATGCGCGCTTGCGTTTTTTCAATATCCACGCCGAAATCACGGAGGGAGTCGAGATCGTCGTAAATGCTTTTTCGCTCTGCGGTGATGCCGTGTTCAGCGAGAGCTTGGAGAATCTCTGCCATCGTCAAGGGATGTGCTTCGTCCGTCTGCTCTTCCAGAATTTTTTTGAGATAGAGAAGCTTTAGTTTTTGATGTTCGTTTTTCGGCATAACGAAAACCTCCGGCGAAAAATGTAAAATCAGAAGTGCACTCGTCGAGTCCCGTTTATCGGACAGCGTTCGTGGTATCCTATATGTGTAAGAGAGAGGGGAATCCCCAAATAATGAAACGAAACAGGAGGATACAAAATGAAAGGGATGGAAAGAAACGGCCGGGAAAACCGTGAGATCCGCTGGACGTACTGGGGGGTGGCGGCAGGCCTTCTCGGGTATCTTTTATTCGTGTGTACCGTGAAAGGGAACGGATTCTCTATGGTGGGTATCGCCGCTCTGGCGGTACTGCTGGGTGCCGCTGTCACGGCTGTGGCAGAACGCCTGAGCGAATGAATTTTATACATCCGCACAATCATTATAGCACAATTTTCCGTGTGCGTAAATGCTAAAAGAACGGTCTTTATGAAAAAAGCCCGTTCTTTTTTGCGTGAAGGGGTGGATTTTTTATTAAATATGCATTCTATTTATAGAAATCTCTTGACATTTACCGCTTTTTGATGTATAATTGTTGCATATTTGTTTGATTCTTTTGAATATTTATTCAAGGAGCTTTGCGTTTTCAATGTCTAAAAAAACAGTCTTCATAGATGGACGGGAAGGGACTACCGGTCTTCGCATTTTTGAACGCCTCTCGGCGAGAGACGATATCGAGATGATCGTGCTTCCCGATGACGTCAGAAAAGATCCCGATGCCCGCAGAGAGGCGCTTCACAAAGCGGATGCTGCGTTCCTTTGTCTGCCCGACGATGCGGCGCGTGAATCTGCCGCCTTGGCGGAGGGTTCGGACGTCATTTTGATTGATACCTCCACCGCACACCGCACGAGCCCCGCCTGGGCGTACGGTTTTCCGGAGCTTTCCCCCGAGAGCGAGGCGAAAATCCGTACATCCCGTCGGATTGCCGTACCCGGGTGCCACGCGTCCGGATTTATATCACTCGTGTATCCGCTTGTGAAAGCGGGAGTTTTGCCGGCGGATGCCGCGCTCACCTGTCATTCTATCACAGGGTACAGCGGCGGCGGCAAAAAGATGATCGCACAGTATGAAGCGGACGGGCGTGAAGCGGCGCTCGATTCGCCGAGACAGTACGCGCTCGGACAGACGCACAAGCATCTGCCGGAAATGATGGCGATCACGGGGCTTTCCCGTGCGCCGATCTTCTGCCCCATCGTTTCGGACTATTACGCAGGTATGACCGTAACGGTGCCGGTGTTTGCCGATCAGCTCGCCGAGGGCGCAACGGTCGAGGCGATCAAAGACGCATACCGCCGTACGTATACGGACGGCCTCGTTTCGTACGATGAATCCATTCTCGCGGGCGGATTCGTAGCCGCCAATCCCTTGGCAGGTATTGACAGTATGAAGATCGCCGTCAGCGGCAACGAAGAACGGATTCTTCTCATCTCCCATTTTGATAACCTCGGAAAAGGTGCGTCCGGTGCGGCTGTCCAGTGTCTGAACCTTGTGTTCGGTCTGCCGATGGAAACCGGACTGAACGTATGAGCGTTTCTCGGCTGAAACGCGGGACGGTTACGCGGATGCCTCGCCCAAAGGAGTGGGCGCGTATACTGCCGGAAAAGCCGATTTGATCCGTGTGATCCCGGCGAATCTATGGCAGGAAAAGGGTAATATTGATATCTGTATCTTAGAATAAAAGTTTTTGGGAAAGGGTACGGGAAAAATCTTTTTGTAAAAAGGGTTTTCCCGTGAAAAAGATTATGATTACTCAAATCAAAGGCGGCGTTTGCGCCGCAAAAGGATTTAAGGCGGGCGGTATCCACTGCGGCATCCGCAAGAACCGTACCAAGCGTGATCTCGCTTTGATCGTGAGCGAAGTGCCCGCGGCGGCGGCCGGCGTATATACGAAGAATCTTGTGAAGGGCGCACCGATTCTCGTTACACAGAAAAACATTGCAAACGGTAAAGCACGTGCGATCGTCTGCAACAGCGGCAACGCTAACACCTGTAACGCAAACGGCGTTGAGATCGCTGAGGCAATGTGCCGGGTTACCGGCGACGCGCTCGCAATCGCTCCCGATGACGTAGTTGTCGCTTCCACCGGTGTAATCGGTCAGCCGCTTTCGATTGATCCGATCGCCGAGCACATCGGAGAGCTTGCCGCGTCGGTTACATCGGACGGCAGTGCATATGCCGCCGAGGCGATCATGACGACCGACACGAAGAAAAAGGAGGTTGCTTACTCCTTCACCGCGGGCGGCAAAGAGTGCCGTATCGGCGGTATTGCCAAGGGCTCGGGTATGATCCATCCGAACATGGCAACGATGCTCGTGTTTGTTACGACCGACTGCGCGATCTCCGCCGAAATGCTTCAGAAAGCGCTTAGCGAGGACGTAAAGACCTCTTTCAATATGGTAAGCGTGGACGGGGATACCTCTACCAACGATACCGTTTGTGTTCTGGCAAACGGCATGGCGGGCAATCTTGAGATCGCCGGCGAGGGCGCGGACTTTGACGCGTTTGCCGAAGCACTCCACGCCGTAACGGTAGAACTTTGCAAGATGATCGCCGGTGACGGCGAGGGCGCGACGAAACTCCTCACCTGTGAACTCTCCGGTGCACCCAACGCGGAGACCGCACAGACAGTTGCAAAATCCGTCATCTGCTCGTCTCTTACGAAAGCCGCCATGTTCGGCGCGGACGCCAACTGGGGACGTATCCTTTGTGCGATCGGCTACAGCGGCGTCTTTGTAGACGTGAACAAGGTAGACGTTTCCTTCCGCTCGAAGGCGGGGGAGATCCTCGTGTGCAAGGGAGGCGCGGGCGTTGATTTCTCGGAGGAGACGGCGAAGACGATCCTCACCGAGAGCGAGATCGATATCGTGGTCGCGCTCAACGACGGCGACGCATCCGCTACCGCATGGGGATGCGATCTGACGTACGATTACGTAAAAATCAACGGCGATTACCGCACCTGATTTGTTAGGAGATAAAAATGGATTTGGAAATGACGAATGCGCAGAGAGCGGAAGTTCTCATACACGCTCTGCCGTACATACAGAAATACTACAATAAGATCATCGTTGTGAAATACGGCGGCAACGCTATGATCAACGAAGAACTGAAAGAAGCCGTGATGGGCGATATCGTTCTTTTGTCGCTCATCGGTATCAAGGTTGTCTTGGTACACGGCGGCGGTCCCGAGATCAGCGATATGCTCAAAAAGATCGGTAAGGAGTCCCGTTTCGTGGACGGCCTCCGCGTGACGGATGGGGAGAGCATGGACATCGTGCAGATGGTTCTTGCGGGCAAGATCAATAAGAATCTTGTGAATCTCCTTCAAAATAAAGGCGGCCGTGCGATCGGCCTTTGCGGCGTGGACGGACACATGATCGAGGCCGTACAACTGAAAGAAGAGCTTGGGTACGTTGGCGAGATCACGAACGTGAATACACAGCCGATTCTGGACGTGCTTGAAAAAGGGTATATTCCCGTTATCTCCACCGTCGGATGCGACAACGAAGGGAATACGTATAACATCAACGCCGATACGGCGGCCGCGCGTATTGCCGGCATGCTGAAAGCGGAATCGCTTATTTCGATGACGGATATCGTCGGCATCCTTCGTGATAAGGACGATCCCTCAACGCTTATCTCGAAGATCAACGTGAGCGATGCCCCCGAACTGATTCACGAGGGCATCATCTCCGGCGGTATGATCCCGAAGGTGGAATGCTGCATTGAGGCGATCCGCCGCGGCGTCAGCAAGGTCTTCATCATTGACGGCAGAGTACCGCACTCCATCCTCATAGAAACCTTGACGGATGAGGGTATCGGCACGATGCTCGTCTGAACCAAAACGATTATAACCGAGGCAATACAATGGATATAAAATCACTCGATAACGAATACGTTGCGCATACCTATGCGCGTTTTCCCGTGGCGTTTGTGAAGGGAGAGGGCTCCCATCTCACCGACGATACGGGCAAGGAATATATAGATCTCGGTACGGGCATTGCGGTCAATACGTTCGGCATTTCTGATCCCGTCTGGCAAAAGGCGGTGAGCGATCAGCTCGGAAAGCTCCAGCACGCATCGAACCTTTATTACACGGGCCCGTGCGCTGAACTGGCAGAGATGCTCTGCAGACGTACCGGCATGAAAAAAGTCTTTTTCTCCAACTCCGGTGCCGAGGCGAACGAATGCGCGATCAAAGCGGCGCGGCTCTATTCGTATGAAAAATACGGAGACGGACGCTCGACGGTCGTAACGCTCAAAAACAGCTTTCACGGGCGCACGCTGGCGACGCTCTCTGCGACCGGACAGGACGTGTTCCATACGAAATTCGGTCCGTTCCCGGAAGGGTTTGTGTATGCTGATCCGACCGATGCCGAGGATGTCATCCGTCTGGTCAAAGAAAACAACGCGTGCGCAGTCATGATGGAACTCGTGCAGGGCGAGGGCGGTGTCTATCCGCTCGAGAAGGAGTACGTACGCACAATTGCCGATTTCGTGAAAGAAAACGACGTGCTTCTCATCATCGACGAGGTACAGACGGGCAACGGACGTACCGGCTCGCTTTACGCGTTCGAGCAGTACGGCATTCAGCCGGACATCGTATCCACCGCGAAGGGACTTGCGGGCGGCTTGCCGCTCGGCGTGACGATGCTCGGTGAGAAACTTTCCGATACCTACAAGCCGGGCACGCACGGTTCTACGTTCGGCGGCAATCCGATCGCATCCGCGGGCGCTGTCAGTATCCTCTCCCGCATAGACGATGCGCTTCTCGCCGACGTGCGGGCAAAATCGGAATATATTTTCTCCGAACTCACGGGCGCGAAGGGTGTTCTCGGCGTGAGCGGGCTTGGGCTTATGATCGGTATTCAGACCGAAAAACCGGCGAAGGATGTGATTGCCGGTTGCATGGAGCGAGGCGTCGTCGTTCTCTCTGCCAAGGAAAAAGTACGGCTCTTGCCTGCTCTCAATATTCCCATGGAAGACCTCAAAAAAGCAATCGGGATTCTCAAAGAAGTAATTGCAGAATAAAGGAGATTTACAGATGAAGCATCTTTTGAAACTGATGGATCTTTCCACCGAGGAGATCATTGATATACTGAATCTTGCCGATCAGCTCAAGTATGAGAAGAAGAACGGCATCGAGCATCATATTCTCAAAGGAAAGACGCTCGGTATGATCTTCCAAAAATCCTCTACCCGTACCCGCGTTTCGTTCGAGGTTGGTATGTACGATCTCGGCGGCCAGGCGCTGTTCCTCTCCTCGCGCGATCTCCAGATCGGCCGCGGCGAGCCGGTGGAGGACACCGCACGCGTGCTTTCCCGTTATCTTGACGGCATTATGATCCGTACGTTCGAACAGAAGGAAGTGGAAACGCTTGCCCAGTACGGCTCGATCCCGATCATCAACGGCCTTACGGACTACTGCCACCCCTGCCAGGTTCTTGCCGATCTTATGACGATTCGTGAACACAAGGGACACATCAGCGGCAATAAACTCTGCTTTATCGGCGACGGCAACAATATGGCAAACTCCCTGATCGTAGGCGGTATCAAGACCGGTATGTCCGTCGCGATCGCCTGCCCGAAAGAGCACAAGCCCGATGCGGAGATTATGAAATGGGCTTCTGAAAACGGCAGTTTCCTCTGCACGGATAACGTGGAAGAGGCCGCCGCCGGTGCGGACGTCCTTTATACGGACGTGTGGGCTTCCATGGGTCAGGAAGAAGAAGCCGCCGCACGGAAACTGAAATTTGCCGGCTATCAGATCAATGAGAAGATTCTCGGTGTCGCCAATCCCGGCTGTATGGTACAGCACTGCCTCCCCGCACACCGCGGCGAGGAGATCACCGCTGACGTATTCGAGGCGCACGCAAACGAGCTCTTCGACGAGGCGGAGAACCGTCTGCACGCACAGAAGGCGGTGCTCGTCCGCTGCATGGCAGGGAACAAATAAAAAAGAAGAAAAGGCTGTTGCATTCGATGCAACAGCCTTAATTTTTACGGCAAAAATACGCGCTCGCCCGTTTCTTTGTCAATGACGTTTGTATAGTCCGAATACACGTTTATCGCATCAAAGACGGGACCGAATTTCTCGGTAGAGTCAATGGAAACGAAAACGTATGCATCGCCCGTTACGTCGTCCTCGGCGTAGCTCATGAGGCAGTGATGCGCCTCGTGCGTGTAGCCCGTTTTACCCGCAAGGATCGTAACGCCGTCCGGCTCATCGCCGTACATTCGTGAAAACATTGTGGATTCGAGGAGGAGCCCTTCCGGATGCTTCTCCGTCGGTGCAGTCGTGTGGCGGTACGTCGAGAGAATCTTGGCACAGTCCTCGTACTGCATAGCGTAGGTGAGGATCATCGCCATCTCTATGGCGGTTGAATGGTGCTCCTTGTCGTGAAGCCCCGTCGCGTTCGTGAAATGGGTTTTAGTAAGTCCCAGCTCTGCGGCTTTTTCGTTCATGAGTGAAACGAAGGCGTCCTCGCTTCCGGCAACGTATTCGGCTAAGGCAACTGTAGCCTCCGCACCGGAGGGGAGGATCATGCCGTAGAGAAGATCGAGAAGCGTTACGGTTTCGCCCGGTGCGAATCCCGCCAGGGAGGCTTCTGCTTTGTACAAGGGATCAATGAGCGTGCTCGTAACGGTTACAGTGTCCGAAAGATTGCCGATGTGCTCGTACGCGACGATCAGCGACATTACCTTCGTGAGGGACGCAGGATGAATTTTGGCGTTTGCCGATTTCTCGGCTAAGATTCGATTGTCGGTGATGGAGACGAGTACGGCGTACGCGCTGTCAATCTCGTCGGTCAGTGTAACCGTGGCGGCGCACGGCGTCGGGCGGATTACCGTCGGTATATCCGGTTCGGGATCGGCCGGCGGGAGGGTGGTCGTCTCGATGGGCGGTGTTTCCTCGACAAATGGCGTCGTTTCCGGAATGGATGCGGGGACGGACTTGTTATTCACACAGGAGCGGAGTGAGAGGGCAAAAAGTATCAGAACAACGGCGCCCATGCATACCGTACAGATAAAACGTATTCTTTTCCGGCGGCGCGCGGCGGCACGCCTTTCTGCCTCTCGTCTGGCGGCGGTACGGCGGCGAGCCTCCTCCTCTTTAGAGAGCGGCGGCCTTCGATTTACGGGGGCACCTCCCTTTTTCGGCGGAGAGGGAATTGGACGCACGGGGGCAAGCGTTCCCGCCTGCCTGTTCTGCGGCGGTCTGTTTTGCGGCAGGGACAAAGGTCTCTGCGGTGCGCCGTTGGGGGACTTGCTCGGTTGTGCCGTTCCCATGGGGCGACGCGGCGATTGATTCATATGATACCGTCCGTTACTGTAAATTTAAGATAAGGGGGATCCTTTCGGTATCCCCCTTATTTGTTTTTAGGATCCCGTCGTTTATTTGCGGCTCTGCTTTTCGGCTTTCCGTTTCGCTTCTGCCGCTGCCTGTTCTTCGGCTGCTTTGGCGAGCGCGCGCTTCGTTTTCTTCTGTGCGAGAACGAACGGGATCGCGATGCCGCCGGCAAAAAGCACAAGGAGTACGACGAGAACGATATGGTCAACGGTGCGCGGTACGCTCTCACCGAAGAAGATGCTGGTGCGCGTATCCTTGCGGATGGATTTCATCTTCACGCAGTTTTCACCGCTGTACTCGGAGAGTTCTTTCAAGGAATCCGCGTGCGATCCTGCGAGAATCTCCACATCAGCAATCGTGAGATTTTTATCGGACATAAGCGCAGGTTTCTCGGCGGCGACGGACAAGGAGAGCGCCTGAATATCGAGATGCAGCGTCGCGTGTACGGCGTTGTCCATCGTCATTTTGCCGCCGTACAGTTTGAGGACGCGGCCGCTAATGGCAAAATTCTTGGGGGTTGACGCCTGAATCTTCCAATCTCCGTCAATAAACGAAACCGTGGAGTGCGTACTGTAAATGCCGTCTCCGCCGGCTTTGATGTCGTACTTGCCCGACATAAAGCGGACGGTCGTGGAGTCGTCGGTGGAATAGCAGTAGATGCCCATATCACCGGAGACGAGGGTCAAGGTACCGCTTCCCTTGAACGTAACCGTGCCTGCCAGAGCGAGCGCGGCACGGGATGCCTTTATGTAGTTTTGTCCCTTAAGAACGACGGTTGCACCGGAAGTGATCTTGAGACCGTAGTCGTCTTTTGTGTCTATATACAGCCCGTCGAGCGTGAGCGTTGCGTTTCTGTTGTCCCACGTGTAGCCGTGATCGGTTATATCGCGGCGCGGGAGGGAGAGATTTACCGTCTTCGTGAGCTTCGCGGCGGCGGATGCCGTCGGCGCGAGAAGAACGGTAAAAGAGAAAAGCATAGAAAGCGCCAAGGCGGCGGTTACGATGCGTGTAAAGGTACGGTGCTTCATACGGTTGTCCATTCCCAAAACGACAGGTGAGGGAATGACTCCTTTCTGTTGCGTTATGTGCGATTTTTTCGAAACTGTCATCTATAATGATACCATATTTTTATTCCAAAAACAATAGGCAGTGTGAGGTTTTCGCATTTTTACATCCTGTTCAAAAAAGGATTTCCCAAATGCCCTTGCAAGCGAAAGGTGAATATGCTACAATACTGATATATAGGTTTGAAAGGAGCGCTGACAATATGCCCATGACTGATACATACGACAACCGCCCGATTGCCGTGTTCGATTCCGGTGTGGGAGGAATCAGCACTCTCTCTGAACTCACCACGCTTATGCCGAACGAATCCTATCTCTATTTCGGTGATTCTCTCCATGCGCCGTACGGCTCCAGAACGGAGGAGGAGGTGCGCGCGTTTGCCGACGAGCACATCGGTCGGCTTATCGAAAAGGGAGCCAAGGCGGTCGTTATCGCCTGCAATACGGCAACGGGAGCCGCGGTCTCGTATCTCCGCGAAAAGTACGCGGGCATTCCCATTATCGGGATGGAGCCCGCTATCAAGCCGGCGGTAGAAGCGTATCCCGGTGGGCGCGTGCTGGTTATGGCTACGCCTGTAACTTTGGCGTCCGCCAAATTCCGAGCGCTTATGGGAACGTATGAAAAGAACGCAGAGGTGATCCCTCTCCCTTGCCCGAATCTTGCACAGATGGTGGAAGCGGGCGTGCTTGAGGGCGAAGCGCTCGATGCGTATCTCGCCGAGCTGTTTCTGCCGTTTTGCGACGAGCCAGCCGATGCCGTTGTTCTCGGATGCACGCACTATCCGTTTGTTCGCGAGGCAATCGAAAAGGCGGCGGGAAAGGCAGAGCTCTTTGACGGCGGTCCCGGCACCGCAAGAGAGGTACAGCATCAACTGCGCCTGCACGGCTCTTTCGCGGATCGCACGACGGCGGGCGAGGTTATTATTGATAACAGCGATCCTACCGAGGAAAGACTGCGTTTTTCTGAAAAACTACTCGAGGTCGGTCGGAGCAAATGTAAGCAAAGAATATCGGAGACATCCTGAATCTTTGGAACAACCATCGTGATGGATAAAAAATTTGCGCGACAAAGCGGAAAAACAAGAGGCAAATTTTACGGAGGATACAATGATGATTGAACAAGTATTTGCCAGTGTGGACGCACGGGCGGATCAATTTAAGCAGCTTTTGAAGGACATTATCTGTCTTGAGAGCTATACGCCGGACAAAGAAGCTGTGGATGCAGTTGGTTCGTATCTTTCTGCGTTTGCACAACAAGAGGGATTCCATGTGCAAATCATCCCGTTTGAGAAAGCAGGCAACGGTGTCTTGATTACCTGGAACGAGGATGCGCCTCTCCCACCCGTGGCATTTACCGGACATCTGGATACAGTGTTCCCGGTCGGTACGTTCAAAGAGCCGTTATTCCGTGAGGAGGACGGCAAGTTTTTTGGTCCGGGCGTGGTTGATATGAAAGGCGGACTTGCGATTGGACTTTTGACTATGTGCGCGCTGAAGGATGCGGGGTACAAGGAAAGACCGATCAAGTTTATTATGATCAGCGATGAAGAACTGAGCGAAGGCTTGTCCGGAGAAGCAGGCAAGGATTTCATTCGCGATAATGCCCGCGGATGCGCTGCCGCTATTACGCTTGAAGGCGGACTTGAGGGAAGAGTTACCGTCGGACGAAAGGGTTCCATTCGGTATAAGGTTTATGTAAAAGGATATGCAACCCATGCGGGTGCACACTATGCCTCGGGTATCAGTGCCATTAAGGAGGCGGCCCATAAAATTTTGGCTATCGAGGCCCCCAGCGATCAGGAGCAGATTACCTATAACTGCGGAATGATCAGCGGCGGTACCGCGCCGAATACCGTTCCGGGCGAGGCGATGTTTACACTGTATAACCGTTATTGGGAGATGAAGCAGCGCGACGAGATTCGGGATCACGTGGAGGGAATTATCGCAAAATCGTATATTCCCGGTACTGTGTCTACTTTTGAAGTGGTGGGCGAACGCCTTCCCATGGAGGCTACACCGGGGAACTATGCGTTAGCGGCTCACGCCAGTCAAGTATCAGAGAAGTATGGCTTCGGTGCGTTGGAGCCCTACAAAAAATCCAGTGGTTCCGATGCTTCTTATACAACCATGGCAGGCACTCCCAGCATTTGCTCTATGGGTCCATTCGGCGGGCGCGCTCATTCCACGGATGAATATATGATAGCGGATTCTTTGGTCAGCCGTGCAAAGCAGTTGGCTGCTATTGTTGCGGAACTGCCTGAAGACTTCGGCAAATGATAAAACAGCCGTTGGCATAATTGCCTTTTTCCAACAATCCGTAAGACTTGAATTTGCCAAAGGAGAACGCTTGTATGAAAGCAAAAAGAACGCTCCGTGTGATCAGTCTTTGTATGTTGATTATTGCAATTGTTTTTGTGTTTTGTGCTTTGGCTTGTCCGACACTCGGAAAGACAATCTATATTGGAAACTTCGTGTTTGGTGCCGAGCAGTGGCGATTTTGCTATAAAGTCTATGCCATTGTAATGGTGGGATTGTTTCTGGCGTCTTTCTTTGTGAAAGATAAGCAGTAACCCAATTCCAATTTGACGAACATAAAAAAGAGCGGTTCCCGTATGGGAACCGCTCTTTTGGAGCTACTGGCCGGACTCGAACCGGCGACCTGCTGATTACGAATCAGCTGCTCTACCAACTGAGCCACAGTAGCATGCTCGCTCAACGCCGCCTAAATATTATACTATACCATAAGCGCGATGTCAAGAGTCAAATGACAATTTTGCTCGTTCTTTTGTAGAGAAAAATGCTATTTTCGGCTCGGCACGCAAATTATCGGCGCGATTTCACGGAAAAATGCAAAAAATACTTGCGATTTTCTCAAAGCGGCGGTATAATAATGGTAACAAAAATACACGTAAGGAGTATTCGAATGAAAAGCACGTTTTGGTCTGATTTCAAGAAATTTATCACCAAGGGAAATATCATTGACTTGTCCGTCGGCGTTGTGATCGGCGGCGCGTTCGGTAAGATCACCTCGAGCCTTGTCAATGACATCATCATGCCGCTCATCAGCCTTGTTGTAGGCGGTCTTGACGTTACCGATTGGAAGTTCGTTCTGAAAGAAGCCGTTCTCGACGCGGAAGGCGCGGTACAGACCGCAGAGGTTGCCGTTCGCTACGGTAACTTCATTCAGATGATTCTCGATTTCCTCGTAATTGCGTTCAGCATTTTCGTAGTGCTTCGCGTGATCATGAAGGCGAAGGCGCGCCTGCACGCTGAAGAAGAGAAGAAGGTCGCTGAAGCAAAAGCACAGGCAGATGCTGATGCGAAGGCTGCTGCTGATGCTGCCGCTGCCGCTGCAGCCGAGGATGCAAAGAAGATCGCTGACGAGCGCGCCGAGGAGCTCTCTCTTCTCCGCGAGATCCGCGATTCTCTCAAGAAATAATCTCTCGCAAATGCAAAAGGCTGTTGCGTAAAGCAACAGCCTTTTTGTTTGTCAGTCGTCGTCTCGCGGGTAACCGACCTGCGTGCGCGCGTTTTCTCCGGCGAAAAATTCCGGGAACAGGCCAGAAGGGGAGATGGACTCGCCGCCGGCGTACAGATGCGAGGTGTCGCCGAGTTGGAGACACTTGAACACGACCTCGCCTTTCACCCGTTCTTCCGTGAGAAATTCCGTAACGGAGGACGGCGGCAGAAACATAGACTGCCACAAAAGGACGGGGGAGATACCGGTGAGATGCGACGTGAGTGCCATCCCCAAAGCAAAGTGGCAAAAAACAGCGATCGTATAGTCGGTGTTCTCTCGGCAGGTGTAGATGACGTTATCTCTGTGATACCCGTGCTCGGCTAACAGTTTATCGAATTCGCTTGTGACGAGATCGTACTCTTTTTTCGTCGTGCCGGTATCGTACATCTTGCCGGTTGTAAAGCGGTGTACGTCGAAGGCTTCGGGAACGCTCGTCCACTCGCGCGGGCGGATGTCCCAGGATATGTGATCCTCACCGCTCATATCGGTAAGTCTGCCGCGGAATTCCTCAAGCCAATCGTAGGTAACGATGGATCGGCCGAGCTTTTTCGCGGTCGGCTCGGCGGTCATGACCGCACGGGGCAGAGGCGAGGCGTAAATGTGGGTGATATCCCGCCGCTTACCGAGTCGCTCGGAGAGCAGCGCGGCCTCGCGGAATCCTTTTTCGGTCAGCGTATTGTTCGGGTAATCCGGTTCCGCATGGCGGATGATCAGAATTCTCATGTCGTTCCCTTACTGTTCCGTCGTTTCGAGTTCAAAGGCGAGGATTTGTCGAAAGAGATCCGTATGCCACGCCTGTTTCTCCTCTGCGCGCTTTTGCCCCTTGAAGAAGGACATCGTGGAGGTTTGGCGGATGCACAGGACGGTGTCTTCCGGCAGATAACCGAAGACGGACACGGCTTTAGCGAAATCCGTATCGGCAAAACGGATGCCGTATTCGTCAATGGCAGTGTCGGGGATTTCATCAAAGATCTCGTCGAGCGCGACGAGACCACCGGCTGCCTTTACGCTTTCGTACAGTTCGGGCGTGAGCAGGTAGATGACCGATTCTCCGGCGACGACTTCCATTTCAAACCGCTCGAGGGCGGACGTGTTCTGAGTATAATCGAACGCGAATTCAAGTCCTTCCGCTTCTACCGCGGCTTTTCTCTCAGCGATCTCGTCGGGATTCAGATAGTTATAGACGGAGAGCATAACGCCGCGTGTGCCGTCCTCGTTATAGTCGGGCATGATCTGCTTTATGGCGTCCTGTGCGGTGCGGGTCTCGTTCACGGTGAGATATCCCGGCCCTGCGTACATAAGATACACGTCGTACGAGTTTTGTGTGCACATCTGGAGCGTGCAGATGAGAAGCAAAAAAAGAGAAGCGGTAATTATGATCGTTTTCCACTTGTGGTGGTACCAGAAATTTTCAAGAAAATTCCCCTTTATAACAGCGGTATCGCCTTCTGTGGGTGTGTCGCCGCCAAGCGCTCTCAGGCGCCGTGCCGCTACGGACTCTGGAATATCGTTCACTTCTTCGGTTTTCTTTTCGTCAGCCATTGTATCCTCCAAAAAGATAAAACAAAACCGCACCGTAAAAGTAGTGCGGTGCTGTTTTTATTGTATCACTCAACTGGGGAAATAGCAAGGGAAATAGGGCGAAATTTACAAATGGTTCGCATTCTCGGGGGATCAGTCAACGAACAAAACGCCGTTTGCCGAAAGCGTTGATTGGAGTTTTCCGATATCAATATCAAACACAGCCTTGTTTTCGCACGCGGCGATGGCGGCAGCCGTGCCGGCGGCTTCGCCTGTGAGAGCGGCAACCGGAATGACGCGGGTGATCTCCCATCCCTCGCGGTCGCAACAGACGATGCGTCCCGCGGCGAGAAGATTCCCAAAGCCTTTGTTATACATACAGGAGTAAGGAATGTGGTAATGCTTGCCTTTTTTGCGGAAGTCGCCGCAGCTGCCAACCGTATCTTTGAAGCGTACGTTTTCGTCATTGCCGGAAAATTCGTATTCACCGATGATATGGCGGATGGTACGGAACGTCGGCATCATGGGAAGGCGCGAGATATCACGTTCGTTTCTGTCGGTGTCTTTGATCTTTTCAAAGGTGGCGCGCCTTGTTTTGAGAAGGAATTCCGTTACCTCTTCGGCATCGTCGCCGCGGTACATCTTGTGCCCCTGTTGCCCGACGCCGTTCATGTTGCTGCCTGCCTTCATCCAGATGCTCATGGTATTCGCGTCTTTGTTTTCCACATACTTTTTCGCAGCTTCGTACGTGAATCCTTGCGCCATCGAGGAGAAATAGTTTTCACCAACCACACACGGAACGCCCGCACGGTGCATGACAGAGGCATCGCCTGTGGCATCAATGACTACTTTTGCGCCGAAGAATTCGCGGCCGCTCACGCTTTCCACAACGACACCGCGGCAGACGGTGTCTTCCATCACGGGGAAGGTTGCCAAGGTGTCTATACGGATAGAAACGCCGTTGTCTTCGAGATATTCGTCAAGTGCCATCATAAAGATGGACGGACTGTAAAACGTAGCGTACTTGCAGTTTTTGCCGAGTTCGGGCCTCTTGCCGTTTTTCCAATCGTCTGCGAGGGTGTCAAAGCCGTAGGCGATAGACAACTTCAGAAGCTCCTCGGGAATGCCCGCGGTCATCTGCGTGCCGAGATGATCGCAGAGCGGCTCATACCACGAAATGAGTCCGATAGTGGCAAGTCCACCGAACGCGACCGTCTTTTCGATGATGATCGTTTTGGCGCCGCCGCGTGCTGCCGCGACTGCTGCCGCCACACCCGCAATGCCGCCGCCGATTACGATAACGTCGTACTCGCCTCGGTTGATTGATTTTCGCGTATCCTTGATATCCATGCGCGGATTACCTCATTTTTGTAAATATGTATAGTCTATTATACCATACCGAGACTATTTTGACAATAAAAATCCCGTGCTGTGCACGGGGTTTTCGAAGGTGATATTTTCGACTGTTATTTCTCGGTGTCTTTTAAGAGGGCAAGAGTGGATGCTGCCATATCGTACACAAAGTTCCAATCCGCGCCTGCGAAGAAAAGATCAAAGTCAAACTTGCTCCAGAATTTGATCGACTCGCGGCTGTGGCCGACGGCTACGCCGACTTTTTTGCCGTGCTGTCTGAGAATTTCCATTGCGCGGTTCACCTCAGAGATTGTTTTTTCTCCGTACACGTTCAAAAATTCGCCGACTGATCCCGAAAGATCGTTTGGCCCGAAGATAAATCCATCCACGTAAGGATTTTTTGCAATCTTATCGAGCTCGTCGATCATCTGTACGGATTCGATCTGCACGAATTTGCACGTGCCCTTGTGATCGGTTCGGACGTATTCGGCGGCTTTGGCGGCAGAGTAATTAATAGCCCGTATCGGCCCGAAGCCGCGTGTGCCGTAAGGCGGGTAAAGCGTCATTTCCATAAGCGTATTGAACTCGTCAAGAGAGCGGCACATTGGAAAAAGGATTCCGTCAGGACCCATTTCAAGAATTTTCTTGGTAGCGGTCAAATCATTTTGCGGTACTCGTACGAGCGATGCTACGCCGCTTGAGCGTGCACCGTTCAGGTGGCAGAGCACCTCTTTATAACTCATATAGGTGTGTTCCGTGTCAATCCATACGCAGTCAAAGCCCACGTTGCCGACGATCTCGCAAAGGCAAGGGTCGGTAAGGCTTACGAGCGTTCCTTTTATAAGCTTTCCGTCATTCAGCTTTTGTCTCAGTAAATTCATAGTCATTCCTCCTATTTTCTCTATTATATCAGCAGCAACCGCGTTTTTCACGATAAAACTTGCATTTAATATTGTAATTCCTGCAAATTTATGATAAAATAAAGCAAAAATCGAAAAGGGGGCGGCGTATGAAGGATAGCTTTGAATACTATTTTGAATCGGACAGACTGCATCTGAAATACGCCCGCTCCATACCCGCAGTGCGCGGAGATGAATATCACGATTACGATGAGTTTGTGTTTTTCCTCGGCGGCGATGTGCGATTTATCTCAAACGATATTCAAAAGCAGCTGCAGGTCGGGAACATCGTTCTTATTCCCAAAGGCTCATTTCATCAGTTCGTGGTGATGGGGGAGGATTACACGAGGTGTATTTTAGGTTTTTATAAAACAAAAGAGCTCGACTGTCTCGTTTCCTCCGTTATGTCGGAAATCAAGATCATCGAGCAGCCTACAAAGGCGGTGCAGCATCTTATGAAAGGCTTGATCGATGCCGCAAAATGTGATATGCCTCCTGAGGAGAAGGGGCTGTATTTGTATGCGTCGATGATTCATCTTCTGGCACAGTTCAAAACGGCTCAAAGCGGAATTATAAGTAAAAACAGCAGCGTATCAAAAATCGTTCACGATGCAATTTCTATCATTGACGCTTTTTATAAAGAGCCGCTGACTGTGGAGGAAATTGCCAAACGGCTTTGCGTATCGCCGTCGCTTCTTTCGCACAAGTTCAAAAAAGAAATGAGTGTGTCTGTCTATCAATACGTGATCAAAAAGCGTCTGTACGCCGCAAGAGAGCGGATACGATCAGGTGTGCCTGTAACAGAGGCGGCGCTGCAATGCGGATTCCCCGATTATTCCTGCTTTCTTAGGATTTATAAACGACATTACAGGGATCTGCCCTCGGTACAAGCGAACGGTTTTTTACCGTATGCGAATGCGGAATGAGTGAAAGATGTATGACAGAAGGAGAAATCAAGCGCATCCCCAAGCGATGCGGAAGAGGACTGTTTCAGAAACAAGAAAAGGAGTCATAGGCTTGAAAAAAGAGTATTTCGATATTGAAGGGATGACTTGCGCGGTGTGTGCACAGCGAGTAGAGAAGTGCGTATCGGTGATGGACGGTGTCTCGGACGTTTCGGTGAATCTTCTCAAGAACAGTATGATGGTATCGCTGGACGAGGACAAAGTGAGTGTGGAAGCGGTTGTCGAGGCAGTCGAAAAAGCCGGCTACGGCGCAGTCCATAAAGACGGAAAGGGCGCACCGAAAAAGAACGCAGGCAATCACGCAGACGGTCAGTACGCATCTCTCAAAAAGCGCCTAATATTATCGGCCGTTTTTGCCGTTCCGCTTTTCTATCTCGCGATGGGGCATATGATGGGATGGCCGCTTCCCTGTATATTCTTGGGGGCGGAAAATGCAATGATCTTCGCTCTCACGCAGTTTTTACTCCTTTTGCCTATCGTCATAGCCGAATACAGATATTTCAAGGTCGGTTTCAAAAACCTCATCCACGGCTCACCCAATATGGATTCCCTCATTGCGGTCGGCTCGGGCGCCGCCATTCTATACGGTCTTTATGCGATGTATAAGATCGCGTTTGCCCTCGGGCATGGCAATACAGACGTGGCACATATCTTTATGATGGATATGTATTTCGAGTCAGCGGGTATGATTCTGACCCTCATCACACTCGGCAAGACCTTAGAGGCGCGGGCGAAGCGTAAGACCTCGGAGGCGATAACAAGACTTTTAGATCTTTCTCCAAAATCCGCGACCGTTCTGCGCGGCGGTGAGGAACACGTAATTCCGATAGAACAAGTGCTTCTCGGAGATATTCTTATCGTAAGAGCGGGCGAGTCTGTTCCCGTTGACGGCGAGGTAACCGAAGGGTATGCCTCGGTGGACGAGTCGGCTTTGACAGGCGAGAGCATTCCCGTAGACAAGCGGATCGGCGACAAGGTGATCGGCGGCACGCTCAGCAGATCGGGATATTTTAAGATGCGCACCGAGAAGATCGGCGAGGATACCGCGCTTTCGGGCATCATACGGCTCGTGGACGAGGCAACCGCCTCAAAAGCACCGATTGCGAAGCTGGCGGATAAGGTCAGTGGCATTTTCGTGCCCGTTGTGATCGGAATATCCGTCTTTTCGATGGTCATCTGGATGATAGCCGGCCGTGGTTTTGAGTTTGCGCTCTCAATCGGTATTTCGGTACTCGTCATCTCTTGTCCGTGCGCTTTGGGACTCGCTACGCCGACGGCTATTATGGTCGGCACGGGTAAAGGCGCCCAAAACGGCATTTTAGTGAAATCCGCAGAGGCCCTGGAGATCACGCACAAGGTCAACACGGTCGTGCTTGACAAAACGGGGACGATTACCGAGGGCAAGCCGGCAGTAACGGATATCACTTCACTCGATGACGAAGCAGAATTTCTTCGCATAGCCGCATCCGTGGAAACGCTCTCCGAACATCCGCTGGCAATCGCTATAACAGAAGAGGCAAAACGGCGGGGGCTTTCTCTGTGTCCCGCCGAGGATTTTTTGCAAATACCGGGCGGCGGAATAAGTGGTGTCGTAAACGGACGGGTGTGCATCGCGGGCAACGAAAGGCTTATGACGGAAAACGGCCTCCAAAGCGAATTGTTTAAAGAGGGGCGCGCCTTGGCGGACGATGGCAAAACACCTCTGTATTTCGCCTATGACGGCAAAGTGATCGGCCTTGTTGCCTTGGCGGATACGATCAAGGAGAGCAGCAAGGCAGCCGTCAGTGAACTTCGCCGGATGGGGCTTGACGTCATCATGCTGACGGGTGACAACGAAAAGACCGCCTTGGCGATCGGAAGACAGATCGGGGAAATCGAAGTGGTCGCCGATGTCTATCCCGAGGACAAGGAGAGGAAGATCCGTACGCTCCGAGAGAGCGGAAGGGTCGTTGCCATGGTTGGCGACGGGATCAACGACGCGCCGGCTCTTGCGCGGGCAGACGTTGGTATTGCGATTGGCGCGGGAACGGATATTGCTATGGAATCAGCGGATATCGTGCTCATGAAGAGCGATCTTTCCGACGTGCCGAGCGCTATACGACTGAGCCGTGCCACGATGCGCAACGTAAAGCAGAATCTGTTCTGGGCGTTTATTTATAATATCATCGGTATTCCCGTCGCGGCAGGCGTTCTGTATCTTCCGCTGTCCCTCAAACTTTCGCCGATGATAGCGGCACTTGCGATGAGCTTAAGCTCGGTGTTCGTAGTTTCGAACGCTTTGCGGTTAAAACTGTTCGAGCCGAGCAGAAAAAAGAAAGAAAAAGGAGATTTTACTATGAAGAAAACGATCATCATTGAAGGAATGGCGTGCGAGCACTGTGCAGGCCGTGTCAGAGAGGCGCTTTTGAAACTGGACGGCATCGCCGACGTGCGTATTGATCTCAGTGCAAAAAAGGCAGAGATCACGCTTACGAAGGAGATTGACGACGCTCTTCTCAAAAGTACGGTGGAGGCAGCGGGCTATACCGCTTTTTCTATCGGGTAAACAAAATCCCACATCCAAAACGGATGTGGGATTTTTTGCGGGGGGGACTTTTAAGAGCGACACCATGGTTGTAAACGAGGTTTATGTATCAAAATTTTTTATCGCAAGCATTTAGGTTGTACGCGGATTTGCGGCGGAAGCCCGATGGAAAGCGAGGACTGAGGATCAATAACTACACCCCAAGTTTTGATTAAAGGGTGAGAGTCCAAAGAATACAAGACGCTCTTTAAATCCCCCTTTATAATGATGTAGTTTACGCATTCTATCGATGCCATGTGCTTTTTCAATCCGGAAATTGTTGTGAACGCGGGAAAATACAAAATGTCAGAATCATTGGTTTGTAATATATTTAGCGATTGCCCATCCTTTTGAGAGAAAAACGGGGTTGAATAATATAGTTTTTTTCTTTCATTTGCATTGACAAAATCTTGAACAGAAATTTCATTGTTTTGCAGTTTTTTTATGGTTGATTTCCATTTGTTTTGTTTTCCTAACAACAGAATATCCTTCCTCTTCTTTTTGGTTTTTGATTTATTTTACCACAACTTTGTAAATGTTTCAATCTTTTCCGTGATAGCCGGACTCAGAATCTCGGCTTTCGCCTGCGCGTTTCAAACCGCCGGTACACCTTTGCGAAAACCTTATCCGATGCTTACGCATCGGAGTGGTTCTTCGTCATTATCAAAACGAAAGAAAGCCATACGGCAGATGCCGTATGGCTTTCTTTGGGACGTAACGCCGATTTAGATGCAAAAGCGGTTAGTGGCTGATTTAGATGCGCGCCGATTTTGCAGAGGGTACACTGACTCCTTGGCGATGATGGGAGTTGCACTTGACCGCTATCTTTCGGGGGGCAACGCCATGCTTGCAAACGAAATCTATGTATTATTGATTTTTATAGTTGTTTTACCGCAGGCATCAACATCAAATACAGCATCAAAATTGGCATCAGGCTTCCATCCTCGCACTTTGAACGAATCTGCTATATCCTTTAATTTGCCAAATGGAAAATCACTGAAAAAGTTTTCCAAGGTTTCATACGATAAGTCCTGCAATTCTTTCGCTTCAATGTCTCCACCAAAACACCGCCTACCACATTTAAAAAATTCAATAGATAACAATTTGCCATTGATGATGTCGTATATATGTTCGATGATATCTTCCTCGTCATTCATATGCCAATGTTGAAACGAAAAATATAGAATATAGGGAGTCCATTCGTCTTCGGGCACATATTCTAACTTGATGTTTTCGTTACCAAATGGATTCCGTATTTCCAAGGAATTTTTATCATCAAAAAGATGCGTTGCGTAATCAGAGAATTGTGAAGCTATAGCTACAAGGTTGTTTTGAAACATAAATTCACCCTCTTTCTTTTTGTATTATACCACAATTTTGTAAACATTTCAACCGTTTCGCAAGTTCGAATCTGTCTACAGACCCGAAGAAAATGAAATCGTGCTGCGCACGATGAAATCCTCACTTCGTTCGGGTGAAATCTTCGGCGTGCCGCCTCAGATGAAATCGAAGCCTTGCGGCTTCGGATGAACGAAATCCGCTCTCCTCTCCCCGCGAAGCGGGATTTCATCGCGAAGCGATTTCATCCACCGCAGGTGGATTTCTTCCGCCAACGGTGGATTTCGTTGAAAAAAGCACTTGCTTGCGCAAGTGCTTTTTTCTGGCTGGGATAGCTGGACTCAGAACCTCGGTTTTCGCCTGCGCGTTTCAAACCGCCGGTACACCTTTGCGAAAACCTTATCCGATGCTTACGCATCGGAGTGGTTCCTCGTCATTATCAAAACGAAAGAAAGCCATACGGCAGATGCCGTATGGCTTTCTTTGGCTGGGATAGCTGGACTCGAACCAGCGAATGCAGGAGTCAAAGTCCTGTGCCTTACCGACTTGGCGATATCCCACCGCAATCGATATTATACCATATTATTGCCCGTGATGTCAATCTTTACGAGCAGATTTTTCTCAGACACAGTAAAAAAGGATTGTGAAAAAATGCAGGATGCTTCCTACCAGAACGAATAAATGAAAAATCGAGTGCGCGTATTTCTTTTTCTTGAAGAAATAATAGATCAACGCGCCGACCGTGTAGCATACGCCGCCGGCAAGAAGCAGAAAGATCGCATTTTTGTGGAGTGCGGCGACGGTGGCATTCCAGGCGAAGACCACGCACCATCCCATGAGGAGATAGCATACAGCGGAAAATTTGCGGTATGCTTTGATGTCGATCGCGTTGAATACGATGCCGACCGCGGCGGCGCCCCACACTACACCGAAAATCGTCCAGCCTAAAAAAGGGTTGTATTCGCGCAGACGGCCGAGGCTGATAGGCGTGTACGTCCCGGCGATGAGGAGGAAAATCGAGCAGTGGTCAAGTACCTGAAAGACTTTCTTTGCGGTCTTGTTCGTCGGTAGTCCGTGATACAGGCTGGACATGGTATACAGGACGATGAGGGAAGCACCGTAGATCGCGCTTCCTACCACGCCGTATATATTCCGGTGCAAGGCGGCAAAGATCACGCACAGCGTCAGTGCGGTTACCCCTAAAGCACCGCCCACGATGTGGGAGACCATATTAAAGATTTCCTCTCCCTTGGTGTATGAGGGTAGTTTTCTGTCTTTCAGCTTTTCGCGTGCCATAGTCGGCCCTCTTTTCTGCATTTTGTACGGGTGAAATTTTACCATAAAGTTACGGATATAGCAAGAGAAAAGTTGCGTCTAAACAGTAAATTTTGGGTTAGCAGGTGATTTCGGTGCTGTGCGTGTATTCGAGTGATTGATGAAAAACGGATTTTTAGAAAAGAAAAACGCTTGCAAGCGGTGGCGTGATATGATATACTTGACAAAAGGGGGCGATCTTATGTATAAAAAAGAAGTCCTTGAAGCGCTTGAACGCTTGGAAGAGGACTGCTTTGGCAGTGCCGTTGTTGACAGAATCATAGAGTGGGTGCTTGGCCTCTACGACTTTGATACGTGTGGTTTTTACTACAAAACGTCTGCCAAGCAGACGATGGGTTTTTTGCCTGAGCTTGAGATGACTGCCAAAGCACTTAGTGTTCTGAAAAATCTTGGCATCCTCGAACCATCCCGTCTGTTAGAGCTGTACACACCCGAGATGAAAGAACGCTTTTCGCATTTTGTAAAGCGGTATCAAAGCCCCGAGGATGGATTTTGGTATGAGATGCCGTGGGGCAAAAATATATATGACAGTAAACGGCTGTACGAATCGAATGCGGCAAAGCAGCTTCTCCGAATGATTGGTGAAAAACCACTGTATCCGACCGCGGAGGAGCGTGTGCACGATCATATACCCGAGATGAATGATACGCGACTGCTTTCGGAAAAGGAGCGTTTGGCGGCGAAAAAGTTTCATTCACGGGAGGATTTCAAGGCGTGGTTTGATGTGTATCTCCCGTGGGACACTTCTGTTTATTCCGCCGGATCGTATCTGTTTTCTCACAAAAGTCTTATTGATAGTGCGGGATACACAGATTATATGATGATGCTGCTTTTCGATAGGCTGAATCCCGAAACGGGGTACCTGGATCATACTACTGCCTCTTCTGCGAGGGATTATGATCATATGAGCGGAACGTATAAAATCTCCAACTATTATCTTCAAAGTGATAGATATGAGATGCCGTATTTCGATAAGGTTTTGGAGAGTACGGCTCATACGATCGTAACCGATTATCCGGGTACTAATGGATGCCATATCGCAAACCCGTGGGCACTTTTCAAAAATGCTATCGGATCGCAGAAAAATCCGGATCCAAACGTGATGGCGCGCTATTATGAACAATTGCCGTCGCTTCTTGCTCATACGCGGGCGAAAATATTGTCTCTTCGCGCACCGGACGGGATATATGCTTTCACTCCCGGGGTGGGAGCGTGTGCGAATCAGGGTATGCCCGCGGCTCTTCCTTTATGGGAGGGAGATCTGAATGGCGTTGCTATGGTCATTGCCGCAACGAGAAATCATATTTACGATGCGCTTGGGCTAAAAGCGCCCCCGCTTGTTGGTACGATATCTCCGAAGGAAGTGATTGAGCGACTTTTGGCGACTCCGCGCACAAAAAAGATCGTACCTGTCGGTAATTGCCGCTATGATTTTTCAAAGATGCCGACGGGCCCCTTGCCGTTTGGAGAAGGATTTCGGTATTCCGGCGATGTAGCGGTTGGTTCAGATCCCGATGCTCCCACGGAGAATGTGCTTTGCATTCATGCAAACGGGACGTGCGCACGTCCGATTCTTGTAATTGATGCCGGCACAAAAAGTGGCCGAGGCTTCACCTGTCAGTACAGCATCAAATGGAAGAGCGATGCGGAATGTGCTCGTTTTCTTTTTGTAAGATTCGGCACGTGTTCATATTCTGTCGTTCTCAGACACGACAAAATTCAAAACGGATGCACATTGTTGCGGATCGCAGATGAATCGAAGGTGGTTTTTACGGGTGAGGATTGGACGGAAACGTACCATACTGTAAAGGTAGAGTACACTCCAAACGGAAAGGATACCGCTGCAAAAATTTGGATTGACGGGGTGCTTGTCGATGAGGTTTCCTCGTTTACGGGTGGTCCCGGAGAAAATCCTGTACCGGAGAATGCATATGCGGTTACGTTTTTTACAGATCACGACGGTGTGTATACCGCCTATCTGAGAGATTTTACATTTGCCGAAATGGAATAAGAAAAGACGGGGGATCACCGAAAGGTGCTCCCCTGTTTTAATCATTTCGTCATTTTTTCCTGTTTTACTTTATGGTCGATCACGTGGCGGGAGGCGAGTTCGGAAAGAATGTCCTCGTTTGAAATGCCCATTTCCACCATAAGCACCATCACGTGGTAAAGGAGATCGGAGATTTCGTAGATCGTCTCCGCTTTGTCGTCCGCCTTGCCGGCGATGATGACCTCGGTTGATTCCTCGCCTACTTTTTTGAGGATCTTATCAATGCCCTTTTCGAAAAGATAGGTGGTATAGGAGCCTTCTTTCTTATGGGTTTTGCGTCCGCGGATCAACTCGTAAAGTGCGTCGAGGGAGAATTCATTTTCCGTCTCGCTTACGAATACGTCCTCGTTGAAGCAGGAATCGGCGCCGGTGTGGCACGCGGGGCCTTCCTTGCGTACGAGCACAGTCAGGGCATCGTAGTCGCAGTCTGCCGTGATTTTGACGACGTGCTGTACGTTGCCGGAGGTTTCGCCCTTGCGCCAAAGCTTCTGACGGGAGCGAGACCAGAAGCACGTGCGGCCTTCCTTCATAGTGATCTCGAGGCTTTCGCGGTTCATGTATGCAAGCGTCAGCACCTTGCCGGACTCAGCATCCGTTACGATGGCGGGAATGAGTCCTTTTTCGTCAAATTTCAGTTTATCAATAGAAAGCATAGTTTTCTCCTTCGTTTCGTCAGATTCTCACGGGTATGCCGGCTTTGTGAAGCTGCTTTTTGAGATCGGGGATTTTCACCTCACCGAAGTGGAAGATCGAAGCGGCAAGCCCCGCATCCACTTTGGGGAGCGTATTGAAAAGCGCTGTAAAATCCTCAGCGCATCCCGCACCGCCCGAGGCGATCACGGGAACGGATACGATATTGCACACCGCATCGAGCATTTCAAGATCAAAGCCGCCTTTGACACCGTCGGTGTCAATGCTGTTGAGCACGATCTCGCCTGCTCCCGCATCCGCGCCGCGGCGGATCCATTCGAGCGCATCTATGCCGGTGTTCTCGCGGCCACCCTTCGCAAAGACGGTGAATTTTCCGTCCACGCGCTTGACGTCCACGGAGAGAACGACGCACTGATCGCCGTATTTTTTAGCCGCCTCACCGATAAGCGCGGGATTTTTGATCGCACCGGAGTTTACGCTTACCTTGTCAGCGCCGCATTTCAGAACGCGGTCGAAATCGCCGACCGTATTGATGCCGCCACCCACTGTGAGAGGAATGAAGATCGTGGAAGCCACCTCACGGAGGATATCCGTGAACAAGGCGCGTCCCTCGGCGGAGGCGGTGATGTCGTAAAAGACGAGCTCGTCAGCACCGTTGTCGCTGTAATATTTGGCGAGCGATACGGGGGAAGAGACGTCGTGCAGATCGAGAAAATTCGTTCCCTTGACGACGCGTCCGTCCCGCACGTCAAGGCAGGGGATAATTCGTTTCGTTACCATAGTTTATCCCCTTTCGCGTGCGACGGCGAGTGCGTCGGTGAGATTCATAGCGCCGGTATAGAGCACCCGTCCGACAATCGCGCCGTACACGCCGAGATCGCGTACAGCGGCGAGATCGTCGAGCGTAGAGATGCCGCCGGAGGCGATGATGTTCATAGAGAGTTCATCGCGGAGGCGTGCGTACAGATCGCGGTTCGTGCCGCTTTCCATGCCGTCTTTTGAGATATCTGTGCTGATCACCGTTCGGATGCCGATGGACTCAAGCTCGCGGCAGAAGTCGAAGCATTCGCGACCCGATACCTCCGTCCAGCCGCGGACGGCAACGTATCCGTCCTTCACGTCCACGCCCACGGCGATATGATCGCCGTATTCACGGGCGGCCGCTCTGAGAAATGCGGGATCTTCGATGGCGGCTGTGCCGAGAATCACGCGCTCTGCACCTGCGGATATGTACTTTTCCACGGTGTCAAGCGAGCGGATGCCGCCGCCGATCTCCGCTTTCAAGGGAGTGGCTTTGAGGATATCGGTGATCATAGCATAATTGGCGGTACTGCCGTCCTTTGCGCCCTCAAGATCCACAATGTGGAGCTTTTCGGCGCCGGCATTGTAGAACCTTTTTGCTACGCTGACGGGATCGTTATCGTATACGGTCATTTGGCTATAATCGCCGCGGGTCAGGCGTACCGCCTGCCCTCCGTACAAATCAATCGCGGGGTATATATACATGGGATTTCCTCACATTTCGTAATTCGTGGGATCGGTATCACAGAACGCGGCAAGAATTCTAAGACCGACTTTGCCGCTTTTCTCCGGATGGAACTGCATACCGCATACGTTGCCGTTTGCCACGGCCGCCGTGATCGGTACGCCGTAATCCGTGTCGGCGATGAGCGAGGCGTCGCAGTCCACGCCGCAGAAGGAGTGAACGAAATACACGAAGTCGCCCTCGTTAATATAGCGGAAAACGGGGTGCTTTAGGCGCCCATTGGGGAAGCGGAGCACGTTCCAACCGATATGCGGGATTTTCACCGTGCCGCCCGTCAAGTCGTTGATCGGACGGACTGAGCCCGGGATGAGGCCGAGCCCTTCGTGCTCGCCGTATTCGTAACTTTTCTCGAACAGCATCTGCATGCCGAGGCAGATGCCCATAAGCGGCTTTCCCTTGTTTGCTTCTTCGATGAGGACCGTATCAAGCCCCGCATCCCGCAGTTTTTTTGCGGCATCCCCGAACGCACCAACACCGGGGAGGATGATCTTATCCGCGCACCGGAGCACTTCGGCATCGCCGGTAACAACTGCTTTTGCGCCTATGGCAGAGAGGGAACTTTTGAGGGAAAACAGATTGCCCACGCCGTAATCAACAATGGCGATCATCAGAGAACTCCTTTGGAGGAAGGGATCGTATCGGCGGCGTCCGCGTCAATTTTCACAGCGGCGCGGAGCGCGCGTGCGAACGCTTTGAAAGCACCTTCCAAAATGTGGTGAGAATTTCTGCCCGCGAGCTGTTTCAGGTGCAGCGTCATCTGTGCTTTGCGCGTGAGGGCGAGAAAGAACTCCTTTCCGAGCTCTGTGTCAAACGTGCCGACCTTGCGGGCGGGGATCGTGAGATCATAGGAAAGATACGAGCGTCCGGAGAGATCGAGCGCCGCGAGAATAAGCGCCTCATCCATAGGAAGCATCATGCTGCCGTAACGGATGATGCCGCGCTTATCATCGAGTGCACGGGCGATCGCGTCGCCGAGCGCGATACCGATATCCTCGACGGAGTGGTGATCGTCTACCTCGGTGTCTCCCTTGCAGCGGAGAGTGAGATCGAAGCGGCCGTGGCTTGCGAAAAGCGTCAGCATATGATCGAGGAAGGGAACGCCCGAATCAATATCGGCTTTGCCCGTTCCGTCGAGATTTAAGGTGAGGGTAATATCCGTTTCCGCCGTCTTGCGGGCAACGGATGCGGTTCTTTGGGTGTTCATACAGAACCTCCGTTTGAAAGAATTTCAGTGAGGGCACAGATCAAAGCTTCCATTTCCGCCATCGTACCGATCGTGATGCGGAGATAGGGCGAGATGCGCGGCGCATCAAAATGGCGAACGAGAATGCCTTTCTCTTTCAGAAGGCGGTAGAGCTCGCCTCCGTCCATTTTGTCCGATTTGGCAAAAAGGAAATTGGCAGAGGAATCGGTCATGGTAAAGCCGAGCTTTGAGAGTTTTTCTGCCGTCCACCGGCGGGTTTCTATAATTTTCCTGCAGTTGTCGCTATAATAGTTCGGCTCTGACAGCGTGGCTTCACCTGCCGCCGCCGTCAGTCGATTGATGTTATAGGGATTGGTTGAAAATTTGATCTTATTAAGATCGGCGATGAGCGCCTTGCTGCCGATCGCAAAGCCGAGCCGTGCGCCCGCCATGGAGCGGGATTTCGAGAATGTCTGCACGACGAGCAGATTGTCGTACTTCTTCGTCAGCGGCACGACGGACTCCCCGCCGAAATCGACGTACGCCTCGTCGATAACCACGACGTTGTCGGGATTCTTTTGAATGATTTCTTCGATTTGCGCGGGGTTGAGCGCGATGCCCGTCGGTGCGTTCGGATTGGCGATCACTACGGTTTTGCCGCTACCGAAATAATCGGCGGGATCAATGGTGAAATCCTCTTTCAGAGGAATCATCTCGTAGTCGATTCCGTACAGTTGTGCGTAGACCTTGTAGAAGCCGTAGGAGATATCGGGGAATACCGCACCTGTGTCCTTGTCCGAGAATGCCATAAAGGCAAACGAGAGCGATTCATCCGATCCGTTTGAGACGAACACGTTTTCCACACCGACGCCGTACTGTACTGCCAGCATCTCGCGAAGAACGCGGCAATCGGGATCGGAGTACAACTTGAGGTTTTCTACCTCCGCTTTGTTTATGCGATCTATGACAGCAGGGGCGGGCGGATAGGGGGATTCGTTCGTGTTCAGTTTTACGTATTTCTGATCCTGCGGCTGTTCGCCCGGAACGTACTGTTTGAGTGCATCAAAGCGGCAGCTGATAAAACGGCTCATCTGTTAGCCTCCGATGTCTGCGGCTTTCGTGAGATCGCACTGCGCCCGTGGGCGGACAGCCCTTCCGCTTCGGCGAAATAGGCAATATCATCCGCCACCTTTGCGAGCGCGTCGGCGGTATAGTAACTGAACGCGGATTTTTTCACGAAATCGTCCACGGAGAGGGGGCTTGAGAAGCGTGCCGTGCCGCTCGTGGGGAGTGTGTGATTGGGACCCGCGAAATAATCGCCGAGCGCTTCGGGGCAATTTTTTCCGAGGAAAATGGATCCCGCGTTCGTGATCGCGTCGAGGTAATCGAAGGGATTGTCCACCGAGAGTTCAAGATGCTCGGGCGCGATACGGTTCGCGATCGCAATCGCTTCGTCGATCGACGCGCACAGAATGATCTTGCCGTTTTGGTCAATGGAAACGCGGGCGATCTCGCGGCGGGGCAGGGCGTCGATCTGTACTTCGAGTTCAGCCTGTACGGCAATTGCCAAAGATTCGCTGTCCGTTACCAAAACCGCGCTTGCGAGCTTGTCGTGCTCTGCCTGCGAGAGCAGATCTGCCGCGACGATGCGAGGGTCCGAGGTTCCGTCCGCAATTACGAGGATCTCGCTCGGGCCTGCGATCATATCAATGCCGACCTTACCGAACACCTGCTTTTTCGCTTCTGCAACGAAGGCGTTTCCGGGACCGACGATCTTATCAACGGCGGGGATCGTCTCCGTACCGTATGCCAAGGCTGCGACAGCCTGTGCGCCTCCCACTTTAAAAATCCGACCAACGCCGGCGATCTTTGCCGCCGCCAGAATCACCGGATTTATCTTGCCGCCCTCATACGTTGGCGGGGAGACCATAACGATCTCACCGACACCGGCAATTTTGGCCGGCAGACAGTTCATGAGAACCGAGGAGGGGTAGCTTGCCGTGCCGCCGGGCACGTACAATCCCACTTTGGAGAGGGGAATCACCTTCTGTCCCAGAACGATGCCCGGTTTTTCGCTGATAACGAAGCTTGCGCGCTTCTGATGCTCGTGAAAAGCCGTGATGTTTTCGGCTGCTTTTTCCATAATAGAGAGGAGCTTCGGATCGGTTTTCTCGAATGCTTCTTCGATCTCCGCGTCCGTTACTTCGATCGCGTCGAGTTTGGCGCGGTCGAATTTCTCCGAATACATACGGAGTGCCGCATCGCCGTTTTGGCGTACCGTTTCGATAATTTCCGAAACAGCCGCGGATACGTCGGTGTGACTCGTATCTCTCCCAAAGATTTCCGCATCGGATACGGTGCCGCGTTTGAAAATCTGTATCATAGGTAATCCTCCGCTCGGTTCATTATTTCGTCTCTTGTGTCCGCTGTGCGGTAAGCGCCGCAATTCTCTCGGACAGTTTTGTGATGGCGTCATACTGGAATTTGTAACTGACCTTGTTCGCGATGAGACGCGCGCTGATCGGCACGATCGTTTCGATGACGGACAGATCGTTTTCTTTCAGCGTCGTTCCCGTTTCCACGATATCCACGATCACGTCCGAAAGGCCGAGGATCGGGGCGAGCTCAATGGATCCGTTCAGTTTGATGATGTCGATATCGCGGCTTTGTTCATTATAGAATGTGCGGGCGATGTTTACGAATTTCGTCGCAACACGGAGGGTCTTTGCGCCGTCGTAGCGGAATCCGTTTTTCGCGGCGACCGCCATGCGGCATTTTCCCACGCCCAAATCCAGCAGCTCATATACGTCGGGTGCGTATTCAAGGAGAATATCCTTACCGGCAACGCCGATATCTGCGGCACCGCGTTCGACGTAGATCGCCACGTCCGAGGGCTTTACCCAAAAGTATCTGACGCCCGTCTCCTCCGATTCAAAAATAAGGCGCCGCCCGCCCTCGCGGAGGGCAGGACAGCCGTAGCCGGCTTTTTCAAACGTCTCGTATACCGATTCGCCGAGGCGTCCCTTAGGCAGTGCAATATTAATCATTGGTTTCAAGGATGTGAAGTCCTCCCTCTTTCATGATAAGAAGCTGATGGCAGCGGAATCCCTCGGGGATGCTCCGCTGTACGCGCACGGTCTTTCCGCTGTCTCCGAGCATTTTGACCGCCTTTGTGAGCTCCGCGGCGTCGGTGGATTCATCGTACAGAAGAAGAATATCCGCGTCAAAGCCGCGCTCGGCGGTGTTGTACCGTTCCAGAAGATCGAGATACACCGCAAATCCGACAGCACCGCCCGTTTTGCCCATCTTGTGAAGAAGATTGTCGTAGCGTCCGCCGGCAAGCACGGCATTCGGGATTCCCTCGATAAATCCGCTTAAGATGATGCCGTTATAATAAGACATATCGTTTACCGTGGAGAAATCGAGGTTCACGCGGTCAGCGCATCCTGCCGCGTCGAGTACGGCGTGGACGGCTTCGAGCTCGTCGAGTGCGGCGCTTTCGGCCGCGCCTGTACTGATTGCACGCAGGCGTCCGATCGCATCCGCAAACGGACCGTAGATCGTGGCGGCTGTCGTCAGCCGCGACGCAGCCTCGCCCTTGATGCCTGCCTCCTTGGCGATAGCGGCGATGCCGTGTGCGTTTTTCTCACGGATGCATCCGATGAGCGCATTGCGCACGTCGCCCTCCGCGCCGATCTCGTCGAGAAGGGCAGAGAGAAATCCCATATGGGAAATATCGAGAATGTAGTTTTCTCCGAGTGCGGCGAGGCTCTGTACCGCCAGAAGGATCACTTCACCCGTTTGATACAGATCAATCTCGCCGATGCACTCAAGACCCACCTGCATGATCTCGGAAATCTCGTCCTTGTCTTTCGATTCACGGTACACGTTTTCCGTGTAGTACACCTTCTCGGAAGGCGCGCCGCTGCGGGCGTTTTTTACGATCGAAAGCGTTACGTCCGGGCGGAGCGCCATAAGACGATTCCCGCTCCCCGTAAAGGTGATGATGCTGTCGCCGCGGAGAAAATTCTTGTTTCTCGCGTACAGATCGTATTCTTCGAATTTGCTCATTTTGAAGCGGGCGTAACCGTACCGGCTGTACAGTTCACTTAGGGCGGAGACTGCGCGTTCGCTGCCCACGGCTTCGTATTTTCTATCCATGTTTCAGACCTCGGTTCATATGGCGTTTTGACTTACTGTAACAGTATAGCACACTTTAACGCTTTAGTCAAGTAAAGCGATAAAGTTTTTTGGAAAAATTTTCACAAAGAACGGGCGTTTTTTCAAACGATGCCGGTCAGTTTTACGATGCGCGGTGTGTGGTGCACGGCGGGCAGGAATTTTGTAAGAATATCCTCCTTCGCAATCTTGAGACTACTCGTGTTCATGCACGGATGACAGCAGATGAACGGCTCATGAAGCACGTCTTCGTCGATGAGAAGCTCCACTTTGTTTTCCGTGTCGAAGGCAAGTCCCAGAACGGTAACCGAGCCGGGCGAGACACCGAGATGCGTCTGCATCAGGATCTCGTCGCCAAAGGAGAGTCGAGTGGAGCCGATCTGCTTCGATAATTCCTTCGTTTTGAACGGTTTTTCCCCCGGCATAAGAAGGAGATAGAGCTGAGAACCGTTACTGTTTCTGAGAAACAGGTTTTTGCACATAGGCGTTCCGAACGCCGCATCAATGGCGGCACAGGCCTCAATGGTGAACGCCGGTTCGTGGTCGATCCGCTCGTAGGGAATCTCCAGCGAATCGAGCAATTCGTACGTTTTTTGCTCTGTCTTCGAACGGGAGGGATCGTTTGGATTTCCGTTATATATTTCGTACGCCATATCGCTCTCCTGTTTTGTGGGTTTTTGTCAAATAGAATCGGTATTATTGTATCACATAGGCGGGCAAATTGCAAGAACGGAGGCGCTTCTGTACGGATGTTTGGAAAAGTTTACAAGTCGTCTTGTGTTTGTTCATTCGGCGTTTTTCAAAAGGTGATATACTTATGCCGTATTCAAAAGCGAAAGGAAATAAAAACGATGCAGAACTGGAAATACAAGCTTGCCGCCTTTATGTACGGGCGTTACGGTACCGATGCGCTTTATTATGCGCTCTTTGCGGTGTGGTTCCTTTTGCACGTGCTCTTTGCCTTTACCGGAGAATGGATTTTCACAGCATTATCCTTTTCCGTTTTCCTTTTTATGACGTACCGTGTATTTTCTAAGAATACGTCCCGCCGCCGAAAAGAGAACGAGGCTTTCTTAAAAGTGTGGCGGCCGATTGCCGCTTGGTGGAAACTCGCCTTTTATCGTATAAAGGATATGCGCACGGCGGTATATCGAAAATGTCCGCATTGTAAAGCCGTTCTGAAACTGCCGCGCCGCCGCGGGAGGCACACGACTAACTGTCCTCGCTGTGCGCATCGCTTTGATGTGCAGGTGCTTTTTTGAAAACGTATTACTGCGCCGAACAAAAGTCGGCGCAGTTTTTACTTTGATAAAAAAGTATCATAAAAAATTACAAAAAATGTTCATAGTTTGTTGACAAATGCGCTCGGCTTTGGTATAATAAAGGCAGAGAAATTTCCGCAATTGCGGTGCGAGAGGGAGGCTTTACGTATATGAATTCGTTACAGTTTCTTTATAAATATCTTGCTGTGTCGCTGGCACCCCAGACCGGCGACATCAACGTGATGATCGTCGTTGCCGTGATCCTTATTTCCGCGTTTATGATCTTCGTGCTTTTGAAGAGCAGACGGCCGAGAGACTGATTGCACTCGTATAAAAGGGAGTGCCGCAAATCGACGGCCTTTTTGTTACTGATCCCAAAACCACTTGCGTTTTTTCAGTTATTATGATATAATCTCTCTACGAGAAGACCCATCGAAAATAACGATTGGAGAAAATAAAAATGAAAAGATTTTTGGCATTGATTTTGACGGCGACTATGCTTATTCTCGTGCTCGCTTCGTGTGGTGCGAAATTAAGCGGCACGTATGAGGCAGACGTATTCGGCACCGGTACGAAATACACGTTCAACGGTGATAAGGTAAAGATGACCGTTACGGTTGTCGGTATGGTAGCGGCTGAGCTCGAGGGAACATACGAGTTCGGAGACGGGACGATTACCTTGACGTTCGGCGGTGAAAACGCTGAACAGTACAGCGGCACGTTTGAATTCTCTATGGATGAAGAAGGCGAATCTATCACGATCGGCCTTGTGGAATACAAAAAAGCAGACTGAACATAAACAAAAACTGCCGCTTGTGCGGCAGTTTTTCATTTTGTCATAAGAAGTGCGGTGACACGGCAGAAATCCTCGGGGGACAGTTTTTCTCCGCGCACATCGGTGCGGATGCCCATCGTTGTGAGTGCATTTTCCGTATCCGCTTTGGAAAAGAGGGGAGAAAGCGCGTTAGGGAGAGCTTTTCTTCTTTGTAAGAACGAGGCGTCGATCACTTTCGTGAGCTTTTGGAAATACGGTGGGAAATCCTCACCGCGGGGTACGTCCGGCCAGAGATCCCAAAGCCCGTTCGGATACGGCTCAATGGAGAGAACAGCGGAGGACACCTTCGGTACGGGGAAGAAGTTGCCCGCAGATACCGAGAACATCCGTCTTGCCCGACCATGAAGCGCTGTTAGAACAGAAGTGGCACTGTAATCCTTGTCCTCTGCCGTGGCACATACGCGATCCGCGAACTCGCTTTGGACGAGCAGCGTGATCCTACGTATGGGGGACGTGCCGTCGGGGAGAAACGTGTCGAGCAGTTTTTGAAGGATCGGCGTCGTAACGTAGTAGGGAAGATTTGCGCAGACGTGTACCGGCACGCCGCCGGAGAGTTCTTCGATAAGTTCCCGCGCATCCGTCTTCAAAAAGTCGCTATGGATCACGCGCACGTTTTCAAGATCGCTGAGCGTTTCAGCGAGAACGGGAATCAGTCCGTCGTCGATCTCGACGGCGGTAACGGCAGGATAGCGGGCGGCAAGCTCACGCGTAAGTGCACCGATACCGGGGCCGATTTCCAGAACACGCGCGTTGTCCGATTCGTTTTCGGGGAATAAAAACGGCGCGTACGCCGACGTGTCGGCGATCTCTTCGGGAATAGCCGAATTCACGAGGAAGTTCTGCCCGAACGATTTGCGCGGCGCGATACCGTGCTTCTCGAGCAGCGCGCGTACTTCACCGAGATTACATAAATTCATAATTCATCTTCCGTAAAATGGATTTGAAAAGGCAGGGGCGCTTGTGAGAGCGCCCCTGTTATATAAGTTAAAATGCGATTTTTTCAGCGATATATTTCTCCAGATCAGCGATCGGGATACGTACCTGCTCCATTGTGTCGCGGTCGCGGACAGTTACGCAGTTATCCTCTTTGGAATCAAAGTCGTAGGTGATGCAAAGAGGCGTACCGATCTCGTCCTCGCGGCGGTAACGCTTACCGATCGAGCCTGCATCGTCGAAATCGACCATGAAGGATTTGGAGAGGCGCGCGTAGATCTCAAGGGCTTCCTCGGACAGCTTCTTCGAAAGCGGGAGGACGGCTGCCTTGAACGGTGCCAGAGCCGGATGGAAGTGCATAACGACGCGCACGTCGTTCTTTTCGGCGTCGATTACTTCTTCGTCGTATGCTTCTACGAGGAAGGCGAGCGTTACGCGGTCAGCACCGAGCGACGGCTCAACGACGTAGGGAACGTATTTTTCATTCGTTTCGGGATCGAAATATTCCATAGGCTCGCCGGAGTGGTTCTGGTGCTGGGTGAGGTCGTAGTCCGTGCGGTCTGCGATGCCCCAGAGCTCGCCCCAACCGAAGGGGAACATGAACTCAAAGTCGGTCGTTGCCTTGGAGTAGAAGCAAAGCTCCTCCGGATCGTGATCGCGCAGGCGGAGATTTTCTTTTGCGATACCGAGATCGTAAAGGAAGTTGGCGCAGTATCCTCTCCAGTAGGTAAACCATTCAAGATCCGTGCCGGGCTTGCAGAAGAATTCCAGCTCCATCTGCTCAAACTCGCGGGTGCGGAACGTAAAGTTACCGGGGGTGATCTCGTTACGGAACGATTTACCGATCTGTGCTACACCGAAGGGAACTTTTTTACGGGAGGTGCGAGCGATGTTCTTGAAGTTGACGAAAATGCCCTGCGCCGTCTCGGGGCGGAGGTAGAGCGTGCTGGTGCTGTCCTCGGTTACGCCCTGGAATGTTTTGAACATCAGATTGAACTTACGGATATCGGTAAAATCCTTTGAGCCGCAGGACGGGCAGGCGATATCGTGCTCTTTGATGTACGTTGCCAGCTGCTCGTTGGACCAGCCGCCGGGATTGTCGTTGAGGCCGTTTTCTGCAGCGTAATCCTCGATCAGCTTGTCCGCGCGGTGGCGGGTCTTGCACGCCTTACAGTCCATAAGAGGATCGGAGAATCCGCCCAGATGCCCGGAGGCAACCCACGTCTCGGGATTCATAAGGATGGCGGAATCAAGGCCTACGTTGTAGGGGCTCTCCTGCACGAATTTCTTCCACCAGGCACGTTTTACGTTGTTTTTCAGTTCTACGCCGAGAGGGCCGTAGTCCCAGGAGTTGGCAAGACCGCCGTAAATTTCGGAGCCGGCATAAACAAAGCCTCTGTTTTTGCACAGCGCAACGACTTTCTCCATCGTTTTTTCCGTGTTGGGCATGCGATTACTCATAATGCGAAAGATCCTTTCAGAGATATGTATGATGTGTTGTTTTGAATCAAGGGTTTTCGTCGACGACCTTGCGATAGTTCTTGAATATCGTGATCGCTGAGCCTGTCGAGGGGGCGAAATAGGCGTCTGCGGTGTCGGTAGCAGCCACAAAACGGCCGGGATAGTCGATCGTTTTTTCCGTGAACGCGTCATTCTTTATGGCGTAAATCAGCTCAATCCGCGCCACGAGCTCTTTAGGTGTGAAGGTCGTTTTCACCCACTCTTCCGTGCAAGCCTTATCATAGAGAGCGGTGAATTCCGCTTCGGGCAGATCGGTGAGTTTTTTGATGATAGCAGAGAGGACGTTGACGAGCAGAGTGTTTCTTTCTGCGTGGGTGGTAGCTGACGTGCGGTCGTCCCACATCATAAGCGCGATCGAGCCTGAGCCATCGATCGTGTTTTTGCCGATGCCGTACAGAAGCGGCATCGTGTGTACCAATTCGGCAGACGGCTTGACTGCGGTGGCCATAAGACCGTTATAGTAGAGATCCTTCGTGAGGTACAAGGGGAAACCGCCCATCGCGTTTACGATGTTGTATAGTTCTGTTACATTGACCTGCAGATAGTAATCAACGGTAAGGCCGCTCATGCCGGAAACGGTGCTGATGATATAGTCAAGCCCGTAAAGCTCGTACAGATCGCCGAGCAAGTGATCTCCGGAGGAGGTAGTTACGCGAGTAGCGGCGGGGAAGACAGTGTAGGTGAACTCTCGACGTTCCTTATCCGCGCGCATAAGAACGATGGATACAGCACGCGTCGGGCGGAAATCGGCACCCAAAACGCCGAAATGATCGGAGGGGGAATCGTTCTGCATTTGCGAAAGCATTTCGGAGTCGGGACGGTAGTCGCCGAACATATCCGGCTGATAATCGGTTACGACGAAGAGCATATTGAACGACTCGCCCGAGATTTCGAGGGCGGGGTCGGTAACGGTCGGGCCTTCCGTTACGGGGGGATCCGTTTCATCGGGCGTTTTCGTATTATCCGGCGTCGGATTCAGAATAGAATCGAGTTCATTCGATTCCGAATCGAAGATGCCGGAGATGGTTTCGGTGAGAAACTGTGTGGCAAAGTACGCAATAGCGCCGAAAATGAGGGCTGCCACCAGAAAGGTTATGAAAAAATTCTTGAATGCTGACAGCATAAGCACCATCCTCTCTCATCATAACATTCATTATATAATATTTCGCGGGAAATTGCAAGAGCCAAATCTGCCGAATCGTGCTGTTTCGGCGATTTTTTGGTCAAAAGAGTTTATAGGTGTCCGCACAGCCCGATTCCTCTTGACAAACGGGCGGCTGTCGAGTATAATTATGGCAGTAAAGTATTCGGGCAACCGAAACAATCCTATTTTTATAAGGAGTGATTCATTATGAAAAATGTAAAGATTCGTCTGTCGTCTATTCAGGATGTCCGCAGCTTCGTGGATATCGTAACCAAGCATAATATTGATGTGGATCTGTCCTCCGGCAGATACGTTGTGGATGCAAAATCGATCATGGGTATTTTCAGCCTGGATCTTCTGAATCCCATCACTCTTTCTGCACAGACCGAGAACGAGGCCGAGGCTGCCGCACTTCTCGCTGAACTGAAAGATTTCATCGTAGAAGAATAAGACAGAGAAAAGGAAAAGGACGGTTTCAACCGTCCTTTTTTATTTTGTGTTCACTCGATGTTTGCCGTCGCGATGAGCTCGGTTCCCATAAAGTCGGAGACAATCACCTGCTCACAGGTGTACTTTCCGTCGGGAAGCGTCATCGTCTGGAGAATGCCTGCCGCTTCCATGATCCGCACCTGCGAGATCGGCTTTGCCGTGCGTACGGGCACGAGCTTGCCTGACTCGGTGCGGACCGTGAAGGTAAGGTTGCGTACCGGATCGGTGCGCTCCTGCTTTGCGTAGTCGATACCACGCTTGCACTTGTTTCCGCTGATCGACCCGTCTGCTTCGTAGCGGAGACGGCAGCCGTTCGGGCAGAGAATACAGTTGAGGGCGTCCTTCTCGGGAAGTCCCTTGGCGGGCTCGCTGAGACGGGAGAGTACCCACGGGGTCATTTCTTCGCCGGAGAGGAACGCGGCGGCGTTTTTGCCGGCCGTTTCGCCCTGCGCGGATACAAAGTCAACGAGATCCATAACGGCGTGTGAGTTGCCGCAGGAGAATACGCCGGGGACGCTCGTCTGCATATATTCGTCGGTTACCGTTCCATTGGTGCGGGCATCGAGCTCGACCTTGGCGGCTTTTGCCACTTCATTCTCGGGGATAAGACCGACCGAGAGGACGAGCGCGTCGCAATCAATCGTCCAGGCGGACTCCGGAATAGGCGCGAGGTTCTCGTCTACCTTGGAGATTTCCACGCCGGTCAGCTTTTTACCGCCGAAAATGTTTGATACGGTGTGACCCGTGTAGAGCGGAATACCGAAATCGTAGAGGCACTGGCTGATATTACGCTGAAGACCGCCGGAGGTCTGCATCAGTTCTACTACGGCGAGGACCTTTGCGCCTTCCAGCGTGAGGCGGCGCGCCATAATAAGGCCGATATCACCGGAGCCGAGGATAACAACCCGTTTGCCGATCATTACGTTGCGGCAGTTAACAAAATTCTGTACGACGCCGGCGGTAAACACGCCTGCAGGGCGAGATCCGGGGATCACGACAGCACCGCGGGTGCGTTCGCGGCAGCCGGTAGCGAGAACGACGGCGCCCGCCTCGTAGGTGTGAAGGCCGCTTCTGTCCACGGCCGTAACTACGCGATCGCTCGTCATATCAATGACCATCGAATCGGGGCGAATTTCTACGCCGCATTCTTCCGCTTCGGCGATCGCGCGTGCCGCGTATTCGGGGCCGGTAAGCGTCTTTTTGTAACGGATAAGACCGAATCCGTCGTGAATACACTGATTCAGAATACCGCCCGCGCGGCTTTCGCGCTCCAAAACGAGCACTTTTTCGGCGCCGGCTTTTTTTGCTGCTGAGGCGGCAGCCAGTCCGCCCGGACCGCCGCCTACGACTACGACATCATACATCATTATTTTACCCTCCCCGTGAACAACTCAGAGCCGTCCCCGCGCAGGGAAATCTCTTCGATATTTACGCCGTATTCTTTCTCGAGCATCTCAACGATTCTCGTGAGGCAGTATCCGCCCTGGCATCGACCGGTCGTCGGCCAAGCGCGGTATTTAATAGCGGCAATCGTCTTTACACCCAGCGGGTTTTCGATTGCCTGACGGATCTCTTTTTTTGTTACCTGCTGGCAGCGGCATACGACCTCGCCGTAATCGGGATCCATGGCGATGAGTTCCGCCTTCTTTTCGGGCGTCTGCTCGGCAAAGCGCAGGATGCCCGTGCGTTTCCCACAGAAGGAAGCGTTTGCTTTCGGCTGCAGCTTGTCCGCAACCATAGCAGCTACGCGTTTCGCGATCGGCAGAGAAGCGGTCATGCCGGGGGACTCAATGCCTACGAGGTTGATAAAGTTTTCCACCGTCGGCTCTTCTTTGATAACGAAATCCCTGAATCCGCCCTCTTCGGGGGGAGCGAGTTTCGAGCGAATACCGGTATACGCGCCGATGATGTCCTTCCTTTTCAGAACGGGGAGAAGCATCTGTGCCTCGGCGAAGAGCTGATCCAGCGTTTTCTTTTCGGTTGCGTAATCTTCCTCGCCGTCTATGTACTCTGCGTTCGGACCGATGATGATATTGCCGTGAATCGTGGGCGTCAGATGTACGCCGAGACCGCCGATTCCCTTCGCGGGAGCGGGGTATACGGGAATATCGAGATACTCCTCGGCGATTTTATCGAGAATGAGGTATTCCCCGCGGCAAGGATAGATGCGGTATTCATCCACGCCTGCCATAGCGGATACTTTATCGCTGAATACGCCCGCGCTGTTCACGAGGATGCGCGTCCGGAATACGCCCTTCGGCGTCGTTACGACGAATATGCCGTCTTCTTTCTCGATCTTCGTGACCTCGTGCCCGAGGAAGAATTCCGCACCGTTTGCCACGGCGTTTTCAGCCAGTGCGATCGTATAGATGAAGGGGTCGAAAATGGCCGTGTTGGGGGAGGAGAATCCGCCGATGCCGCCGACGTTGGGAGCCATCTTCTGTACGGCTTCCTGATCCACAAGGCAAAGACCCTTACAGCCGTTCGTCTCGCCCTGCTTCAAAAGACGCGCAAGCGTCTCCATCTGCTCGTCGTTAAATGCAACGAGGAGCTTGCCCGTCTTTTTGTACGGCACGTCGAGCTCTTCGCAGAGTGCCTCGAATCCTTCGTTTCCTTCCACGCAGAGCTTGGCCATCAAAGTGCCGGGCTTGTTGTTAAAGCCTGCATGCACGACGGCGGAGTTACGTCCGCTCGTGCCCGAGGCCACGTCTGCCTCTTTTTCCAGAACGGCGATTTTTAATTCATTGCGGCTGAGTTCGCGTGCAATGGCACAGCCGACAGCGCCGCCGCCAATGATCAAAACGTCAAACAATTTTTCCATAAATAATCCCTTCATTGTGGGGTAACCGGTATCACCCTTGCGATACGTAGTTTCCGATAGGATAAACAAATAAATCCGAACCCGTCTTCCAAAAGGAAGATACGGTTCGGATTCATTGATTGGTGCGGGCAAGAGGACTTGAACCTCCACCGAATTGCTTCGACTAGAACCTGAATCTAGCGCGTCTGCCAATTCCGCCATGCCCGCATACAGTCCGTATTTCCGGAGCGCTTTGTTATTATATCATATCTTCTCCCCGCTTGTCAAGAGCGTTTTGCATTTTTTTCGGCGAAACTTGCATATATTTCCGACGCTTTTTTGATAAATCTATTGACAAAAGAACAAGTGTTCTGTATACTGTAAAAAGAACATTTGTTTGGAGGTCGGCGTGGGAAGGATTATTTTGCACTGTGATCTGAATAATTTTTTTGCATCCGTGGAATGCGTCCGGCGTCCTGACCTCAAGGATGTGCCGGTGGCGGTCTGCGGAGCGGTGGAGGAGCGGCATGGCATCTGCCTTGCGAAGAACGAGCTTGCGAAAGCCGCGGGCGTCTGTACCGGCGATACGGTGGCGACGGTCAGGCGGAAATGTCCCGGGGTAGCGATCGTTCAGCCCCGATACGGGGAATACGAGCAGTATTCACGCACCGTGAATGCGATCTACGGGCGTTTTACCGATATGATCGAACCGTTCGGGTGTGATGAAAGCTGGCTCGACGTGAGCGGGAGCACACTTTTGTTCGGGGACGCCATGACGATCGCGCACCGCATACGCGAAACGGTGAAGCGGGAAACGGGGCTTACTATTTCCGTAGGCGTTTCTTTCAATAAAGTTTTCGCGAAACTGGGCAGTGATCTCAAAAAACCGGACGCGGTAACCGCGATCCCCCAAAATGATTTTCAAAGGATCGTCTGGCCCTTGTCCGTGGGGGAGCTTCTGGGTGTAGGACCGGCGACGCTTCGTGCGCTTGAGAAACGGTGCATCCGTACGGTAGGGCAGCTCGCGATCACGCCGCCTGAATATCTGCGCGTGTGGCTCGGGAAAAGCGGGGAGATGCTTTGGAGGCACGCCAACGGGCTTGACGACGCGCCCGTTATCCCCAAGGCGCAGGCGGCACCGATCCAAACGATCTCACACGGAATGACGCCCAGGCGGGATATAGAAACGGATGCGGAGATGGCGGCGTTCATCCGTGAGATGGCAGTGGAGGTGGGACAGCGGCTCCGCGGATACGGGATGACGGCGAGTGGGGTTCGGCTTTCCTTGCGGGATACGAATCTCGTTTCGAGAGATTTTCAGATGACGCTTCAGGTGCCTACCGCGCACACGGAAACGATCGCCGCGGCGGCGATCCGGCTGTATCGGCAGAATTATCGGTGGAGCGTCCCGATCAGATCCGTTTCCGTAGGCGTTTTCAAACTGATGGATGCCTCGGCGCCCGTGCAGCTGTCTCTTTCCGAAAACGAGCTCGAATACGAGCGGGAAACGCGGCTGGATGACGTCATGGACACGCTTCGCACGCGGTACGGCGCGCACAGTATTTATTCCGCATCGTATCTGCGGCTTCTTTCGGCACGGGAGTCGGCGGCTCTGATTGATCCGAAGCGCGCCTGGAACCCGGGAGAATCGTTCGGCGATCGGGGACGGTTCGTAGCGGACGGAAACTGAAAAAGAAAAACGCGGACATCGTCCGCGTTTTTATGGAGTTCGCATAAAGGTCGTTGCCAAGGCAGCGCATGCCGCGGCGGCAGAGAGAATAAGATCGTTCATTGGAAGGCGTGCGGCGCTTTGCACGAGGGTAGATTCTGCCGCAAAGGCGGGCACGGTACAGAGTACCGCCATCACTATACCGACGAGGATCCACCGGAGCAGTCGGGAAAATCGAAGCATATAAATATATCGGCAGGATGCCGTATCTCCTCTTAAATATGGAAAACAAGCATATTATAACAGAAGATTCGAAAAAAATCAACACGTGCGACGAAAATACCCAAAAATTCGATTTTCACTGAATAAACATCGCGTCGCCAAAGGAGAAGAAGCGGTATTTTTCCTCAACTGCCGTCCGGTAGGCCTTAAGCATTCTTTCTCTGCCGGCGAGTGCCGATACGAGCATGAGAAGCGTGCTCTTGGGGAGATGGAAATTCGTGATGAGCGCGTCTGTCATTTTGAATTTGTATCCGGGATAGATGAAAATGCCCGTGTCGCCCGATACGGGATGCAAAATGCCGTTTTCATCCGACGCGCTTTCGAGCGTGCGGCAGGAGGTGGTGCCGACGGCGATCACGCGGCCGCCACTCGCGCGCCGTTCGTTTACGATGCGGGCGGCCTCCTCCGTTACGGAGATGTATTCGGCGTGCATTTCGTGATCGGCGAGTTTCTCTTCTTTGACCGGTCGGAACGTGCCGAGCCCCACGTGCAGAAGCACCGGCACGACGGCGCATCCTTTTTCACGGATGCGATCGAGCAGTTCGGGCGTGAAGTGGAGGCCTGCCGTGGGTGCGGCGGCCGATCCCTCGTGGCGGGAATACACGGTCTGATAGCGCTCGGGATTGTCCAGATGCTCTGTGATATATGGCGGCAGCGGCATAGAGCCTAAGCGGTGGAGTGCTTCGTATACCGTTTCACATTCCGTCTTGTCCGTTTCGAAACGGACGATGCGGCAGCCTTCCTCGCCGATCCCTTCGATTTTGGCGGTGAGAAATCCCGTGCCGAAAGAAAGCACGTCTCCGGGGCGTGCCCGCTTGCCGGGACCTGCGAGTGCTTCCCATACGTCGTTTTCGAGTTGCTTTAAGAGAAGAAGCTCTACGGGTGCCGTGCTCTCCGTGGGGACGAGTACGCCCTCGGCGGTCATTTTTCGGGAACGGTGGCCGATGATACGGGCGGGGATCACGCGGGTGTCGTTTACGACGAGCACGTCCTCAGGACGGAGATACTCGATGATTTCACGGAATACGGTATGCTCGACGGTATCGTTTTCTCGATCGACGATCATAAGACGGGATGAATCCCGAGGCTCGAGCGGTGTCTGAGCGATATACGATTCGGGGAGCTCGTAATCGAAATCGGAGAGGGTGAGTTCCGTTTCGGGCAGTTGGTTTTTAATCATACGGCGTTGATCAATCCTTTCGGGGGAATTTTACGGATATTTTTTGTACTTACTTGACAGGGGCAGGAAAATATGTTACCATATCGTTGTACGGAATTTAGGTTTTGTACATAAAATGAAGATAGAGGTGCGTCTCCGATCAGTACCGGCGGGAAGGCAAGTCCGTTGCCACCGATCCGCAGGAAAAGGCGAGAGATGCCGAGGCTCGGTCGGTACGGATGCCGCCCGTTCCGGGACAGTTGGCGAAAGCGGCTGTACTGTCACTTCAGTCTTGGGCTGTTGTGGGGTGCTATCTGTGTATCTGGTATCGTGGCTTGTCCATGCTTATATTATAGTACACAGAAAGCCGGTTTTCAAGCCGGTTTTTGTTATACCATGAAGGGCCGGACGAAAAATTTACTTTTTCAGAGGTATATTATGGGAGTTTTTCAGAAAAATCTTGTTTTTGAGGGTGCGGCGACCGCCCTCGTTACGCCGTTCAAAAACGGCGGCGTGGATTACGATGCGTTCGGCAGACTGATCGACTGGCAGATTGCCGGCGGCATTGATGCCCTTGTGATTGCCGGAACGACCGGTGAGGGCTCTACCTTGACCGACGAGGAGCATCGCGAGGTGCTTCGTTACAGCGTAGAGAAGGCGGCGGGACGCGTGCCGATCATTGCGGGTACGGGCTCCAATGATACCGATTACGCGATCTCTCTTTCCCGCTATGCGTGCGAGGTAGGATGCGACGCGCTTCTTCTCGTATCTCCGTATTACAATAAGGCAACGCCGAAGGGGCTTGTGAAGAGTTTCCTTGCCATAGCGGACGTGACCGACAAGCCGATCATTCTTTATAACGTGCCGTCCCGCACGGGCGTGAATATTCCCTTAAAGGTCTATAAGGAACTTGCCAAGCACGAGCGGATCGTGGCTACGAAGGAAGCATCCGGCAATCTCAGCGCCATTGCGGAGATTCGCGCCGAGCTTACCGATACGCTTGCCGTATACAGCGGCAACGATGACCAGATCGTGCCGATCATGTCGCTCGGCGGCAGCGGCGTTATCTCCGTTCTCTCGAACGTAATGCCGAAAGAAACGCACGACATGTGCCGCTACTGCTTCGAGGGCAATTACAAGTCTGCGGCGGAGCTTCAGCTCAGACTCCTCAAACTCATCAACGCTTTGTTCATCGAGGTCAACCCGATCCCCGTGAAGACCGCGTGCGGTATGATGGGGCTTTGCTCGGACGATATGCGGCTGCCCCTTTGTGAGATGGAAGAGGCAAACCGTGCGGTCCTTGCGGAGGCTCTTCGCGGCGCAGGCCTTATCTGACGGACATAAAATTACAAAAGGAAGCCCGATTCTGAATCGGGAAAACAAAGGATGAAAAACATACTTGTTAGTGGATGCGGCGGCCGTCTCGGTTCTGCGATCGTTTCCCGCATCGCCGAGAGTGCCGACTCTCGCATCATTGCCGGCATTGACGTTATGGCACAGAGTGTAGCACCGAGATACGATTTTCCCGTGTATGCTTCTATCGACGAATGCGTGGAGACACCCGATGTGATCATTGACTGCTCGCACCATACTGCGGCGATCCCGCTTCTCACATATGCGAAAGCAAAACATATCCCCGCCGTGATTGCTACCACCGGCCACACGGAGGAGGAGATTGCCGCGATCAAAGAAGCGGCAGGCGTTATCCCCGTGATGTATTCCAGAAATATGTCGCTCGGGATCAACCTGCTTGTCGATCTCGTGAAGCGGGCGACGGCTGCTCTTGGCCTTGACTACAATATTGAGATCGTGGAACAGCACCATAACAAGAAGCTTGATGCCCCCAGCGGAACGGCGCTGATGTTGGCGGATGCCGCAAAGTCGGTGCGCGAGGACAGCGAGTACGTGTACGACCGACACACTGTGCGCCGTGAGCGCGGTGAGAGTGAGATCGGTATCCACAGCGTGCGCGGCGGCACGATCGTCGGTGAGCATGAGGTGATCTTTGCGGGACCCGATGAGGTGATCCGCCTCTCTCACAGTGCGTACAGCCGCGACGTGTTTGCAACCGGTGCGGTGCGCGCCGCTTTGTATCTTGCCGAGGTGAAGAAAGCGGGCCTTTATTCCATGGCTGATATGATTGCGGACGAACGGTAATAAAAGAACGGCTTGGGTTTATCCCAAGCCGTTCTTTTATTACCGTTTGATTTCGGTGAAGCCGATCTTGCGGCGCACCTTGGACATGGTGCGAAGCGTATCGTGTGCCGCTTCTGCCGCGCCCTCAGCCATAACGGATTCGAGATACGCTTTGTCCGCCATCAGGCGATTGAATTCAGCCTGAATGGGCGAGAGCGCATCCGCGCACGCCTCGCCGACGGCGGCTTTGAAATCGCCGTAGCCGCGGCCGTCGAATTCGCGTTCGATCTCGTCCATCGTTTTGCCCGCAAAGGCGCCGTAAATGGACATGAGGTTTTCGATCGCTGCCTTGCCTTCACCGCGGCGGACTTCACAACCGGAATCGGTAACGGCACGCTTGAACTTTCTCAGAATCACGTCTTTCGGATCGAGAATACGGACGACGGCGTTCTCGTTCTCGTCGGACTTGCTCATCTTTTTCGTGGGATCGGCGAGAGACATTACGCGTGCCGCGGCCTTCGGGATGAATCCATCCGGTACGACAAACGTGTCACCGTAGATGCCGTTGAAGCGCGTCGCGATATCACGTGCCAGCTCAAGGTGCTGCTTCTGGTCGCTGCCGACCGGTACGAGTTCCGTCTGGTAGAGGAGGATATCCGCCGCCATCAGGGCAGGGTATGTAAACAGACCGGCGTTGATGTTGTCGGCGTTCTTAGCGCTTTTATCCTTGAACTGCGTCATGCGGGAGAGTTCACCGAACATCGTGTAGCAGTCGAGGATCCAGCCAAGCTCCGCGTGGGCGGAAACGTGGCTCTGCGCGAAGAGCACATTTTTCTTCGGATCGAGTCCGCAAGCCATATACAGGGCCAGCGTCTCGTAGGTGCGGCGGCGCAGTTCCGCCGGATTCTGACGTACGGTGATGGCGTGCAGATCCACGACGCAGTAGTAACAGCGGTACTGCTCAGAAAACGAGGGAAAATTGTGGATCGCGCCGAGATAGTTGCCGATCGTCAGCATACCGGAGGGCTGTACGCCCGAAAATACGACTTTTTTATCTTTATACATATAAGTGTTTCCTTTTTCATCAAATCTACCCTATATTATACTCCAAGTGGAAAAGAAAGTCAATCGGGTCAAAGAAAAACAGCCTCCGAGGAGGCTGTTTTTGTGTTTATGTATCAAAGGATCAGCTCGGTGAGTGCGTACAGAACGGACGGGCAGAGGAGGCAGCCGAGACCCGTATAGAAAGTGGCTGTCATTGCACCGTACGGTACGAGCGCCGGATCCGTTGCAGCCAGTCCTGCGGAGGTTCCGCTGGTCGTTCCCATAAGACCGCCGAAGATCATGGCGGCGCGGGGCGTCGTAAGACCGATCTTCTTTGCAACGATAGGCGTCAGAACCATTACAGCAATAGATTTGATAACGCCCGCTGCGATGGAAAGCGTGATAACTTCCGCCGACGCGCCGAGCGCATCACCCGTAACCGGGCCTACAACGAACGTTACTGCGCCGGCACCGATCGTAGCCACGCTTACCGCATCCTTGTAGCCAAATGCGTACGCGACGGCGCCGCCTACCACGAAGGAAGAGATGACTCCAAAGAAAAGCGCGATAATAGCAATGAGGCCGCACTTTTTAATTTCGGAGATTTTTGCACCGAACGCGGTGGAAACGATCGTGAAATCACGGAGCATGGAACTTCCGAGGAAGCCAACGCCGGTAAACATAGCGATATCGGCAAGACCCTTTTTGTACTGAACGCCTGATGCGGGATCCAGACCGCTGTTCATCACGACGCCGCCTATGTAAGCCAAAATGAGGCCGAGAACGATGGCGATCGCGGAGGAGTGAATTCTGCCTTTGGTGATCTTTTTGGAGATAAAATCGGAAACGAGGCAGAGAAGACCGACTACGATGAAAGAGGCGATAAAGCCGTTGCCGGTAAAGAAATCGACCATAATATCAAGGATTGCTTTCATTGTTCTGCCTCCTTACTGTTCTTTTTTGCCTCGACCTTGCCGGCCAGGGTGTTCAGGAGGATGAGGAACAAAAATGCCGCTGCCACGACAGCAAGACCCGCAACGAGCGCCAAAACGCCGCCCGAAAGGGCGCTGTATACGTTTTGGGAAGCGGACATCGCGATGATGACGGGCAGGAACATGGCAGACCAGAACTGGATGCCCTTTTCCCAACCGTTCGGAAGGAGATTGGTTATCTTTTTCGAGTTGGTTACGAGCAGAAGCAGAAGCATGGCGAAGCCAACGCCGCCGACGTCTGAATTTACGCCGGTCAGAAGACCGATAATTTCGCCGATCGTGGTTCCAAGGAACATACAAGCGGCAAGGATTGCTACACCGTAGATCATGATAAAAACCTTTCTTGAATTGTTATACGAGGGAGTTTAGTTTATTCCCACTTGATAGATGCAAGAGATGCTTTGGAAAAAGTCGGTCGGCGAGACCGATTCAAAACGGTTGGGCCCCGTTTTGAAAGACTTTTTCGCCGAGTGGGACGGCTATCTTTCAATCAGGCAGAACGTCACTCCCACTCGCTTAAATTAGCATTATACCCCGTGAATTTAGGTCTTTTCGCGTGAGTTTTCGGGGGATTTGACCGCTATTTTCCACCTCGTCTATGGTGTCTACGAAAAAACGGTATCAAAATGGTATCAACAAATTACTTATAGAACTTATCAAATAATTCGTTTGCTTTTTCTTGGGATATTTGAGATTGACTGATTGTAGCCTTGCCGCCTTTTACCTGAATATCAATTTGCATATCAAAATCCAAGTAATAAACAGTGCGGCTGTAATCTGCGGGAGCAAAAGCATTTACGTATTCTATAAGAGCAGATGCAGCCTTTTGCGCAAAATCATTCTGTTGTTCAGCACCTATATGAACAACCCCCATACCGTAAACGGTCAATATGACACTTTCTCCGTTGTCTGCGGTAGCACGAATAATATAATTAAAAGAGTTTTCATAATTTTCACTCGTGTATTCCGGCTGACCGAATGCGGAAAGCAGCTTTCCTTCTGCTATTGCGGCATCTTCTTGCGATTCCATTTCTCCGAAATCCATAAAATACGAGCTGCCACCCATTAAGTTTTCATCTTGCAAAGATTCAAATGTATATTTCATTGTATCTCCTTTGTTGCATGCCGATAATAGAAAAACAAAACAGAGAAGAAGCGTACTCGATATTATACGCCTTGCCATTACGACAACCTCCAAACCGATTGAATTTTATTCCCACTCGATGGTGCCGCTCGGTTTGGGTGTCAAATCGTACAGAACGCGGTTGATGCCTTTCACCTCAGCCGTGATGCGCGCGGTGATCTTTTGGAGAACGGCATAGGGAACTTCCTCGATGGTGGCGGTCATCGCGTCTACCGTATTGACGGCGCGGAGAATAACCGGCCAATCGTAGGTGCGCTGACCGTCGCGTACGCCGACAGATTTGAACTCCGGTACGACGGTGAAATACTGCCATACCTTGCCGGCGAGGCCCGCGTTTGCGAACTCCTCACGGAGAATGGCATCCGATTCGCGAACAGCTTCCAGACGGTCGCGGGTGATCGCGCCGAGACAACGCACGCCGAGGCCGGGACCGGGGAACGGCTGACGGTATACCATGCTGTCGGGGAGGCCGAGCGCCTTACCGCAAGCACGGACTTCGTCCTTGAAGAGCATCTTGAGCGGCTCAACCAACGCGAACTGGAGATCCTCAGGCAGACCGCCCACGTTGTGGTGGCTCTTGACGGCTTTTACTGTTTTCGTGCCGGATTCAATGATGTCGGGGTAAATCGTACCCTGGGCGAGAAATTCGATGCCCTCAAGCTTGCGTGCTTCTTCCTCAAATACGCGGATGAATTCCGCGCCGATGATCTTGCGCTTTTCTTCAGGTTCTGCTACGTCGGCGAGTTTGTCGAGGAAGCGGTCTACCGCATCCACGTACACAAGGTTTGCATCCATCTGATCGCGGAAAACGGATACGACTTCTTCGGGCTCGCCCTTGCGTAAAAGACCGTGGTTTACGTGTACGCAGGTGAGCTGCTTGCCGATCGCACGGATCAGAAGTGCCGCAACGACGGAGGAGTCGACGCCGCCCGACAGTGCAAGCAAAACTTTTTTATCCCCAACCTGACGGCGGATCAGATCTACCTGGTCGGCGATGAAGTTTTCCATATTCCAGTTGGCTTCAGCCGCACACTTACCGAATACAAAATCGGAGATGGCGGCTGTGCGTGCCGCATCGTCTGCAGGCCACGGAGCGGATCCCTTATGATCCATTTCAAGAACCGGCACACCGAACGCGCGTACTTCGTCGGCAACGTCGATCTCGACGCCGTCCACAACGCGGTTCACACCGCCGTTCAGAATGATGCCTTTTACGTTCGGAAGAGCCGCGAGCTCTGCCGTCGTAATATCGTGCGGATAGATTTCGCTGTACACGCCGAGGGAACGGATTTCGCGGGCAAGGCGGGGGTTTTCTTCACTTCCCAGATCCAAAATAACGATCATGTCTTGTTTCATCGTAAAGCCTCCTGAGTTTTCGTAATCAACGCACCGCACGGTTGTGAGCGAGGCGTGCGCGTATGTCGGTATTTTATACTGTAATATTATATCAAAAAACGACAATCACTGCAAGAGGAAAGTTCCTCTTGCAGTGAAAAATTTTGATGAAATTCGCTGAAATTCTGCACGGAATTTCATAGAAACCGACTATTCTTGTTCTTCCTCAAAGATGCGGGCGCATTCATCCAAAATAATTCCCCGTTCGGAGAAGGGCACTTTTTTGCCTTCGATCAGCTGATACGTCTCGTGTCCTTTGCCCGCAAAGAGAACGATGTCACCGTCTTCGGACATCCGCACAGCGCGTCGGATAGCGGTTTCGCGCGAGATGTGGCTTTCGTGCGGGCAGGCCGTATGAACGTGCTCTAAAATATCGTTTATAATTGTTGCCGGGTCCTCGAAATCGGGGTTGTCGGACGTAATAATGCAGTAATCGGACAGGGTAGATGCCGCCCGCCCGAGCTCCGCTCTGCGTTCTTCGGTGCGTCCGCCGACCGAGCCGACAAGGCAGATCAGACGATGCGGGCGGTATTCTCGGAGTGCGGTGAGCGCGTGGGATAGGCTTATGCCGTTGTGTGCGTAATCAATGATGAACGTCCGGCCGGGGATGCCCTCCACGATCTCAAAACGGCCAAGCACCGGTGTTTTGACGAGAGCGCGGGCACACTCAGCTACGGTAACGCCGTACACGGACGCTGCCGCCATGGCGGCGAGTGCATTCTGTACGGAGAACGTGCCGGGGGAACAGACGGTGATCCGTCCGTCCCCGTCGGGGGTTCTGCAGTTGAAACGAACGCCGAGCGTCGTTCTGTCGCGGTAGGGCGTGATATCGTCGCCGCTGAAATCTGCATCGCTTGAGATGCCGTAGCTGATCTTTTTTGATTGGCAACTGCCTAAAACATCCTGCCATGCGGGATCATCCGCATTGTAAACGGCGATCTTCGCTCCGTATTTGGTGAACAGGCGGGATTTGCTTTGCATATAGTGCTCAAACGTGGGGTGCTCCGCTTCGCCTATATGATCGGGGGACAGATTGGTGAAGACTACCGTTTCAAAGGGGAGGCCGTCTACACGGTGATGTGCCAGTGCCTGCGAGGATACTTCCATAACGGCGTATTCGATACCGTCGCGCACCATAGCGGCAAAATGGCAGTGCAGATCACGGCTTTCCGGCGTGGTGTTTACGGTTTCGATCCGTTTTCCGTTCCAGATCACGCCGTTGCCGCCGATATAGGCAGAGGGACGGCCGGAAGCGTTCAGAATGGCACTCGTCAGAAGAGCGGTCGTCGTTTTGCCTTTCGTGCCCGTAATACCGATCAGGTGAAGTTTCTTTGCGGGATATCCGTAAAACGCGGCACTCAGCTGCGCTAAAGCCGCCCTTGTATCATCCGTCGTGAGAATGACGGCATCCGAGGGGAGAGATACCGCGTGCGACGTAAGAAAGGCGCGGCAGCCGCCTCGGTAGGCGTGCATGGCGTAATCGTGTCCGTCCGCTTTTGCGCCGACGAGGCAGACGAAAAGACAGTCTCCGTCGGCTTTGCGGGAATTGTATTCAATTCGTTCGATCTCTCGATCGGGAAAATCGGTCTCTGAGACGCTTATCGCGCGGATCAATTCTCGCAGAAGCATACGGTTTCCTTTCTACGGTTGTCTAAAATATAGATTTAATCTTCAATCATGGGTTCCATCTTTGCGAACACGGGAGAAAATCCTGTCGTTTCCCGTCCGCACATCGTGATCGCGCGGTACGCGAGAACCTCAAGGGAATCGACAAATAATGGATCCCCCCCGCATTCCTTGGCGGCGACGGACAACTCCGTGCATCCGAGGATAAGGCAGTCGCATCCGGCATCGGTCAGGGGGCGGGTAGCACCGTACAGCATTGCAGGCGGTACGGGAATACCGCGCTTCACGTAATCGTAAATGATCTGCATGAGCGTGGTCTGCGTTTCGGTGTCGGGAACGACCCATTCAACGTCCTCGTCTTTAAGTGCGGACTGATATGCGTTCGATGCAACCGTGCCCTCCGTCGCCAAAATTCCGACTTTCTTTTTACCGATCAAACGGACGAAATGTGCCGTCTCCTTTATGATGCTGGGGACGGGTACGGTGACGGATGCCCGCACCTGATCGATAAAATAATGCGCCGTGTTGCATGGGATGACGATCGCGCGTGCGCCGAACCGTTCAAGTGCCTGAGCGTCCTCGATCATGGCGGGGAGGGGGCTCTCCGCGCTTCTTCCCATAATGAAATCCGTGCGGTCGGGCGTGGTAGCGCGGCTGGATAGAATAATATCAATATGATCTTGGTCCCGTTCCACTTTGGTGTGTGCGGTGATCATTTCATAGAAATAGGCACTGGCCATCGGTCCAAGACCGCCGAGAATGCCCAACAGATGCGGTGAATGCATGGCAGCCTCCCGTTTTGATTACACGTTTTTTGGATAATACTTCTTAAACTTTTTCTTCTGACGGCGGAGGATTTCCATAACGCAGATAAAACGCATGGGATTCCATCTGAGATCTGGCTTGTAAAGAAGGGAGGATGTATCCTCACCGCTTTTTTGGAGCGTTCTCGCAGTTCTTACGAGTTCGCCGTCCTCTGTGTATGTATATGCAACGGATCGGGGAACAAGATGCCAAAAATGCGGTTTTTCTCCGAAAATGCATTCGTTCCCGTCGGATTCGTATACTTCGGTCGCCAGTCGGGCGATATTGATGCCCGAAGCGGTAACGTAAAAATTGCTTCGCCCCTGACGGAGATTGATCTCGAAAATGCGGAAATCGTCCTCAAATCCGGTGAATTTAATGTCAAAATTAGAAAATCCCGTGTAGCCGAGGTCCTCAAGCATAAGGCGGATCTTGTCGTAGAACGGCAGGCTTGTAACCGGCTCCGTTACGATCGCGGCGTGATTACCGAGTCCCTTCGGCGTGTGCTCCTCGATCATCGTGTGACCGAGGCACATCGCGCGGACCTTTCCGTTTTTGTCGGAGAAGGCGGTCAGAACGCGCATGTGCGCGTCCCCGCCGGGGATAAACTCCTGCAGGATCATCTTGTCGTCGTAGCCGGCGCCGTAGATTTCGGCGAGAATCCGCTCTGCCTCGTCGGCAGTATCAGCGATATAGACCTTTTTCATGCCATCGAACGGATGCTTCCAGTAGGCGACGCTCGAGGAGGGCTTCACGACGATGGGGTATGGGAAGCCGAGCGTTTCCGCGGTGAGTGTGTCTGATTTTGCCGGTTCGCTCATTACTGCCGTTTTCGGATACGGAATACCGTATTTCTCGCAGATCTCGTAAAACTCCGCCTTTTTGGAAAGGGAATCGAGCAGATGCGCCGGCGGACACGGTGCGGTATAACGGGGCAGTTTGTCTTTCAGACGCATCATCATCGCCGCATAATCGTCCGTGCAGGCGAAGAGGATCAGCTTTGCGTCGGGATGCGCATCGGCGAAATCCGTAAGCGTTTTGAGGAGAACCTCTTCATCGTCCATCTGCGGCACTGCGGTAAAGCGGATGATACGGGAATATTTCGTCGCGGAGATCGCATACCGTCCGAACGCATAGGAAACAACGCCGTATGCTTCGTGGAATGCGCGTGCTACATTATAGCAGTTCAGATCGGCACCGAGAAGTACCGGAATCAGTTGTTCTTTCATACATTAAACCTCTTTCGTCAAATGCCGAAAAACGCCTTGTGCCATGTGAGGAACGTATATACCGTCCATATCTTCCGCCCGTTGTTGGCGACGCCCTCTTTGTGATCACGGAGAAGGCGTGCGAGCGCCTCTGTGTCAAAATACTCGGCGGCAGTATCGGATGTAAGCGACTTCAGAACATCGGTATAGTAGCGGTCGTCGGCGAGCCAGTAGCGGATCGGCACGGGAAAGCCCTTTTTCGTACGGTTTGCCCATGCGTCCGGCAGAGTCTTATTTGCGGCGGCACGGAGCACGTATTTCGTATTCTCCGGTGTAATCTTATAGGATGCGGGGAGCATCTGTGCCCCCGCCATAATCTCCCGATCGAGATACGGCACGCGCAGTTCCAGCGAGTGCGCCATACTCATCTTGTCCGCCTTCAGAAGGATATCGCCGGGTAGCCAAAGGTTCAAGTCGAGATATTGCTTTTTCTCAAGCTCGGTGAGATCGCGCACGCGGTCGTAGATCGGTGCCGTAATCTCTCTCGGCGAAGGGCCGGATCTGTATTTTTCGCGAAGGATATTGTACGCATCCTTCTCATCCCAAACGAGAGCCTGTCCGATGAAATAATCCTCGGGGCGGCCGCTTCCCTTGATAATGAAATCGTGTCCCTTGAAGTAGGGAAGACGTGCCGAGACAGAAGCCGCGGCGCGGCGGAAGGACGCGGGGATTTTCTTATATTTTCGCATAAGCGAGGTTTCGTCATACCACTCGTAGCCGCCGTAGATCTCGTCGGCGCCTTCGCCCGAGAGGACGACCGTAACGTGCTCCTTGGCAAGCTTTGCGAGGAAATAGAGCGGTACCGAGGAAGGGTTGGACTGCGGTTCATCCATATGATACTGGATGTCGGCAAACGCCTCCATGCACTCCTCTGCGGTGAGCTCATTTCGGAAGTTTTTGATACCCAGAATATCGGAGAGCTCTTTTGCCTCGGTCGTTTCGTCAAATTTTTTCTCACCGAAGCCGACGGAAAACGTGTTTTCGGGCATGAGAGCTGCGGTGATATAACTGGAATCCACACCGCCGGAGAGGAACGAGCCTACCGGCACGTCGCTGATTCTGTGTGCGGAGACCGATTCGCGGACGGCTACGTCAATAGCGTCTGCTGCCTCGTCAAACGAAAGCGTCGTTTTCTCCCTGAAATCCACGTCCCAATAACGGGTTATCTGCATTTTTCCATCTTTCAGGATGAAGTAGTGCGCCGCCGGCAGTTTGAACGTTCCTTTGAAAAACGTCTCTTCCGTTGCTGAATACTGAAACGTCAGATACGGGCGCAGGGCATCGGGGTTCACCTCGCGGCGAAAATCCGGATGCTCGAGAAAACTTTTGATCTCCGAACCAAAGAGATAGTTTCCGTTGGAGAGGGGGGAATAGTAGAACGGTTTTATGCCGAAATAGTCTCTGGCACCGACGAGGATTTTCTTTTTGGCGTCCCAGATGAGAAAAGCGAACATACCGCGCAGCTTCGGAATCAACTTCTCGCCGTATTCCTCCCAGCCGTGCACGAGGACCTCCGTATCGCAGCGGGTTTTGAATACGTGTCCCGCAGCGATCAGCCTGTCTCTCAACTCCATATAGTTGTAGATCTCGCCGTTGAATACGATTACGACGGAGCCGTCTTCGTTGTACATCGGCTGGCTTCCGTCCGACAGGTCGATGATGCTGAGACGGCGGAAACCGAGCGTCACACCGTCCGCATCGTCTCCGAGATGGTATCCTTCCATATCGGGCCCGCGGTGGATGATGCGGTCAGCCATTTTCTTTATGATCTCGCGGCGGTCCGGCCGCGGTCCTGTAAATCCAACAAATCCGCACATATCGAGCGTGTTCCTTTACTGCATATCATGAATTTGTATGTATAGACATATTATATCAACTTATTATAGCACAGATCATAAGTAAAATAAATACTCAACTGCAAATTCCGCCAAAAAAGTTTCATTTGTTTTCGGAAGGGAACGTATCGGCGGTTGACAATCCCGTTGTTTTTTTGATATAATTTTCCTGTAAACGGATGCCGCGCGGTGCGATAGGTAAGGAAATTCATGGTATAAGACCAAGTTCTGCATAAATCACCTTTTTTGTGTCAACAACATTGAAGGGGTGATTTTTTGAGAAAATTTTGGGAGTACGTTACCGTTTTTTTGATAGGCGGCGTCATCTACAGCATGATTGAGATTCTCTGGCGGGGATATACCCACTGGAGCATGACCCTGACCGGCGGCGCGTGTTTTTCCGTTTTGTATTTTCTTCACGTCTATGCCCGGAGATGTGCTTTTTGGGTGCGGTGTGTTCTCGGTGCCATCGCTATAACGGGGGCGGAGCTTCTGACGGGCGCTGTTGTTAATCTCTGGCTCGGCTGGGACGTGTGGGATTATTCTGATATGCCGATGAATCTGTGGGGGCAGATCTGCCCGTTATTCTCCGTTTTGTGGCTGGGTCTTTGTGCCGTCGCGGCACCCGTCTGTAAGCGGCTTGCCGGACGGATTGCAAAAAGAGAAGTCAACCGATAATCGAAAGGTGGGGATACCGTGTCTTCTTATGGAAAAAGAACGAGGCATCATTTTCGCGGCCTTGCTGTATTTGCGATCGTTCTGGTGCTCGTCATCGTAATAGCCTTCGTGTGGATGCAGTCCCGCCAATCGGCGACCGTGCCCGAGGATGCGATCTATCTCTATTTCGTTGACGTGGGGCAGGCGGATGCATCCTTTATCCTGACGGACGAGGGAAGCGTGCTTATCGACGCGGGCACGTCTGATTCGGCACCGACGCTCTATCACACGATCAACACGGGCGGAGATACGCTTTCGTATTTGATCATCACTCACCCGCATGACGATCACATGGGCGGGGCTCTTTACATACTCGATAAGATGGACGTTCAAAACATCATCCTTCCCATGGATACCGCCAAAACGGCGGTATATAAAAAGTTCCTCGGGGCGGTAGAGGCAGAGGGTGCTGAGGTGTTTTATGCCGACGCGGATTTTACCTTTGTGCTCGATGAGATAACATTTACGTTCTTGGCGCCGCTTTCCGACATCGGTGATACTAACGAAAACAGCTCCGTCATCCGTATGGATTACGGCGGCTTCTCCGCACTTTTTACGGGAGATGCGGAAAAGAAGAGCGAGAAGCTCCAGCTGGAAGCGTATGGCAATTTTCCCTACGGCAAGCTTGACGTGGACGTTTTGAAGGTCGGACACCACGGTTCGTCCTCTTCTTCCACTGCCGCATATCTCAAAGCGGTGACACCCGAGTATGCGGTCATCAGCTGCGGGGCGGGGAATTCCTACGGCCATCCTACAAAGGCGGTTCTTGATCGGCTCGAAGAAGCGGATGCCGAGGTATGGCGTACCGATCTTTCGGGCACAATCGTGTTTACCATAGCGGGCGAAACGGTTACCGTTGCGGGCGGCTGACAGGCAAAAATAAAAACGGCACAGTAAAAACTGTGCCGCCGCCGCGGGGCAAATTCAGTGGATTTTGTATTTCAGTCGGAGATTATCCGCAATCATAGCGATAAACTCGGAGTTCGTCGGCTTGCCGCGGGTGTTCTGAACGGTGTATCCGAAAAACGCGTTCAGCGTATCAATATCCCCGCGATCCCACGCAACCTCAATAGCGTGGCGAATTGCGCGCTCTACGCGGGACGTGGTCGTTGAATATTTTTTCGCTACGGAAGGATACAGCACCTTTGTTACGGAATTGATGATGTCACTGTCGTGTACGGTCATCATAATCGCGGTTCGCAGATACTGATATCCCTTGATATGTGCCGGTACGCCGATCTGGTGGATGATTTTCGTAACCTGGGATTCGATATCGGGCGGGGTATTGTCCGCCGGTATCTGAATGGCGGCCGTGCCGCGGGTGGTGAGAAGCGTGCGGATATGTTCTCCGAGACTTTTGTAATCAATCGGTTTGGGCAGACAGAGAGACGCGCCCACGCGGCTTGCTTCCACAAAAATGTTTTGATTCGATACCATTGAGGCAATAATAAAGATCGGCGTACGGTCCGGCTCGTACCGGAGCGCGGCGGCCTTCCGGATGAGTCCGATTCCGTCAAGTTTTGAGAGCCACACGTCCGCGATCACCACGTCCGGATGAGAGCGTTCGATCATGGTGAGTGCTTCCTCGCCGTTTGCTGCCTCTTCAATGCGTGTGTATCCCAGACGTCCGAGCGCCTCTTTACAGCCCCTGCGCGTTTCGGCACTTTCGTCGGCAATAAGTATTTTTGCTGCATTTTCCATAGTCTTTGTATCTCCATCTCCAAAATTTTACTGTAACCATATTTTACCATAAATAGCGTCAAATTACAATACAAATTTTACCAAAATAGTGCACAAATTTCCAGAATAAAAATTGTAAAAAATACCCATTTTGCCAAGATTGCGCATGCATGATTCGATCCTTCCAGCTTCTGCCGGACAGAAAAAACGAGTCTTCGGCAAAATGCGTCTCTTTCAGAAATTTTACTGCGAAACGGATGAACAGTATGCTTTCCTTTACGCCTCTGACGCTCAGTGAATATTCCTCACTTCGCGCTTTTTTTACTGCGGATAAGAAAAAACGCCGCACGTGTGATTATACCGCGGGCACTACGTTTATGTGGCGGCGCTATTTCCAAACGGAATATGCAGTCGCGCACGACACGCTTTTTTTGCGCGCGCGGTATTTTGACAGCGGCGAAATGTACACGTTCCCCGTCGGTCAGAATCCCGAACGAGCACTTATAACGCTGCGGAACGAATTCGGCGGCGGTGGGATGCGGTTCTGCTTTACCTCCTCGGAGGATCTGCCCGCACTTCGCGCGGCATTTGATACCGTCGAGATTACCGAAGAAAAGGATTGGGCGGATTATCTGTACGATAAAGCCGCATTTGAGTCCGTTCAGGGGAAAAGGTATCACGGGCAGCGAAACTTCATAAGTCGCTTCAGAAGGACGTACCCCGAGGCGGCGCTTTTGCCGATCACACCGGAGACTATTTCGGCAGCGCGCGCGTTTATCGTGGCACAGTACGCGCGGGTATCGGACGGAAGTTCTATGGCGATGGCGGAGCACGAGGCGATTTTAGAATTGTTTGACAATTATGAACTGTACGGTGTGCGTGGCGCGCTTCTGACGGTCGGAGAAAACGTAGTGGGCGTTACGGTGGGCGACGTCATCGGCGACACTTTGTACGTCCATGTGGAGAAGGCGGATACGTCCTACGTCGGTGCATACCCAATGCTTTCAACCGCGTTTGCTTCATCCGTGAGCGATCCCGCTGTTCTCTACATCAATCGGGAAGAGGATATGGGGGACGAGGGGCTGAGGCGTGCCAAACAGTCGTGGCATCCCATTCGGCTGATCCCGAAATATACGGTTATCTGCAAATAAAAGAGCGTATTCCGCCATCAGCGGAATACGCTCTTTCATTTATAGGGTTTACTTCTGCGCGCGAATTTCTTCTACTGCCGCACGGATGGACCAGTCGTGCTTTTCGAGATACGGGAGGGACTCCTCGGCTTCGAGGCCGGTGAGCTCCTTCACGATGGAGAAGACGCGGCGGCGGAGCTTTTCGTTCGTCGGTTTCAGATTGATCATCAGGTTTTCCATGACGTTGCCGGCCTGAATCATCGCACAGGTAGACATCATATTGAGGATCAGCTTCTGCGACGTACCTGCCTTCATTCGGGTGGAGCCGGTGATGACTTCCGCGCCGGTATCTACCAGAATGGAGATATCGGATTCCACATCGAGACGGCTTCCCGCGTTGTTGGTGATGCCGATCGTTACGCATCCGATGCTCCGCGCGTATTTGAGCGCTTCTGCGACGTAAGCCGCGTTGCCTGCCGCCGAGATACCGACGACGCGGTCGGCGGGGATGAGGTTCTTGGCGGCGATATCACGAACGCCTGCCTCTGCGCTGTCCTCAGCACCCTCGGATGCCTGCGTCAGGCATTTTTCGCCGCCGGCGATAATGCCGCTGACGAGCTCGGGCGATACGCCGTACGTGGGAGGACATTCCACCGCGTCGAGAATGCCGAGACGGCCAGAGGTGCCGGCACCGATGTAGATGAGGCGGCCGCCCTGCTTGAGGCCTTCCGTAATGCTGTCGCAAGCGCGGGTGATGGCGGGGATCGCTTCACCGACGGCTTTTACGGCGTTGTAGTTTTCGTTCTGGATCATCTGCATGATTTCCGCGGTAGACGCGGTGTCGATGTGCATCGTGTTGGGGTTACGCTGTTCAGTTCTTTGCATGATGTTTCTCCTTTTGCGGTGTATTGTATTGTTCCCATTTTTCCATTGCCAGACGAACGGCACCTTCCACGGGCGTGCAGGGGATGCGCGCAAGGTCAAAGCGTTCCGGCTCAGAAAGATGTTTTTGTACGGATTCGAGGAAATCGGGTTCTTTCGTTAAACCGCCGGCGAATACGACGCGGATCGGCGTTTTTTGAAAGTGCTTACCTGCCGTTTCAACCACGAGAGCGATTGCTGCTATATTCTTTTCCACGATGTCTGCGGCCACCTTGTCCCCCGCGCGTGCGGTTTTGTAAACCAAGGGCGCGAACGAGGCGATCTTTCTTTTGCCGCCTGCGTAAATGGCACCGAGCAGCTGTTGCGGAGTCATACCCGTATGGGTGTCTATCGCTTCGGTGAGGGCGGTCTTGGGCGCGGATCCGTCGAGGGCGCAGTAGTATGCGTTCAGGCCGTCTCTGCCTACGTTGTAGGCACTGCCGCCGTTGTCGATGAGATATCCCCAGCCTGCAACACGGGAGCGCTCGCCCCCGATCTGTGCCATAGCAAAAATGCCCGTGCCGGTAATCATGGCGATGCCGTCGTCGTTACCGATGCCGGCGGCGATGATGTTGGCATTATCCGAATCGTTCCACGAGGCAGCAAAACCGAGCGATGCGAAATGCTCCGCGAGTGCGGCATGCATATGGGGAGAGCCTCCTCCCGCAATGCCCGCGAACAGAACGACGGAGGAGAGGGCAATACCTTCGGTGATCGCGTAGATGCCGTCCGAGAGGATCTTCTTCGAGGCGTCGATGCCGATGTCCATCGGATTGCATCCCTCACATTCATGCGTGCGGAGGACCTTGCCTGCCTTATCAGCAAGGGCAAAGGCAGTCTTCGTGCCGCCGCCGTCGATACCCAGGAAATAGATTTCCGAGGAGTCCTTGAAGAGATCGTCGATACGGACATTGAAATGTCTCGACAGCGTGAAAAGAGCCTCTACGTCCGGCACGCTTGCGGCGCACTCCCATTTGCTCACGGCTTTTTCCGAGTAGCCGATGGTGTCCGCCAGCTCCTTTTGCGTGATGTTGTGGGCTTTACGAAGCCTTTTTACGTTTTCAGCAAATTTTTTCGTGTAATCGTTCATATATATACCTTTTTTCGTGTTCTTACCTTATCATAACACAGCCGAAAGGTATTTGCAAGCGATTTCTTTTAGATTTTTTGCGCAAAACTCCACCGGGGGTAGAGTTATAGAGAGATAAAAAAGAGGACAGAGAACGTGAAGTTCTCTGTCCGTTTTCGTTAATCCGGGATGATGGGGTAAAGCTGGATCATATTGCCGCCGTCCACGGTGAGCTCAGCACCGGTGGTGTTGCGTGCGTGTGCGGCAAAATACCAGACAGCATCGGCGATATCTGCGAACTCCGCGATGTCGCCGAGGGGGGTGAAATTGGAGGGCGCATTTTTGCAGTCATTGTAGTTCGATTCCCAGCGATCTGTTTTGATCATACCGGGGAGAACGGCATTCACGCGGATGTTGTATTTGCCCAGATCGAGTGCCAAGGCGCGCATCATGGAAAGCTGTGCACCCTTCGAGGTGCAGTAGGCGATCCGATCAGGGATGGCGCGGTACGCGGTGTTGGAGTTGATAAACACGACGCTGCCGTTTTTCTCCTCTTTCATACGGCGCGCCGCCGTCTCGATGAGGAGGTAGTTTAAGGTAACGTTCGTCTGCAGGACGTTCAGAAAATCGGAAAGGGGATTTTCAAAGATCTTCTGACGGATGCCGAGGTTAGCGGCATTCAGAACGAGGCATTCGACGAACAAACCCTTGCGGTCGAGATCAGAGAACAGATTCGTTACCGCTTCCTCGTCGATCGTGTTGTCGGGTCGGACGGCATTCAGCACATACCCGAGCACCGTAACGTCGGGATACTCGTTTTGCAGTCTTTCCGCGGCGGCGGGCACGCGGTCAATATCACGACCGGTGATGACGACGTTCCAGTTTTCCGATGCAAATTTTTTGGCAATACCGTAGCCGGTGTTTACGGTCGCGCCGGTAATCAGTACGGTTTTCATAGGAGATACTCCTTTAGATTCAGAAATAGAATTCCGTTTTCGGGGGACGGATGTCGGTAAGGGCACCGGTGTAGTGGCGCAGATTGTGCTCCACGTACGGGTGCTTGAGGCATTCCTCTTCGTTCAGGTCGATGCCGAGACCTGGCTTGTCGCCGATCTTGATCTTACCGTCCTCGTAAACGAGGTTCTCGTTGGTGATGAACTTGCGGTAATCCACGTCGCTGTACATGATTTCGAGAATGCAGAAGTTCGGGCAGCAAGCCGCGATCTGGAGCGTAGCGGCGTTGGCGATCGGTCCCGAGGGGTTATGCGGTGCGAACGGGATATAGTTCGCCTCGGCGATTGCCGCCAGCTTTTTCAGCTCCATAATACCGCCGGCGTGAGAGATATCGGGCTGAATGTAGTCAGCCGCGCGCAGACGGAAGAGCTCGTTGTAATCAAACCGGGTGTACAGACGCTCGCCCGCGGAGATTGCCACGGGAGACTTGTCGCGTACGGCTTTGAGCGCCTCGAGGTTGTTCGGCGGAACAGGCTCTTCAAGAAGCATCGGCTTGAACTGTGCTACTTCCTTTGCGATCTTGATACCCGTGGGAACGTCAAAGCGGCCGTGAGCCTCGATGAGGAGATCCACGTCGTTGCCGACCGCATCGCGTACGGCACCGATACATTCGAGGGCAGTGCTTAGATCTTTGTTGGAGATCTGGAGATAATTTTTGCCGAAGGGATCCCACTTCATGGCGGTTACCCCTTTTTTGACGGCTTCCTTTGCTTTTGCACCGAATTCCTCGGGGGTCTTCGCGCCGGCGAACCAGCCGTTTATGTAGATGCGGCACTCATCGTTTACCTTGCCGCCGAGCAGCTGATATACGGGTACGTTCAAGGATTTGCCGAGAATGTCCCAAAGAGCCATCTCCACGGCGGAGAGTGCGCTCATAAGAACGGCACCGCCGCGCCAGTAGGCGTCGCGGTAGATATCGTGGTAGTGTTTTTCGATTTGACGGGGATCCTTGCCGATAAGATAGGAGCGGATGTGCTCGATGGCACCTACCAGCGCCTTTTCCTTGTATTCCAGCGTGCCTTCGCCAACGCCGGTGATACCCTCATCCGTGTATACCTTGACGAATACCCAGTTTGTGCGGAAGCAGTCCACAACGAAGGATTTTATGTCGGTAATTTTCATAGAATTCTCCTTTTTTATTACTTTACTTGTATTGTATCACACGCGCATTTCTTAATATATAAGAAAACGGGGCAGTTTTATCAAATTTCACAGATTTTTGTTGACGAAGGCGGATTTTTTTATTATAATAAAAAGGTAGAAAGGGGAGTTGCGAGAGTGCGTGTCTGTGATATCGTGAAATACGGCGTGTTTGACAGTACCGCCATGTTCCCGGGGCAAAAGGAAACGGTCGTCAGAACGGCTGCGAATTTTGAGATCGAGTACATCCTCTCCGGCGGCGGTGTATCGTATATTGATTACAAATCGTGTGCGCACGTGGCGGATACGGTGCTCCTCCGAAAGCCGCAGCAGAAATCGTACAGTATTCTGCCGTTTCGGTGTCTGTACATCTATTTCGACGTGAGCGAGTCGAGCGAATTCTACTCACTCCTTGCCAACGCGCCCAATTTCTTTCAGATGATCGACAGCCGCAAGTATAAGCGGTCGTTTGAAGAGTTGATGGAGCATCTTGCAAAGCCCGAGGGGGATACCTCGGACGAGTTCGTTATGGCGAAGATGCTCGAGCTCTTTTACTATATGAAGTGCGATACGCCGCAGAACAAGCAGTATCTGCAGATGTATGCAAAGCCCCGCACGACACCGATCGTAAAAGCGATGGACTATATGAACGAGCATATGAACGAGCAGATCCGCGTTGAGACCTTGGCGGAGGTTACGGGATACTCCACGAATTATTTTCAGGATCTGTTTCGGAAGCTGACGAATGAGACGCCGCAGAAATATCTTCTGAGGCAGAGAATCGGTAAAGCGAAGCAGCTGCTGGCTGATTCGGAACATTCGCTTTCCGAGATCGCCCAGCAGTGCGGCTTTTCGTCCCAATCGTATTTCGGCGCAATCTTCAAAAAGGAGACGGGATATACGCCCATGCAGTTCCGCCGCCGTTCGTTTGCACGCTACATGAAAGCATGAAGAAGGGGCTGTCGCAGCTAAACGCGACAGCCCCAAATATTTGAAATTCCAATGGAATTAGTTGCTTTTATGAATGCAACAACTCCTTCTATTAACCGAGCAGTTCTTCCAGTTCTTTGAGCGTTTCGTCGAACACTTTAAGCGCATTTGCGACCGTGTCGGGCTTTGTGAGGTCGACGCCTGCGATCTTGAGCTCTTCCAGCGGATAGTCGCTGCCGCCGGTTGAGAGGAAGTTGAGGTAATCGGTGGCATCGCCGGTCTCGAGAATGCGGTTTGCGATCGCTACGGCGGAGCAGAAGCCGGTCGCATACTGATATACGTAGAACGCATTGTAGAAATGCGGGATGCGCGCCCATTCGATATCGTGCAGCTCGCCCACGTCCGCGCCCTCGTAGTATTTGAGATTCAGTTCTCTGTACATACCGTTCAGAAGTTCGGCGGTCAGCGGCTGACCGTTCATATATGCGTCGTGTGCCTTCCGCTCGAATTCGGCAAACAGCGTCTGACGGAATACGGTCGTGCGGAACTCTTCAAGGAAGTGGTTGAGGATGTACGCGCGGCGCTTTTTGTCCGTCTCCACGCTGAGGAGATATTTCGTGAGGAGCACTTCGTTGACCGTGGAGGCAACCTCGGCAACGAGGATTCTGTATCTGTGGTTGGCGAAATCCTGCTTCTCGGAGGAGAGATAGGAGTGCATGGCGTGGCCAAGCTCGTGTGCGAGCGTGTACGCATCCTGGAGAGTGTCCGTGTAGTTCAGAAGAACGTACGGATGCACGCCGTGTACGCCGCAGGAGAACGCACCGGTCGTCTTGCCCTTGTTTTCGTATACGTCCATCCAGTGATTCTTCTCGGCCATGTCGAGAAGCTCCTGATAGCGTGCGCCGAGCGGAGCGGTCGCCTTGTGAACGAGATCCATGCCTTCTTCAAAAGTGGCGGGGTATTCGACGTCGTCCACCATCGGGCAGTAGAGATCGTACATGCCGAGGGAATCAAGCCCGAGAATCTTTTTGCGCAGAGCGAGGTAGCGTTTCATAATCGGCAAGCCGCCGTGAATTGCCTCGATGAGGCTGTCGTATACGCTTACCGGTACGTTGCTGTGGAAGAGAGCCGCCTCGCAGGCAGAGGAGTAGCCGCGCACTCTTGCATAAAACGTATCAAATTTTACCGATCCCGCGTAGAGGGCAGAGAACGTGTTGATGTATTTGCCGAATTCCTTGAAATACGTTTCATATGCTTCCTTACGTACCTCGGGGCTCCGGCTGTGGAGATACACGCCGTACGTGCCGTGGGTGAGGGGAATCTCGTTCCCGTTTTCGTCATGCACGGGCGGGAACGTCATATCCACGCTTTCCAGCATATCAAACGCGTTTCTGGGTGTGCCGGCGGCATCGCCGAGCATCGCGAGCATCTGCTCCTTTTCCGCATCGAGAATATGCGCGGCACCGCGGGTGGTGTCCTCGATCATGTGACGATAGCCCTTCAAGAGATCGAGCTGCAGCCACGCGTCAAGGGTATCCTTGTCGATGCTCAGAAGTTCGGGATCGATAAAAGCGGTAGCCGCCTGCAGCGCCATGCCGAGCTGTACGGCGCGGCCTTCCATCGTCTGATTTTTGGAATCACCGTTGTCCGAGCTTTTGTGAAGGAACGCATACAGCGAGACGAGCTCTGCTTTTTCAGCGGCTTCGTATACCTTGTCAAGGGCGGATTTAAGCGATTCGGGACTCGTGCCGAGTGTGCCGGGCAGGGTGGAAAGTTCAGCGGTTGCCGCCTGTGCTTCGGCGTATGCCGCCTCCCATGCTTCGAAGGTCGGATAGATGTGAGAGAAGTCCCACTGGTAGGCGGGATTCATTTCGTTTCGTGCTTTACATTCCATGTGTTCTTTTCTCCTTTGGGTTGAAATGATCGGGTTTGGGGACTATGCATATTCTTACAATTTAATTATAGAACAAAAAAATCTTCTGTCAACTCTTTTTTCTGTTTTTGGGCAGAAAAGTTTGCAAAATCGTTGCAATTTTACGGCACTTATGGTAAGATATACTCGCGTGGAAAAACGTGAAAATGATAAGCCGATACGGAGGTTTTTGGGACATGATGAAAATTGATGCACACAATCATCCCGATTTTGCCGGATACGATGCCGACCGGCATATAGCCAATATGGATAAACTTGGAATCGCCAAAACATGGCTGCTTTCCTGCGATGCACCGGAGGACGAGTACAATCCTCGTTCTATAAGCTGCCTTACGATTCCGGGACACAACGCACCGACGACCTTTTATCGCTGTCTCGAGTACAAACGCTACGCGCCCGATCGTTTTATTCTCGGCTATGCCCCTGATCCGCGTGATCCCGCCGCGATCGTGAAGATGCGGATGGCGATCAATACGTACAGCGTACAGGTGTGCGGTGAGGTGAAGCTACGTATCACGTATGATAACCCCGATGCGGTCGATCTATTCCGATTCTGCGGGGAGGAGGGCGTGCCCGTAACGCTCCATTTTGATTACCCCTATCGCCGTCCCGGCGGCGATTTTCCGCGCCGTCATTATTGGTACGGCGGCAGTATCGAGAACTTCGAAAATTTGCTTCGTCAGTGCCCTGAGACGAACTTTTTGGGCCATGCCCCCGGATTCTGGGCACACATTTCAAACGATAATCTCTGGGAGACCGTAAGCTGCCCGAAGGGGCCCGTGATCCCCGGCGGCAGAATCGAGAGGATGCTCGAGAAATACAGTAACCTCTACATTGACTGCTCGGCGGATTCCGGCCTCAACGCGCTTACTCGCGATCCGGAATACACAAAGAAGCTGTTTCTCACGTATCCCGACCGATTCCTCTACGGTCGCGATCATTTCAAGAATACGCTCGCGGAGTTTATTGATACGCTCGATCTGCCCGAGGATTTTCTTGAAAAATTCTACCACGGAAACGCAGAGCGCCTTCTGCCGCCTGTGAAAGAGCCGGCGTTCGGCTGATCCGATACATAAGGAAATCAACGATGCATATTTTGTTTCAGGGTGACTCAATCACCGATGCCAAGAGAAGCCGCGAGGATCTTTCGAATATGGGCACGGGCTACGCCCACCTCGTGAAGGCGTATCTCAATAACAGAGAGCCCGGGAAATATACTTTTACGAACCGCGGTGTCGGCGGCAACCGTGTCGTCGATATGTACGCCCGCATTAAGGCTGATCTTATCAATCTGCGCCCCGATTTTTTGAGTGTTCTCATCGGTGTCAACGACGTGTGGCATGAACTCGGACACAAAAACGGTGTGGATGCGGTGAAATTTGAGAAGATCTACACGATGCTTCTCGAAGAAGTAAAAGAAGCGCTTCCCGATACGCGCATTCTTATTATGGAGCCGTTCGTGCTCGCAGGACCGAAAACGACGGGCGAACTTGAGGATGGCACGGATAAATACACCGTCTTTCGCCGTGAGGTGGAACTCCGTGCGGCGGCATCCCGCCGTGTGGCGGATCGTTTCCATACGGAATTTCTGCCGCTGCAGCAGATGTTCGACGATGCGTTAAAATTTGCACCCGCGGAGTTTTGGCTCTTGGACGGCGTCCATCCGACCGAGGCGGGGCATCAGAAGATTGCAAACGCATGGCTCGGCGCATTCGATCGGAAATAAATTCTTAACGAAAATAAATCACACATAAAGAGTGAGGTAATATTATGGAAAATCAAAGAATGGCGACGTGGTGGATCCGCTGGGAAGATCTCAACTGGCCGGACTCCGACAACTACGACAACATCAAAGCACACGCGGAGGGACTTGCCAAGGCGAACGTTTCCGCTGTCGTTCTCTTCGGTACGCACTTCCGTTGGGACTGGATGCCCGTCTTCCCGCTCCTTCACGACTACATCGCAACGGTAGCTGAGGAACTGCACAAGTACGGCATCAAACTGTACGATCATCACTCTGTCAACCTCGTGCACCGTTACAGCACCCGTGAGGAGATGCGCCACGTTATGCTCGACAGCGGCCCGCATCTGCCGTTCAGCCCGACGTGGGAAGCCGCGGCATCGTGGCAGTATAAGGGCAAGTACCTGAACGACTGGCGCATGATCGACACGGTTACGCGCGAGCCGCTCTACTTCCCGCAGTACACCTCCGAGGGCTTCTGCCACAGAAACCCTGATTTTAAAAAGGCATACTACGATTACGTCAAGACACTCATCGCCGATACGAACATCGACGGTCTCAGTGCGGACGACGCGATGTACTACCTTGCATACAAGGGATGTGCGTGCCGCCACTGTCAGGAGGAGTTAAGACGCCGTTCCGGACTGAAAGAGCTCCCGCCCGTTACCGATACGAATTTCTGGGGCAACTGGGACAATCCCGCGTGGATCGACTTTATTGATCTCCGCTTTGCTTCCAACGGTGAGTTCTACGAGGGACTTCGTAAAGTTGTTCCCGAAGGATTCATGCTCACGGGATGCGGCGGCAGCTCCGCTACGCCCAGCGCACTCCAGTGCGCAACCGATGCCCGCCAGTTCCTTCGCGGGTGCAACTACGTCAATATGGAAATGAGCGGCAATACCCCGCCGTACAAGCACGATCCGAAGACGGTAAACGTACCGGTCAAGACCCGTCTCGTCAACGCCTCCCACCATCAGGCGGCGGCAAGAGAGAAGGATTTCCGCGCATTCTGTACGGGATACGCATTCACGACCGTTTCTGCCAATCACGTATGGGCGGTATCGAAGCTGCTCGGCGCGGATGCCTGGATCGGCACTTTGAAGGGCCGTCTCGGACTCCCCCGCCACATTCTCAACACCCTTCCCGATGAGAAGGATATCGTCGGTGAGGCATTCGGCTTCGAGAAGAATCATCCCGAACTGTTTAACGGCGATTTCGTAGGCCAGCTTGGCGTTTACTTCTCGTACGAGACGCGCAACCACACCTGCTTCGGTAACCTCAATAAGGGTTACTATCAGGATTACAGCGCAACGCTCGTCGCTCTCTTCCGTGAAGGCATCTGCCCGCACACCGTATTCGCTTTCCCCGAAACGGCGGATAAGTATCCGATTATTCTGCTTTCCAGTGCGGCAAAGATGACCGATGAAGAAAAAGCGGCGATGGACAAATACCTCAAAGCCGGCGGTAAGATCATCGTAACCGGTCCGACCGCGATCGAAGGCTGTGAGAACACCTGGAAACTGAAAAACCGCCTCGACGTGCCCGGTGAAGATTTCTTCATCCATATCCCGAAGGGCGATTCGTGGGGCAGAGAACCTGATTGGATCGGTAAGACAGAGGTTGAGGACAGCGCCGATCCCGACGTATGGACTACGCCGAGAGAAGGTGTGTTCTACCACCCGCACCGCATCAGCTGCGGCACGAATACCGATCACGTCATTGAACTTTGTAAGGAATACATGAATCCTATGCCGATCAAGATCCATAAGGCAGAGGGCTATCTTTCCACCATGTTCAAATCCGAGGACAGCGTTGTCGTCCAGCTTCTCGCCGAGGAGTACGACGTGGATATCGATCATCATCTCGATGAGATCCGTAATCACAGAAGCCGCGTGAATTTTGTCAACAAGGTAGAGGCGATCGGCCTTGACGGCAAGGTACAGATCGTTTGCGACAGCGATCCCGAGGTATATCTGCCGTTCACGGGCGAAGAGGCAAAACTTTCCCGCGAGGCGGATCTCTTGACGATCCACCTCCCCGAAAAATGCTCGTACGTAATTCTGAAGTTCCAGAAATAACTCATACATATAAGCGAGGTAAATACTGTGGACAGTCAAAGAAAAGCTACGTGGTGGATCCGGTGGGAAGATCTTAACTGGCCGGACTCCGACAACTACGACAACATCAAAGCGCACGCGGAGGGCCTTGCCAAAGCGGACGTTTCCGCCGTTGTTCTCTTCGGTACGCATTTCCGTTGGGACTGGATGCCCGTTTTTCCCCTTCTCCACGACTACATTGCAACGGTAGCCGAGGAGCTGCATAAGTACGGCGTAAAGCTGTACGATCATCACTCCGTAAACCTTGTGCACCGTTACAGCACCCGCGAGGAGATGCGCCACGTTATGCTCGACAGCGGCCCGCATCTGCCGTTCAGCCCGACGTGGGAGGCCGCCGCATCGTGGCAGTATAAGGGTAAGTATCTGAACGATTGGCGCATGATCGACACGGTTACGCGCGAGCCGCTCTACTTCCCGCAGTACACCTCCGAGGGCTTCTGCCACAGAAATCCCGATTTCAAAGAGGCCTATTTTGATTACGTTAAGACGCTCATCGCCGATACGAACATCGACGGCCTCAGCGCCGACGACGCTATGTACTACATGGGATATAAGGGATGCGCCTGCCCGCACTGTCTGGCAGAGTTCAAGCGCCGTTCGGGCCTTGATGCACTCCCGCCCGTTACCGATACGGGATTCTGGGGCAACTGGGATAATCCCGCATGGATTCACTTTCTCGATCTCCGCTTCGATTCCACAGGCGAGTTCTACGAGGACCTCGGAAAGATTCTCCCGAAGGATTTCGTCCTGACGGGATGCGGCGGCAGTTCTGCCACGGCGAGTGCGCTCCAGTGCGCAACCGACGCCCGTCACTTCCTCCGTGGATGTAACTACGTCAATATGGAAATGAGCGGCAACACCCCGCCGTATAAGCACGACCCCAAAACCGTAAACGTACCCGTGAAGGATCGTCTTGTCAACGCTTCTCACCATCAGGCGGCGGCAAGAGAAAAGGGCTACCGCGCATTCTGCACGGGATATGCACATACTACGGTTTCGGCAAATCACGCGTGGGCTGTATCAAAACTGCTCGGCGCGGACGCTTGGCTCGGCACCTTGAAGGGCCGCCTCGGACTCCCTCGCCACATCCTTGATACACTTCCCGATGAGAAGGATATCGTCGGCGAGGCATTCGGATTCGAAAAGAATCATCCCGAACTGTTTGGCGGCGATTTCGTAGGACAACTGGGCGTCTACTTCTCGTACGAGACGCGCAATCATACCTGCTTCGGCGGCATCAACAAGGGCTATTATCAAGACTACAGCGCGGCGCTTATGGCGCTCTTCCGCGAAGGCATCTGCCCGCATACCGTGTTTGCATTCCCCGAAACGGCGGATGAGTATCCCGTCATCCTCCTCGCGAGCGTAGCGAAGATGACCGATGCGGAAAAGACGGCGATGGATAAGTACCTGAAGGCCGGTGGTAAGGTTATCGTAACCGGTCCGACCGCGATCGAAGGCTGTGAGAACACCTGGAATATGAAGAACAGCATCGGCGTAGGTGGCGAGGAGTTCTTCTTCTACGTTCCGAAGGGTGAAGCGTGGGTCAAAATGCCTGAATGGATTAATAACATGGAGATGGAAGACAGTGCCGATCCCGACGTGTGGTCCGAGCCTTCGGTGGGCGTCTTCTATCACCCGCACCGCATCCGCCGCGGCACAAATACTGCCGGCGTGATTGAACTGTGCAAGAAGTACATGAAGCCTATGCCGGTGAAGATTGAGAAAGCTACGGGCTATCTCTCCACGATGTTCGAAACGGAGAATGCCGTTACCGTTCAGCTGCTGGCTGAGGAGTATGACGTCGATATCGATCACAAGCTCGACGACATGCGTACGCACAGAAGCCGCGTAAACTTTGTAAACAAGGTAGAGGCGATCGGTCTGGACGGTATGGTTCAGTTCGAATGTGATAAGGATCCCGAGGTATACCTGCCGTTCTCGAGCGAAGAGGCAAAGCTTTCACGCGAGGGAGATCTCTTGACGATCCACCTTCCCGAAAAATGCTCCTACGTAATTCTGCAGTTTAAAAAATAACGTGCACTTTACTAAACACAGGTGCCGCACGTAAGTGCGGCACCTGTGTTTTTTATTCCGTTTTACTGAGTGGGATGACGGGCGCGAACACTTTGTTCACGCGGTAGCGGACGTAATCGTTGTCGATCTTGTCAAGCGTTCCTCCGATCAGAGGGGATAGGGCAAGAGCGTGCTTCACGCCGATGATTTTTGTAAAGACGAAATCACTGCCGGGCTGTTCTGTTTGTTTCAACAGCGGCGTTATGCCCGTGTAATACAATTTCAAATACCGCGTCAGGGGTGTTTCTGCGAAGGATATGCGGATTTTCAGAATCGGACGTCCGTCCTCGTCCTTTACGAACTGCCCAAGCGTTTTTACATGATACGGTACGTCCCCTATGCGAATGTCCGCATCCGCCGAGTTCCCGAAGCCGATGGGCAGAAGATAACTGGCAGATTCCTCCGCATAGGTCATGTAAAATACACTTTCGTTTTTCAGGAAGGAAACGGATTTGAAGCCGCTGCCGTAATTGTTCTGCACGATTTGCAGAATGAGGGGCATGAGAGAGACCGCCGGCGCATGCGGATCGTTCGTTTCAAACCGAACACCGTTTAAGAGGTTACACTCTGGTGGCAGAGGATCCGCGACAGACAAAGTAGTAGGAGGGGCTTTTCGGAACAGATGCCACCTGCGCGGCGGGATCGCGGGGCTCGATACGGCTGTCGGCCTGTCTTTCAGACTGCTTATAAGGTTTTGGAGATTTTTGTATGATTCCTCATTCCGTGGGAGCGCATCGGCACATTTTTCACCGAAATAGCGTTCTGCCGCCGTAAAATAGTTGCTGGATTGAAAAAGCTCATCGTTTCCCGCGTTCGAAACGAGGATGACGCCGCTTTCTCGGAATCCGAGCACGTTTTGTCCGAGCATTCCGTTAAACAAAAAGGAATCGTGGTTTTTACCTGTCCAGATGTGGTAGCCGTAATCGTACAGTTTGGAAACGGTTTTGGTGGCGGTCTGCGTGTGTGCCGCCATCTGAAGATAGGCATGTGAGATGAGCTGTTTTTGATTCCATACACCGTTCTGCATTACGAGAACGCCGATCTTCGCCATATCTTCGGGACGCATATAGAGTCCCCAGCCACCTTTATCAATGCCCATCGGACATGTTTCCCAATAAAACTCATCGATCCCCAAAGGGGCAAAAAGGCGCGGCGTGAGATACTCGGAGAGGCGTTCGCCGGTTTTCTCCTGGACGATAGCGGACAGGATATACGAATTGAGGCTGTTGTACGAAAATTCGCCCGGAGAAAACGTACCCGTGAAAAATCCCTTCACCCAATCCCGTTCGGTGAGCATCGTCGCCTCGTTGAAGGTGGCACCGGTGGTCATCGTCAGAAGATGGCGCACAGTCAACTCTTTCACGGCAAGCTTCGCAATCGGCGTGAGACGGTGTTCGAAAACATCGGTCAGTTTGGTGTCAAGGGATAACTTCCCCTCATCACAGAGAATGCCGATCGCGAGGGCGGTGATGCTTTTGGAAACGGAGAACATCTGCTTCCAGATGAGGGGATCTGTGTCGCCGAATATGGCTTCGGTGACAATCTTTCCGTTTTTCAGAATCAGAACGCTCTGCATATTGAGCGTTTCGTCATCCTGTAGTTCTTTAAGAAAAGCGGCAATCTTTTCGCTGTCCAAACCGACTTCTTCCGGCGATACTCTCGGGAGAGGCTGATGAATGGGGACAGGGCGGTATGCAGGCTTCATTGACGTGTCGGGATGTATCGGTTTTCGTGCCTTTTGCGTATCAAAGATACGGCCAAGAAGCGTTATGGTACTGCTGAGGGTGTTAATTCCCATGCATGCGTCTCCTTTCTTTGGGTGAGTGGTGAGACAGTTCTATTATAGTATCTGCGTGCATACACTTATACCGCTGATGCGCAGATTTACTCAGCGTATGTTTTTTTGAGGTGTGTGTCCGTTTCCGTGATTCGTTTTAATATTTCGTCAAACGATCTGTTGCCGGCGAGCTCATTCATGCCGAGATAGGAGACCTTGGCGAGCGTTTCGTCCGTGCGGCCGAAGGAAAAGGCGAAATCGTACGTCCGCGAATGCATAATGATTCCGAGCATGTTGGCGGTGTCGTTATCTCTGACGGTATGATAGAGCGTATGCGTAATATACGCGTCGTTTATAACGCCGTAGTGCGCAGCATTCAGTGCTGAGAGAATGTGTGCGGTGCGTGCCGCGTGAATATTGTTTCTCGGCGTGGCAAAGAAAAGCGCACATTCGTCCGAGAGGGAAACATAATCCTTTTGGCTCTCGCTTTCTTTGGGGAGAGGTACGATGCCCCAGTTAACACGGCCGTTTATCATCCAGTCCATAAGGTACAGACGATCCATCAGAAATAGCGATTCGCCTGCATAAAAGCGGGATACGGCTGAGGTGCCCTTGAGCACATTTTTGTCTGAAAATACTGCCTCAATAAAGGATGCGGCAGGCCTGTCCGTCTCGGAGTAGGCTACGTAGGGGGCATCACCGTTTTGGCGGACAAACTTTCCGCCCGCGGAAAAGAAGATGGCGGATGCAAGCGTATCTGCAGCGTATTCGGTACAGTACGAGGTGAGACTCTTGCCGCTGTTTTTGTTGATGTCCGAAACGGCCGTGCCGAGTTCTAAAAGTGCATCCCACGTCCAGGTGCCGTCCTTTACTCTTTCATATGGAAGAGGGAGATCGTTTTCTGTGAAGAGATCACGGTTGAAATAGACCGCCGTAAGTGTTGCGGGTTCAAAGGAAGCGGCGCCTGCGACGGCGTAGATTGCTTTGTTAACTGTGGCGGCTTCTATGGAATCTGCGTTGAAATACGGCTTTGATAGATCCAGAAATGGTAAACTGTTCAGATTCAGAAGCGAGCCGTTTGCTATGAACGTGCCGATCTGATACTGCGGGACCATCAGAAGATCGGAATAGTATTCCTCCGCTTGCATACTGGCGCGCACGAGGGCGGGGAACGTGCTCTCGTCTACGACGGAATCAATGAGGCTGATCTTAAAAAGATCCTCTACCTTTTGGTTGCGCTCATGCTTTTTTGCGGAATAAACGGAGGCGGTGTCATTCGGAAAAAGGACGTCGGTGCGCGGTGCGGTAATAAGGAAGGAAGCACCGCCGTACTCTTCCTTTGGAATACTTTCGAGATATGCGTCAGAGATCGTCTCATAGAAGAGGGTATTATCAATAGGGAGTTTTACAGGGGAGTCTCCAGTGAAGGTGTTTTCGGTGTTTTTGGGGGCCTCCTCCTGCGGGTTCCCACTAAAAAGCGTGCATCCTGAGAGGGAGAGCGAAAGAGAAATAAGAACGATGCACGCAGTATGGCCAAAAGAATGCTTCATAGTATCTGTCTCCGAACAACTGTAGTACAAGATTATTATACTAAACGTTTTGCGGTAAGTCAATTCATATTCAAGTACGGATTGTGAACATTTATGAACGAAAGGAGAGAGTATAGGAAAATATTGTGCGTTGAACTCCCACGGATTCTGTGATAGAATTAGGTCGGAAAGGATGAAAAAGTATGAAAAGTTTAATTTCACAGTGCAGAAACTGCCTGAAACTGACGGCGCTTCTTGAGGCGGTTCTTTGCCTTCTCACAGCTTCCGCCGTCGCAGTTACGGCAGGAGAAGTACCCACAAATCCGGACAGTCCCCAAACGGAGTACGTTCGGATGTACGTAAACGAAGTGCCGTATGAGGGCCGCGCGGTTCTGTATGAGGACACCACGTACGTGGATCTTTATGAACTTACAGAAGAGATAAACGCGTGCGACGTCTTCCCGAACCTTGCGGAAAATTCAGTGGTGTTCCGCGGCACGGATATCGTTATGACGGTGAAAAACGGTGCACAGTACATAGTCGCGAACGATCGGTATCTCTGGTGTCCAAACGGAGTGTTCGTAGATGGCGGTCGGGCGTACGTTCCTTTGCGCGTGGCGGCAAAAGCGCTGGGTGCCGAGGTAGTCTGGAATCCGAACGAATTTGCGGCGTACGTTATCACCGGTGATGCACCGATTCAACCCGCGTCATCTTATTATATCGAGGACGAGGTGTATTGGCTCTCCCGTATCATTTACGCAGAGGCCGGGGCTGAACCCTTTGACGGGCAGATTGCCGTCGGGAACGTGGTCTTGAACCGCACGCGCGCCGAAATTTTTCCCGACACGATTTACGGTGTTATTTTTGACCGCAAATACGGCGTGCAGTTTACACCGACCGCTAACGGACGTATCTACTGCACCCCCAGCGAGGAAAGCATTATTGCGGCGAAGATCTGCCTTGAGGGGTACTCGCTCTCCCACGAGATACTCTATTTCATAAACGCCGCGCTTGCCACCAATTTTTGGGTGCCCCAGAACTGCGAGTACGTGATGACGATCAGCTGCCACGATTTTTATTCGTGATTCTAAAAAAAGAGAGTACGGCGACGACCGTACTCTTTTTTCTTATTCTTTTGCGGCGGATTCGCAGTAGAGACAGCGGTAGATGCGCCGTTCTTTGTCCGCCAGTTTGAAGATCTGCGGCAGCTCCTGCTCGGTGGAAGTAATACAGCGAGGATTCTTGCACTGTAAGATTCCGCGGATTTCTTCGGGGAGAGCAAGACGGATTTTCTCAACCTTCGAATCGCGGATCAGATTCACGGTGATATCGGGATCGATATATCCAAGCGTATCAAAGTTTATATCAATATCCGCGTCGATTTTGATGATGTCTTTTTTGCCCATTTTCTTGCTGGGGACATTTTTTATGATTGCGACGGGGCAATCGAGTGCGGAAAGGTTCAGATAGTCGTAGATCTGCATACCGCGGCCGGCCTTGATATGATCGAGAACCACGCCGTTCTTTATGGAATCTATATTCATACCGTTACCTCCAAAAGCTTCAGAATCAGCGCCATACGCATATATTTGCCGTTCAGCACCTGCTTGAAGTAGCAGGCGCGGGGATCGGCATCCACGCCGACGGCGATTTCGTTAACACGGGGGAGGGGATGGAGGACAGCAAGATCCTTTTTAGCATGGAGAAGTTTTTCCGGCGTGAGAATATAACTGTCTTTGAGGCGGAGATATTCTTCCTCGCTGAAGAAGCGCTCTTTCTGTACACGGGTCATATAGAGAATATCAAGAGAAGGGAGCACCTCGGCAAGATCCGAATTTTCCGAATACTCAATGCCGTTTTTCTCGAGGATGTCGCGCTTGATGTATCCCGGCAGTTTCAGTTCGTCCGGGGAGATGAGCACGACCTTGATTCCGCTGTAACGCGAAAGCGCGGAGATGAGGGAGTGAACCGTGCGTCCGAATTTAAGGTCTCCGCAGAATCCGATCGTGAAATCGGAGATCTTTCCCCGTTCACGGCGGATTGTCAAAAGATCGGCGAGGGTCTGCGTGGGGTGATTATGACCGCCGTCGCCGGCATTGATCACCGGCACGGACGCATTCATAGATGCAACGAGCGGTGCGCCCTCCTTCGGGTGGCGCATAGCGATGATATCCGCATAGCAGCTGACGGTTTTTGCCGTGTCAGCAACGCTTTCACCCTTAGATGCAGAACTGCTCTGGGCTTCGGAAAAACCGAGCACGTTGCCGCCAAGCTCGTACATTGCCGCTTCAAAACTCAGACGCGTACGAGTGGACGGCTCAAAGAAGAGCGTGGCAAGTTTTTTGCCGCGGCAGGCATCCGCGTATTTTTGGGGATTTTCAATAATATCGTCCGCGCAGTCCATGAGCTCGTCGATTTCACGAACGGAAAGCTCTTGAATATCAATCAGACTTCTCATTATTTCGCTCCATAAACAGACAGATAGTTTTTGATGCGGGCTACGTTTTCTTCGTTTTTGGGGTCTTCTTCCAGATATTCGATGATGTCGTATACGTCAACGACGGAGTATACGGGGAAGCCGAATTCTTCTTCGATCTCCGCCATCGCGCCCTTTTCACCCTGGCCTTTTTCCTTGCGGTCAACCATAACGAATGTAGCGGCTACCTTGACGCCCTCGAGACCTGAGAGGATTGCCATGCTCTCGCGGATAGCGGTGCCGGCGGTGATTACGTCTTCGACGATGACGACCTCTTCACCCGCCGTCGGTACGTAGCCGACGAACACGCCGCCTTCGCCATGATCCTTTGCTTCCTTGCGGTTGAAGAAGAAGGGAACGACAAGAGCGTTTTTGGACAGTGCCACAGCGGCGGATACGGCAATAGAGATACCCTTGTAGGCGGGGCCGTAAAGAACGGTGCGTTTTTCGCCTACCTTGTCGAAATATGCTTTGGCGTAGAATTCACCCAGTTTGGCGATTTCAGCACCGGTCTTGATCATGCCTGCGTTGATGAAATAGGGGATCTTGCGGCCACTTTTAGCGGTAAAATCACCGAATTTCAGAACGCCTGCGCTCTGTAAAAACTCAATAAACTCTCTCTTGTAGCTTTCCATATCCGTTCTCCTTTTCTTTTTATCAGTCAACAAATTCGCGAACACAGCGCTCGTATGCTGCCACGGGATCCTCGGCGGCGGTTACGGGGCGGCCGACTACGATGTAGTCCGAGCCGATCTCCTTAGCGCGTGCCGGCGTGGTGATACGCACCTGATCGCCTACGTCGCCGTCCGCAAAGCGGATGCCCGGCGTTACGGTTACGAAATTTTTGCCGCAGTCGGTGTGTACCTTTTCTGCTTCCAGCGGAGAGCAGACGACGCCGTCGAGGCCTGCGGCTTTTGCGTTCTTCGCATAGTGGGATACGACGTCCGCGATCGGCGCGTCGATAAGCAGATCCTCACGCATACGCTCTTCGCTCGTGGAGGTAAGCTGGGTTACCGCGATCAAAAGCGGACGGGTGCCGTCGGGACGGGTGAGTCCTTCGATGGCGGCTTCCATCATAGCCTTCGTGCCGGCGGCGTGGAGATTCGTCATATCCACGTCGAGGCGGGAGAGCACTGCCATGGATTTCTTTACGGTGTTGGGGATATCGTGGAGCTTCAGATCGAGGAAGATCTTATGGCCTCTTGCTTTGATCTCGCGTACGATAGACGGACCTTCGGCATAGAAAAGTTCCATACCGATCTTTACAAACGGTTTTTTGCCGGTGAAGCGGTCGAGAAAACGGAACGTTTCCTCTGCCGACGCAAAATCACAGGCGATAATGACATCCTTACCCATTAGTGAGCACCTCCGATAATTGATTCGAGATCGTCGATCCCGTATTTTTTCATAACGATCGGCAGATCGTTTACGATATCGCGGCAGATAAACGGATCCACGAGATTCGCAGCACCGATCTGAACGGCACGGGCGCCTGCCAGCATCATCTCAATGACGTCCTCGGCGGACGAAACGCCGCCGATACCGATGATCGGGATCTTTACGGCTTCGTAAACCTGATAGATCATACGGAGCGCCACCGGGAAGATAGCATCGCCCGAGAAACCGCCCATTTTATTCTTGATGATAGGCTGTTTTCTTTTCAGATCGATCCGCATGCCGAGAAGCGTGTTGATCATGCTGATGCCGTCAGCCCCCGCTTCTTCGCACGCTTTGGCAATCGATACGATATCCGTTACGTTGGGGGAGAGCTTGATGTATACCGGCTTTTTCGTAACCGCTTTGACGGCGCGGGTTACTTCTGCCGCCGCTTCGGGGGAAGTTCCGAAACTCATGCCGCCGCCGTGTACGTTCGGACAGCTGATGTTGACTTCAATAATAGCGACACCGTCTTCTTTGTCGATCCGCTCTGAGCAGTGGACGTACTCCTCGACGGAAAATCCGCCGATGTTGGCGATGATCGGCCCCTCGAAAACGGAGCGCAGGCGGGGGAGTTCTTCCGTGATTACCGCATCAATGCCGGGGTTCTGAAGACCTACGGCGTTGATCATGCCCGAGGGGCACTCGGCGATGCGGGGCGTTGGGTTGCCGAAGCGCGGCTCTTTCGTCGTTCCCTTGAAGGAGAGCGAGCCGAGAACGTTGATATCGTAGAGCTCGGCAAATTCATATCCGTATCCGAACGTACCGCTCGCGGGGACGATGGGGTTTTTGAGCGTTACGCCGGAGAGTGTGATTTTCGTATTCACCAGATGATCTCCTCCTTTGTAAGTACCGGACCGTCGCGGCAGATGCGCTTGTTGCCGTACTTCGTTTTGCAGGAGCATCCCATGCATGCGCCGAAGCCGCATCCCATGCGCTCCTCAAAGCTGTATTCGCCGCCGATGTCGGAGACGTTATATACGGCTTTCAGCATCGGTTCGGGACCGCAGGTGTAGACGTAGGTGTAATCACCGGCCGCGGGCATCGCGGCGGTAACGAATCCTTTTATACCCGCGGTGCCGTCTGCGGTGGTAATGAGCACTTTTGCACCGATTTTCTCAAATTCGTCCTTGTAATACACCTCAGCGGAGGTGTTGAATCCCATGATGACGGTAACGTGTTTACCCTGTGCGATAAGCTTCCGTGCGAGCAGGTACATGGGGGGGACGCCCGCGCCGCCTCCGATGAGAAGGGGGCGGTCTCCCGCTTTCGTTACGTCATATCCGTTGCCAAGACCGGTCAGAATGTCGAGCGTTTCGCCGGTTTTCATCTCAGCCATGGCTTCCGTTCCGCGGCCGACTACCTTGTAGAGAAGGGTGAGTTTGCCCGGCTCGGAATCGCATACCGAGATCGGACGGCGGAGGAAAAATCCGTTCAGCTTGATATTTACAAACTGTCCGGGGGCGGTGATGTCCGATGTATCGCCCGTGAGAACCAGCTTGTACATATCCCGCGTTAAGGCGGTGTTTTCTGTAATCGTAAAAATTCCTTGTTTCATATCGTCCTCTTATGCGTCGATAGTGGAGATGCGCAGTGTGGTCTGTTCCAGAACGTCCAAGAGTACGCGTACCGTATCGAGGGCTGTGAACATCGTTACGCCGTTTTCCGTGGCGCATCTGCGGATCTGGTGTCCGTCTGCCTGCTGTCCCATCGAATCGATGTCGCGCGTGTTGATTACGTAGGCGATATGTCCCTGACGGATCGCGTTCGGAATGTCGTCTGCGTCCACGCCGATCTTCTTACGGATGCGGGTACGGATGCCGTGCTCGCGTAAGAAGTTTGCCGTGCCTTCGGTCGCTTCAATGTTGAATCCGAGGTCGTAGAAGCGGCGGATGAGGGGCAGTGCCTCTTCTTTGTCGCGGTCGGCAATGGATGCCAGAATCGTGCCGTAGTTCTGCAGTTCCATACCCGATGCCTGGAGAGCCTTGTAAAGCGCGCGGTCGAGGCGGTCGTCATAGCCGATGGCTTCACCGGTGGACTTCATCTCGGGAGAGAGGTAAGCGTCCAGTCCACGGAGCTTCGCGAACGAGAATACCGGCACTTTGACGTACCAGCGCTTCTTCTCCTCGGGATAAAGGGTGAAGATGCCCTGTTCTTTCAAAGACTTGCCGAGAATTACGTTCGTGGCAATATCGGCAAGGCTGTAGCCGGTCGCCTTCGAGAGGAAGGGAACGGTACGGGAGGAGCGGGGGTTTACTTCGATGACGAATACGTTTTCTTTTTCATCCACGATGAACTGGATGTTGTAAAGTCCCACGATACCGATGCCGAGGCCGAGTTTCTTGGCATAATCGAGGATGATTCCCTTGACTTTATTGGAAATGCTGAACGTAGGATATACGCTGATCGAGTCGCCGGAGTGTACGCCGGTGCGCTCTACCAATTCCATGATGCCGGGGACGAATACGTCGCGTCCGTCGCAGATCGCGTCGACTTCCACCTCTTTACCGCGGATGTAGTGGTCGACCAGAACGGGCTTATCCTCGTCGATCTCAACGGCGGTTTTGAGGTACTGTCTGAGCTGTGCCTCGTTCGTAACGATCTGCATGGCGCGTCCGCCCAGAACGAAACTCGGGCGCACGAGTACGGGATAGCCTACCATAGCGGCGGTCTTGACACCGTCTTCGATGTTGGTAACGGCGTGTCCTTCCGGCTCGGGAATGTTGAGCTCATGCAGGATCCGCTCAAACGAATCGCGGTTTTCCGCGCGGTCGATTGCCTTTACGTCCGTACCGATGATGGTAACGCCGCGCTTCATAAGCGGCTCGGCAAGGTTGATGGCGGTCTGTCCGCCGAGAGAGGCAATGACGTCGGTGGCGTTTTCGTAAAGGAGGATGTTCATAACGTCCTCGGGGGTGAGGGGCTCGAAATACAGCTTATCCGCCGTCGTGTAGTCGGTGGAAACCGTTTCGGGGTTGTTGTTGATGATAATGGATTCGTATCCCGCGTCGCGGATCGTCTGTACGGCGTGTACGGTGGAGTAGTCGAATTCCACGCCCTGGCCGATGCGGATCGGGCCTGCGCCGAGGACGACCGCTTTCTTGCGATTCGTTACGACGGACTGATTCTCACCGTGATAGCTCGAATAGAAGTAGGGGATATAGGCGCCCGTGTGGCAGGTGTCTACCATACGGAATACGGGCAGGATCTTTTCATCAATACGGGTTTTGTAGATTTCCTTCTCGCTCACGCCCCAAAGCTTTGCGATATACGCATCGCAGAAGCCGATCTTCTTCGCCTCACGGAGAACGGTGAGATCGCCTTTGTTTTCGGCGATGACGGATTCGTACTCGACGATTCCCTTGATCGCTTCAAGGAAGTAGGGCGTGATCTTCGTGATGTTGTGGATCTCGTCCACACTCACACCGCGGCGGAACAGCTCAGCTGCGGCGAAGATCGTATCGTCGCGGAATTCGCTGATATATTCGAGAAGTTCTTCGGTGGATTTTTTGTCGAACTTCGCCATGTAGAGGTGGTTTACGCCGGTCTCGAGCGAACGGATCGCTTTGAGAAGGCTCTCTTCCAAAGTGGAGCCGATCGCCATAATCTCGCCGGTGGCTTTCATTTGCGTGCCCAGTTTGTTGGTGGCAGTGGCAAATTTGTCGAACGGGAAACGGGGGAGCTTTGCGATCACGTAATCGAGAACGGGCTCGAACGCCGCGTTGGTGTTGGCGATCTTGATTTCTTCAAGCGTCATGCCTACGGCGATCTTGGCGGTAACGCGAGCTATGGGGTATCCGCTTGCCTTCGATGCGAGTGCCGAGGAACGGGACACGCGGGGGTTTACTTCGATGAGATAGTACTGAGAGGAATGCGGATCAAGCGCGTACTGCACGTTGCATCCGCCTTCGATCTTAAGCGAACGGATGATTTTGAGAGCACTTTCACGAAGCATATTGAAATCCGCGTCGCTGAGTGTCATGATCGGTGCGACAACGATCGAGTCGCCGGTGTGAACGCCCACGGGGTCGATGTTTTCCATGCCGCAGATCGTGATGGCGTGATCGGTGCTGTCGCGCATAACTTCAAATTCGATCTCTTTGTAGCCGCGCACGCTCTTCTCGATGAGTACCTGATGCACGGGCGAGAGCTTGAACGCGTTTTCCGCGGTTTCTACGAGTTCTTCTTCCGAGTAGGCAAAGCCGCCGCCCGTTCCGCCGAGCGTGAACGCGGGACGGAGCACGACGGGATAACCGATGCGAGCCGCCGCTTCCTTGGCTTCCTCGATGGAGTAGGTGATCTCGGAGGGAATGACGGGTTCGCCGATCTCTTCACACAACTCCTTGAAGAGCTGGCGGTCCTCGGCGCGCTCAATACTTTCACTGCTGGTGCCGAGAAGCTCGCACTGGCACTCTTTGAGGATGCCTTTCTTTTCGAGCTGCATGGCAAGGTTGAGACCGGTCTGTCCGCCGATGCCGGGGATGATGGCGTCGGGGCGTTCGGTGCGCATGATGCGTGCGACGTATTCAAGCGTCAAGGGTTCCATGTACACCTTATCCGCGATAGACGTGTCCGTCATGATCGTCGCAGGGTTAGAGTTCAGAAGAACCACTTCATACCCCTCTTCCTTGAGGGCAAGGCAGGCCTGCGTGCCTGCGTAGTCAAACTCAGCCGCCTGACCGATCACGATCGGACCGGAGCCGATAATCATGATTTTCTTAATGTCTGTTCTTTTTGCCATACTCGTCATCTCCCATATATATTCAATCAGTTTTTCATCAATGTTTATGCTTCTGCCGTCGGGCGGACGGTGCCGTCGTCGTACACGATCTTGCCGTGAGAGACGGTCATTCTGCATCGGCCGTGCACCTGCCAGCCGGTAAAGGGCGTGCTCTTTCCCATAGAGAGGAATTCGGCGGGATCAATCTCGTAGACTGCTTCGGGATCGAAGACGGTGAAACAGCCGTTTTCAAGGCCGCCCGTGATGCCGAACCGTGCTCTGGGGTTGTCGCTCATGAGCGACACGAGCTTCTCGAGAGAAATCACACCGCGGCGCACGAGGTACGTGTAAAGGAGGGGGAACGCGGTTTCAATGCCCACGATACCCATGCTCGAGCCGAGAAGTCCTTTGGACTTTTCCTCTGCGGAGTGGGGGGCGTGATCGGTGGCGATCATATCGATCGTGCCGTCCACAATGCCTTCGAGAAGTGCGGCCCTGTCGGCTTCGGCACGAAGCGGGGGATTCATCTTGAATCGACCCTCGTCTTTGAGCATGCCGTCGTGCATGAGCAGGTAATGCGGTGCCGTCTCGCACGTTACGTCAACGCCTGCAGCTTTTGCCTCACGGATGAGCGCCACGCTTTCCTTTGTGGAAATGTGGCAGACGTGATACGGGCAGCCGGTCTCGGCGGAGAGTTTTAGATCTCTCTCTACCTGCCGCCACTCGCTCTCGCTTGAGATGCCGGGGAGTCCGTGCGCCTTGGCGTACGCGCCGTCGTGGATGCATCCGCCGTGGAGGAGCTCGTTCACCTCGCAGTGCGCGACGATCATCTTGCCGAGTGATTTGGCTTTCAGCATGGCACGGCGCATCATATCTTCATCCTGCACGCCGCGGCCGTCATCCGAAAAAGCGATGACGCGGGATGCCATAGCATCCATATCGGCGAGTTGTTCGCCTTTCTGCCCCACGGTGATCGCACCGTAAGGGAATACGTCGATCTTTGCACCTTCCCGTATTAGGGCTTCCTCGGCGGCAAGGTGCTCGTCCGAGTCGGGCACGGGGTTCAGATTCGGCATCGCACAGACGGCGGTATAGCCGCCTCTCGCCGCGGCGGCGGTGCCGGAGGAAATCGTCTCCTTATAAGAAAATCCCGGCTCACGGAGATGAACGTGCACATCCGCGAAACTGGGAAGAACAAAACAGGACGCCGTCTGAAGAACAGCGTGATTCATATTCAAATTTTCATAATGAGGAAACGAACCGTCGGAGATAAAAGATGTTTTCTTCTCACCGATGACTGTGTCTTTGGCAAAATAAACGTTCATACTTCCTCCGGGGCGGAGCGATGGCCGGGCAAGAGGGCAGAGCGATAAAACAGCATAAAACCGCCCTATCACCAATGCTTTTCAAATCTTGCCGGTCTCTCTGTACCGCTTAAAGATTTTTATCCTATACATTATACAATTTTCTCTCACAAATGTCAAGTGGGGCGGATGCCAAAATCGTCGGTTTTGGGACAAAATATTCTGTCAAATACGACAAAGGTGATGAGGAACGGCATACAGCATAAGATCCCACGCGGGCACGCACGGGATGCGGCGGAGTGAGAAGCTATAACCCTCGTACCGATCGGCGATCGCGAGGGGCAAAGTAAAGAGATCTTCCGTTCTGTGATAAAGTGAGACGAGAAGTGCCGGTTTATCGCGGCGGATCACCGTATCGGCGCCTGAAAGCGCGCGTTCTTCCGCGCCTTCCACATCCAGTTTAATGAGATGAAGCGGCAAATCAGCTGCCAGCCGGTCAATTGTATCGGCTGTTACCGTTACCGTTTTCGCGCGGCGGTTCGTGCCGTCGGCACCCGCGCCGCGGCTCGCGGATGCGGAGTAAGTAAGAGTGTCCTCTTTGTCCCAGAGAGCGGCGTGAAAGGGGCGCACGACGCCGTTTGTCATCTCTGCGTATGTGGTCAGCTTTTTTACCGTGCGTGCATCCGCTTCCACTGCAATAATCTCTTTGAGATGCGGGAAGATCGAGCGCATCATAGCGGCGGAGTCGCCGGTGAACGCACCGCCGTCGAGCGCGGTTTCAATCTTTTCCGTGTCGATAAGGAGAGAGAGGGACTCTGCCCACCCTTCCGTACGGCTCAGATATTCCATTTTGCCCGTGAGGCGGTAGAGGATCATATCCCGGTACAGTGCACGGGAGGTGTCGTCTATGAGAAGGGAATAGGCTCTTTCCAGCTCGGCGAGATGCGCCGTGAAATAGTCGAACGTAAACACATCGCCACCGATGAGGGGCACTTCGGGGATAAAAACGGTATGGCGTGCGTCCAGTTCTTTCATCCGTCCGATCACGTCGGGAAGGGTAGAGCCGAACGCGATCAGTATAACGATATCCTCGCCGAGACGTGCCACGATATCCTCGTAGGACTCGACGGGCATACCGCGGAACGTGCGATGGCGCACGAATCCCGTGCTTGCGAACACGCCGTCGGGCTTTCTGCCGACCGCTTCTAACTGGTCAATGATCTTGTCCGCACCGTTTCCCGTTCCGTACAGCACGATCGGGCGTGTTTCTGTGTGGAGACGTTCCCAGAGGGAATCCTCCCTTTTCAGATCGATGAAAAGGCGCTCCTTCATGCGCGATCCTCCAAGCGGAGAAAGCGGATGGCATTATTGTAGAGGATGTCCTCTCGCTGGGCTTGTGTAAGAGAAAGGCGGGAGAACAGTTCGAGCTCCGTTGCCGGATTTTTTACGGGGTAATCGGTGCCGAACATTACGCGGTCATAGCCGAGCGCCTCAATGATGCGGGAGGCCTCCTCGGCTGAGAGATACCAAAGGGAACTGGACGTGTCGTACCATACGTTCGGATGCCCCGCGAGATATTCGATGGCTTCGTCGGCGGACTTATAGCCGCCAAGATGCGCTGCGACCACTTCAAGCTTTGGGAACATATCGAGAACGCGGCGGAGTTTTTTCGGTTCGGAGAAACGGTACTGGGGGCGGTTGTCGCCGATGTGAAAATAGACGGGCATTCTGCCCTCTACGATCTCGTAAAGCGAGAGCATTCTCGGGTCGTCGATGTCGATCCCCTGGATGTCGGGATGGATTTTTACGCCCGCGAGTCCGAGTTTTTCCACGCGGTCGATCTCTCCCTCAAAATCGGGAAAGTCCTGGTGCATGCCGGCGAATCCCACGGTGAGAAAGCCCTCTTTACGGGATTGTTCAGCCAAAGCCGCGATGGAGTCATTCACTTTCTGTACCTGATGGGCGTTGGTGGCGACGGAAAAGAGAAGATACCCCTTTACGTTGTTATCCTCTGCCTGCGCCGAGAGATCGGCATAGGTGCCAAGGCCTTCGGGAACGAAGTTATAAAAAGCCCCGAGATTTGTTACCGCTTTTTCCGCGATCGCCTCGGGATAGGTGTGTGTGTGAATGTCGAATACTTTATACTTCTTCATCGAATTATGCATGGGATGCCTCTTGATTTTTGAATTTTGATATGCTATGATTAAAGAAAAAACGGAGATGTGCGATGCGAAGAGAAATTCCAAGGGAAGAACGAAGAGTCGTTACCCGCCGAAAGAAAATTATCATACTTGCGGCTTTTTTTATCGGTATGATTGCTCTAGTGTGGTTCAAACTCCCGTTTGAGAGGACGTATACCGCCACGCTCGTCCAAACGGATGCGGGAGAGACTGCTCTCTACGGAGAGACGATCGACGTTTCCGTTCACGTGCGTGTAAAACGGTATTTCTTCCGCTCACCCACCCACGAGGGTACGGTTACCGTAGAGGGCGATACGTTTTCCAATGTAAACGGCACGTTCGTGCCGACGTTCTCCCTCACGGGTGCAATGGAAGATCCGGCATCCTTTTTGATGGTCTGCAGTGAATGGCAGGGGAACTATCTGCTCACGCGCTGTATCGCTCACGTGGAGGATGGCATGATCACCCACGTATACCTGAAGGATGGAGCCGGTGTATACGCAGGGCAGTACAATTCACAGTAATTTACAAAATCATTTTACGTTAAAAGGAGAATAGGGTATGGATTGCATTTTTTGCAAAATTATCGGGGGGGAGATCCCTTCGAAAAAGGTATACGAGGACGAGATGATTTTCGCATTCCACGATATAAATCCGGAGGCGAAGGTGCACGTTCTCGTGATCCCGAAGGCGCATATTCCGTCGATGGACGGCGTAACCGAGGAAAACAGCGATTACGTCCGTCATATCTTCGAGAAGATTCCCCAAATTGCGAGAGAAGCGGGAGCGACGGGCGGATACCGCGTCATTTCCAACTGCGGTCCGGACGCCGCGCAGAGCGTGCCGCATCTCCATTTTCACATTCTCGGAGGAGAAGAGTTGCCGGCGCACATCGTCTGATACAATTCGATATAAAGAAACGCCTCTTCGGAGGCGTTTCTTTTATGCTTCGGGAATTATTTTACAAACTCGGCGTAAATTGCCTTCTGGGCGCGCTCAAAATCTTTTGCCTCAACGCCGATGATGATGTTGAACTCGCTCGAGCCCTGGTCGATCATGCGGATGTTGATATCGGCACCGGCGCAAGCCTTGAACAGCTTGGCGGCCGTACCTTTCGCTTTTACCATACCGCGTCCGACTACGGCGATGAGTGCCAGATCGTCTTCGATGCTGATGAATTCGGGCTCAACCGCGCGGCAGATCTCGTCGATGACGTGCTGACGGCAGGGAGCGATGTCCGCCGTGCTGACAATAATGCTCATGGTGTCAATGCCGGAGGGGAGATGCTCAAAGGACACGTTCTCTTTTTCGAGGACTGCGAGAACGCGGCGTCCGAAACCGAGCTCGGAGTTCATCATATCCTTTTCAATGTTGATGACCGAGAATCCGGTTTTGCCGGCGATACCGGTGATGACGCTCTTGAGATCGTCGGTGGAGGGGACGATCATCGTACCGGCGCACTCGGGTGCGTTCGTATTGCGGATATTGATCGGGATGCCCGCAAAGCGAACGGGGAAGATGGAATCCTGGTGCAGAACGGTCGCGCCCATGTAGGAGAGCTCACGCAGTTCCTTGTAGGTGATCACCTCGATCGGACGCGGATTGTCGATGATGCGCGGGTCTGCCATGAGGAAGCCGGATACGTCGGTCCAGTTCTCATAGATCGTCGCTTCTGCTGCACGCGCGACGATAGATCCGGTAATGTCGGAGCCGCCGCGGGAGAAGGTTTTTACGGTGCCGTTGGGCATCGAGCCGTAAAATCCCGGAATGACGGCGTGCGTATGTTCTTTCAGTGCTTTTGCGAGAATCTCGTTTGTAAGCTCTCCGTCAAATGCGCCGTTATCCGAGAAGCGGATGACCTCGGCGGCGTCGATGAAATCATAGCCCAGAAGATTTGCGAGAATGATACCGTTCAGGTATTCGCCGCGGCTGGCGGCGTAGTCGCGGCCCGCGTGGTGGCGGATCGCTCTCTGTACCTGCTCGTACTCCTCGGTGAGATCAAGCGTGAGGCCGAGCCCTTTGATGATCAGCTCGTATCTTTCAATAACGCGTGCGAAAACCTTTTTTAGTTCTTCGCGGTCGCCTGCAACCTCGTAGCATTTATACAAAAGATCGGTTACCTTGTCGTCTTCCTTGAAGCGCTTGCCCGGTGCGGAGGGGATAACGTAACGGCGGGAAGGCTCGGCGGTAATGATATTCTGCACCATTCTGAAGTGCTCGGCGTCAGCCAAAGAACTGCCGCCGAATTTGACAACTTTCACGGCATCCTCTGGTACGGATGCGATATTCTCTCGATTCACTCTGAAATACTCCTGTCAATATTATTACTGTACCATTATATTATATGGAATTGTCCTGTGTTTGTCAACGGCACTATTCGATAAAATATGCGGTGATTATAAGAAAATCTTATGCGAATATACAGTTTTTTTGTAAATTTATACTTTTATCGGGTGGCAGCGGGCGAATCGGAGAGTTCGGTTTCGGTGATGTATCTCCGCGCCTGTGTTGAGAAGAGCTCGTAGTATTTTCCTTTTTTGTGCATCAGCTCCCTGTGCGTGCCTTCCTCTGCTATCATGCCATTTTCCAGCACGATGATCTTTGATGCCGTAGTCGCGCTCGAGAGTCGGTGCGAGACGAAAATGGTCGTTTTGTCCTCGCGCAGGCGGTCAAACTGGTTGAATATCTCTTGCTCTGCTATAGGATCAAGCGATGCGGTCGGCTCGTCGAGAATGAGCACGTCGGAATCGCTGTAAAAGGCGCGGGCGATCGACAGCTTCTGCCACTGACCGCCGGACAACTCAATGCCGTTTTGCTCAAAGATGCGCATAAGCGGCGTATCGTAGCCATTGGGCAGATCTTTAATAAACAAATCGGCGCTGCTCTGACGTGCAGCTTCTTCTATTTCGGACGGGATGATGCCGCGCTTTACATCGCCGAACATGATGTTTTCCGAAACGGACACGGCGTATTTTCCGAAATCCTGGAAAATGATGCCGTACATCGCGTACAACTCGGCAAGATCGTAGTCGCGGATGTCGTGCCCGTCGAGCAGGATCTCACCTTCTGTGGGATCGTACAGACGGGTGATGAGCTTGATGAGCGTCGTTTTGCCCGCGCCGTTAAGGCCTACGAGCACCGCCGTTTCACCCTCACGCAGAAGAAGATTTGCGTTTTTGATGACCATCTTCTCTGTGCCGGGATAGCGGAAGCTTACGTTGCGGAGTTCAATGGTGTGCGCGCAGTGTCTCTTTACGTGAAGCGGCTCGGCGAGGCGGGGAACTACCGTCTGCTCCTCCTTCATGAAGGCGATCATGTTGTCGATGAACAGCGTGCCCTCGTAAATAGTCGCCGTCGTGTTGATGAGCGTCGTTACGCCGCTTGAGATCGAGTTGAGTGCGCCCGTATAGAGGGAGTAATCACCGATTTTGAGAACGCCCTCGTACACCTTCTTGGCAATATACAAAAACAGATAACAGTTCACGGCCGAGCTCACCGCAGAAAGACCGATGTGCCACGATCCCTCGCGCACGATCAGCTTTCTTATACCCGCGAAATAGCGCTTGAACGTCTCTTTATACCGCCCGATGAACGTATCGGACAGATTGAAAAGGCGGATTTCCTTCACCGCGTCCTTGTTCGTGATAATGTCGCTGTAATAATTCATCTGGCGGCGCTCCTTCGAACGGCGGCGCATGTAGAAGAAATTCTTGCGGCGGTATACGAAATTGATGATCGCGGAGGGAATCGCCAGAACGATGATAAGGATAGGTGCGGAAACGCTCACAGACGTGAGGATCGCTACGAACGAAAGCATGCTGATGAGCGTACTTACGATCTGGAAAGACGCGTTCAGAATCTGAATGGGGCGCGAACCCGCCTCACGGTTGGCGTTTTCCAGCTTTTCGTAAAACTCCGGTCGGTCAAAGCTTTGAAGATCAATCGTTTTTGCCTTGTCGATGATCCGGATCTTTATGTGGTTCGTTACGAGTTCACCCGCGATACGTATGACCATATTGTATATGCTGTGGATGAGACTGTTCACGAATATGTATCCGAACTGGAAAAGGAGCAGATACAGAATTTTTGAAAAAACAAACGGTGCGCCGGTGGTAAAGGCGGTTACCGCATCGCCGAGCGCGTTGAGAAGCGCGGCGGCAATATAGGCGTTCAAAACGGGCGATACGCCGTTGTAGATCGCCATGAAAACCATCACGAATAAAATCCACGGCTTTGCATCCCATACGAGCTTGAAAATATAGAACAAGCGCGAAAAGAAATCCACGAACAGCTTTTTGAGAAAGCCGGGTACCTCGCGGATGCTTTTCGGCTTTGGCGGTTTCAGTTTTTCGGTCGCTTCAAAGCGCGGGCCCATAAATCCGGGCGGGGGGCCTCCTACCATAGTATCACTTCCGATTTCTGTAAATTTTCAGTAATATTATACACGATTCGCGCTCCGTTCACAATGAAAAATCCCGTTTTGAATAAAAATTTACATTTTGGCTCGCGTAAATTGACAGAGAGCGGATTTTGTATTATAATAAATCATCAAAACAGACACAGACGAGGTGCTTTTTATGCGCAATACGATTTTTTCTCCTGCCGATTTTTTGCTCCCGCCCTATGAAGCAAAGGATCCCGCTTTTCAAAAGTGGGCAGTGATCGCCTGCGATCAGTTTACGTCCGAGCCTGCCTATTGGGCAAAAGCAGAGGCAATTGCCGAAAATGCGCCGTCCGCGCTGCATCTCGTCCTGCCCGAGGCATATCTCGAAACGGATGCGGAGGCAGAGAAAAAAGCACGCATTGCAGACGCCATGAAATCCGTGCAGAACGGTTTTCTCGAGGAGTATACCGACAGCCTCGTGTATCTGGAACGGACGCTTCCCGACGGACGTGTCCGCCGCGGCCTCGTCGGCAAGATCGATCTGGAAAAATACGATTACAAAAAAGGCTCCACCCCTGCCGTCCGTGCCACGGAAGCAACCGTTCTCGAACGGATTCCGCCGCGCGTGGCGATCCGCTCTGCCGCGCCGCTGGAGTTGCCGCACGTTATGCTCCTTATGAACGATACCAATGGGCTTATGGCATCCGTTGCCGCCGGACGGGACGCATATCCGTGCCTTTACGATTTCGATCTCATGCTGGACGGCGGACACGCCGCCGGCTACTGCATTTCGGGCGAGGCACTGACCGCCGTTCTTTCAAAGATCGAATCTTATGAAGCATCCCGCGGAGAGGGACTCGTGTACGCGGTGGGTGATGGAAATCATTCTCTTGCAGCCGCCAAGGCGCACTATGAAAATATCAAGGCGAAAGAGGGAAATGCCGAAGCGCATCCCGCGCGGTACGCGCTGGTGGAACTTGTGGCGCTCGAAGATGAGGCACTCGATTTTGAGCCGATCTACCGCGTCGTAATCGGTTGCGACGTCCCCGATTTTATGAAATCCCTCACCGCGATCACGAAAGAGGGCGAGGGGGCACAGACCGTGCGCGTCGTGAGCGAAAGCACGGATAAAACGGTGTCCTTTACCGCGCCCACGCACGCCCTGACCGTCGGCACGCTCCAGGATTTCATTGATGCGTATATCGCATCGCACCCCGGTGTCAAGTGCGATTATATCCACGACGAGTCTTCACTTTTGGCGCTTGCCGAACAAAAGAACTCCGTTGGATTCTTGTTTGACGGCATGGCGAAGGAGGAACTCTTCCCATACGTGTTGAATCACGGCACGCTTCCGCGCAAGACGTTCTCCATGGGAGAAGCACGCAGTAAGAGATATTACCTCGAAGTGAGAAGGATTGTGAAATAAGCGACGTCAGACACAAATAGGAAAGAAGAGTCTATGAGAGAATTTCTCATAGACTCTTCTTATAACAACTTTGTAAATTACGAGAACTGCAGATTGAAAAAACGGCATACTTATGATATACTGTATATGTAAAAACAGTTCGGAAAATAAGAATTTGACGAAGGAGTGTGAGGTTATGAAGCAATTACACAAGTTTCTCAAGATATTCATTTTTGTGCAATTAGGTTCTTGCTGTGGTCGTGTGCTTCAAAGGTATCTTGATTTTGTAAATCATCCCGAAATATATGCCTATTATTCTGCTCCTTGGTATACAGGCATTACCATTACAGTTATTCTTACAGCAATAACTGTTTTGATAACAACAATAGCCTATTTTGTTGTTGGACACATAATCAAGAAACGAGAGCAGAGTAAAACAGATTAACCAATTTGAATTTGACGGAGTAGAGATTTTTATGAAAAAGTTGACAGCACTTGTTTTGGCATTGGTCTTTGTTTGTGGCTTGGTTGGTTGTGACAATCAGTCATCAGAACCTTTCAAAACTATCGAAGGCAATCTGAAAACATACTATGAAATGAGCGACGGTACATGGCAGTGCAACGGTTACGCATACAAATACAGATTGGTAATTACTGGCAGACAGCCTTTTGCAGTTAAAGACACCACATATGTTTATTTGAGTAACATAGAAGATATACCATTTGGACAAGCCATGATGGCAAGCGGACTCAGCAGTAATACAAAGGACTATTTTGCTCGTGAAGAAGCGGTTTTGGTTGAAATATACTGACCAATTCCAATTTGAAAGGGGAAAGAGGCTTATGAAAGGATTAACAGGGCAACGGTTTGGTTTACTTCTATCTATAATTGCGCCCTTGCTGTACATTTCAATGTATCTTCCGATTTGGAATGGAAAAGAACTTTCGCTTGCAAATGGAGTATTGGCGACCATTCTCTTCGTGTCTCAATGCATATCTCTTGTGCTGGCTATCCTGCAATTATTGTTTGTTAAGTTGAGAAATAGCGATAGTTGTTTATTGACGTTGGTGTTCGGTCTCTTTTTTATCAGTTCACTTTTGCTTACGTGCTTCTATGGTTTCCTCTTTATATTGACATTATTGAATATTCCGTGGTTTCCTGCTCAACGCTAAAGCAAATTCCAATTTGTCGAACAGATAAGGAGCAGAGGTTTAGACCTCTGCTCCTGTTGTTTTTAGTTGATGCGTTCAAGAAGCAGTACGCATTCGACGTGCGTTGTGCGGGGGAAAAGGTCCACGGCGCGTCCTTTTACGATCCGATATCCGCCTTTCGTAAGCTCCGCGCAGTCGCGTGCGGCGGTGGCGTGATTGCACGAGATCATCACGATGCGCTTCGGCGCCATTTTCAAGATGCTTTCAATGCTCAAGGCGTCGCATCCTTTCCGGGCGGGATCGGCTATGATCACGTCCGGGGCTTCGCCGCGGCGGAGCAGTTTTTCCGCGATCTCGCCCGCATCGCCGCAGAAAAATTCCGCGTTTTCGATCCGGTTGAGCGCCGCGTTTTGTTTCGCGTTCTCGATAGCGGAGGGGATGATCTCCACGCCGATCAGCCGATTGTCCTCACCCACTACGGAAAGGCCGATCGTGCCGACGCCGCAGTACAGATCGAGGAGCGTTTCACCCGGCTCAAGATCGGCGTATTCGCGCGCGATCTCGTAGAGGCGTTCCGCCTGCCGCGTGTTCACCTGATAAAAGGAAAGCGGCGAGATGCGGAACGTTTTTTGGCACATCGTATCGGTGATAAAGTCCGTGCCGAAGATCGTTTTGCACGTCTGCCCGAGAATGACGTTTGTGTTTTTGTCGTTGAGATTCAGAACGATGCTTTTCACATCGGGGAAGTGCTCCGTGATCTGTTTTGCGAGGGGAGAGAAATCGCATCCGTTAAGACGGGTTACGACAAGGCAGAGCATGATCTCGTCCGAGTGCTCTCCACGACGGAGATAAATATGGCGCAGAAGCCCTTTGCCCGTCAGCTCGTCGTAGGCGGGGACGCGGTGATCATTGCACCACGAAAGCACGGCGCGTACGATTTCGCCGAACACGGGCGGCTGGAGCGCGCAGTCTGTATAATCGACTACGCGATGGGAGCGTCGGGAATAAAAGCCGCACACGAGTCGGCCGTTTTCATCCGTGCCGACGGGGTACTGTGCCTTGTTGCGGTAGCCGTCGAGGCGGTCGCAGCCGAGGATCTCCTCAAACGGGACGGACAGTTTGCCGATCCGCGCAAAAGACGCCTCGACGAAGCGCTGTTTTGCCGCGAGTTCTTCGGCGTATTCGAAATGACGGAAAGCGCATCCGCCGCATTTTTTGAAGACGTCACACGCGGGATCACAGCGGAACTTGGATGCCTTGACGATCGATTCAATAATGCCGTAGGCGTAGTTTTTCATAACCTTTACCACGCGGCAGTCGATCACGTCGCCCGCGGCGGTGAAGGGGACGAAAATTGCCATTCCGTCATGCCGTCCGACGCCGTTTCCTTCACCGGTCACGTCGGTGATCTCGAGGCGGATAATATCGTTTTTCTTCATGCTCGGCTCCCCGTTTCTTCATTTCCTATCCTAAATTATACAGGAAATCTCGCGGTTTGTCAAACGGGGAATCGCGGTTTGTCAGAGCAGAATAGGCGCTGTGAACAGCATTTCGCGAACGGCGGTATATACGGGGAAGAAAGACGATGCGGGCAGGGGATTTTCGCCTTTTCCGCACTCGACGGTAAACGACGGAATGCCGAGCGTTTCGATCGTCCAGTCAATAAGTCCGCCGTACGATGCCATTCCCTCCGGCTCAGAGAGAGAATAGCCGCTCAGTTGAGAGAGAAGCCGTGCGATATTCTTCGATTTCGGCGGGCATTTTCCGCCGGTCGTGTAGTAGATCTCCTCGCCCTGCGTGTGCAGAGTAAGAATCATCTCAACGCTTGCATCAAACCGCAGATAGTTTACGAGCATGCCGACCTCCGGCTCCGATTCAGGATATTCTCCGCTGTACCGCGTCGGACCGCCGCCGAGGATCCCTGCCTCTTTTTCGAGGATTTTATACGCTTCAAACCCTGCGTTGTAATTGTGGTTCAGATCGACACCGCGGCCGTTTGCCTGCCAATGGGTGAAATCCGCCTCCCCGCCGTTCATCATTTTCAGACGATCGGGGATCGGCGAGGCATCCGCCCCGTGGATCTCGATATCCACGCCGTCGGGATTGAGCATCGGGATGATGCAAAGAAGATGGGTGCGAAAGAGATTCCCGATATTGATGGAGAAAACCCGCTTTCCGTTTTTATAGTATTCGCAGTATTCGTTTATGAAACGGAGGAGTAGGGAAGTGGTCAGCCATTCCATGCCGTGGTGCGCACCCACGTACAGAACGGTAGACTTGGCGCTCTCGTCGCCGAGACGGATCATGGGGATGGTTTTTCCGTAGAGAGACGTGCCCGCCGACGTGACGGACAAAAACGGATACCGCTTAATAAACAGGTCAAGGCAGGACATCATGCGTTCGTAATCCATCGGTACGGAGAAATCAAGAAGGGTTCGGCTCTCGTCCCAAAAATGCTTTTCGTTATTCGTTTGCAAGGTTTATGACCTCCTCGTATGTATAGACAGGCTATGTATATGCGGATTTTTTGCCCGATACAACCGCGGAATCGGAAAATTCACAAAACTATAACCATTTCGGCTTCGCTTTGTGCTATCATAATATAAATTCGGTTTTCCATTTTGCTCTCGGAAAGGACGAAACGTATGAGCAATATAAAAACTTCCAGGCGGTATTTTATCTCTGAAGCGCTCCTTCTCGCCGTGCTTCTTTTGGCGGCACGGGTGATTGGAATTTTTTATTCCCGTACCGCTACTGATATCCGATATATGGAAACGGCTTTGCCGACGGTGCTGTATTACGCGCGGCTCTGTTTGCAGTCCTTCGCGTTCGGTACGGCAATCGCCGCTTTCGTTACTGCTTCGTCTTCGTGGGGGAAGAGAAGCGGACGGCAGGCGCTTTTTGTAGCGGTGCTTCTGTTTTTTTTAGATGCCGCCTCGGCGTTTTTCATTGACGTAATCTCGGGGGCGGTCAGCGGACCTGGCGTGATGCTGGCCGCGACATCTGCCGCTCTCGGCTGTCTTTGGACGCTCCTTGTGGTGATCCTTTGTTATCTTGCGGCGCTCTTTTCTCTCCGACGCCGCAAAAGCACCACCCGTGCGATTCTTTCGGCATCCGTCCTGTATCTTTTGGGCAGGCTCTTTCTCGAAACGGTATATCTCATCCGCTTTCTCTATGCGGTGGAGTTTGCGCCGTATCCCTCGGAGATCGTAAGCATCGTCACGGAATATATCACTATTCTTCTTGTGTACGGCGGTGTCGTTTTCGGCTGTGCATATTTTATGCGTCCGATTTTCTTGCGGGTTTTCCGACAAAAAGAGTGATGCCTCGCAAAATTTACAAAGTATTTATACTTCCCGCGTGCTGCGGTGCTATAATAGATGTAATTGAGCAAAATCACCTTTGAAAATTTAACGAAAAACAGAGGAAAATAATATGAAACAGCATAAGCGTGTACTTGCCGGTCTGCTCGCACTTCTTTTGTGCGCACCTTTGATGCTTTGGAGCTGCGATAAGAACGAACCCGTCGTGGACGATGAGGTGGAAAGCGACATCCGCTACGACTACGATCTTACCGAGTATATGAAGGTTGGCGAGTATAAGGGAATCGAATATGCAAAGTACCCCTATGTGGTAACGATGGAGGATGTCCAGCAGCAGATTCTTTTGGCACGAGCCAATTACGCTACCGTTGCAGAAAAGGCTGATGCTGCGGCAAACGGTGACCAGGTTGACATTGATTTTGTCGGCTACATAAACGGGGAGGCCTTTGAGGGCGGAAGCGCTGAGGGTTACAGCCTTACGCTCGGCTCAAACTCGTTTATCGAGGGATTTGAGGCAGGACTTGTCGGCTACAAGGCAGGCGATACGGTTACGCTTGATCTCAAGTTCCCCACGCCGTACGTGAATAACCCTGAGATGTCCGGTAAGGCCGTGCAGTTTGTCGTAACGATCAATAAAGTATACGAGCAGGCACTGCCCGTTTACGACGACGCTTTCGTAAAAGAGCATTACGGATATGACACGGTCGAATCCTTCGAGAAGGCGCTGTTTGAGGCTATGACGATTCAGGCGGAAAGCGGCAGATACTCGTACATTGTTCAGGAAATTTGGCAAGTGCTTTTGAAAGAGACGGAGTTTATCTCCTTCCCCGAAAAGGAATTTCTTGCTATGTATGAGGATTACGTGAATTACTACACGATGCTCGCAACCGAACAAGGGATCTCCCTGAACGAGTACGTGAAAAACGAATTCAATCTGTCCGTATCAGAGTTTTACGAGGAAGTAGAGTCTGTGGTGCACGCAACCATGCGGCAGGAGATGCTTCTTGTCTATATTGCCCGTCAGGAGAACATCACTCTCTCCGAGGAAGAATATGAAGAGGGTGCGAAGGAGTACGCCGAGTATTATGGTCTTTCTTCGATCGAAGAGCTCGAACAGTACTACGAAACGAGAAATATCGAGCAGAGCCTTCTGTTTGATAAGGTGTACGAATTCCTCGTTTCCAACGCTGTTGAGAAAACGGAATAATTTTCCGAAAACATGCAATAAAGACCGCGCCAAAGCGCGGTCTTTATTGACAAATGGGCAAAAATTTGGTACAATAATTGTGTGTTTGCGATGCGTGCCGAAAGACGGTACGGCCGTAACCGCACAAATCTAAAAAGTGAAATATACTGTATATTAGGAGCTGAAAGTATGAGAGCCGTAATTTCCGTTGTTGGACGCGACAGCGTCGGTATTCTTGCAAAGGTGGCAAACGCCTGCAGTGCGTGCAATGCCAATATAGTGGACGTAACGCAGTCCGTTTTGCAGGATATGTTCGTCATGGTTATGCTTGTGGATATCTCCGATATGAGCGTGGAGTTCAACGCACTTACCAAAACGATGACTGAGCTCGGTGAGAGCATCGGCATGGTGATTCATGTCATGCACGAGGATATTTTCAATTCCATGCACCGTATTTGAACGGGGCATCTGATTTTTCAACATTTCGGAGGAAACCATGCTGAATATACATGATATCATGGAGACGATCACCATGATTCAGGAGGAGAATCTGGATATCCGCACGATTACGATGGGTATGTCCCTTCTTGACTGTGCCGATTCCGATATCAAAGCCTCCTGTCGTAAAGTATACGAGAAAATTACGAGGAGTGCGGAGCACCTCGTCAAAACCGGTGAGGATATCGAAAAGCTTTACGGTATTCCGATCATCAATAAGCGCATCTCTGTAACGCCCATCGCCATGCTGGCGGCTGCCAGCGGCGGGGATCCCGTGGAATACGCCAAAACGCTGGAACGTGCTGCACAGACGGTTGGCGTCAACTTCATCGGCGGATACAGCGCGCTTGTTCACAAGGGATTTTCGGCCGGCGATCGCGCGCTCATTGAGTCTATTCCCGAGGCGCTTGCCGTAACGGATCACATCTGTTCTTCCGTCAATATCGGTTCCACAAAGGCGGGCATCAACATGGATGCGGTGGCGCTTATGGGCCGCGTGATTCGCGAAGCCGCAGAAAAAACGGCGGATCGCGACTGTATCGGCTGTGCGAAGCTCGTCGTGTTCTGTAACGCTCCCGAGGACAATCCGTTTATGGCGGGTGCTTTCCACGGTGTGGGAGAGCCGGATTGCGTCATTCACGTCGGCGTATCCGGTCCGGGCGTTGTACGCGCGGCGCTTGCGAAATGTCCCGACGGCGATCTGTCCGAGGTGGCGAACATCATCAAACGCACCGCATTCAAGATTACCCGTATGGGACAGCTCGTCGGCAGTGAAGCGTCGAAACGTCTCGGTGTTCCGTTCGGCATCGTCGATCTCTCCCTCGCGCCCACGCCCGCAGTCGGCGACTCCGTGGCACACATCCTTGAGGAAATGGGCCTTGGGGTCTGCGGTACGCACGGCACGACGGCGGCTTTGGCACTTCTCAATGACGCGGTCAAAAAAGGCGGCGTGATGGCATCGTCCCACGTGGGCGGTCTGTCCGGTGCGTTCATTCCCGTTACGGAGGATGCCGGTATGATCGACGCTGCCCGTTCCGGCGATCTGTCGATCGAAAAGCTGGAAGCGATGACCGCGGTCTGCTCCGTCGGTCTTGATATGATCGTCATCCCCGGCGATACCACCGCGGAGACGATCTCGGCTATTATCGCGGACGAAGCGGCAATCGGTATGGTCAACTTTAAGACGACCGCTGTCCGCGTGATCCCCGCGATTGGCAAGGGCGTCGGCGAGGAGCTTTCCTTCGGCGGTCTTCTCGGAAGCGGTCCCGTAATGCCGCTCCATAACGATCGGAGTTCCGCGAAATTTATTCACCGCGGCGGCAGAATTCCCGCTCCGATGCAGAGCCTCAAGAACTGATGAGCGAACTCAAAACGGCGAAATCGGCGAAAGCACTTCTTTATGCCGCTTTGTCGGCGAAGCAGAGGGACTCTGTAAGCGAGACGGAGCGAAACACCGTTCTATCGGAGGCATTCGCCAAGGGCGAAACGGCGCCTGCCGTCGGGCTTGACGTGCTGCGGGCGGCAGAACTTCGCCGCCTCAAAGAGAATCCTCTCGATACGCCGGATCGGCTGGGCAGATATGCCTCTCTCCTTATGGAGAATTTGCCGCCTATGTCTGTCGTCCTTTGTCTGATGGATAAAAAACGGTGCCTTCTCGAAACGCATCTTTTGGTATCCGGTCCGCTTTCAGACGATGCGAAATTTTTGCCGCTGATTCCGAAGCTGTACAAAAGCTCCGGTGCCGCCTACGCGGCAGTCTTCTTTGTGCCCCGCGCCGCCGAGTACGGATTCACCGGCGAAGACGAGCAGCTCGCAACGAAGATCACTATGTATGCGAAAAGGGAGAAAGTGTTCCTTCTCGAATGCGTCGTCGCCTCGTTCAATGATTACATCCCTCTTTACAGATATTTTAATTATACGTTTTCTCTTTGATCCCGTCGGGGAGGGAATACTTGACAAACTCTCCCAAATATGATACAGTAACAAGGATGCCGACCTTTGTACGGCGACACTTACGATTTATTAACCGAAAGGATAAATGAAATGGCAGAAGCAAGAGTATTAGCCGCTGTGGGCGGTCAGAATATTACGGAAGCGGACGTGGAGGCGATGGTCGCGTCCCTCGCCCAGCGCGGACAGAATTACAATTCTCCCGAAGGGCGGAAGATCGTTCTTGAGCAGCTCGTAAATCAGAAGCTGCTTCTGATCGACGCTACCCGCAATCTTTACGAGCGTGAGCCCGCTTTCAAAGCAGAGCTCGCACGCGTGAAGGAAGATCTCCTCGTGAATTACGCCGTTGGCAAGGCGATTGAGAGCGTCCGCGTGAGCGATGAGGAAACGAAGAAATTCTTTGACGAGAACCCGGAGCAGTTCCAGGGTGAGGAAAGTGTGAACGCAAGCCACATTCTCGTCTCCGATGAGGCAGAGGCAAAGTCGATTCTCGAGAAGATTCAGAATGGCGAGATCTCCTTTGAGGACGCCGCAAAGGAGTACAGCTCCTGCCCGTCTTCGAGAGAGGGCGGCTGTCTTGGCGATTTCGGTCAGGGACAGATGGTTCCCGAGTTCGACGAGGCGTGCTTTACGATGGAAGTCGGCGAGCTGCGCGGCCCCGTACAGACGCAGTTCGGTTATCATCTCATCAAACTGAACGGGAAGAATGAGGCGAAACCGATCCCGTACGAGACGGTGAAGGAACAGATCCGTCAAAAGCTGATCGGTGACAAGCAGCAGGCGGCTTACCAGAGCAAGATCAATCAGCTCAAGATCCTTTACCCCGTAGATAAATTCTAATATGGAAACCGGTACAGCCGTGGCTGTACCGGTTTTTTTGAGAAAAGTGAGTAAATCTCTTGACTATGCCCTAAGGGCATATGGTATAATCCATACGTAAAAACCTTAGAGGAGGCAGCCTATGAAGATCAAAGAAGCCGCTGCACGTACGAATCTCAGCGAAAAGGCGATACGTTTTTATGAGGCAAAACATCTGATTACACCGCAGACGCGGCAGTTGAACGGCCGACACTTTCGCGAGTATACGGAGGAAAATGTCCGTGATCTTTTAATGATTGCGGCTCTTCGCCGCGCGTATTTCAGCATCGGTCAGATTCAGGAAATGCTGGCGGATGAAAGGCGATGTGCCGCCGTGTTTGAAGAGTACCGCACAGAGCAAACGGCACTCTATCGGGAGATGACTCCTCTTGTCTCCCGTCTGGAATCGGTAGACGGCGCATCGATTACGTCTTTAGAGGCGCTTGTAAAGGCAATCGACGGCGCGGATGAAGAAGCACCGAAGCCGAGAGAACTTCACTTTCATCGGCACGAGGATATTTCGGACGAGGAGAAAAACGCCATGTACCGTGCGTTTTTGAAGCATCAGAGACGGCGCGATCGGCGCGATGCTGTCCTTTCCCGTGTGGGTGGGGCGTTGAAATGGCTTTTGCTAAGCGCTTGTGTTCTTTTTGGCATTTTTTTCGTTCTCTGGATTTTGGACGGTGCCCATACCAATACGTCTGTCGAATTTACCCTTGAAGCGATCGAGTGGAAAGAATACGATGAGGATTACTGTATTCCCCGCACGATTACGTTCACGGGCAAGGAGACGCGGTATCTTTTTCGGCCGGATTACGGAACGTTCGGTATGAGCGTCAGCGGATATACGCCATACGATCCGCTGAACGAAGATGAATTCGTCGGTACAATTTTTCTATCTCTCCAAACGGAACGCGGATATCATCGACCGGCGGTGATTGGCGGACGCGCCATCCGAGAGGACGGCGTGTTTGTTACAATGATGGAAGTATATATAGACGATGCCCGACAGATGGGGTATATTGTCGTTTACGAGACGCAGCCGGACGGAACGACAGTCTATGATCCAAGGAGGGGGATAGGAAGCATTCTTTCGTTTTCCGTAAAAAACAGAGAGGATGCCGAAGCCGTCTATCGGTTCTTCAGCATCCTCAAATACAGATCGTGGTGATTGTGATTACGCACCCAGCGCTTCTTTAACGGCGGCTGCGAGCTGATCGGCGCAGGAGGTGTTCTTGAAGCCGCAGGTGTTGCCGGAGAGAAGCTCGATAATCTTTTCGGCTTCCATTCCTTCGACCAGGCGGGCGATCGCTTTCAGATTGCCGTTGCATCCGCCGGTGAAAGATACGTTTTTGACCTTGCCTTCTTCCAGATCAAACGAGATCTTGGAAGAGCAGGTTCCTTTCGTTTTGTATGAATACGTCATAAAAATATCCTTTCGGTTTGTGGAGAGATAAGGGTTATCCTGCCATCTCGGTGATGGAGAAATCTGCGTTTTCGGATTCGATCCGGATTGTACCTGTGGCATCGCCTGCCGGCTTCTGCGTGTAGGGGCGGGGACGGTCCATGCCGCCGAAGCGGACGGATCCGCGACCGGCGCCTATCTCTATGTCGTAAAAGGCAAGCTTGTCAAAGGTGAGAAAGTCGGCCGTGCCGTCTTTTATTTTGCAATCGAGATTTTTAAAGGAGATCTGCCCGGCTTTGACGTCGCCCGTTTCAGCGGTGAGAATCACCGTATCAAGAGAAGCATTGTCGAGAGATGCCGATAGATTTTTCGCCGAGAGCGTAAGGGCGCTGAATGTGTGCATATCCCTGGCAGTTACGTTTAACTGTTCTTCTGCCGTAACGGCTACATCGCAGTGTACGGAAAGTGCGTCCACATTCAAAGAACAGTTTTTCGCATCAATCGCGATGATCTTAAGATTTTCTGTGAAGTCGTCGAGGTGTATATTCACTCTTCGCGGTCCGTCGGAGACATTGCTTCTCTTCAAAAACTGACGGATTCCACCGAAGGAAAACGCAGTGTTAAAATCGAGCAGGGATTCAATATCGGGAATCTCATCGAGAGCAATAATCGTGCCCGCCGTGGAGAATGTGTAAAGTCCCTCACGGAAATTGAAAAATTCGATATACGATTTTTCGGCACCGCCGTAAACGTATATCTCCGCGTTCTGTACGACGAGAGAAATCTTTGTTATCGGCTTACCGGAGAAATCGTAATCTCGATACGAGACGCCGTCTTCTGTTTGATTAAAGAGGACGTAGCCGTCTGTTTCGGCGATGTTCTCGGCGGTTATGCACAAAATGATACCACTCAAAATAAGGAGGACGGAGATAACCAAAAAGACAATGGATGTCGGTTTCACAGTTTATATAACGCCTCCTTTGCTGTTTTGAACAACTGCTTCAGTTTTTTTGCACAGAGCTTGAAAAGCTTTCCCAAAAGTCGGATCAGCTTCGGAACCAGCCGTATAGCGCAATTATATACAAGTATGCCGCCCAGCATGACGGCACCGGCAATAGCGAGACCAAGACCGATTTCGTAAAGGCCGGGTGCCATGGATGTTGCGGTGAGCAGCTGCGTGATGCCGTAAATGATCCCTACAAGCGATACAGCGGCCCCTGCGGCAACGCCGCCGATGAGAACGGCAACCAAAAGAACGATTATGCCGAGAAGCGTGGCAAATCCGAGCGCGAACACGCCGAGATACAATGCTAACAAGAGGAGGAATAAGGGAATCGTGCAGACAAAGAGCAACCGGGATTTGGTGCTGGTGTGCAAGGGAGTCGTAACAATGGCTTCTTCATCTTCTATATAGACGGGCGCAGGGCGCTTTTTCTCGGCGGTGGGCCGTTTGGCGACCGATACAGGCGGGAGATCTTCCGTTTTGGGTTCTGCCTTTTTTTCGGACGTGCGCAGTTTTAGGCTGGCGATTCCTTCGGCAAGCGCTTCAATATCAGCGGGATCGTCAATGTGCTCAATAGCTTTTACGTCTTCCGCCGTTAAGGTGAGAGAAATGGATCGCACGTGGCGCTGAGCGACTTCCGGTGTAAGACCACGCTTTATCAGTTCGTCCCGCAGTATAGTGAGAAACAAATCTTTCTCCAAAGAAAATCACCTCTTTACAAAGATTCTGTGGATTTTTCGAAACAAGTATGGTACAATGGTGTACAGCGATTGGAAATTGCACGATTTTTGAGGAGCTTGTTCCTTAAAATCCAGCCTTTATATTATTTTAACAGAAAGAAACGGGAATATCAAGTATGAGAGCGAGAAAAAAGAAGCACGGAGGCGAAAGACTTTCGATATTAGGAGCGTTGGTGTGTCAAAATCCTCTCGAAATTCGCGAGAATCCGACAGCGCCTTTCGAGAAGGAGGCGCCGCTTCGCCTCGAAATCGGTTGCGGCAAGGGTGATTTTGTAACGCAGCTGTCTGTCCGCGACGCCGAATATAACTATTATGCTATGGAACTGATCGACGACGTGCTCGTGGCGGCCGTGGAAAAATACGCTGTGAGCAGAGGACTCGGAAAACTCGGCGTCCACGGCGGCTGGGAAGAGCCGGACGGAACTCTTCATAAAGAGGCGTGGGATATCCCTCTCGAAAAACGCGGCAACGTCCGCTTTATCCGCGGGGATGCAAAGACCCTTTGCGAAATTTTCCCCGACGGCACGTTTGATACGATTTACGCGAATTTCAGCGATCCGTGGCCGAAAAAAGGTTATGAAGACCGCCGCCTGACCGCACCCGCGTTTCTCGCACTGTACGCACGTCTTTTGAAAGACGGCGGCACGTTCTGCTTCAAGACGGATAACGTCGGCCTGTTCGATTATTCTCTCGAAACGGTCGGCGCGTCCCCCTTTGAGATCGTATTCGAGACACGGGATCTGCACGCATCCGAGCGCGCGGCGACGAATATCATGACGGAATACGAACGGAATTTCTCCGAAAAGGGAATGAAGATCCACTGCCTCGAAGCGGTGATACATAAGTGAAAATAAAAAAGCAGAGTGCAAACTCTGCTTTTTCTTTCAAAGGACCTTTGAGAGGAACTCCTTCAAACGGGGGTTTTTCGGATTTGAGAAAAATTCGTCGGGTGCGGATTCCTCGAGAATCTTTCCTTCGTCAATGAAGATTACGCGATTGGCAACCTCGCGAGCAAATCCCATCTCATGCGTAACGATGACCATCGTCATGCCTTCTTCAGCCAATGATTTCATCAAATCCAATACCTCTCCAACCATCTCGGGGTCAAGTGCGCTTGTTGGCTCGTCAAACAGAATCACATCCGGATTCATGGCAAGCGCGCGGATAATGGCAATACGTTGTTTTTGACCACCGGACAGCGTGGAGGGGTATACATCTGCTTTATCCGAAAGACCGATTCGATCAAGCAGTTTCAGTGCGTTTTCTTTGGCTTGTGCACGGATTTGCGCTTTCGTCGTTGCGATTGGCAAAAGCTCTTTTTTATTTTTGTGGAAAATGTTGAAGAACTTAGTGAGTCTGTTGTGGCGACGGGCTTTTTTTAGATCCTGGATACCCGTATGGACGGGTGCCAACATAATATTCTGGATTACGGATTTGTTGTTGAAGAGGTTAAACTGCTGAAAAACCATACCCATGTGACGGCGGTGTTCGTTGATGTCAACGCGCATATCTGCGATATCTACACCGCCGAATATTATGCTGCCGCCGGTAGGGTCTTCCATACAGTTTAAGCAGCGCAGGAAGGTCGATTTTCCGCAGCCGGACGGACCGATCACACATACGATATCGCCTTTGTTGATGGTGATGTTTATGCCTTTTAAGACTTCGTTGTCGCCGAAACTCTTTTTCAAATCAATGACGTCGATCACTCTTGGACAGCCCCCTTTCCATCAACTTGATTCCGATTGTGATAAGCATAACGATCACGATGTAGATGAGTGCCATCACGAGATAGGGAACCATGAATTCGTAACTGTTGGAACCGATGTAATTAAATGCAACGTACAAATCGGCAGCGCCGACAAAACTGACAACAGAGGTCTCTTTGATCAGCGCGATGAATTCGTTTCCGAGTGTCGGAAGAATGTTCTTTACAGCCTGCGGTATGATGATTTTAATCATCGTAACGGGGAAGGACAGACCCACAGCGCGACCAGCCTCCATTTGGCCGATATCTACTGACTGAATACCGCTTCGCATGATTTCAGAGATATACGCGCCGGAGTTGAGCGAGAAGACTAAAATAGAGACGTTTACACCGGTGATGCGGATGCCCATCAGCGGCAAAAGAACGTAGTAGAACAAAAGCAACTGAACGGTCATTGGCGTTCCGCGGAAGAAGCCGACGTATACGTCGCAGAGTGAGTTCAAAATTTTTGGAAGCGTCTTATACTTCGGTGTCACTCTTACTGTAGCGATCAACGTGCCTATCAAACTGCCGATGATCAAGCCAAGAACGGCAATGATAATAGTGTTCTGCAAGCCTTCAAGAACGCGTACGTAACCGTTTTGCTCAATAAATATGTCTATGAATTTTGCGATCTTTTTTTCAAAATTTCCCATGATGCTTCCTTTATGTAGGAGGAATGAGTACTCCCCCACGGGCATAAGCAGTGAGGGAGTAGTTGACTATTTAGCCGAGAATGTATTATTTGTTTTTAGTTCAGCTCATTGAATGCGGCTGCGATAGCGGCGGCCGGAGCGGAGTCGATGATAACGTACTGGATATTGCCGTTGATCATATCCTGGACTGCAAGGGAACCGTTCTTGTAGCCGGTACAGGAAACGGGGAATCCGTCAAAGCCCCACTCTGCATCGCCTTCAACATAGAACTGACCTGTGGTGCCGTTCTGTACGCCGATAACGGTTGCTTTATCCTTTGTAGAAAGAATAGCAACAACATCGTCTGCGGTCTTGCAAGCATCAAACTCGGTGTTGTCTGCGGGAACGATCAGCTTCTGGGAAGCGTTGTAGTAGGAGTTGGAGAAGGTTACGTACTCTTCGCGGTCGGGTTTAACGGTAAGGCCCGCCATTGCGATGTCGCACTTCTGCTGACCGACGGAGAGACATACGGACTCAAATTCCATATTATCAATAACGAGTTCAAGACCGAGGTACTCGGCAAGAGCTGCGGCGATCTCCATATCGATACCGTAGTAATCTTCGCCGATCATGTACTCAAACGGCTCGAAAGCCGCGTTGGTGGCAACGACGAGCTGATCCTTGGAAGAATCCTTTGCGGCAGACTTGACAGGAACGGGAGTGCCATCGCCGAAGTAGTTGTTGCAGATTGCTTCAAACTTGCCGTTTGTCTTGATTTCCGCGAGGAAGGTGTTTACTTTCGCGAGCAGCTCAGGCTGGGTCTTGTCAACACCGAATGCGTACTCTTCTTCAGTCAGGTTGATTTCGATAACCTTAACTGCGGTGCTATCCTTGCCGCAAGAGGTCATAGCCAAAGCGGGAAGAACCATAAGAGCTGCGAGCAGAACTGCAAAAATTCTCTTTTTCATGATGAATCTCCTTTGTGTGCTTAAGTAATAAATAATGAAATTTGTGTGCATATGGATGAACGATTATCATTCATATGCTGTAATTATACACGCATTATACACTTGTGTCAAGAGGGGTTCATACATTTTTGCCGCAAAAATATACATTTTTGCCGGAAATGTTGATTTTTTGCGCATGAATTTTCATTTTTTTACGCTCGAAAGGTGATTTCTCAAGGGGAAACGCGGGCTTTGCCGCATCTCTTCAATATTCGATCCGTGTCGCCCTGCGGATACCGACAGAAATCGCAAAACGGGCGCGGTATAATGTTCTCATCAATAACATCTCGTCGGCAGGGAGGGAGCAATACGGATACGGTACTGTACGCGGATGTACTCTTCCTTATTGATTTCAGTATGGACTACCTGTCGCTGTTTGCGGCGGCAAAACTACTTTCTCTCCCGACAACGCTTCCAAGATGCGTTCTGGCATCCGCCGTGGGCGGTCTGTACGGGATTGTCGCCGTTCTCTTTTTGCCCGGAGGATTTTTTGGCGCCATTTTCGCCGTTTTCGTTTCGATGCTTCTGTCCGTGATTGCCTTCGGCTTGGAAGGTGGGCTTCGTTCACTCCTTCGCACTACGCTTACCGTATGGGGCGCGGGCACGCTTCTCGGCGGGATTATGACTGCTTTCTCAGGGCTGTTCGGCGGGAATCTTTCCGTCGGAGGCGGGGATATGCTTCTGGCGGGTGGGATCGCGCTTGTCGGATGCATCCGTTTTGCGCGGCGGCGTCTTGCCGGTGGGTATGCGGAGATCGTCATTTCCCGGGAGGGGAGAACGTGGCAGGGACGGGCGCTCGTTGACAGCGGGAATCTTCTCACCGATCCGATCGGTGGGTATCCGGTCGTTCTTCTCAGCCTGCCTGCGGCGCGCGAACTTCTCGGCACGCTCGCGGATACCGTTTTCAAGGGCGAACCGGCGGAGGCTTCGGTCGGTGTGCGTGCGGTGCCCGTGAGGACTGTCGGCGGGACACGCCTCATTTATGGATTTCTTTGCCGTGATCTGACGATCCGTCGGGGCGGGCGCGAGGTGCATCGCTGTGCCGTGGTCTCCGTCGATCACGGTGCGGACGGTGCGTCCGGATACGGCGGCGCGCGCGCTTTGCTTCCGGCATCACTTCTTTTTTGATTTTACCATTTTATACATAGGGGACAAACGTATGCGTATCAGTAACGGAATTCTAACGGTTATGAGCGATTTCCGCTCGCTTGTGGGGCGGCTTCTTACCGCCTGCCTTAACGCGGGGGATTACGGCACATTCTATGTCAACGGCGCGGAGGTGCTGCCGCCGCCGCTATCCGCCGAAGAGGAGGCCGACGCCATCGCCCGCCTTGCGGAGGACGAAAGTGCATCCGCACAGCTCATCGAACATAATCTCCGGCTTGTAGTGTATATCGCGCGAAAATTTGAGAACACCGGTATCGGGATCGAGGATCTTATCTCGATCGGCACGATCGGACTTATCAAGGCGATCCGTACGTTCCAGGCGGGACGGCAGATCAAGCTGGCGACGTACGCTTCGAGGTGCATCGAAAACGAGATACTTATGTACATAAGGAAAAATTCCTCCCTTCGCGGAGAGGTCTCTATTGACGAGCCGCTCAATATCGACTGGGACGGGAACGAGCTTCTGCTGTCGGACGTCATCGGAACGGAGGAGGATACGGTAGGACGCGATCTCGAGCGGAGCGAGGATGAACGGACGATCCGCGCGGCGGTTTCCGAGCTCGGCGAGCGGGAGCGGCTCATCATTGAACTGAGATACGGTCTTACGGGTGGGGAAGAGCGGACGCAGAAAGAGGTAGCAGATATGCTGGGCATTTCGCAATCGTACATTTCAAGGCTTGAGAAGAAGATCATCCGCCGATTGAAGGACAGGATCGAAACAAAAATCTGAAAAATCAGAAAAAAGTGTGAAAAAGGTATTGATTTGTCTTCAAATGTGTGATATAATACATCCATATGAATATCTACAGAGAGAGGTGTAATAATGAAGAGTGGAATTCATCCCGATTATAAAGAAGTAACGATCCGCTGCGCTTGCGGTGAGACTGTCGTTACCCGCTCTACCAAGGGCGATGCAAACGGTGAGTTGCGCGTTGATATTTGCTCAAAGTGCCATCCGTTCTTTACCGGTAAGCAGAAATTCGTTGATGCCGGCGGACGTGTTGATAAGTTCAAGAAGCGTCTTGCTGCATCCGGCAAATAATCTGTACCTGTAATGTCACGAATCGGATAAGACAAAGCGCGGTTCAGCGCCCGTCTTATCCGATTTTTCGTTTATACGGTCGAATTTTGACCGTGAGGAGGATTTTATGGCTCAGAATGTTTTACTTCGCGAAGATACGTCCGAGATGCCCCGCGCCATTGCCTGCGCGATCTTTCCCCAGGGAGGCGAGCGCGAGTGCGAGGTCTCACTCGGGGAATTGGAACGGCTTCTTGACACGGCGGGCGCCGCGCTCGTCGCCACCGTCACGCAGATGCGAGACCGCCCCGATGCTTCTACCTGCTTCGGCAGCGGCAAACTCCGGGAACTCTCCGAACTCTGCAATACCGAAGAGGCGTCGCTCGTGGTGTTCGATTGTGAGCTTTCGCCATCACAGCTGCGCGAAATCGAAAAAGCGATCGACAGGGAGGTCGAGGTTCTTGACCGCTCTATGCTGATCCTTGATATATTTGCAAAACACGCTGTTACGTCCGAGGGACGTCTGCAGGTCGAACTGGCACAGCTCCGTTATACGGCGCCGCGTCTTGCGGGCAAGGGTAAGGATATGTCTCGCCTCGGCGGCGGCATCGGTACGCGCGGCCCCGGTGAGACCAAGCTCGAGGTGGATCGCCGTCGGATCAAATCCCGTATCCACGCGCTGGAGGAGCAACTGAGGAATGTGGAATCCGCCAGAGCCACAATGCGCGCTTCGCGCGACCGTTCAGGACTCGTTCGATGTGCGATCGTCGGGTATACGAACGCGGGAAAATCCACGCTTCTCAATACGCTCACGGGTGCGGGCATCTTGGCAGAGGACAAACTGTTCGCCACGCTCGATCCTACCACGCGGCAGTATGTTCTGCCGTCCGGCATGAAGCTTCTTTTGACGGATACCGTCGGATTTATCCGTAATCTCCCGCATCATCTTATAAAAGCGTTCCGCTCCACTTTGGAGGAGGCGGCGCTTTCGGATGTGATTCTGAACGTGTGTGATGCATCCGATCCGGAGTTTGCCGATCAGCTGAAGGTAACGGACGGACTTCTCCGTGATCTCGGTGCGGAAGGAAAGCCGGTACTGTTCGTGTTCAATAAATGCGATCTGTGTACCGATCCGACCTCTCTTACCGAAATGCGCCGCGTGGCTTCGGAAAACGGATGTGAGGCCGTGTTCATCTCGGCGAAAACCGGCGAGGGACTAGAAGAATTTGAGGAGACGCTCGAGCGGATCGCCGCGGGCGGACGGACGAGGGAGAAATTCCTTCTGCCGCATTCCGACGGTGCGGCGTTGAATCTTCTATACGCCTCTGCTCATGGCGTAGAAGTGGAATACACCGAGGACGGTGTGCTCGTTACCGCAACGGTTGATGCCCGCCTCAGGGGCAAGCTTGCATCGTATATCATCCGTCCGGTGCGCGACTCCGTTATGGACGACGAGGACGGACTTTTGGAGGATTTCTGACATGGCAGAAACAAGCGGAAGGATTACACTTGCCCGCCGTGCTTCGGCAGAGATGGAGGAGAAAAAATCTATCTTCATCGGAACGGCGGCACCCGTAACCTCCGAGGAAGAGGCACGGGAACTCATCGCGGAAATGCGCCGAAAATATCACGATGCCTCGCATAACGTGTACGCGTATATTCTGAACGGTGGAGCAATAGCGCGCTATTCCGATGACGGTGAGCCGCAGGGAACAGCCGGCGTGCCCGTTCTGAACGTGCTCAAAATGTCCGGCGCTACCGATCTCTGCGTCGTGGTTACCCGTTATTTCGGCGGCGTTCTTCTTGGCGCGGGCGGGCTCGTCCGCGCATATTCGGCATCTGCAAAACTTGCGATTGATGCCGCGGGGATCGTTGCGATGGCGGACTATGCAGTTCTTTCGGTTCGCGTTAGTTATTCCGATTATCAGAAGGTTACAGTACAGTTGCCTAAAATCGGTGTTACGGAAGATGCCGCGGACTTTGATGAGGCGGTAACGATCCGCGCGGGCGTTCCGGCAGAGCGCGTGGACGAGATAACGGGCATACTTACGGAACTGACCGGCGGCAGAACCTCGGTCGACGTGATCGGACACGAAGAACGCCCGCATATAGGGTGAGATTAATTTTCGACAAAAAAAGTAAAAAAGAGTAATTTTGCGTATATTATATCTGCAGTTACCTTTTGAGAATATGTTTAGGAGGCGCGTATGGAGAAATCGGTCAGTCAGCTCTTTTGCGAACGGGAACGGCGGACGCTTTCACCGCGCGCTTTTTTGACGGAAAACACACGCGGCAGAGACCACCCTTGCGAGCCGTGCCCCAACCGCACCGATTTCCAGCGAGATCGGGACAGAATCATTCATTCGAAATCGTTCCGCCGGCTCGTCCATAAAACGCAGGTCTTCCTTTTTCCGCAGGACGAGCATTATCGCACGCGTATGACGCACACGCTTGAAGTGTGCCAGATTGCCAGAATCATCGCCCGTGCGCTTATGCTGAACGAGGACTTGACGGAGGCGATCGCCCTCGGACACGATCTCGGGCACACCCCGTTCGGACATGCCGGCGAGGTCGTTATGCAGCAGTGCTATTCACCCGAATTTACCCATTATAAGCAAAGCCTGCGCGTGGTGGAGAAACTGGAAAATAACGGCCGCGGTCTCAATCTCACGTGGGAGGTCCGCGACGGTATCGTCAATCATACCGGCGACGATATAGCGTCCACGCTTGAGGGCGTGATCGTCAAATTTGCCGACCGCATCGCGTACATCAATCACGATATCGACGACGCGTGCCGTGCGGGGATACTGAAGATTTCCGATATTCCTACCGATATTCTGAAAGTACTCGGCGAGGGCCACGGCCACCGCATCAATACGATGGTTTCCGCCGTCATTGAAGGAAGTGCGGGTGCTGACACGATTCGGATGACCGAGGAGATCGGGGACGCTACCATGCGCCTGCGCCGATTCCTTTTCGATAACGTATACTTTAATCCGATCGCGAAAGCGGAGGAGGTAAAGGCAAGAGAAATGCTTGCCCGTCTTTACGAATACTACACGCGCTATCCGCATAAGCTGCCGGATCTCTATCGTCGGAATCTGGAGACGGAACCGCTCGGACGGTGCGTGTGCGACTATATCGCCAGCATGACGGATCGGTACGCCATTGATCTGTACAAGGAACTGTTTATCCCCAGCGTATGGCGGACGCCGGAGGGCGACAACTGATAAAACTACATAAAAGGGAAGGGAGGGCCGTCTATGATTCCTCACAGCATAATTGAAGACTTGAAGCATCGGTGCGACATCGTGGACGTGATCTCCTCGTACGTTCCCTTGAAGCGTGCGGGCTCCAACCTGCACGGGCTTTGTCCGTTCCACAGCGAGCGATCGCCGTCTTTTACCGTCTTCACGAACGGTGAGCCGCATTTCTACTGTTTCGGCTGCGGTGCGGGCGGAGATGTAATCAGCTTCGTTATGCGGATAGAGAATCTCGACTACCGATCGGCACTTGAATTTCTCGCTAAAAGGGCAGGGATCACACTTCCCGATGACGAGCGCGACGAAAAACGCGAAGTCGGCCGCAAACGAATTCTCGAAATGAATCTCTGTGCCGCGCGGTTTTTCCGCGACTGTTTGTTTGATGACAAGATCGGTGCGCCGGCGAGAGCGTATCTCGAAAAACGAAAACTCTCCACCACGGTGGCACGCCGTTTCGGACTCGGCTACGCGCCGCAGTCGTTCAATTCGCTGCGCGATCACCTCAGAAGGAACGGCTACACCGACGAGGAGATGATTACGGGCTATTTTTGCGCGAGAAGCGAAAAGGGACATGTGTACGATATCTTTCGAGGACGCCTTATGTTCCCGCTTATTGACGTAACGGGCAATATCATAGCGTTCGGCGGCCGTGTGCTTGACGATTCCAAGCCGAAGTACCTGAACTCCTCCGATACGCCTGCGTTCAAGAAAAGCCGCAATCTGTTTGCGCTCAATTTCGCGAAGGCCCACGCGGAGAAACGTCTTATCCTTTGCGAAGGGTACATGGACGTCATTACACTCCATGCGGCGGGCTTTGAGAACGCCGTCGCTACGCTCGGCACGGCAATCACCCCCGAGCATGCACGCATCATACGCAAGTATACGGAAAACGTTGTCCTCGCCTATGACAGCGACGGCGCAGGACAGACGGCGACGAACAAAGCGCTCCGCATTCTTTCTGAGGCGGGTGTGGATGCCCGCGTGATCAAAATGGACGGCGCGAAGGATCCGGACGAATATATAAAAGCGTTCGGGGCGAAAAAGTTTGCCTCTCTCCTCGACGAGGGGCGAACCCGCTTCGACTTCAAACTTGATAATATCTTAGCCGAGCATGATATAAGCGTTCCGGAACAAAAGATCAAGGCCGCGGCGCTTATTACGGCGGAGATATCAAATGTATATTCCGGCGTGGAGCGGGAAATATACACGGCGAAGGCGGCATCCGTGCTCGGCGTGGATGTAAAGAGCCTTAAAAACGACGTTGATTCGGCAATCCGCCGGCGTGCGCGAAATGAGAAAAAGGAACGACCCGGGGAGTTGTACCGCGCCGGCATGGGCATCTCCGATCGCGTCAATCCGGATTTTGCCAAACACACAAAGGCGGCGCGGCTGGAGGAAACGCTTCTCGGACTTGTCATGCTCCGAAAAGAGTACCTGACCCAAGCAGTAAGCGGGAAACCGCTCGATGCCGACGATTTCCCGACGGAGCTCGGGCGACGTCTCTACGAGACGATAAAGGACGGAGAGCAAGCGGGCGGCTTTGATCTCGCACTCCTTTCCGAGGCCTTCACGCAAGAGGAGGTTTCGCGCGCGGTCAGTATGCTTCATAAGCGACAACAGCTGACGGACAACGGCCCCTCGGTCTTTGATGAAACCGTACGTGCGCTTCGCGACGAGAACGAGAAGAACCGAAGGAAAACGGACGACGATTTTTTATACCATATTCAAAAGAAACGCGGTGAACTTAAAAACACTACGCCGCGCTCTGATACATGACTTTGTAAAAACTACATATCGGAAGGAAAAAAGTGCATGGATAACGAAAAGAAAACAGACGTAAGTGATCTGATTGAAAAAGGAAAATCCAAGGGATCGCTTACCAACAACGACATTCTTGAAGCGATCGATTTTGCCGATTATGACATCGATCAGATCGAAAAGCTGTACGAGACGCTGGAAAACAACGGTATTGAGGTAACCAGTTATATCAACCCCGCGGAGTTCGAAGATCTTGAGGAGGATCTCGATCAGATCGACAGCCCCGAAGAGATGGACAAGGTTCTCACGCAGGAGGGCCTTTCCATTGACGATCCGGTGCGTATGTACCTGAAAGAAATCGGTAAAGTGCCGCTTCTCGACGCGGACCGCGAGCTTTTGCTCGCGCAGCGTATGGCAGAGGGCGACGAGGTTGCCAAGCAGCAGCTCGTCGAGGCGAATCTCCGTCTCGTCGTAAGCATCGCTAAGCGTTACGTAGGCAAGGGTATGTTTTTCCTTGATCTGATCCAGGAAGGAAACCTTGGCCTTATGAAGGCTGTCGAAAAATTTGATTACGCAAAGGGTTATAAGTTCTCTACGTACGCTACATGGTGGATCCGTCAGGCGATCACCCGTGCTATCGCGGATCAGGCGAGAACGATTCGTATTCCCGTCCATATGGTCGAAACGATCCACAAGGTTTCCCGCGTGTCCCGACAGCTTTTGCAGGAGCGCGGCAAGGAGGCAACCGCGGAGGAGATCGCCGATGTCATCGGTATGAACGCCGATAAAGTCCGTGAGATTATGAAGATTGCGCAGGATCCCGTATCTCTTGAGACACCGATCGGTGAGGAAGAGGACAGCCATCTCGGTGACTTCATTCCGGACGACGATTCGCCTGCACCGGCAGATGCTGCTTCGTACGCACTGCTCCGAGAGCAGCTCTGCGAGGTTCTTCACACGCTGACTCCCCGCGAGGAGCACGTTCTGAAACTCCGCTTCGGACTTGACGACGGCCGCTCCAGAACGCTGGAAGAGGTAGGCAAAGAATTCAATATCACTCGTGAGCGCATCCGTCAGATCGAGGCAAAAGCGCTGCGTAAACTGCGTCATCCGAGCCGTTCCAAGCGACTGAGAGACTATCTTGATTGATTCGAGTCGAAAAAGTCCCTTGACACAGCCGTTGAAATAGTGTAAAATATTGAAAGATTATCTTTTACTATAATGCCCACGCATTGATTACAAGGAGGATTCCTAATGAAAAGAAACCTTATGTGCCTGCTTTTGGCTCTGACGATGGTGCTTTCCTGTTTTGCTGCCGTCGGATGCTCCAACGACAAAGGAGACGAGACGATTGCCGGTACCACGACCGATGAATCTGCACTTACTACCGTAACGCTCACTCTTTGGGTCCCTACGGATGAAGATACGACCGAAGAAGCAATTCTTGCGGTACAGGAGGCTCTCAGTAAAATCACGAAGGCGAAGTTTGAAACCGCTATTGAGCTCCATGCTGTTCCGAGCGATGAGTACGAGGCGGCAATCGAAGCCAGAATGACCGAGATCGAAGAAGCGATCGCTTTTGAAAAAGCGGAAGCCGACCGTAAGAAAAAGGAAGCTAAGGAGCTCGCAGCACAGGGTATCACTACCACCGCCGAAACGACTGTAACGGAAGAACCTGCCGAGACGGAGGAAACCTACGTGAACGAGATCGGTATGACCGTCGTCAAGTATCCCGAGGTTGAAAAGAATCAGATGGATATCTTCCTTATTCGCGGTTACGATAACTACCTCGCGTACAACGAGAGAGGTGCTCTGTCCGCGTTGGACGCCGAGTTGACCGGCACGTCCAAAATTTTGAAGCAGTACATATATCCTTCATTTATCAACAATGCAAAGATCAACGGTATGACGTACGCGATCCCCAACAACCGGCCGCTGGGCGAATACAAATATCTCCTTGTAAACAAGCGCCTCGTTGATGAGCTGTACTGGGATAAGGATAAGGTAACGACTATTTCTCAGTGTGCCGACTTTATTAAGGACGTGCAGAGATTTACCGACGTGACACCGTTCCTTGCTCCCGTTGAGCCGTCTGACATATATCACTGGTCCGAGGACGGTTCCTGGTCGCTGATCGCCACGCAGCTCACCCGTGCGGCTGACATCAACGCATACAGCCCGCCGAGATCTATCCTCAACAATAACGAGTACGTTGATACCGTCTACCTCATGAAGTATCTTGCCGAGACCAACGGCTTCTCGAAGGACCCCCAGAATGAAAAAGAGTTTGCTGTCGGTGTGATCTCGGGCGATATCAATGTAAAGAACGCATACGAAGACGATTATTACGTATACATCTACGAGACGCCCCGTGCTACCACGGAGAACGTCTATGCCTCTATGTTTGCTGTTTCTGCATATACCAAGAGCGTCGCACGTTCGATGGAAGTGCTCACTATGCTGAACACCGACCCCGAACTGCGCACGATCCTGCAGTACGGTGTGGAAGGCGTACACTGGCAGAAGAACTTCGATAATGACGAAGTCATCGACATCCTCAGCGAAGACTACAAGATGAAGCTTGAGGAAACCGGTAACGTATATATGACGTACCCCGGCGCAGGCATCTCCATGGAATACTGGGAGAGCGCAAAGCAGCAGAACCTCGCATCGCATGTCAGCCCGTATATCAATCTGTACAGAACGGATTACGTAACGGAGGAAACCAAGGCAGACTTTGATGAACTCGCAAAACTCAGCAAAGAGTATTACGACCGCATCGAAGCGATGAGTGCCGAAGAATGGCTCGCAGCCATTGACGGACTGAAGGACGAGGTCAGAAAGCTCCCCGTGATGGAGAAATTGCTCAGCTATACCGGCGAGGATTCGCTCGTCGTGTTCTATAACGACTTCTCCAGCACCCGCGTCTCTGACGAAAACAGTGCTGAAATGTAAAAAACACAGGCATAAAAAAGAACAGCCGTATGCCGGCTGTTCTTTTTATTAAAAATATGTGTAAACATTTTGTGAACACGGGAAAATTTGTTGCTTTCGGAATAAAACTGTGTTATAATATCAAAGCATGCGAAAACGCATAGCACACACACGCGATGTGAACTTCTGGCGGTGCCGCCCGTAAAGAAAAAGTTTACGGGATTTCGGCTTCAGGATGTATTCGCGTGGTGGAAAAAACCGTAAGGAGATTAAAACTATGGCAATCGTATCCATCAAACAGCTGCTGGAAGCAGGCGTCCACTTCGGACATCACACCAGACGTTGGAACCCGAAGATGGCAGAGTACATCTTCACCGAGCGTAACGGCATCTACATCATCGACCTTCAGAAGACCATCAAGAAGTTTGAAGAGGCTTACATGTTTGTCCGCGACGTGGCAAGCGAAGGCGGCTCCATTCTCTTCGTTGGTACCAAGAAGCAGGCAGCAGACGCTATCCGTGAGGAAGCAGAGCGCTGCGGCATGTACTTTGTAAACGTTCGCTGGCTCGGCGGTATGCTCACTAACTACAAGACGATCCGCACCAGCATCAACCGTCTGAACGCTCTTGAGAAGATGCAGGAGGACGGCACCTTTGATATGCTTCCGAAGAAGGAAGTTGCAGCTCTTCAGAAGGAAATGTATAACCTTGAGAGAAACCTTGGCGGCATTAAGAACATGAACGGCCTGCCGTCTGCTATCTTCATCGTTGACCCCCGCAAGGAGCACAACGCTGTTCTTGAGGCCAAGAGACTTGGTATTCCGGTAGTTGCTATCGTTGATACCAACTGCGATCCCGACGATGCTGACTACGTTATCCCCGGTAACGACGACGCAATCCGCGCGATCCGTCTGATCTCTTCTGTACTCGCTAACGCTGTCCTCGAGGGCAAGCAGGGCGAGCAGCTCGTTGAGGCTGAGGCAGAAGCTTCCGAGACTGCTGAGGCATAATCGGTTTGTCGAATATTATATCTGAATATAACGGAGGAATATACAATGGCAATTACTGCTAAGATGGTAGCCGATCTCCGCGCACAGACCGGCTGCGGCATGATGGAGTGCAAGAAGGCACTCACCGCTGCGAATGGCGATTTTGACGAGGCTGTAAAGGTTCTTCGCGAGAAGGGTCTTGCTGTTGCTGCTAAGAAGGCTGACCGTATTGCTTCCGAGGGCGTTGTTGATATTATGCTCTCCGATGACAAGAAGACCGCTGCTATGATCGAAGTAAACGCTGAGACTGACTTCGTTGCAAAGAACGAGAAGTTCCAGGATTTCGTTCGCGGCATCCTTTCCACCATTCTCAAGAACCGTCCCGCAAACCTCGAGGCTCTTATGGCTCTCCCCTATCCGGAGTCCGATATGACCGTTGAGGCAAAGCTGAAGGACATGATCTTCATGATCGGCGAGAACATGAACATCCGCCGCTTCCTCATCGTTGACGGCGTTCTGAGCACCTATATCCACGGTAAGGGCACGACCGGCGTTATCATCAACTTCGAGGCTGATGACGTTTGCGTAGCAAACCCCGGCTTTGCTGAATTTGCAAAGAACATCGCTCTCCAGGTTGCAGCTATGCCCGTTCTGTACCTCAACAAGGAGTCCGTTCCCGCTTCCGCTATTGAAGAGGAGAAACAGATCCAGCTGACTCTCATGAAGAATGACGAGCGCAACGCTAACAAGCCCGAGGCTATCCTTGAGAAGATGATCATGGGTAAGATGAACAAGTTCTACGAGAAGGTTTGCCTTACCGAGCAGGCTTACGTTAAGGATGACGCAATCTCCGTACAGAAGTACGTAGACAACACCGCCAAGGAATTTGGCGGCAACATCCGCATCGCAGGCTTCTACATCTACGAGAGAGGCGAAGGCCTTGAGAAGAAAGAAGATAATTTCGCTGACGAAATTGCCAGCCTCGTGAAGAAATAATGCTTCGGTTCCCGCCGGCATCAAAAATGCCGGCGGATTTTTTTGTAAATTTACAAAATATTATTTACAAATTTGCTATTTCGGAGTAAAATATATATAATATACTATAGATATACTATGATGAGGTGATTTCCATGCAGACGCCCACCTACAAGCGCGTTCTTTTGAAGCTGTCCGGCGAGGCACTCAAAAACAATGCGGAGTCTATTTTGGATTTTGATTATATTGATACGGTGGTCGCCGAGATTCGCCGTGCTGTTGAAGCGGGTGTCGAGGTTGCCCTCGTCATCGGTGCCGGCAATATCTGGCGCGGCGCGCGTGGTACGGACGTGAACCGTACCCGTGCCGACCATATGGGTATGCTTGCAACGGTCATCAATTCGATCGGTATGAAAGATGCTCTTCTTCGCGCGGGAATTGACGCGCACGTGATGTCGCCCGTAGCGATGGACTCGTTTGCGGAGCCGTATCTCCGCGATCGTGCGGTTGAATATCTTGAAAAGGGAAGCGTCGTTATTCTTTCGTGCGGATCGGGTGCTCCGTTCTTCTCGACGGATACGGCAGCCGTACTCCGCGCTGCGGAGCTTGAGTGTGACGTAACGCTTATGGCGAAGAACATCGACGCCATTTACACGGCCGACCCTCGCGTGGACCCCAAGGCAGAAAAACTCCCCCTCATTGATTACATGTACATTCTTGATCACCATCTTACGGCGATTGATATCACCGCTACCGCATTTGCGATGGAGAATAAGATGCCGATCCATATCTTTGGACTCAACGATCCGGCGAACATTTATAAAGTAATTATGGGCGAAACGCTCGGTACAATCGTTAAAGGAGGCACTGACAAATGAAACTGGACACTAAAGATTTTGAAAGCAAAATGAAAAAAGCCATCGAGGTTTACGAGGACAATCTGGATACCGTTCGTGTCGGACGCGCAAACGCCGCCGTTCTCTCCCGCGTTACCGTAGATTATTACGGCGCACCTACCGCGATCAATCAGGTGGCAGACGTTCGCGTTGCTGATGCGAGAACCCTCACGATCACGCCGTGGGATGCAAAAATGAACAAGGAGATCGAGAAGGCGATTCTCGCCTCAGACGTCGGTATTACGCCGCAGAATGACGGCAAAACGATCCGTCTCTCTTTCCCGCAGCTGACGGAGGAACGCCGTAAGGAGCTGAAAAAGCAGGTTGCCAAAATGGGCGAAGACGCAAAGGTTGCCATTCGTAACATCCGCCGCGATGCCAACGACAAATGCAAAGATATGAAAAAGAAATCCGAGATGAACGAGGATGAACAGAAGCAGTCGGAAAAGGCTGTGCAGGATCTTACCGATAAATACACCAAGATCATCGACGATATCACCGCGAAAAAAGACAAGGAAATCATGGAAATTTAAGGTTCCGTTTGAAAACGGACATCACATATTCGACCCCGGCGCCCCGTTTTTCGGAGTACCGGGGCGAATGTACGATTAGAGAGATTTCAGGGTGTTATGACAGATAAGAGTATTCAGTATGATCGGATCCGCCATATGGTTTCGGAGAGCGGGCTTTCGCATATCGCCTTTATAATGGACGGAAACGGGCGCTGGGCGACCGGTCGGGGCTTGCCTCGGGAAGCCGGCCATAAAAACGGCGCGGAGAACTTCAAAAAGGTCGTTCGTATGTGCGGCGACGTCGGTATAGATACCGTAACCGTGTACGCATTTTCCACGGAAAACTGGAAGCGTCCGCGTGCTGAGGTCAATGCCATTATGCGTCTTCTCGATTCTTTCGTAAGGGATGCAGAGCGTGAGAACGAGGAAAACAAGATCCGTTTTGTGTTTCTAGGCGACAAAAGTGCGCTCGCACCCGAACTTTCGAAGAAGTGCACCGATCTTGAAAATCTGACTGCAAACAATCGCTGTTTACTTAATATCGCTCTCAATTACGGCGGACGTGCGGAGCTTGTCCATGCATTTGATAAGCTTATCGCTGCGGGCAAGACGTCCATTACGGAAGAAGATATATCAGGGGCTATTTATACCGCGCATTGCGGTGATCCGGATCTTATCGTCCGTACCGCCGGGGAATACAGGCTGTCCAATTTTCTTTTGTGGCAGTCTGCATATTCAGAGTTTTTCTTTACCGACACGCTTTGGCCGGATTATTCCGCAGACGACCTTGAAGCGGCGGTGAAAAGTTTCGCCGGCCGCCGCCGCCGATATGGCGCGGTACTGTAAGGACCGGCCTCGAAAGGAAATCGTTATGTTGAAGCGCGCTATTACCGCCGTTATAATCGTTCTTGTAACCGTCCCCCTATGTTTTCTGACCCATACGTGGGCTTTGCCTGTGGCGGCATCTCTTCTGGCACTTGTTGCAATCTACGAAATGCTCGGCTGTATCGGCATCAGAAAATTTTGGAGGGTTTCCTTGCCCACCTACGCATTGGCGGTCATTTTGCCTATCCTTTGTCGGCTTATCCCCGATGAAACCGTTGCCTGTGCCGCGGGGGCGGCGATGCTCTTCGTCTTTTTGTTCTATCTTTTGAGTGTCGGCGTGTTTTCCGGCGGTGCACTCGACGCGGAGAAGATATTTGCATCTTTCACGCCCACGTTTTACGTCATTGCAGGCTTTTCCAGTCTCGTTCTTTTAGCTGACGCCTCGTTTGGATTCAGTTTTCAGTTTTTCGTCGTAACTTTGTACGGACCGTGGATATCGGACGTTTTTGCGTATCTCTGCGGCAGATGGTTTGGTCGGCACAAGCTGATCCCCTCGATCAGTCCGAAGAAAACGGTGGAGGGAATGATCGGCGGTATCGTTTTCACTACCCTGTTTACCGTTCTTTGGGGCATGGCAGTGAACTACTTTATGAGTGGAGTAACCGCCGTCAGCTACTTGTCTATGGCGATCGCAGGCGTTCTGGTAAGCGTTATGTCGCAGATCGGCGATCTTATTATGTCCTTTATCAAACGGAAATACGGCATCAAGGATTTCGGTGTGATCCTGCCCGGCCACGGCGGTATTCTCGACCGGTTCGACAGCGTTTTGTCCGTGGCACCGTTTATGCTTTTCCTTACGGTGTTTCAGGATTCTTTGCATTTCTTTCAGTGATAACTAAAATCGGCATTTTTAAAACGAAGGCGGGTGCGCTATGTATAATTTGAAATCAAACAAGCCCGTGCGAGCCGCGGTTCTTGGCAGTACCGGCAGTGTCGGTACGCAGGCACTTGACGCCCTTTCTCATATGGGATGCCGTGTTGTGATGCTGGCCGGCGGCCGAAATACGGAACTGTTGGCAGAGCAGGCACGTCTTTTCAAACCGGAGATATGCACCGTGGAGGATCGGGAGAGTGCAGAAAAACTTCGCGCGGCTCTTGCAGGCGAAAACGTGAAGGTCTACGGCGGAACAACTGCCGCGGAGGAAGCCGTCGCATCGTGCGGCGCGGATGTGATCTTTCATGCGATCGCGGGGCTTCCGGGACTCCCGAGCGCTTTGGCGGCGGCAAAAACAGGCGTACGCATTGGCATGGCGAACAAAGAAGCCATTATCGCTGCGGGCGACCTAATTTTTGAGGCGCTCAGCGCGTCAGGCGGGGAGCTTATTCCTGTGGACAGCGAGCACAGCGCTATTTTTCAGTGCCTTGCTGAGAACCGTGCGCTGTCCTTGTCGGGCAAGGCAGATCCTTCCGTTATAAAGCGGATTCTTCTGACCGCGTCGGGCGGTCCGTTCTACGAACGCACCCGGGACGAGCTTTCCGGCGTTACGCCTGAGGAAGCGCTCCGACATCCGACGTGGAAAATGGGGCCGAAGATCACGATTGATTCCGCGACACTTATGAACAAAGGTTTCGAGGTGATCGAAGCGTGGCGTCTGTTCGGCGTCCCTTATGAGAAAATCGAAGTCCTTATCCACCGACAGAGCATAATTCATTCTATGGTGGAGTATATTGATAATACTGTCATCGCCCAGCTTGGGCTGCCCGATATGCGCGCCTGCGTTCGGTACGCTTTGACTTGTCCGCATCGCGCAGACGTCGAAGAATCGGGCATTGACTTTACAAAGGTAAGAAATCTTACGTTCGATCAGCCGGATGCCGAGGCGTTTCCGCTTCTGTTCTCGGCGAAGGAGGTCATCGCACGCGCCGGTATCGTACCGACCGCTCTCATCGCGGCGGACGAGGAGGCGGTTGCCGCCTTTATAAAAGGGCAGATTTCCTTCAATCAGATTTCCGATCTCGTCTTTGAAACGATCCATCAAACGCCGGATGCACCCGTCCGCGATATCGCAGATGTCTATGCGGCGGAAAAAGAAGCGCGCAGCCGGGCTTCTGAGATTCTTAAAAAATACCGTTAACCGCATCCCACGCGTGGGATAGAGGAGAGGTGGTTTTCCCTATGACGTTTCTGTACGTAATTATTGCGATTCTCATATTTGGTTTTCTCGTTTTGATCCATGAGGGCGGTCATTTTCTTTTCGCCCGTCTCTTTGGCGTTACCGTGCGCGAGTTTGCTATCGGTATGGGGCCCGCGATCATCAAGCACACCTCGAAAAAGACGAATATCGCTTACTCCTTGCGTCTTATTCCGTTTGGCGGATACGTCAGCATGGTGGGTGAGGACGAGGAATCCGACGACGAAAATGCTTTTCATAAAAAACCTGTCTGGCAGAGAATAATTATCACCGTTGCGGGTGCCGCGATGAACCTGATTGCGGGCGTTGTTGTGATGTCGATTCTCATCGCCACGGCGCCGAACCTTGCATCTACGACGATCTATTCCTTCCAAGAGGACAGTGTCTCGTCCCAGTGCGGTCTTCTCGAAGGTGACCGCGTACTGAAGGTAGACGGAACGCGTGTGTTCACCGCGAACGAGCTTGTGTATGAGGTCATGCGCAAGGGGGTCGAGCCGATAGAACTCACTGTTGAGAGAAACGGTGAGAAGATCGTTCTCGAGAACGTGCGATTCGGACAAATGACGGAGAGCGGCGTAGATTTCGGCAAGCCCGATTTCATCGTGTACAGTGAGGCGAAAACGGCCTTGAACGTCGCAAAGCATGCGTTATTTCGCTCTGCCTCCACGATTAAGATGGTGTACGATTCACTCTACGATCTCATAACGGGACGGTACGGCATGGAAGCCGTATCGGGACCTGTGGGCGTTGCCGCCGCTATGACGGAGATGGCTGCCGAGAGCACGGCGGATCTTATCTATATGGCAGTCGTGATCAGTATGAATCTTGGCGTTATGAACCTGCTTCCTCTGCCGGCACTCGACGGCGGACGGCTCGTGTTTTTGATTATTGAGGGCATCTGCCGCAAACCCGTCCCGAGACGGCTCGAGGGATACGTGCACTTTGCCGGATTTGTGCTCTTTATGGTGCTCATGGTTCTTATCATGGCAAAGGATATAGTCGGACTTTTCGCATAAGCGAGGGGAGATTTTTATGAAAAACGTTCGAAACAGCCGCGCGGTGCATCTCGGTGAACTCCAGATCGGCGGCGGTGCGCCGATTACGGTGCAGTCGATGACCAACGCGCCGAGCGGCGATTTTGATGCCACCGAGCGGCAGATACGCGATCTTCTTCGGGCCGGATGCGATATCGTTCGTATCGCCGTTCCCGATATGGATGCGGCGGGCATCTTCTCCGCTATGCGACAGCGCGGCATCACGGCACCCTTGGTGGCCGATATACATTTTGATTATAAGCTGGCTTTGGCGGCCGTTAAGTCGGGCGCCTCGAAGATCCGTATAAATCCCGGCAATATCGGGGCGGAGTGGAAGGTGCGCGAGGTCGCTGACGCTTGCAAAAATGCAGGCCTCCCGATCCGCATCGGTGTGAACGGCGGATCGCTTGATAAAAAGCTTCTCGAGAAGTACGGATCGCCCACGCCCGAGGCGCTGGTTGAAAGTGCGCTTTCCCAGGCGGACGTTCTTGAGAAAATGGGATTTTCCGATATCGTCATCTCGATGAAAACCTCGTCGGTTTCAGATACCGTATCTACATACAGACTGGCCGCGGCACAGTGCGACTATCCTCTCCACGTGGGTGTTACCGAGGCGGGGGACGATTACTCCGGCCTTATCAAAAACGCGATCGGTATCGGGTCGCTTTTGGTGGACGGTATCGGGGATACGCTCCGCGTTTCTCTCACCGCCGATTCGGTGAAAGAGGTTGAGGCTGGCCGTGAGATTTTAAGAACGCTGGGACTCGACGCCAAGGGCGGCGTTGAGATCGTGTCCTGTCCTACCTGCGGCAGAACGAAGGTGGATCTGATCTCTCTGGCGGCAAAATTCAAAGAAGCCGCCCGTGGAATCGATACGAAAGGCAAACGCGTCAAGGTTGCCATTATGGGATGCGTCGTCAACGGCCCCGGAGAAGCCCGCGAGGCGGATTTCGGTGTCGCGGGAGGCGACGGATGTGCCGTCCTTTTCCGGCGCGGAGAGACAGTCTCGCGCATCGAGGAGGCGGACGTGATCGACGTGCTTCTGAAAGAAACGTATGCCTTCCTTGCCGAGGATAAAGCGGCAGGGAACACATCGGAGATATAATTATGGCTGATACGAAAAAAACAAGGACTCTCAGCGACATCTTTTCCCGCTATTCGCCCGTTTCAAAGGCACAGCGGGATTTGTTTCAGTCGGCGACGGACGTGTCCGTGCGTGCCGACCGCGAGCGCCGCATGGTCGAGGTGAATCTTTCTCTTTCGAAGATCGTCTCGAAAAACGTCCTTTACGAGGCCGAAAACGCGCTCATGGAGATCTATGCGCAAAACTCCGTTCGTCTTTTTCCGCACTATCCGAGTGAACTTTTCAGCCTTTCCTATATGGGGGAGGTTATCGCCGAGGCCCGCCGCGTCGGCACGGTCATAAACGGCTTCTTTGATCGGTTTGAGACAGCGCTTGACGGGAACGTCATTACCGTTTCCATTCCGTTTCCGAGCGGAGGGATCGATCTTCTCGACTTAGCCCGCACGGGACAGCTTTTTTCCGCGATCATCCGCAGTGAATTTGCGCTCGATTACGAGGTGAAGATCGTTACCGCAGAGAATGCAAAAGAGGTGCAGGCGGAATACGAGGCGGCGAGGGATGCGTGGCTCCGAAGCGAAGCCGCACAGATCCCGGAAAGACAAGCCGCGTATGCAGCACGTGCTGCCGCCGCAGATGCAGCTTCTGCCGGCGATCCCGAAAAGCCCGTTCTCCCGCGCGTGGCATCTCTGTTTGAGACGTCGGATACGGTTGCGGTTCTTTCCGAAGCGGTCGTTCAGTGCGGACGGACGAAATTTGATATTTCCTCCCCCGAGTTGATGGCGGGCACGCCTTTTGCCATTGAAGACTTGACGCCGCTCTCCATGATCCGCTCAGCCAGTCGCACCGTAACCGTCCTCGGTGTGGTGTTCGGCACGACTGTAAAAGAAATCAAAAACGGTGAGAAACTCGCCGTGACGATCGGTCTCACGGACCGAGATGCGTCTATTTTCGTAAAAACGGTTATAAAAGCAGAAGCCCAGGACGAGCTGTTCGGTATTTTTAAAACGGGCGCGGCGCTCGCCGTGCGCGGCAGTGTCAAGGTGGACAAGTTCGACGGGGAACTGTACATTGATTACAGCGACGTTCAGAAGATAAAACAAGTGAAGCGCGAGGATAACGCGACAGACAAGCGTGTTGAACTTCATCTGCATACCTGCCAGTCCGCTATGGATGCAACCGCGAAACCGGAGGACGTGATTGAAACGGCGCACCGCTTCGGACACGAAGCCGTGGCGATTACCGATCACGGTAATCTGCAGGCGTTTCCGACGGCGATGCTCAAAGCGGAAAAACTCGGCATGAAAGTCCTCTATGGGGTGGAGGCTTATTTCGTTGACGATACCGCCCGTGCGGTGTTCGGTGGCGTCGGGGCTGATTTCCACGACGAGGTCGTCGTTTTCGATATCGAGACGACCGGCCTTTCCCCGCAGACTTGCAAGATCACTGAGATCGGTGCCGTAAAGGTGAAGGACGGGGAGGTCATCGAGGTGTATAACTCCCTCGTGAATCCCGGTGTGCCGATCCCCGAAGAGGTAGTGAGGCTGACCGGTATTACGGACGAGATGGTGAAAAACGAACGCCCGATCAGTGAAGTTCTGCCGGAATTTCTCTCGTTTATCGGTGATCGGATGCTCATCGCGCACAACGCGGGCTTTGACGTAAGCTTCATCCGCCGTGCCGCGGAGGATCTCGGTCTTCCGTTCACGAACGCGTATCTTGATACGGTGGCAATGTCCCACTACGTGAATCCCGATCTGAAAAAGCACAAACTCAACATTTTGGCAGAGTATTTCGGACTTGGCGATTTCAATCATCACCGCGCGTCGGATGACGCGGAGATTCTCTCGAGGATCTACTACTGTATGATAAGTAAACTCGCCGACGAGGGCATCCATTCGATGGCGGAGCTGAACACCGCGATGAGCGAGCGTTCCGATCCCCTAAAACTGAAAACGTACCACCAGATCATTCTGGTGAAAAACAGCGTGGGACTCAAAAATCTCTATACGCTCGTTTCGGAATCGTATCTGAAATATTACAGAAAAACCCCCAGAATTCCCAAGACGCGCCTTTCCGAGATGCGCGAGGGGCTTATAATAGGCTCTGCCTGCGAGGCGGGCGAGTTATTCACCGCGGTGCTTGAAGGAAAACCGCAGAATGAGCTCGAGGAGATCGCTTCCTTCTATGACTACCTCGAAATTCAGCCGATCACCAACAACCGATTCCTTGTCGAAAAGGGACAGGTGGCGGATGATGAAGCGCTCCGTGAACTGAACCGAAAGATCATAGCGCTCGGCAAGAAACTCGGAAAGCCGGTCGTTGCCACATGCGACGCGCATTATCTCGAGCCGGAGGATGAGATCTACCGCCGGATTCTTCTCTCCGGTATGAAATTCTCCGATGCGGACAAGGTGACCGAACTTTATTTCCGTACGACGGAGGAAATGCTCGCGGAGTTTGACTATCTGGACGAGGAAACGGCGCGCGAGGTGGTCATCGACAATCCGAAAAAGATTGCCGCTATGATCGAAAGCGTCCGCCCGATCCCCGAGGGGAACTACCCGCCGCATATCGACGGCGCGGAGGAAGAACTGACGACGAAATGCAACGCCTTGGCCAGAGAACTGTACGGCGATCCTCTCCCTGAGATTGTTGCCGCACGGCTTGACAGAGAACTTGATTCCATTATCAAAAACGGTTTTGCAATCATGTATATAATCGCCCGTAAACTCGTGGAAAACAGCGAGTCCAAGGGATATCAGGTCGGATCGCGCGGCTCGGTCGGCTCGTCCTTTGCCGCGACGATGGCAGGCATCACGCGTGTCAATCCCTTGCCGCCGCATTATCGCTGTCCGAATTGCCGCCATAGCGAATTTATCACGGACGGCTCGGTCGGCTCCGGCTTCGATCTGCCGCCCAAGGACTGCCCGAAGTGCGGCACAAGGCTTGGGCAGGACGGACACGATATCCCGTTTGAGACGTTTCTTGGTTTCTACGGTGATAAAACGCCGGATATTGATCTGAACTTCTCAGGCGATGTACAGGCGGACGCGCACAAGTTCACCGAGGTTTTGTTCGGTGCAGGTAAGGCATTCAAGGCGGGTACGATCGGCACGCTCGCGGACAAGACCGCGTTCGGATTCACCGCAAAATTCCTTGAAGGAAAGGGTATTTCCGTCAACCGTGCGGAAATCGAACGGCTCATATCCGGATGCCTCGGCACGAAGCGAACGACGGGACAGCATCCCGGCGGCATTATCGTCGTGCCGAAGGAATACGACATATGCGATTTTACACCCGTCCAGCATCCGGCGGACGATCCCAACTCCGACGTGATCACGACGCACTTTGAGTTCAAATATCTCCACGATACGATACTGAAGCTTGATATTCTCGGCCACGATATTCCGACGAAATATAAGCGTATGGAGGAATATTCCGGTGTGCCCGTGCTGGACATTCCGCTGACCGATCCCGTAACGTACAAAGGCTTTACCGCGACCGATCCGATCGGCGTGCATCCCGATCAGATCGATTCGAAAACGTCTACCCTCGGCCTGCCCGAGATGGGCACGAAGCTGAGCCGCGACGTTTTAATGGAAGCACAGCCGAAGAATTTTGCCGATCTTCTCCAGATTGAAGGACTCACGCACGGCACGGGAATGTGGGTGGGCAACGCGCAGGATCTCATCCGTGACGGCACCTGTACCGTTTCCGAGGTAATCGGATGCCGCGACGATATCATGCTTACCCTCATTCAAAAATACGGTGTCGAAAAAGGCATCGCGTTCAAGATCATGGAATTCGTCCGTAAAAACAAAAAGGGTGCGAAGATCCCCGACGATATGATGTCCGTGATGGTGGAGAATAACGTGCCCCAGTGGTATATCGACTCGCTCCAGAAGGTTAGGTACATGTTCCCCAAAGCGCACGCCGCCGCTTATGCTATGGATGCCGTGCGGCTGATGTGGTACAAGATCTACTATCCGGTGGAGTTTTACGCCGGATACTTCTCCGCAGCGCCCGGCGGATTCGATTCGGAGATCGTTATGGGCGGGAAACAGCACGTGCACGAGATGATGCTCGATCTCAAAAAACGGAAAAACGAACTTTCTCAAAAAGAGGTCGAAATTTACAACTCCCTCATGCTGGTGAACGAGTATTACCAGCGTGGCTTCAGCTTTTTGCCGGTGGATCTCAAAAAATCCCACGCCCACAAATATCTGCCGGAAAACGGCAAGATCCGTCTGCCGTTCTCATCCCTGCCCGGTCTTGGCGATACGGCGGCGGAAAATATTATGCATTACCGCGATCAGGGGGAGATCTACTCCGTGGAAATGCTGAAACGCGAAGCCGGTATCTCCAAAACGGTCATTGAGATTCTTGAACGCAACGGTGTTCTCAAGGGACTGACCGCCACCAACCAGTTAACGCTGTTCTGACGTAAAAAAAGACTGTCCGTGTATATGCGGCAGTCTTTTTTTTGAAAAATTCTGTGTTTCACGGACAGCCCGTCATACTTTTCGGCTTTGTCGCATACAATCAAGCAAAAGCATCAGAAATCACGAATATGCGGAGGAATAGGTATGACAAATCAAGACATCTATCAGGATATCGCGGCGCGCACCGGCGGAGACATATACGTTGGTGTGGTAGGCCCCGTGCGGACGGGAAAATCCACGTTTATCAAAAAATTTATGGAGACGGTGGTCATCCCCAACATACAGGGGGAGCATGATCGCACGCGTGCCCGCGACGAGCTTCCGCAAAGTGCGGGTGGACGCACTGTTATGACCACCGAGCCGAAATTCATCCCCGACGAAGCGGTGCAGATCCCGGTCGGGGAGCACGGCCGCGTCAACGTACGGATGATCGACTGCGTCGGATATATGGTGCCCGATGCGCTCGGCGATACCGAAAACGGCGCTGTGAGAATGGTACATACCCCTTGGTCAAAGGAGCCCCTTCCGTTTGAAGAGGCGGCGGAAACAGGCACCAGAAAGGTCATTGACGAGCATTCTACGATCGGTATTCTCGTAACGACGGACGGCTCCTTTGGGGATATCCCGAGAGAGAATTATCTTTTGGCGGAAGAGAGGGTGGCGCGCGAGCTCGCTGCGATCGGAAAGCCGTTTGCGGTTATTCTGAATTCTCAGAATCCCGCCTCACCCGAAGCGGAAAAACTCGCCATGGAACTTGAAGAAAAGTACAAAGCACCGGTCGCGCTCATCAACTGTACGACGATGGACAAAGAGGATGTGGCGCACATTCTCCGTATGGTGCTTATGGAGTTTCCTCTCCGTGAGATCCGCGTTCATATGCCCGGCTGGATGTGCGCACTGGATGCCGATCACTGGCTGAGAGTCGCCGTTTCTGATGCGGTGCTTCGCACGGCGCGTGCTCTCGGAAAGGTGGGTGACGCGGCGGAGGCGTACGGGGACGCGCTGTCTTCTGCTATCACGGAGGCGATCGCCGCCGGCGGCGGAGAGGGGAAAGCAGAAGTACGCCTCTTCGACATCAATCTCGGTACCGGTTGTGTGGAGGCGGCGCTCACAATGCCCGATGCATTGTACTACCGTATTATCGGTGAGCTTACCGGCATCGAGATGGAAAGCGAGCGGGAGTTGATCTCGGCTTTGCGCACCTTGACTGAAGCCAAACGTGCGTACGATAAATACGCCGAGGCGATCCGCGAACTGGATGAAAACGGCTACGGTATCGTGATGCCCGATATTGACAGTCTCACCCTCGAGGAACCCGAAATCGTACGCCAAGCGGGTGGGTACGGCGTACGTCTCCGTGCATCTGCGCCTTCTGTTCATATGATCCGTGCATCTATCGAGACGGAACTGAATCCCGTCGTGGGGACGGAGCAGCAGTCGGAGGAACTGGTGAAAAACCTTCTCCGTGATTTCGAAGAAGATCCGAAACAGATCTGGGAATCCAATCTTTTCGGGAAATCGCTCTATGAGCTGGTGAACGATGGACTGCACGCGAAACTTTCCCATATGCCTCCGGACGCACGGCTGAAACTCGGCGAAACGCTGTCCCGCATCATCAACGAGGGGAGCGGCGGGCTCATCTGCATCATTCTGTAATCAAAACGAGAACAAGGCAGAAAGCAAATGCTTTCTGCCTTGTATTTTTCGGGAAAATATGGTATACTATCCGTATATAGTATACCGTAGGAGGCAAAGATGAAAAAACTGCTCAAATTTCTTTTCAGCCGTATCGTTATCGTATCGGTGCTCATTCTTCTTCAGCTCGTTCTGCTCTTTGTCTCTGCGATTCGTTTTACGGAGTATTTCGTTATCTATTATTTCGTTTCCCTGGCGGTATCCTTCGTTCTTGCCCTCAGAATCGTTAACCGCAAGGATGCGGCAGAGTATATGATCGCGTGGCTCGTTACGGTTCTTCTTATTCCGATTTTTGGCAGTATGTTGTATCTCATATTCAGCGGTAACCGCCTCTCCGAGCATGCGAAAAAGAAAATGTCGAAGATCTCGGGTGCGATGCGAAACACCTTGCCCGAAAACGGGCAGATTGTCGAGCGCCTTGAGGTAGAGAATCCCTCGGCGGCGTTTCAGTCCCGCTATATCGCGAAGGCGTCGACGTGTCCGGTTTTTGAGAATACGGATGTACGCTATTTCCCGCTCGGTGAGGACATGTTTGAGGCCCTTCGTTGTGAACTGAGAGGGGCGGAAAAGTATATCTTCCTTGAGTATTTTATCATCGCGGAGGGTCGGATGTGGAACGAGATTCTCGACATCCTTACCGAAAAAGCAAAAGCGGGCGTGGATGTACGCCTCATCTACGATGATATGGGGTGCATCACGCATCTTCCCGACAATTATCCTCGTGAGTTGGCCAAAAGGGGCATTCGCTGTCACGTGTTCAACCGGTTCATTCCTATTTTGTCCGCACGCCTCAACAACCGTAACCACAGAAAAATCGGTGTCATTGACGGAAAGGTTGCCTTCACCGGCGGCATCAATCTTGCGGATGAATATATAAATGAGATCGAGCGCTTCGGACACTGGAAAGACAATGCCGTCATGCTCCGCGGAGATGCCGCGTGGAGTATGACGGTCATGTTTCTCACTATGTGGGATTATCTCAGCGAGACGGGCGCCGCAGCGGAATCGTACGATCACTATAAGCCCGAAAACAGTGGCTGTGAAACGGGCGGTGGCTACGTGCAGCCGTACACCGACAACCCGCTCGACAACGAGCCGGTTGGCAAGACGATCTATCTCAATATGATCAATCGTGCGGAACGGTACGTATACATTACGACACCGTATCTCATTATCGATGATCTTCTGGAGACGGCGCTCTGCAACGCCGCCAAATGCGGTGTGGACGTGCGTATCATCACGCCCGGGATCGGGGACAAGTTCTTCGTCCACGAAACGACGAAGGCGTACTACAAGCATCTCATTGATAACGGGGTAAAGCTGTACGAATATATCCCCGGATTCATCCACGCAAAAACGTTCATCTCTGACGATCGGTATGCGACCGTCGGCACGGTAAATCTTGATTTCCGCAGTTTGTATCTGCATTTTGAATGCGGTGTGTGGATGTACGGTGTGGGCGAGATCGAAAAAATCAAAGAGGACTATATCAATACCGTACAGAAATGCCGCCGTATCACGGAAGAGGATTGCCGCTGCGGCTTTTGGCGCAGGCTTATCCGAAGCGTTATGGTGCTTTTATCTCCGATGATCTGACGTCCGCTTCGGTCAGATAAGTACTGCCGGTCATTTGTTCGGGAAACCCGTTTTGGCGCAGAACCTCATACACGCCGACAGCCGCCGCGTTTGAGAGGTTGAGACAGCGCTGTCCGCCGCGCATGGGGATGCGGACACACCGATCCCTGTGTGTAAGGAGGAAATCCTCGGGCAGCCCCTTTGTCTCTTTCCCGAAAAACAAATAAACGGGCAGGGGGTACTCTGCCTCTGTGTACGATTTGGGTGCTTTTGAGGAGAAACAGTAAAAATCGGCGTCAGGATGACGGCGGAAAAAATCGTCGATACCGTCGTAATACGTAATGTCGAGACTGTCCCAGTAGTCGAGTCCCGCACGTTTCAGTTTGGCACTGTCAATCTCAAAACCAAGCGGTCTGATGAGATGGAGAGACGCACCGGTGGCCGCGCAGGTCCGAGCGATGTTGCCCGTGTTCTGCGGAATTTCCGGCTCTACCAGTACGATGTTGATCTGTCCCATACGAAAATCCTTCCGTTTTGGCAAAATATGTGTTTATTATACGCCACTTTTATAAAAAATGCAAGTTTTTCGCGGAAGGGTCAAGCATTTCAAATAAATTTACAAAAATGAAATGCTTTCTGTACAGCAAATGTTGTATACTATATAAGATAAGTGTTTGAAGTTCCATATATAAAGATAAATCGTTTGAGAGGTCTTCTGCCGAAATGAGTATCATTACCAAGCTGTTCGGATCGTACAGTGATCACCAGATTAAAAAGATCCGTCCTCTTTTGGGGGCGGTAAACGATCTTGCACCGAAATACAAAGCGCTCACCGATGCCGAGATGGCAGCGATGACCGACGCTTTCAAAAAAGAACTTGCGGGCGGGTCTACCCTTGACGATATCCTGCCTGACGCATACGCGCTCGTCAGGGAAGCGGCAGACCGCGTCCTCGGCAAGCGCCCCTTCGACGTACAGGTGCTCTGCGGCATTCTCCTTCACCAGGGGCGCGTGGCAGAGATGAAGACCGGTGAGGGTAAGACCCTCGTTGCGTCCCTTCCGTCCTATCTGAACGCACTGAGCGGCAAGGGTGTCCATATCGTTACGGTTAATGAATATCTGGCACGGCTCGGCTCCGAGGAAATGGGACGTATTCACGAATTTCTCGGTCTCACGACGGGACTTGTCGTCCACAACCAGAACCGCGCTCAGAAACAGCACGCGTACGGATGCGACATTACCTACGGTACGAATAATGAATTCGGCTTCGACTATCTCAGAGACAACATGATCCTCTACAAGGAGATGCAGTCTCAGCGCGGACACAATTTCGCGATCGTCGACGAGGTGGCCTCCATTCTCATCGACGAGGCGCGTACGCCGCTTATCATTTCCGGTTCCGGCGAGAAGACGGATGAGCTGTACGGCAGAGCGGATCAGCTTGTTCGTACTATGCGAAAATTCGTCATCAAGGAACTTGATTCCAAAGAAGAGCACGATCACATCGACGCGGACTATATCGTTGACGAGAAGGCGCGCAGCACCACGCTTACCGCCGCAGGTATCGAGAAGACGGAGAAATTCTTCGGCATTGGGAACCTATCCGATCCCGAGAACGCGGATATTTCCCACCACGTGTATCAGGCGATCCGCGCGTACGGCATCATGAAGCGCGATACAGACTACGTCATCAAGGATAACGAGGTTCTTATCGTCGATTCCTTCACGGGCCGTATTATGCCCGGCCGCCGCTATTCTGACGGTCTGCATCAGGCGATCGAGGCTAAGGAAAACGTGAAGATCCAAAAGGAAAACCGCACGATCGCCACGATCACCTTCCAGAATTATTTCCGTATGTATAAAAAGCTGTCCGGCATGACCGGTACGGCACTCTCCGAGGAAAACGAATTCCGCGAGATCTACAATCTCGACGTCGTGGAAGTCCCGACGAACAAGCCGATGATCCGTACGGATCATTCCGACGCCGTTTACAAATCGAAGAACGGTAAGGATAACGCAATCATAAAGCAGATCAAAGAATGTAATGCCAAGGGACAGCCCGTGCTCGTCGGCACCGTGTCGATCGAGAAATCGGAGGAGCTCTCCCGCAAGCTGAAGATGAACGGTGTCAAGCACACGGTTCTGAATGCGAAATACCACGACCGAGAGGCAGACATCGTCGCGCAGGCGGGCAAATACGGCGCCGTTACGATCTCCACCAACATGGCTGGACGCGGTACGGATATTCTTCTCGGCGGTAATGCCGAGTATCTTGCGAAGGCGGCTATGCGTCAGCAGGGATACGAAGAAGACGTGATCGCGCTTGCTACCGGTTCTTCTATGTCGATCAGCGAAGAAGCGATGGCGGCACGTGAGGTGTATCGCGAACTCTACAAGAAATATCAGGAAGAAATCTACCCCGAGGCGGAAAAGGTACGTGAGGCCGGCGGGCTCTTCGTCATCGGTACGGAGCGGCACGAAAGCCGGCGTATCGATAACCAGCTGCGCGGTCGTTCCGGACGTCAGGGCGATCCGGGCGAATCCCGTTTCTTCCTTTCCCTCGAAGACGATCTTATGCGCCTGTTCGGCAGTGAGCGGATTATTGGCATCGTCGACAGACTGGGCATGAGCGAAAACGATCCGATCGATGCGAAGATTCTTTCCGGTTCCATCGAATCGGCGCAGAAGCGGCTTGAGGACAACAACTTCGAACGCCGTAAAAACGTCCTCGCATATGACGACGTGATGAATCAGCAGAGAACGATTATCTATGACCAGCGCGGCGAGGTGCTCTCGGGCGAGAGCGTCAAGGAAAAACTTCTCGGTATGGTGCGCGGCACCGTCTCCGATGCGGTGGACCAGTTCCTCCACGAGGACGAGATCTCCGCTTGGGATATTGAGGGACTCCGCCAGAAATACCGCGGCCTCTTGACCGAAGAAAGCGATTTCACCGAGATTTCCGGTTCGGCTTCAAAAGTGCGCGAGGAAATCCGCGAAACGCTTCTCGCCCGTGCGGAAAAGCTGTATGCGGAAAAGGAGGCTCTCTTCGGGGAAGAGAATTTCCGCGAGGTGGAACGCGTCGTTCTGCTCCGTAATGTCGACCAGAAATGGATGGCGCATCTCGAAGCGATGGACAGCCTGATGGAAAGTATTGGCCTGCAGGCGTATGCACAGCGTAATCCGATCAGTGAGTACCGTATCCAGGGGGCGGATCTGTTCGACGAAATGATCGCGGAGATCCGCGAGGATTCCGCCCGTATGATTCTGTCCGTTCTGCCGCAGAACCCGATGCAGCGCGTACAGGTGGTAAGGGAAACCGGCACGAGTGGCCGCCCGCTCTCCTTGAAGCGACCGGTGCAGCGCCCTGTTGCACGTCCCGCCACGCCTGCCGCATCCGATCCCGCTCGTCCGATCGTCAATAAAGACAAGGTCGGCCGCAACGATCCCTGTCCCTGCGGCAGCGGAAAGAAATATAAGCAGTGCTGCGGCAAGCCCGGCATGGGCGAGTCCGACGGAGAATAATCTATGGGATTCGGATATCTTTTGCTCGGCTATTTCATGGCGTTCGCCTTCACTTTAGCCGATATGTACTTCTTTTTCGACATCGTCGGCGGCGCTTTGATGCTTTTGGGCCTATCAAAGCTTTCGGCGCACGGTAAAAACTTTTACCGTGCGATGTGGGCGGATATCGCGTACATATTTCTGTGCCTTTCCCGTACGGTTCTCCTTATGTTCAAAATGATTCCCGCAGACGGCTTTGTCGTAAAGGCGTTCAGCTTCGGTATTGCGGTGGCGTCTCTCTCTTTGCAGTTCTTTATCCTTGCCGGCATCTATTTCATAGCGCTGAAGGTTGATCTTCCGAAGGAAGCAGAGCACGCAAAGCGCAATATCCTCTATCTTCTGCTTTATTATTTCGGTTATATCGCCGCGGTGATTCTTTTGCCGTATCTTGGGATCATCGGCAATATCGCTTCTTTGGTGATTACGGTTTTCGGACTCGTTATACTCATACTCAATGGCATTCTCATCCACTCCTGTTATTGCCGCATCTGTCTTGAAGGGCAACAGAGCGGTGAGCGCACACCGAGCCGCTTTGCGTTTATTAACCGATTTAATCAAAAAGCGGATGAGGTGTTTGATAATGCGTATCTCCGTCCGAAAAAAGATCGAAAAACGCCGTCGAAAAATGCCGAAGAGGCTGAACCCGGCTACCTCCGCGTGAAGCGCAAACAAAAATCCAAACGTAAGTAATGGGAGCATTTATGGTAAAAACGAAAGAAAGAGCCAAAGGCTTTTCGCTCATAGCGGCGGGGATTGTTTTTCTCTTTAACCCAAACGTACATATTTTTGATGTTCTGCCGGACTTTATCGGATTACTCCTTATCTACCGCGGCCTTTTTGCCATATCCTTTTCCACGGAGAAGCTCCGCGATGCACGCGGCCTTCTTTGGAAGCTGGTGATTATAACGGCGGTCAGAATTGCATCCGTGTTGTTTATCCCCGGAAAATCTGATTCGTTTACGCTTTTGCTTGTGTTCTCGTTCGGTGTTCTTGAGGCTATGTACGCTATTCCGTTTATTGTAAAGGTTTTTGACGGCTTTTACGATCTGGGACGTCGGTACGATGCCCAAAGCGTATTTTATCCGGTAACGGATAAGAAAGGGCAATTCACCGAGCGTTCGGAAAAATTGAAATTGTTTACGCTCGTTTTCTTTATCGTAAAAACGCTGGGCTCGATCCTGCCGGAACTCACGGCGCTCGATCTGCGCTCGGGTCTGTCTGCGGATGCACACACAGGTGTGACACTCGCCCATTTCAAGCCGATATTTTACACGCTCGAGATCGCTGTCGTTCTCATCATCGGAATAATTTGGCTCGTGCGCACGCTTATCTATGTGAACGGTATGCGCAAGGATGAAAAACTGAGCGAAGCTGTTTTCGCGCATTATGAAAACGAGATTCTCTCCGATCATGGAATGTTCGCGGCTCTGCAGATGAAAAACGTTCTCCTTATGTTTCTCATTTTCTCTGTGGCGCTGTTCCCGCTCCAACTAGATGGACTCCAGGTTTTTCCGTCGTTTATTGCGGCGGGCGTGCTCGCTCTCGCACTCCGCATCCTTGCCCGCTTTGACAAAAGCGCGCTTTACGGTTATATTCCCGCCGGCATTTCCGCCGCCCTTTCCGTTGTCGGTTTGTTTTTGCAGGTTCCGTACTTTGCGGAATACGAAGCGAAAGCCGCCAGATTCATTACAAACGCCGCACGTCTCTATAAGCCCATTCGGATCGTCGGAACGGCCGAATTTGTGCTTCTTCTTGTAGCGTTTCTTTGGTTCGCGGTGATTCTCTGTCGGGTATTCAGACAGCACGCCGCGCTTCTTTCGAATACGCATAAGGCGCCGCAGTACGATCCGATGGAACGCACGAGGGAGATCATGCGGGGTGTGTATGCCCGTATGATTGCTGTGGGCTTTGGCGGAACAGTATTTTTAGGCCTTCGTGCTACTTCGTTTACTACTGCGATGTATTATCCGGAACTGTGGATTCTCCACATCGCGTGCTCGTGCGTCTTTACAGTTCTTGTGATTTACGCGGTATCAGGCGCTATCGACGCGATCTACGAGCGGCTTGAAAACAAATATTAAAAATAAAAGGGGCTGCCGCGTTTAGACGCGGCAGCCCCAAATGTTTGAAATTTCAAAGGAATATGTGGCGAGACTTCCCGATTTTTTGCCCGAAACGGGCAAAAATGACCGCCTCAGCGGACAAGGGAATGCTCGCGGAGTTGTTGCGTTTATGAATGCAACAACTCCTTTTATCTGTTTTGGCGCAGAATCTCGTAAGCGAGAACCGAAGCCGCGGACGCTGTGGAAAGGGAGCCGCGGAACTCTCGTCCGTAATCGAGGCGGACGACGGTGTCCGCTTCATTCAGAAGCGCACGGGAAATGCCGCGCTTCTCACCGCCTACGATAAGAAATACGGGTTTTTTGAGATCGGCATCGAATGCAGAGACCGAATCGCGTATGCCGGCGCATACGACCTTATAGCCGACAGCTTTTGCAATACGGGCGGCATCCATACCATCTGCTATGTACAAAGGCAATAATTCCGAGGCACCTGCGGATGAACGGCAGACGGTACCCGCGGCGTGCATCCAGTTACGCGGCGAGAGGATCACGGCGTCAGCGCCTGCGGCGTATAGGGTGCGCAGTGCGTAGCCGAAATTGAAGGGGTCTTCGATTCCTTCAAGCATTACGGCGAATCCGCCTTTGGGAAGGGAATCGGCTGTGAGCGACGGGATCGCGCGGTCTGTACATTCGGCAACGATACCGCCGTGGGTTGTACCGGATACCAAAGCGTCAATCTCAGAAGCGTCGCACTCGGTAACGGGAAAGCCCATTTCAACCCCAACGGCTTTGAGGTAGCCGATCTCTTTTGCTCGGCTTTCTTTCTTCGTGTGATCAATGAAAACGCGGAGAATTCGCCGATCGTGCACACCATTCCGCCCGCCTTCGATCACTGCGCGAATGGAGGTCATGCCCTCAAAGAGTACGGTATCGGCGTTCATGCGGTATCCTCCTTGCCGTGAGAAATTACTGCTCGGCGTTCATTTTCAGGTATGCGTTAATAAATCCGTCGATCTCGCCGTCCATAACCGCACCGATATCCGCTACCTCAAAACCGGTGCGGGTATCCTTGGCGAGCGTGTACGGCATAAAGACGTAGGAGCGGATCTGGGAGCCCCATTCGATGTTTACCTTGGCGCCCTGAATATCCTCGATGCGTTCGAGTTTTTCGCGCTCTTTGATCTCCAAAAGCTTACTTTTCAGCATTTTGAGTGCAGTTTCTTTGTTCTGCAGCTGGCTTCTTTCCGTCTGGCATCCGACGACGATCCCCGTCGGAATATGGACAATACGGATAGCGGAGTCCGTTTTGTTGATATGCTGACCGCCGGCGCCGCTTGAGCGGTGCGCGGTGATCTCAAGGTCTTCCTCGCGAATTTCGATATCCGCGTCCTCATCACTGAATTCCGGCATTACCTCAACGGAAGCGAACGAGGTATGGCGTCGTCCCGAAGAGTCAAAGGGGGACACGCGCACGAGACGGTGCACGCCGTTTTCACTCTTCAGATAGCCGTAGGCATTTTCACCCTCTACGATGATGGTCGCGGATTTGAGTCCCGCTTCATCGCCGTCCAGCCAATCGGCAAGCTTTACAGTGAAGCCGTGGGATTCGCCCCATCTCGTATACATGCGGTAAAGCATCTGTGCCCAGTCCTGCGCCTCCGTGCCTCCCGCACCCGGGTGGAATGACACGATCGCGTTGTTTTTATCGTACTGACCGGAGAGAAGAACCTCGATGCGCTGCTTTTCGGCGTCTGCAAAAATCTGTTCCTTTTCGGCGAGGATCTCGTCCGTTACGCTTTCGTCGTTTTCCTCGATGGCCATTTCTGCCATCATGACGGTGTCCTCGAGGCGCTGTACCAGAGAATCGTACCGTTCGATTTTATCTTTCAGCTGCTTTAACTGCTGGAGAGATTTTGTGGACTTTTCCTGATCGTTCCAGAAATCGGGGGATTGGGATTTTTCTTCGAGCGTTTCTGCCTGCTCGCGCAAAGCCTCAATACGGAGTGCTTTGCCCAGTTCGATGAGTTGACCGCTGAACGCGTTCAGCTCCTGTTTTGCTTGTTCAAGTGCAATAATCAAAATATCCTCCGTGTGCGGACAGGAATTTATGTCATAACGTACATTAAGGCACACACCGTTATTATATCATCTTTCAGACGGTTTGTAAACAGTTGTGTGTGAAAAAATAGGGAAACCGCGCCTGAGAAAAAGAAACGCAGAGGCGGGCGTAGCCATTCCTCTGCGTTTTCAGTTTTACAGATCGGTTTCGGGCGGCGTAAACGGTTGAAGCTTCGGTGCAGTTCCGGGATCGCGCTTGAGCGGATCGTAGCGGAAGGCGCGGCAGTGATAGCCTGCGTTTACAACGCCGCGTTTCTTGCAGAGCATCGAATCGGGATCGCTGAGGGACGCCGCAAGCTCGCAGTATTTACAAAGTTTGTCAAGTTCCGGTCTCGCCTTCGTCTGTTTCGGCATAACTTTTCACCATCCATTAAAGTCTACGTACAGTATAGCAGATATTTCGGCAAAAATCAAGAGGGACGGGTGCGGCGCTCTTTTTTTTCGTATAAAGCGGGGACGAGGCAGAAAAGGATGAGGAGTACGACCTCGCCGAGGACGAGCATTTCGGGGGTATCGGTGATCGGGATACAGCTGGAAACAGAAACCGAGCGGGTAAAGAAAAAGCGGTAATACAGCGCGGCGGCACCGCCGGTGAGTACTCCTTGAATTGCTTTTGAGACGGCGGCGGGTGTGAGACGAAGTGAGAGGGGGGAAGTAAACACTTTAGACTGTGCAAACACGGAAATCCCCGACCAGCCAACCGCGAGTCCCGTCAGAAATGCACCGAGCGTTCCGCCAAGCTTTGCGGAAAGCGCCGTTCCGCTTGTGAACTCGAGAAGTACGCCCACGATGGGAAGAAGAAAATCCGCGCCGATCTTTGAAAGGATGCGGGAGAGCAGAGAAAGGACGACCGCGAAAAACACGACGAACCCCGAAACGATGAGCACGGAGAGGGCTGCTTTTGATACGTTTTCGGCAAGTGTAGTGAGAAGATCCGTTTTCGGTGCATACCGTGCCCTTTTGGGGGGATCCGCTTTTTTTGAATTTTCCGTTTTATGCGAGAATCGAGCGTATAGGGTACCGATCAAGAAAGCGGTTACGATTTGTGAAACGTATACGAACAGGCCAAAGCCACGGTTGCCCCAACAGTGCGCACCTACCACCTCAATGACGAAGGCGGGGCCGGTATTGTTGGCGATTGCAATCAGACGCTCCGCCTCGTCGGGGGTGAGGCGTTTTTGTTCAAACAACGACGAGGCGGTCTGTGCACCTACGGGAAATCCGCAAAGGGCGCCGAGAAGGATCGCACCCGCAGACTCACCCGGCAGACGAAAGAAGCGGCGGCAAAACGGGCGGGTCCATTTTCCGATCAGATCGGCGGCGCCGAGGGACACCATCATGCCGGCGATGACCATGTAGGGAAAAAGGGACGGAATAATGACGGTAGCGCATAGTTTTAAAGCATTTAACGCAGCATCTCCCACGACATTCGACTCCGCCAGAAGGAGAACGGCACCGGCCAAAACGGCGACGGCGTACCGTGAGGATGAGGCTTTGTGATCGTTTCGCATATCCGAAATCCTTTCGCATATGTTGTAGTAAAAAGGGTACTTGCCCCTATTCGGCGGTGTGCCCGTTTTATCATATGAACAAAAGGAGAAAAATAGATGCGCTCTTCCAAAAGAACGGGACTGAAAAGTGTGAGAACGAGGATCTCCGAGCGGATTTCGGACGCGCTCGACGTGCCGGCGGAGTGTTTTTCACCGATCAGTATTGTGGAAGTTAAGGGGAGCCGTGAAGCGGTGGTAAGCGGCTGCGACAGCGTTCTGGAGTATGAAACTGACACGGTCCTGCTCCGCGTCAGAGAAGGATGTGTTCGAATTATAGGCAGATGCCTACAAATGCAGACGATGATTGCCGACCGCGTAACGCTGCGAGGGGAAATATGCGCCGTGTATTTTGAAAACGCGGAGAGAAAGCCATGATGAAAAGTGTTCTGAACTGGCTCTCGGGCTGGCAAACGGTTTTCGTGCCGCACGAGCATGCGGTGGAGGTTCTGAATCTCCTTCACGACGAAAACCTTCTATCGTGGCACATGAAAAACACAGAGGACGGCGGATTGTCTTTTCGCATGCTTCTCCCGGATGCCCGTCGGTTTCTCGTGCGGTGTTCGTTCGCCCGTGGGGATCGGGAACGCGGATTGCCGTCGCTCCTCCACCGATACCGCGGACGGTGGGGAATACTCGTCGGTGTGATTTTGTTTGCCGTTCTCGTGTGGCAATCCACGACGGTCGTGTGGGAGGTGTCCGTAACAGGCAATGAAAAGCTACCTGATAAGGAAATTGTATCGATGCTTTCGGAGTTCGGGTTTGGTGTGGGAACGAGATTCCGCAAGATTGATTTTGACGTGCTTCAGAACGATTTTCTTCTGACTACGGACGAGATTGCGTGGATCGCCGTCAATATGGAGGGAACGCTCGCGCACGTGGAGGTGAGGGAGAACCTTGGATCGAGATCCCGTGGGGAGTCGGGAAGCCCTGCCGCCAATCTGATTGCCGCTGAGGACGGGCAGATTTTTGAGGTTCGACTGGTGTGCGGACGCGCCGAAGTCCAGCGCGGAGATATCGTCCGAAAGGGTGATCTTCTCATAAGCGGACTGCTTACGATAGGGGAGGACGGCCTTCGGTACGAATATGCCAAAGGCGAGGTTCTGGCACAGGTGAATCGGGTGATCGAAGCGGAATCTCCCCTTGTGAGAACGAAAACCGTCTTTACGGGGGCGGAAAAAACGAAAAAAACCGTAAGAATTTTCGCGAAAGAGATAAAACTTTTTAGAAATACTGGAATTGAGTATGCAACTTATGATACAATAATAACGGATAAGCAGGTATCATTGCCGGGTGGGCTCTTGCTTCCCATCTATATTACTACCGAGACGGTCCTTGAGACCGCCGTTGAAACGGTAACGGTTACAGAGGAAGAGGCGTTTGCAGACGCTATGATCCTCTATCAAAAAGAGATGGAGAGGCTTCTTCGGGATGCGGAGATCCTCGAGATCGAAACGGAGCGCATTTTTGAAGATGGCGTCTGCCGGATCGTGGGGCGTGCCGTATGCATTGCCGATATTGCCGAAACGGCGGAGATCGGCATCCACTGATACCGCTTTTTGAATTTTGATTTTGATACGGAAGGAATCACATGACACAGAAAAAAATTCTCACGCCTTCCTCGGAGATAACGAGACGGATCTTTGGCTCATTCGACTCTCATGCCCGTCGCCTTGAAGAATCGTTCGGCATCCGTATGTACAATACCGCCGACGCGAGCGACGGCGACTGCATCATGCTTGAAGGCGAGTCAGACGGTGTGCGCCGCTGTGCCGAGGCGATTGATTATCTTAAAAAGGTGGCGGCTCTCGGCGACGAGCTGACCGATCAGAGCGTGGATTATGTGATCCGTATGGTAAGCGAGGGGGCGACTGAGCAGCTCTCCGAACTGGATGACGACTGTTTTCTCGTTACCGCACGCGGAAAGCCCGTGAAGGCAAAAACGGTTGGACAGAAAAAATACGTGGAAGCAATAAGGAAAAATACGATCGTCATCTGTGCCGGCCCTGCCGGAACGGGTAAAACGTATCTTGCTGTAGCGATGGCGGTGAAAGCGCTTCGCTCTCACGAGATCTCCAGGATCATTCTCACGCGTCCCGCCGTGGAGGCGGGAGAGAAGCTCGGCTTTCTGCCGGGCGATCTCCAGAGCAAGATCGACCCCTATCTCCGTCCGCTTTACGATGCGCTTTACGAGATGATGGGCGCTGAAAACGTTTCTCGCCTTATTGAAAAAATGACGATCGAGATCGCGCCGCTTGCGTATATGCGCGGGCGGACGCTTGACGATTCGTTTATCATCCTCGACGAAGCACAGAACACGACGGAAGAGCAGATGAAGATGTTCTTAACCCGTCTCGGAAGCGGTTCAAAAATCGTCGTTACGGGCGATCTTACCCAGACGGATCTGCCGATGGGCAAACGGAGCGGACTTGCTGCTGCCGTGAAGATCCTCTCGGGTATTGAAGGAATCGCCGTGCACGAATTTACGGAGCGCGACGTGGTTCGCCATCGCTTGGTGCAGAGAATCATTATGGCGTACGACCGCTACGAACGCGAGAGAAAAACACGGACAGCGGAGAGACAAAGCGACACGAAAAAATTCCGCGCCGCTCGAAAATAAGAAACGGTAGGACAAAAATATGGACGTTAAAATCAGGTTTTCCAAAAAGAACGTGCGCCGTGTGAACCTTTCCGTGCCGCTCGTCGTTACGAAAGCGGTGCAGGCGGCGCTCGAATATGAAGAATTTCATCAACCGGCGCAGATCTCCGTTACGTTTACGGACAACGAGGGCATACGTGAGTTGAACCACATGTACCGCGAAAAGGATGCCGCGACGGACGTTCTCTCGTTTCCACAGTACGATTTTGCCGCGGGCGAGATACCTCTTCCCGGTTTCCGCTGTGAGCTCGGCGATATCGTTCTGTCCCTTGAGCGTGCGCGGACGCAGGCGAAGGAGATCGGACACGGATTTAAACGTGAAGTCGCTTTTCTTACGGTGCACTCCGTTTTGCATCTTCTCGGATACGATCACGAGCGTTCGGAGGCGGACGACGAGGAGATGTGCCGCCGTCAGCGCGAGATCGTCTCGACGATCCGCTTTTGAGCCGTCAGAAAATTTTGAATCAAAGAAAATGAGAGCGTGAAAGTATGAACGAAGTGAAAAAGATTGATAACACAGCCACACGCACCGCTTTTATCGCGATCGTTGGCCGCCCGAACGTGGGCAAATCCACCCTTATGAACGCGATGCTCGGGGAGAAGGTAGCGATCGTATCCTCAAAACCGCAAACGACCCGCAACCGCATCACCGGTATTCTGACCGAAGGCGGGGATCAGTTCGTATTCCTTGATACGCCCGGCATCCATAAGCCGAAGAATAAACTGGGTGCGTACATGATGAAATCCGTGTCCTCCGCGATCGGCGGCGCGGATGCCGTCATCATGATCGTCGAGGCGGGCTATCCTGCCGGCGAGACGGAAAAACGAATCATAGAGAACATAAAGGATATGAAACTGCCCGCGATTCTCGTTCTCAACAAGATTGATCTTGTGAACAAAGAGAAGCTCGCCGAGACGATCACCGAGTACGCGGCGCTTCATGATTTCGATGCCTTCGTTCCCACGGCGGCGGAGAAGGGAAAGAACGTGGAGATCGTTCTAGAGGAGGCAAAGCGCTATCTCAGCGAGGGCGCGTGGTTCTTCCCGTCGGATATCGCTACCGATCAGCCGGAACGGCAGATCGCGGCGGAGGTGATCCGCGAGAAGATTCTCCGTACGCTCACCGAGGAGATCCCGCACGGTACGGCCGTCGTGATTGAGGAATTCAAGGATGAGGGAACGCTCATCAGCATCCGCGCGGAGATTTTCTGCGAAAAGGCGTCCCATAAGGGCATCATCGTGGGTAAGAAGGGCGAGACGCTCAAACGCATCGGTACGCACGCGAGAGAGGATCTTGAGGCCTTTTTCGGCGTGAAGGTATATCTGAATCTCTGGGTCAAAGTGAAAGAGAAGTGGCGCGACAGCGATACGAGCCTCAATAACTTCGGCTTTAATCCGAAGGATCTTACGTAAACGATGGAGCAGATTTCCGTCCGCGGCCTTGTAGTCAGAGAAACGCCCGTCGGCGAATACGATAAGCTTCTTACCGTCATCACCGAGGAGATGGGGCGTATCGTGATCTCCGGCAAGGCGGTGCGCAGTCTCAAAAGCAAGCATATGGCCGCAACGCAGCTTTTTTGCTACAGCAATTTTATCCTGCGTAAATCCCGCGGGTATTACTATATATCCGACAGCGCGCTTACCGAGAGTTTTTTTGGGCTCAGGACAGATCTCGACCGGCTTTCCCTCGCGTCTTATCTTTGCGACGTGGCGGCAGAGATGGCGGTGGAGGGAATCGGGGACGAAGAACTTATGAGACTTACGCTCAATACGCTCTACGCGCTTGCCAATCACAAACATATTCCGCTCGCACAGGTGAAAGCGGCGTTCGAACTCCGCTCGGCCGCGATTGAGGGCTTTTTGCCGAATCTGACTGCCTGCGACGTGTGTGGGGCGGATCCCGAATCCGTCTCAAAGCTGTCGCTTGACGTGATGAACGGACGGCTTCTCTGCGGAGACTGCCTCCGTAACGTACGCCACACGGACGATCTCGTGGACGAGGGAACCGCGCATATTTATTTGAGGCTTACGCCCGCGGTGCTGAAGGCGATGCGGTACACCGTCGAGTCGCCTGTCGGAAAATTCCTTTCCTTTACGCTTGCCGCGTCGGACATGCCGATCTTCTCAAGGGTGTGCGAGAAGTATCTGCTCAACCATATTGAGCACGGCTTTTATACACTGGATTTTTACAAATCGCTTTTGTAACATACACTTTCCGTCAGAAAAACGGAGGAATCAAAACGCATGAGTTTTCAGGATAAAACACTGACCACCCTGGAATTTGACAAGATCCGTCATCATCTTGCCGAAATCGCACTTACGGACGGGGCAAAGCTGATGGCACAAAAATTGCGCCCGTCGGACGATATCGTCGAGATCCGCCGCCGCCTTGGACGCACGACGGACGCCAGACGCCTTTTTATGGTGAAGGGTATGCCGCCGTTCTCGGGCGTTCGGGACGTGGGAGATTCTCTCGAGCGTGCGGTAAAAGGCGCTACGCTTTCAACAAGGGAACTGCTGGATATTGCCTCACTTCTTCACTGCACGCGTGCTCTCGTTGATTACAGCCGCGGGGAGAGGGATTTTGAAACGGTACTCGACGAGATCTTTGACCGTCTCCTTCCCAATCGTACGCTTGAAGAAAGCATAACGCGTTCCATTATTGCCGAGGATATGATTGCAGACGAGGCAAGCCCCCAGCTTGCCGAGATCCGTCGGAAAATGCGTGCCGTCAACAGTAAGATCAAGGATCTTATGCAGAAGTATACCGGTGGTGCGTTCGGCAAATATTTACAGGAAAATATCGTTACCACCCGCGGCGGCCGATTCGTCGTGCCGGTAAAGGCAGAATATAAGGGCGAGGTGAAAGGCCTGGTGCACGACACCTCGTCCTCCGGCGCTACGCTCTTTATTGAGCCTATGGCGGTCGTGGATGCGAATAACGAGCTGCGTGCGCTCCAGAGCAAGGAGACCCACGAGATCGAGCGGATTCTGGCGGAATTTTCCGCATCCGTTGCCGACATCTCGCACAATATAGAGACGAATTATCTCAACATCACCGATCTTGCGTTTGTGTTTGCCGCGGCAGCCTTGTCCGTCGAGATGGATGCATCCGAGCCCGAGATTACGGAGAAGCGGGCGGTATCTCTCCGCGCCGCACGGCATCCGCTGCTCGATCCGAAAAAGGTCGTTCCCGTAACGATCACGCTTGGCGGCGAGTACGGGATGCTCGTTATCACCGGCCCTAACACGGGCGGTAAAACGGTTACGCTCAAAACGCTCGGCCTATTGTCTCTTATGGCACAGGCGGGCCTTCATATTCCCGCTGATATGGGCTCTTCCGTCTGCGTGTTTGACGACGTGTTCTCCGACATCGGAGACGAGCAGAGCATCGAGCAGTCGCTTTCCACGTTCTCCTCGCATATGGTGGGGATCGTTTCGATTATGGAGCGGATGACGCCCGAGTCGCTTGTGCTTTTTGACGAGCTCGGCGCGGGCACCGATCCCGTCGAGGGGGCGGCGCTTGCTATGGCGATCCTCGAAGAGGTGCGCCGTATGGGCGCGCTTTGCGCCGCCACCACGCACTACGCGGAGCTGAAAGCGTACGCCATCGAGACCGAGGGCGTTGTGAACGCATCCTGTGAATTCAACGTCGAGACGCTTCGGCCCACGTATCGGCTCGTGATCGGTACGCCCGGCAAATCAAACGCATTCGCCATTTCGGAAAAATTGGGACTCCCCCCGGCGATCGTAGAGCGAGCCGCGCGTTTCGTTGATACGGGATCGCGTGATTTTGAAGCGGTTATCGCAAAGCTCGAGGATACGCGCCGTCGGCTCGAGGAAGAGAAGAGCGAGACGGAGCGTCTCCGACGCGAATACGAATCCTTCAAGAAGAACGCGGAGGCGAAACTGAACCAGAAGCTCGGAACGGCTGAAAAAGAAGCCGAGCGGATGCGCGCTCAGGCAGAACAGCAGCTTCTGAGCGCGAAAGCCACGAGCAATTATATTTACGATCAGCTTGAAAAACTGAAAAAGGAACGGGATTTCGAAAAGCTTGCCGAGAAAATGGCGCAGGCGAAAAAGGATATCCGCGCCCGCATCCATCAGTATGAGGACAGCGCGTACGATCCGTCTATGGATGAAGATGACGACTACGTTCTCCCGCGTCCCTTGGTGAAGGGAGACCGCGTACGTCACTGTAATCTCGGTACGGCGGGCGTGCTCGTCGACGATCCCGATAAAAAGGGCAATGTATCCGTTCGCATAGGGCAGGTGAAGACGCGCGCCAATGTAAAGGATCTGCGTCTTTTGGCGGATGCCGAAACAGATGCGGAACGGGATCGTAAGAACCAAAAGCAGTACAAAGCGATGGTCAGCCGCACGTTCAAGCCGGAGCTTGATGTACGCGGTCAGATCGGGGACGACGCGTGGTTTATGGTGGACAAATATCTGGATGAGGCCGCGGTCGCCGGAATCCATTCCGTAACGATCATTCACGGAAAGGGAACGGGTGCGCTTCGCGCCGCGATCTGGGGGCATCTAAAGACGGATTCCCGCGTCAGTTCGTTCCGCGCCGGCGCGTACGGTGAGGGTGATTACGGCGTTACGGTGGTAGAACTGAAATAAAAACCGACTGTTGCAAACGTCAGAGATTACTGGTATAATACTAAGAGTGAAACCGCCGACATCGGTTGTTTCGGGCTCTACTTGTAAAACAAAGGAGACACACATATGGCAACCTTCCGTTTCAGCGCTTTTGCAGACGAGTATTCCGAATCTTTTGAGGAGCAGATCAAAGGACTTCTCCAAAACGGCATCCGCCTCATCGAGCCCCGCGGTATTGACGGGATCAATATTTCCGATCTCACTTCGGAGAAAGCGATGGAGGTAAAAGAGAAACTCACCGCTGCCGGCATCGGTGTCTCGGCGCTTGGCTCGCCGATCGGTAAGATCACGCTCGAGGATGATTTTGAGGCGCACAAGATGAAACTGCGCCGTACGTGTGAGATCGCTCGTATTCTTGGTGCGGAGCGCATCCGTATGTTCAGCTTTCTGATGCCCAAGGACTCTAAGGACGTTTCCGTTTATAAGGATGAGGTCACCGATCGCATGGGGCAGATGCTCGATATCGCAGACGAGTACGGTATGAAGCTTTGCCACGAAAACGAAAAGGGAATCTACGGTGACACACCGGAGCGCTGTCTTGAACTTCTCAAGGCATTCCCCGGAAGGCTCGGCTGTGTGTTCGATCCCGCAAACTTCGTGCAGGTCGGGGCTGACTGTACAGAGGCGTTCCGCCTTCTTTGTGATCATATCACCTATATGCATATAAAAGACTGTGCGGCAGGCGGCTCGATCGTGGTTGCCGGCACAGGTGCCGGTGCGATTCCGGAGATCTTTGCCGTTCTGAACCGCATCCGCGATGGCGAGATTATCGCCACGATGGAACCGCATCTTCGTGAGTTCGTCGGTCTTGATGCTCTCGAAGCCGGCGAGAAGACGAAGATCAATAACGACGTCTACGCTACCGCGGAGGAGGCGTTCTCTGTTGCCGTGGCAGGCGCTCGTATGTGCATGCCGCGTACGGCGACCGTCTTCTAATAAAACCAAAAGGAGATAGGGTGAGCGGGGAAATGCCGCTGTGCCCATTATTATGATGTACAAACGGAATACAAAACGAACGGCTCTCGTTCTTGCACTGCTTTTGTGCTGCGCCGCCATGAGCGGATGCGGGTTGTTCCGTTCTCCCGATCCTTCAAAGGGCGGCGTCGGCAGAGATACGGAGGGCGTGTCCGATACTACCCCCGATACAACGACGGCAGATACGACGGAGACGACCGAGACGACGGCACCGCCCGTCGACCCCGTAAAACGCGTTTCCATTCTTGCGGTGGGCGACAACATAATCCACGAGGCTGTCTTTACCGATGCGAAAAAGCGTGCATCGGACGGTGAGGAATATAATTTCGTGCCGATGTACGCGGGCGTGGCGGAAAAAATCGCCGCGGCGGATATCGCGTTTATCAATCACGAATCGCCCATAGCGGGGAATGACAAGGGTATCTCCGGGTATCCCACGTTCAATTCTCCCCGCGAGGCAGGACAGGCTCTCGTCGATGTTGGATTCGACGTTATCAATCTCGCCAACAACCACATTCTGGATAAGGGTGTGGCGGGTGCCCGTGCTACGGCTGAGTATGTACAGTCTTTGCCCGTAACGGAGCTCGGTGCGTACCTCGACGAGGAGGATCACAGCACGCTCCGCATAACTGAGGTAAACGGGATACGGATCGCGTGGCTTTCGTTCTTTGATCTGTCGATCCTTTGGCGCACGCCCGATATGACGAACATCGTGATTCCGCTTATGGACGACGATGCCAAAATCCAGGCGGAGATCGAAAACGCCAAGGCGAACGCCGATTTTGTGATCGTGTCGGCGCACTGGGGGCGTGAGCAGTACGAGGTTACGGCAGAACAAAAACGCGTAGCTGCCGTTATGGCCGAAGCCGGCGCGGACGTGATCCTCGGCCATCATTCCCACATTATCCAGCCGGTGGAGTGGCACGAGAATAAAGACGGCTCCCGCACGCTGATCACCTATTCGCTCGGCAATTTTCTCTCCACGCAGTATTATTCCTACAACATGGTGGGCGGTATGCTCACGTTTGATATCTTGATGGAAGACGGCGTGTGTACCGTCGAGAATCCGATCCTCAATCCGACCGTAACGCAGTACAGCATGAACCGCGATTCTCTCGGGATATACATGCTCTCCGATTACACGGAAGAATTGGCAAAAGCACACGGCACGCTCGTGCATTCCCCCGATTTCTCTTTGGAATGGATCTATAAACACGTGCGGTCAATTATCTCGGACGAATTTTTACCAGTCTATTTTGAGTGAGTGACGTATGAAAACAAAACATATTTTTTTACGCTTCGGTGTGATTGTGCTTTTAGCGGCAGGTGTCTTATTTACCGCCGTATCCTGCAACGATGCCGAGCCCGTTATCCTCGATCTTCCTTCGGATGAGGGCGGAATCGGACGGGATAAAGAATACGAAATCCCGCCGGAGACCTCGACTGAGACGATAGCCGAAACGACGGAAATCTCCGAAACGTCCCAGACGACCGCCGTGACGAATCCTCCTTCAACCACAGCCGCCACGACCGATCCGTACTATCCTCCCCTCCCTGATGACGGAGTTCTCACTATTTGCCTCGATCCCGGTCACGGATTTGGCGACGTGGGCACGGATTCCGAATATCTCGGCGATCTTACGGAGAAGGATATCACACTTTCCGTTGTGAATCTCATAAAAGAGAAGCTGACGGCGCTTGGCTACAACGTGATTTTGACGCACGACGGGCAAACGTTCCCGAAAACGGCTATCGATGACGGAAATAATCTGTTCCGCCCGCAGGAAAGAATCTCCTACGTGTCGGAGCTCGATATTGAATTTTATCTGTCCATTCACTGCGACAACTATACGGCAGATACTTCCGTCAAGGGAACGCGTATCTATTACTGCCTCGGCACGGATCACGTTCGTGATTCCGGCGCGGCGGCAAAGCAGTTGATGAACGGCATCAACGAAAAGCTGCCGAATTCGAAAAAAACGATCATCCGTGAAATGCCGTATGATTCGGCGTATTACGTAATCCGCACCTGCCATGTTCCCTCGGTACTTATAGAGATAGGATTCGTTTCGAACAAGACCGATGCGGAAAATATGCTCAGCGAAGAATGGCGTCAGACCTTTGCCGAAGGAATCGCAAACGGGTTACATACGTATTTCGCACAATAACGGAGAATCTTATTTGAATTTACGGTCGTTTTATGTAAAACAAACATTGATTTTTTTCTCGGTTTGATTTATAATAATAACAGACCTCAATATGCACATGGATGGATAGAGTGTATGGATGCATTTTTATCAAACTTTATATATAGCGTAAACGTAATTCTTCCGATTTTTCTGTTGCTCCTTTTGGGCACCTTTCTTAAGAGAATCGGTTTTTTGAAGGACTCTTTTTCCGATATAGCGGATAAGCTGGTGTTCAAGGTCGGTCTCCCCTGTATGCTGTTTTTGGAAGTGTCAGGCGCGTCCATTTCTGAATTTCTGAGCGTAAAGCTTGTTCTGTTCTCAGTTATCTCCGTTACCGTGTCTTTCATTATCCTCTCCTTTATCATGATCTTTGTGACGAAGGACAACGGGAAACGCGGTGCTATGGCGCAGGGCATCTGCCGCTCGAATTTCGCGATTCTCGGCGTTCCGCTTCTGAGCGGTATGTTCGGGCATGAAGGCTCCACGTTGGTTGCTTTTTTGATGCCGATTGTAATCCTTATGTATAACAGCTATTCCGTGATCGTTCTCTCGGTGTTTGCTCCGAGCGAAAAGCATCTGACTGTCCTTCAAACGCTCAAGAGAATCGGTAAGAGCATCATTACCAATCCGCTCATCATCGGCGTTGTGCTCGGCATCCCGTTTATGCTGACCGATTGGGAGCTTCCTACGGCAGCTACCAAAACCATCAGTTATCTGAGCGGTCTTACCACACCGCTTTCGCTGATCAGCTTGGGTGCGACTTTCTCACTTAAAAGCTTTCGCGGCAGATTCGCTTACGCGATTACCGGCTCTCTGGCGAAAACAGTCCTTATGCCGGGCATCATGTGTGTCATTGCCGCACTTATCGGTTTGCGCGGTGCGCCGCTCGGTACGGTTCTCATTATGTTCGGTACGCCCACGGCGGTTTCCAGTTACATAATGGCGAAAAACATGGGCAGCGACCATGAACTGGCAGGGCAGATTTTGCTTCTGACCACGGGAATGTGTGTCTTTACCATATTCCTCGGTGTCTTTGTTTTGAAAACACTCGGACTTATCTGATCCTAAAACGATAACAAGTAAAAGAGAAAGGACGATGGACATGCTGTACAATTCTTCCGCTTCCACTATGAAGAACATGGGAATTACGGGCGAAGTGTATGCATTTGAGGCGTCCTGCCCTCTGGATTTATAAACATACGGGAGAATGTTATTTTGTCATTCTCCCGTCTTTCTTTTGTAACTTATGAACCAAAGGCGGTTCAAATATAAATACATCATGTGAAGGGGTTTATCATGAAGGAATTGTTGTACGGAGAACTTGCCGTAATCGGTATGAGAGGCTGTGAAGGCTTTGTTGAACAGGTAGACCGTTACCTGAGAGAATGGCGCGGCCACGAAGAGGAATCCTATCTCATTGAAACGGATTGCCCCCGCTTCGGTTCCGGTGAAGCGAAGGCGCTCATTCATCATTCCATGCGCGGCCGGGACGTGTACATTTTCTCTGACTGCTTTAACTACGGCGTAACGTATAATATGCGCGGCTTTACGGTACCGATGAGCCCGGATGATCATTTCCAGGATCTGAAACGCGTGATTGCCGCGATCGAAGGTAAGGCGCGCCGCATTTCCGTTATCATGCCGATGCTTTACGAGGGACGCCAGCACAAGAGAAGCTCCCGAGAGTCTCTTGACTGTGCTCTCGCACTCCAGGAGCTTGTAAATATGGGCGTTGCGAACATTATTACGTTCGACGCACACGACGCACGCGTACAGAACGCTATCCCCCTGCGCGGATTTGATAACGTATTTCCGACGTATCAAATGCTCAAAGCACTTGTTCGTGCGTATCCGGATATCTCCCTCTCGCACGATCAGCTGACCATCATCTCCCCCGATGAGGGCGCTATGTCCCGCTGCATGTATTACTCCTCCGTTCTCGGTGTTGATATCGGTATGTTCTATAAGCGCCGCAACTACGCCGTGATCGTGAACGGTAAGAACCCGATTGTCGCACACGAGTATCTCGGTAAGGATATCAAAGATAAGGACGTTATCGTCGTGGACGATATGATCTCCTCCGGCGAGTCGATCCTCGACGTGTCCGCGCAGCTTAAAGCAAAGGGCGCCCGCAGAATCTTCCTCTTCGTTACGTTCGGCCTCTTCTGTAACGGCATGAAGATCTTTGACGAGGCGTACGAGCAGGGACTTATTGATAAGGTGTTCACAACGAACCTTGTATACCAGCCGACGGAGCTTCGTGAGCGTCCTTGGTATCAGGAGGTCAATATGTGCAAATACGTCTCGTACATCATCGACACTTTGAATCACGACGAATCCATCAGCACGCTCCTTGATCCCGTACAGAGAATCCATACGCTTCTCGATAAGCAGGCAAAGAGATTGGCTGAATCGAAAACAGAGGAATAAATATGCTTCTTTTCAAACAAACGATTGCATCCGCTATTCTGAATGCGGCGAATGCGCTTTGGCAGGATAACGGACTCACGGATAAAGAGCTTTTTGATATGCTCGAGTATCCGCCGGATGATACGATGGGTGACGTGGCGCTCCCGTGCTTTAAGTTGAGCAAATTGCTCCGTTCGGCACCGCCGAAGATCGCTTCCATGCTGGCTGAACAGATCGGCGAGCTTGACGCAGCCGCGGTAAGTGTTGCGGGTGGGTATCTGAATTTCAAGATTTCGCCTTCATACCTTCTGAAGAACGTCCTCACGGCTGTGGAGACGGCAGGCGATCACTACGGTAAGAACGATATGGGTGAAGGAAAGACGGTCGTTCTCGACTACTCCTCCCCCAATACATCGAAGCCGTTCCACATCGGCCATCTCGGCACGACCGTCATCGGTCATTCGCTGAAACTGCTCCACGAATACTGCGGTTATAAGTGCATCGGTATCAATCACCTCGGCGACTGGGGTACCCAGAACGGCAAGCAGATCGTCGCATACAAGCGGTGGGGCGATAAGGCAGAGGTTGAAGCAAAGGGATGCGACGGCCTTGTGGAACTGTACGTGAAATTCCACGAGGAAGCCGAAAAGGATCCCACGCTCAACGACGAGGCAAGAGCCGAGTTCAAAAAGCTCGAGGAGCACGTTCCCGAGAACATTGAACTGTGGAAATGGTTTTTGGAGATCAGCCTCAAGGAGTACAATGTAACCTACAAACAGCTCGGAATCACGTTCGATCATTATATGGGTGAGAGCTTCTTCTCCGATAAGATGGACGCGCAGATTCAGATCATGCGCGATAAGGGGCTTCTCAAACTGGATGACGGTGCTTCTATCGTTGATCTCTCCGAGTACAATATGCCGCCGTGCCTTATCCTTAAGAGAGACGGCGCGTCGCTGTATCCGTCCCGCGATATTGCTGCCGCTGTTTACAGAAAACAGAATTTTGGCTTTGATAAATGTATCTACGTGACGTCTGCCGGCCAGAGCCTCCATTTTGCCCAGTGGTTCAAGGTTATGGAACTTATGGGCTACGATTGGTGTGATCAGCTCGTCCACGTGCCGTACGGTACGGTCAGCATCGGCGGTGAAAAACTCGCGACCCGTACGGGCAATGTCGTTCTTCTGAAGGATCTGTTCCGTCAGTCAATCGAAAAGGTTTATGAGATCATGAACGAAAAGAACCCCGATCTCCCCAATAAGGATGAGGTCGCACAGGCTGTCGGTGTGGGCGCGATCGTGTTCCACTACCTCTACAACAGCCGCATTAAGGATATCAATTTCATGCTTGAGAATGCGCTCAGCTTTGAGGGAAGCACAGGACCGTACGCGCAGTACACCTATGCGAGAACGTGCAGTATCATTGAGAAAGCCGGCGATATGGATCTCACCGGTGAGGCTGTCCTCACAAAGCCGGAGGAATCCGCCCTTCTTCTCACGCTTTCGAAATTCCCCGAGAAGGTGCTCGATGCTGTCGCACAGTATGAGCCGTCTGTGATCACGCGGTACGTTATCGACGTATGCACGGCGTTCAACCGCTTCTATCAGGCGTGCCCCGTTGTAACGGCGGAGGACGAGAGCGTCCGCGCTACCCGCGTCCGTCTTACGCGTGCGGCCGGTCACGTTCTTAGAAACGCGCTTCGTCTTATCTGCATTAAGACGCCCGAGAAAATTTAATTTGTAAGTTTGTCCCGCATTTTCGGCGGGGAAGAAAGGATAGCCCGAACTGTCGGGCAGGTTTTGAGATGTCTGGACACAGCAAATGGAATAATATTAAAAACAAAAAAGCAAAGACCGATGCGCAGAAAGCAAAAGTCTTTACCAAAATCGGTAAGGAGATCGCCATCGCCGTTCGTGAGGGCGGCCCCGATCCGTCCGGCAACAGCAAACTGCGCGAGTTGATCGTAAAAGCGAAAGCGAACAACGTGCCGAACGATAATATTGAGCGCGCGATCAAGAAAGCAAGCAGTGCAGACGCAGTTGAGTACGAGGAGATCGTATACGAGGGATACGGCCCGTCCGGTGTTGCCGTGATCGTGGAAGCCGCAACCGACAGCCGCAACCGTACTGCCTCCGACGTACGCCACTACTTTGATAAGTACGGCGGAAACCTCGGCCAGAGTGGTTGCGTGTCGTTCATGTTCGAGGATAAGGGCGTGATCGTGATCCTCCGCGAAGACGGTGTGGATGAGGATGCGCTCATGGAGACAGCCCTCGAAGCCGGTGCCGCTGATTTTACCGCAGACGAGGATGCGTTTGAAATCCTGACCGAGGTTTCTGATCTGTATGCTGTGCGTGATGCACTCGCCGAGGCGGGCTACGCGATCGAATCTGCGGAAAAAGACAAGATCCCTAGCACATACGTAACGCTTACCAGTGAAGAGGATATCAAAAACATGAACCTCCTCATTGAGCATCTCGAGGATTCCGACGATATCAGCGAGATCTACCACAACTGGGAAAATGCAGATGCATGAAAGAAAAACGGATGCCGAAAGGCATCCGTTTTATTTTCACTTGCACGGGTTGTATGCGGGGTTGAATGCGTAGAAGTTTTTTGAATCCATGCTGTCCTTCGCAATACGGAGTGCATCTCCGAAACGCTGATAGTGAACAACCTCACGCTCACGCAGGAATTTCAGCGGCTCGCGTACGTCCGGATCGTCAATGAGTCGAAGAAGATTGTCGTAGGTTACGCGCGCCTTTTGCTCTGCTGCGCCTTTATAAAAGCAACCTTTAGAAATTCCAACAGATCGTGATAGGTACGTTTCTAGTGCCGGCAATGCGCTGCCCTACGGATATACGGTCAATCAATACTAAGGCCGTCTCGCGCTCGAGACTTGAAACGTTGAGCATAGTTTTAATCTCCGTATCAAAATCACGGGCGGCGGCCCCAGCCTTTATGTGCTCGAGTGCTTCTTTGCTTTTGGCGGCAAGTTTTTCAAATCGCGCCTTCTCTTCGGCGAAGCTCTTGGAAAGCAGGATGAAATCCTCTTCACGAACGATTCCGTTTACCCGATCAAGATACAGCTTTTGCAAAACCGATTCATTTTCGCGGATCTTTTTTTCGTACCGATCAGCATCTGCACGGAGACGCGTTTTTTCGGTGTCGCTTTCGTCTCTTAGTTGGGCGTTTTCCAAGAGCATCTCTCGATCAAGATATTTTTCATTAAACGTGTGAATGGCGTGGAGAACGGTTTGTTCAAGCCTATCAGCGGAGATGAAAGCACCGGTGCATGCATCCTTGGCGATATAGCGATTGGGACAAGAGAGATACCGACGCCCGCGGTTTTGGGAAGAGCGAAGTGTATAGCCGCACGCGGTGCACCGCGCAATCCCTGCGAAAACGCCCACGGTACCGCTCCCGAACGGCTTCGTTTTCTCTGAGAGTATGGCTTGCACTTTCTCCCAAAGCGTCATGTCGATAATCGGCTCGTGCGTCCCTTTTACGACTATCCATTCATTACGCGGGCGAGAGTGGTTTATTTTTGTTTTGTAGGAAATGCTTCCGTATTTTCCCTGTACCATGTTCCCGATGTACATCTCGTTTTTCAGCATATCGGAGATCGCGCTGTATTTCCAAAGCGTGCCTGTTTTCCCGTTCGGCTGTTTGTAGTTCATCCCCGAGAGACGCTTGTATTCAGTCGGATTCGGTATGGCACGATCGTTCAGAATGCGTGCGATCGCCGTTTTTCCGTAGCCTTTTGAAAACAGCGTAAAAACCTCCCGTACCACGGCGGCGGCTTCGGCATCGATGATGAGATGTCCTTTTTTTTCGGGGTCCTTTTTGTAGCCGTAGAGCGCAAATGAGCCGATATGAAAACCGTTTTTACGCCGGCTGGTGAGCACGTCACGTATGTTGTCCGACATATCCTCAAGATACCATTCATTCACAAGACCGTTTATCTGTCGGGATTTTTTGTTTCCGCGGTTGGCGGTGTCCGCGTTATCAACGATGCTCACGAATCGGATTCCCCATAGCGGAAAGAGACCGTGTATGTATTTTTCCACCAGTTCCATCTCTCGTGTAAAACGAGACTGCGTTTTACAGAGTATGATATCGAAACGCCGTGCCTCTGCATCTCGCAAAAGTCGGTTGAAGGCGGGGCGTTTCCGATCGGCGCCCGCGTAGTCGTCGTCGCTGTAGATGCCGTAGATCTCCCAACCTTCACGGTTCGCATATTCTGTGAGCATGGCTTTTTGGTTTTGAATGCTTTGTGAATCATCAGATTCGAATTCTTTCTTTTTGTCTTCTTCGGAGAGGCGACAGTAAAGCGCCGCCTTTTGCTTACTCATAATGTATTTGCGGATCATATGTGTCCGCCAATGCTTTTTTCAAAAGCTTACACCATTTTTCTGTATAGAGACGCGTTCTCTCTGTTTCGTCCTCCGTTTTGAAAACGTTTGTTATAAAAGAATTCTGCTCTGGCATATTACACCTCCTGAAGAGAGTGTATGCGCCGACGTAATAAAAAAGATGCCGCGAGCGCGGCATCTTTTTGTTAGTTATCTTTCATTTTTTCGTTTGCGGTACCGAACCAATAGCCTTCGGTATTCTTTTCCGCCTGTTCACCAATCAACTGCTTTGCGTTGAGAGCAACTTTTTTGTAGCCGGCGGCAACATAATCGATGTACTCGGGATAGAACTTCTTGAACCACGGTACGGAAATCATCTTAACCTCTTCAGTGGGCGTAAGACCTGCATCCGTTTCGCGTACGTCGCGATCTGTGAAAGCGATGCGCGTGGGCTTGCCGATATGCGTCAGATCGAATTTCTTGAAGAGATTGTGGTTGTGAAGCGGGAAGTTACCGGAGGGGCGGATAGCGAGTCCGATCTCTGCCTTTACGGCGGCGCAGAACGTATGGATATCAAGTCCGCCAAGTTCTTCTGCGTGGTAGGTCATACAAGGTACGTACCAACCTCCCATATTGGAGCCTTCGCTTTCGTCAACGCGTACGGGATGAATGCCTGGAAGACCTTCTAACTGATCAAAAAAGTAGTTCATACAGCGGCGGATTTCCGCGGTGCGTTCATCGTAATATTTCATCTGTACGCGTGCGGCGGCGGAGCAGGTTTGGTTTACGCGTCCCTTAAGTCCGCTGAGCGGAAGACCGACAAAGGGTTTCAGATAATCAGTGTGAACGATATGCTTGAGATCGTTGCGCTCATAGTGCGTGAAAGCCAGCGCGCGTTCGTAGATCTCAACATCGCTCGTAAGCAAAGCGCCGAGCTCGCCGGCGGCAAAGGATTTGCCACTCATAAGCGACATAGCGCCAACGTCGCCGATCGTGCCGAGGCGGCGTCCCTTGTACATGCCGCCTTGCGCGTGGGACACGTCTTCAATTACTTTCAGATTGTGTTTTTTTGCAAACGCCATAATAGGATCCATATCAACGGGATGAGCAAAATAATGTACTACCATAATTGCTTTGGTGCGGGGGCTGAGACAGCGCTCCAAATCGGCGGGGTCGATGCCGAGTGTGTTTGGATTGATGTTCGCAAAAACGACGGATGCACCGAGAAGCTGTGCGGAAAGACAGCTGGCCCAATACGTTTTTGAAGGACAGATGATCTCATCGCCCGCACCGAGGCCTACACCGAACATAGCGGCAAATAGTGCGAACGTGCCGTTGCAGGTGGCAATACAGTAGGGTGCACCGAGCCACTCGGCAAATTCCTTTTCGAATGCTTCGGTGATGTCCGTGCCGGAGAACGCGTTGCGCTCCACTACGTCCATAATGGCGGCTTTGTCCTCATCTGTTATAATCGGCCATTTGAGAATATCCTGGGGCATTTCTACTTTCGGAATCGGGTTTCCGCCAAGATAAGCGAGTTTTTCCATGTTTTTTCTCCTATAAATAAATCTTTTACAAGGCTTTATTTCAAATCAAAAAGCTTTTCCGCGTTTCCGCGGCAGATCTTGTAATAGGCGTCTTCGGTGATAAATCCGTTGTCAACAGCATCGTCAAGGAAGGCACTGAGCTTCCAGAGAGTTGCTTTTTTCGCGCGATTTATGTCTGACGTGCAGATGTCTGTGCCGAAGAAAAGCTTATCTTTGAATTCTTCCAGGAACTTGTATCCGAATTCCGGGTCGCGCATGATTGCGGTCGCGCCGCTGTCGGCGGATATATCGGCATACATATTGGGATAGCGGCGGAGTAGCTCAACAACGCGTCCGCCGGGGACAACCTTGCCGCTTGGGTAAGCGTTTCTGTTTTCCGTGTTGATCTCACCGCTGATCTCGGCCCAGAATTTTTGGGAGTGTCCGATCAGCTTCAGGTTGGGAAATGCGTTAAGCACTTTTTCAAGGCGGGGGAGTCCTGCCTCGTCCACAAGTCCGTAGTCGCCGCCCAACTTTCCAATATGGAAGGTAATGGGCATATTGCACTTTTCGCAGTGGGCGAACAGGTTCATCGTCATCGGATCGTCGAAATAGAGATTTGCGCACACCTCACCGACACCTTTTGCGCCGATGGATTTGTAGTATTCCAAAACAGGGGTAAAATCTGTCATAGGAGAGTGTTTACCCTGCCTCGGATCAATGTTGCAAAACCAACTGAACCGATCGGGGTATTTTTCTACGATGGCCTTTATCTCACGGTTGGTCGTTGGCTCAAAGTAGTATTCGGTTGTAATAAGAGGCATGAGGACAGCGCGTTCGATGCCCAGTTCATCGTACATGGGGAGCAGCTCCTCGGGAAGCGGCCAATAGTCTCTGCGCGGATTCATGATGCCGCGACTTATGAGTGCGTGAGCGTGCATATCTATTTTCTTTACACGCATGGTAAATTCCTCCGTTTTATTTAAGATAAACAGTCTTGCCCGTTTTAGATGATTGGTAAATGGCAGTAATCAATTCGACGGCGCGTCTTCCGTCTTCGAACGAGGAGATAGGCGGACGGTTGTCGCGGACGGCCTCGATCATATCGTTGATTTGTGGAATGTGTTCCTCGAAATTGATGTTCTCGGGCGTTGCTGCACCGGAGTTTCGTGCTTTGCAAATTGTAATTCCGTCGGGGATGTCCTCGTCCTCTATTTTCCATTCGCTGAATGCGTTTTCCGTTACACCGACAGTGCCTTTCGTGCCGGATACGACAAAATTACGCGGATAGCCCGGATACACGGATGTTGTGCCCTGAATGAGTCCGAGAGCACCGTTTCCGTACTCGAGCACGGCGGCTACAGTATCTTCCGTTTCAATGTTTCTTGCAAGCGTGCGGGTGAGACCGTGCACAAACTTGACCTCTCCCATAACGGACAGAAGAAGATCAATTCCGTGGATTCCCTGATTCATAAGCGCACCGCCGCCATCGTGCTTCCACGTGCCGCGCCACGGACTTACTTTATAATATTCCTCGGAGCGATAATATTTCATCGTAAGATCGGCTGTAACGATCCTGCCGAGGCGATTCTCCTTCACAACAGATCTGAGAATTTGGGAAACAGGGAAGAACCTTGACTGAGAAACCACAGCCGCGGTTACCTTGTACTTTTTTGCTTCTTCAACAAGAAGATCGCAGTCGTCAAGCGTTAAGGCCAGCGGCTTTTCAACGAGCACGTGCTTTTTTGCACGGATCGCTTGGAGGGCGTTTTCTTTATGAAAACCGCTCGGCGTACAGATGCATACGATATCGACCGCATCGGAGGAAAGCATTTCTTCGATTGTCTTGAAATGCATCGCGCCGTGCTTTAAAGCAAAGCCTTTTGCGCGTTCTTCACTTACGTCCGTAACGCCGACAAGGCGTGCGCCTGCGTGTTTAATTGACAGTGTGTGGTGTTCGGCGATGAAGCCGCAGCCGATAATTCCAAAGCCGTACGTTTTATTTATCATACACATCGCATCCTTTTCGAAGAATTAATACGTCAACCATTTTCAGTTCTAGTTTAATTCTACCTGAAAAAACCATGTGTGTCCATTTCACATCTTGCTACAATTATGGATTATTTTGCTCAATGGGTGTGGGCGTTTGCTCTTCACTGGAAATGGTTCTGTATTTCGTTGGTGAGAGCCCCCGTAGGAGTTTGAAGCGGCGGCTGAAATAGAGCTCGTCGGGAAAGCCGACGGAGAGGGCGATCTCGCTTATGGGCATCTTTGTCGTGGTGAGAAGAAGCGTTGCTTTGTTCAGCCGCAAGGTGTTGAGATACGTAACGGCGGTACAACCGATAACTGTTTTGAATACGCGGCAGAAATGATACATACTCATAGAGCAAAGTTCGGAAAGCATCGGGATTGAAATATCATCCATATAATGTAAATGGATGTAGTTCAATGCCGGCAGAATGCGCTCGCCGTATTGACGGAAGTTTAAATAATCCGCGGCGGAATCGAGAACCGATGCGTGGCGAAGAAGCATTGTGTAAAGAAGACTTATGTAACTTTCCGCGTGCAGCTCGTATTCGGACGTTTCTTTGGTCAGTTCCTCGAAAAGAGCGGAAAACACTGTGTTTGCAGGCGTGCAGTCTGAAAGAATTCTGCCGAAGGAATACTTGCCTGCGAAGAGCTGTGCATACCGTTCCGCAAGGGCGGGCGAGAACGGGAAATCGGGTGCCAGCATCAAGCAGTAGTAACGGAGATCGTCTTCTCCGTGTACGCGCAGACCGTGCAGTTCGTAGGGGTTTATGATGACGATGTCGCCGGGACCGGCAACGAAAAGCTCCGTCCCGCAAAAAATCTCGGCGGACCCGGAGAGGATCAGCTTTAATTCCAGGTGCTCGTGCCAGCGGGGAACGTGAACCCATTCGGCACGGTCATCTTTTTTAAAGGATGAGATGTTGTACTCATACGGTTTCGCGGTGGCGTTGTTTTTGGCATTGATATGCTCGTACGTGCCGAGTTTGTTCATAAAAGATCGATCCTCCTTTTTCGCTAAATTTATTATATATCGAAGCGCTGTGCTCGTCAACAGAAAATCGCAAAAAATGACAGGTTTGAAAAAATCCCCGTCGGCATGCTTCTGCCGACGGGGGTTTGCTTATTCGGTGGATGAATCTCTTTCGACCTCGGGAAGGGAGAACCAAAATGTGCTGCCGAAGCCGACGGTGCTTGTAACGCCAAACTTTGCACCGTGGAGCAGAAGAATGTTTTTTACAATAGACAAGCCGAGTCCGGAGCCGGAGACGGCGCGCTTGTGATAGTTTTTTACCTTGTAATAGCGATCCCAGATTTTTGAGAGCTGATCGGACGGGATACCCTCACCGGTGTCGGTGATTTCGATGCGGCACTGACCGTCCTCAGAAATTTGCCGAATGTTCACCTTTTTGTCCTTACCCGTGTAATTGATTGCGTTATTTACGAGATTGTACAGTACCTGCAGAATTTTCGATTTATCCGCGTATATGAATATTTCCCGATCAAAGGAGAACGTGATCTCGTATCCGTCGCGGACGGTAAGCTTTTGATAGCGCTCCAGCGTTTTTTGAACGGTATCCGTAACGGATAGAATCTCGCAGTCGAGTTTCTGCGATTCTGCGGACAGTTTCGATAAATCGAGAATATCGCCGACAAGGTCGGTAAGTCTGGCTGTTTCGTCAATAATGATCTGCATGTTTTCCGCGGTCATCTCGCCGGGGATATCGCGCATCACCTGACTGTATCCCGAGATCATGGTGAGCGGCGTTCTGAGATCGTGCGAGATGTTGGCGAGCAGTTCCTTCTGCATCGTGTCAATGGTGGAAAGTTCTCCCGCGGCGTAGTTGAGCGCGTCGCCGAGTTCTGCCATTTCTTTCACACGGCCGCCGTCAAAGCAGACGTCGTACGTGCCCTCTGCCAGTTTTTTTGCTTCTTTACTCATCTGAACGATGGGGCGGGAGATGGCACCGGAAACGATCACCGCCGTGATACCGGCGAACAAAAGGAGGACTCCCGTGATGATACCGAGCTGCAGGGTGAGCGTGTCGGTGGTTGTGCCGATCGGCTCGATCTCCGCGTTCAGAAGAATGAGAAACGCTTTTCCGTCCTGTGTAACGGCCAGTTCGGAGGTGATGATGCTCTCGGGGATATTGTCGGCATTGTTTGTATCGGGACCCGTCAGGAAATTGCCTGCGATGCGCTCCGTGTAAAATCCGTCTGTCAGCGCGTTCGTGTACAGTCGGTTCATCATCGAATCGGACGCGAGGTTGTGGAGAATACAACTGCTTTGGATGTGTGAGGAGGCACACAGATGCGCGCTCTGGCCTCGGATTTCATAAACGGATATGCATATATTTTTGGACTGTGCCAGTGAGTCGGAGAGGGAAGAGAGGGCATCCCCGCTCGCGTCCTTTGCGATCGTCTCAGAAACTGTCCTAAGCTCGTGCGTTTTTATGGATGCGTACATCGGTTTGAGCATGAAGATTTGAAAAAACCACAGAACGGACAGAATCACGAGCACGAAAACGGCAAGGAGCAGAAAGACGTGCCGCCTGAGAGGGCGGTGCATAACTCTGTTTTTCATTGTTCGTGCCCCGTGTCAAATCGGTAACCCATGCCGCGGAGCGTAACGATGTACGAGGCATACGGACCGAGGCTCTTTCGGAGAAGCTTGATGTGCGTGTCGAGGGTGCGGTCATCACCGTAGTAGTCGTACCCCCAGACCTCGGAGAGGAGCCTGTCTCTCGAGAGGGCGATGTTTCTGTTTTTCAGCATATAGAAAAACAAATCGTATTCCTTCGGGGACATCTCAATCCGCTCCCCGTCAATATAGACGATCCTGGCGGTAAGATCGACGCGCAGTCCGCCGAGCTCCACGATTTCGTTTTTCGGTTGCTCGTCCGTTGTGGTGCTTGTGCTCTGTACCCGCTTCATAACGGCAGCGATGCGGAGCATCAGTTCCTTCGGGGAAAAGGGCTTTACGACGTAGTCGTCCACCCCCACCTCAAAACCGTTGATCTTATCGTATTCCTCGCCGCGTGCGCTGAGCATAATGATCGGAATGTCGGAAAATTTTCGTATCTCGCGGCACGCGGAGAATCCGTCGAGCTCGGGCATCATAATGTCCATGATAACGACGTCGAAACGGCCGTTCCGGCAAAGCTCCACGGCAGTCATGCCGTCGCCGGCTTCGGTTACGCTGTGTCCTTCGTAGGTCGCGTATTTGATAATCAGACGGCGGATCATTTCCTCATCGTCTACAACGAGAATGTTATACATTATGATCTCCTTTCGGTGTCGGTTCGTATGTGTTACGGCTGGGTCGTACGGTAGATTTCGTAAGTATAGGTGTGCCCGTTCTGCACAAATTCAAACGTATTTTTCCCGGGCACAAGATGGACGCGGACGGAGAAGTAGCCGCCCGTCGTACGAGCGACCGGCTTTCCGTTCATGGTGAGCGGCTTGTCCGGCGAGGACGCGCCGATGAGATACGTCTCCGCCGTGCTCACGGACGAGCCGGCGATCGGCGAGGATACTTGCACGGAAAGGCCGGTGGGCGAAGGCTCCGTGTAGATGATCGCATCGCTGAACACATCCGCAAGTTCGCCTATGATTCCGTGGGCATCGCGACGGATCCTGTCGTATCCGTAGAAAATACTGCCGCGGTAGGTGAGTTCGTGCCGTCCGTAGAGAACCTGTTCTTTGAGTTCCCCTTTGGGGTTCGTCCACTCTTCATAGTTGTGTGCGGCGTGCGATATGAGAAGATCCGTGCCCGTGCCGTCGAGAATTTTGTTCCACCATCGAACGAGCTCGTCAAACGGGGCGCTCTCAGAGGAGAAGCGCCAATAGATCTGCGGCGCAATATAATCGACGTAGCCGCCACGAGCCCACGCTACGGGATCGGCGTAAACGGTAGAATACGCCTCCATTCCACGGGTCGGTGAGCCTCCGTTTTTGCCGTTATCATTCTGCCAGATTCCAAACGGTGCTATGCCGAAGCGGAGATCTTTGCTGACGCCTTTGACAGTGTCGTACACGAGCTTTACGGTCTCGTTGACGTTCTGCCGCCGCCAGTCGGCAAGGGACATATCCCCGCCGTAAAGCGAAAAGGATGCGGTGTCGTCAAACCCTGCGGTAACGCCGGATTCGTCTTTTTCGGGATAAGGATAGAAATAATCGTCGAACAAAATACCGTCTACGTTGTAGTTTTGAACGATCTCGCGAACCCCGTCCGCTATAAGCTTTCTGACCTCGGGCAGGCCGGGATCAAAATAGAGAATTCCATCTGCGTACGGAATCGTCCATTCGGGATGGAGCTTCGCCGGACTGTTTTCGGGAATCTTTTCCCACTTAGTGCTCGTGGCGGCGCGGAACGGATTTACCCAGGCATGAACGAAAATGTTTCGTTTGTGGCCTTCTTCGACGATATACTCGAGAGGATCAAACGTCAGTTTCCCATCGGTCGTGAGATAAGACGACACCGGAAAAATCTCGGAATCGTACAGGGCATCCGCGACGGGACGCACCTGAAAATATACCGTGTTCAGCCCGGCTTCAAGAACCGTGTCGAGGATGGCATCAATTTCCGCTTTGAGAGCTGATGTGGTAAGATTTGGTTTTGAGGGGAAATCGATATTATAAACCGTGGCGATATAGACACCGCGTACCTCACTTGCGGGATCAATGATGGCACGGAGTATGGGCGCGTCGGGCGATGTGGCCATAGGGAGCGAGTCTCCCGAGGAGAACGTGTTCTCACCTTTGCACGATGCGCAAAGGAGCGCCGCCGCAAGAAGGAAGGATATAAGGAGAGCACGGAAAAAATGCATTTTTTTGATGCGGCAAATCGGCATAAATGATAACTCCGTTTTTGAGAGATGGGAGTGGCTCTAAGCGACTTCTGTTACAGTATATGAAAAAGGGACAAGGCGTAGTATCTAATTTTATCTTATCATATCCGCACTCGAAATCAAGAGATTTTCTGTGAATAATCCTAAAATAAGAAAAAAGATGCCGTTTTGCAAAACGGCATCTTAGGGAGTTATCCTTCGTAAGTGTTGTCAACTGTGCCGATCAGTATGAAATCGGACGGATTGACGTTCACACCGTCAATCAGAAGCTCGTAATGGAGATGCGGCACTTCTGCAAGTTCAATAAGTGCACTTTCTCCTACGGAACCGATTACAGCTCCTGCGTGTACCGTGGCACCGGTAGTGATTTCGAGCGGCAGCTCGGGCGCGAGATTCTTATAAATGCTTACGGCTTTCCCTGCGTGGGCGATGCGGATGCATTTGCCCATCATCGGGTCTTCCCACACATCCGTTACCGTTCCGTCGGCGGTCGCCCGGACGGGGGCACCCAGTTCGGCGGCAATATCCACGCCGCCGTGCGTACGGTAATCATCCATCGTGAGAGAGTATACGGGTACGTCGGTGCTGTATCCGTGACAGATTGCACCGGTGAGAGGGGAGATGAAATCGGGGATCGCGTCAAAGGTGTTTACCGAAGCGGTATTTTCCGTTTGAGCGGGTGCGGTAGTGTCCGCGGTTGTACCGTTGGCTGTGGTGTTCTCGGGGTGCACCATCGGACGTTCAGGATCATCCTCGATCACTTCGGTGTCGGAGACGACGGGAGGCTTTTCGGTTTGCTTCTTTTGGCCGTCGAGGGTGGTCAGAAGGATCATTAGCGCTGCAAACACGGTAATCACGGAAAGCGATATGACGAGAACACGGGTTTGCTTTTTGGCGTTTGTGCTGTTGTTCATAAGATTGCCTTTCTCCCCGGTCGAAAGTCGCCGGGGCCTTTCGGATTTCTTTGTGCAACGCTATTTTTGCCTTCTTTTTGTCAATTATACATTTCATCTGCAATTTCGGGAGTTTCATGGATTTTGCTTGACTTTTTCGGTCTGATATGGTATAAATATGCTATGGATAAAGAGCGAAAATCCGCAATTTGAAAGGAGACGCCATGATTAAACTCGAAAGAACTTCTGTAATGAATCTGGAAAATGCCCTTCGAGGCATGCGCAATCCTCTGAACAGCTGGAACAAATGCGACAGCGCGTACGACGAAAACGGAGAATTTATCGTAGGAGAGAACGACCTTGACCTCGGCGGCAGACTTGCTCGCTCCGGCTCGGATCATCGCAAATTCCTCCGCCAGATCTTCGTATGTGTGGATATTACCGCCCCCCTCTACTGGTGGAAGGAGTTTGACACGTATAAAGTAGGAACGACCGCCAACTCGACGAGCACGATGCACAAAATCCACGCAAAGCCCTTCACCCGCGAGGATTTCAGCTCGGATCGCATGACGGATGACGCACTTGCCTGCCTTGATCAGACGATCGCATTCCTCGAAAAGCGACGTCTGGCTTACGTGGAGACGAAGGAACGCGCGCTTTGGGACGATATGATCCAGCTTTTGCCCTCGTCCTACAATCAGATGCGCACCTGTACGATGAACTACGAGAACCTCGTCAATATGTATTACGCCCGCCGCAGCCATAAGCTGCCCGAATGGCATGCGTACTGCGATTGGATTCTTTCTCTTCCTTACGCGGATACGTTTATTACGGTGAAGGAATGATGCTTTTAAGGAATCGAAAACCGACAGAATTTTCTGTCGGTTTTTCTTGCTTTCTCCCTTTCCGATTGCCGTTCTACGGTTGACTTTCTTTATGTAGTGATGTATAATAATTTAGATAAGGAGTTTTTGCGCGCGCGCATGAAGCCGCGTGAAAACAGGGAAGATATACGAGTCGGAGGTTTCTGATTCCGAATATGACAGATACGCGAATGTTGGCTCCCAGTGAGCTTTCAAGGGAAGAAATAGATATACAGTTTCGGTATGCTGCTGAGGTCGCCGGGATTCACGCAAAGAACGGACGAGTCGGCGATAAAGCACCGCTCTGCTTTGTCCAGACGTTCGGCTGTCAGCAGAACGAGGCGGACAGCGAGCGGATTGCGGGGCTTGCCGTTCTTATGGGCTACAAGATCACAAACGATCCGACAAAAGCGACACTGATCCTCGTCAACACCTGCGCTGTCCGCGAGCACGCGGAGAAAAAGGCGCTTTCCATCATCGGGCAGTATAAGCATCTGAAGGATGCGGATCCCGATGTACTCATCGGTGTCGGCGGCTGCATGGTTACGCAGAAGCACCGTGCCGATCAGCTCAAAAACAGTTATCCGTACGTCAGTTTTGTGTTTGATACCGGCTCCGTCCACACACTTCCGTCGCTCGTGGCGGGAGCACTCGCAGGGGCAAAACGCCGCTTTGTGATCGGTGAGTCCGCCGGCATTGCCGAGGGGATTCCCACGGAACGTGCACTTCCGTACAAGGCTTGGCTGTCCATCATGTACGGATGCAACAATTTCTGCACCTACTGCATCGTCCCCTATACGCGCGGCAGAGAAAGAAGCCGCACGCCCGAGGCGATCCTCGACGAGGCGCGTTCTCTTATCGCCGGAGGAGCGAAGGATATCACGCTTCTCGGGCAGAACGTGAACTCCTACGGTAAGGATCTCGAGGGAGCGGATTTTCCGTCGCTTCTCCGTTCCATTGCCCGTCTGGACGGCGATTTCCGCGTCCGCTTTATGACGAGCCACCCGAAGGACGCGTCCGACGCACTCATTGAAGTGATGGCGGAGGAAGAGAAGATCGTCCGACATTTCCACCTGCCGGTGCAGTCGGGATCCGATCAGATTCTGGATAGAATGAACCGCCGCTATACGGCAGAGAAATACCTTGGGATTATCGAAAGGCTGAAAGCCGCGATTCCAGACGTGAGCATCACCTCTGACATCATTGTCGGATTCCCCGGCGAGACGGAGGAGGATTTCGAACTCACGATGGAAATGCTCCGCCGTGTGCGCTACGATATGATTTTTTCGTTCATCTATTCGCCCAGGCGCGGAACCCCTGCGGCAGAAATGCCCGATCAGGTGCCCCACGAGGTGAGCACCGCTCGTTTTGAGAGAATGCTCGCTTTGGCGAACGAGATCTCCCTTGAGCGGAATCAGCGTTTCATCGGGCGGACGGTACGCGTTCTCGCGGAGGATGTGAGCCGTACGGATCAAACCAAGATCACGGGACGGGGCGATTCTCCCCGACCGATCCACTTTACGGCCGATCCATCCGTGATCGGACAGTTCGTAAACGTGAAAATTACCGGTGCTGATACGTTCTCCTTGAACGCTGAACTCGTTTAATATTACCGATACAGAAAGAAGGATTTTAACAATGACCGAACTTTTGACGCCCGTTATGAAAGAAGCCACCGAAGCACTCGCGAAAATGATCCGCGAGGACAAGCGGTATATCGAATACAAAAAAGCCGCCGAGGCGTATAACAGCGACGCGGAGATCATCCGTATGATTACGGAGTACAACGTGCATCAGACCGCACTCACCGAGGAATACGCAAAAAAAGAACGCGAGGACGTCCTCATTGAGTCGATCCAGAAGCGCATAGACGCGCTCTACGAAGCCATCACCACCGCCGATTCATACGTGAAATTCGTGCGCGCCAAAGAAGAAAGCGACGCTCTCGTAAAAGCGGTTACGGACGAACTTGATTTCTGTATTACGGGCAGACGTGCCTGCACGCACGACTGCTCATCCTGCCACGCAGATTGCGCGTCCAAATCCGCGGAGCACGATTCCGCTGACAACTAACGGAGGTGTAACATGGCGCTGTCTCAGATGATGCAGCAGTACATGGACATAAAAAACCAGTATAAGGATTTTATCCTTTTCTACCGGCTGGGCGATTTTTACGAGATGTTTTTTGACGACGCCAAGCTCGTCTCGTCGGAACTGGAGTTGACTCTTACCGGTCGGGACTGCGGTGAGCCGGAGCGCGCGCCCATGTGCGGCGTTCCGTACCACGCGTCAGAGGAGTACATCGGCAGACTCATCGAAAAAGGATATAAGGTCGCCGTCTGTGAGCAGATGGAAGACCCGAAGAGCACGAAGGGTATCGTCCGCCGCGACGTCGTCCGCATCATCACCCCCGGTACGGTAACGGACAAACAGCATCTGACCGATAATCAAAACAACTATCTTGCGATGATCTACTACGACGGCGACAGCGCCGGTATCTGTTTTGCGGATATCTCAACGGCGTACGTTGCGGCCACTTCGTTTACAGGCGGGGAGCTTCTCGCCAATCTCGAAAACGAGATTTCGACCTACGCGCCCCGCGAGATTTTGATCAATACCTCGTTTGATCTTTTGCCGGGGCTACGCTCGTTTATTGAGGAGCGCATCGGCTGTCTTACGGATGACGGGCATCCCGAATATTTCGTGCGGCACGAGTGTATCGAGCGGGCAGAGGAGCAGTTCTCCCTGAAAGAAAGCGAAGAGAATCGCTACGCGCTCATTGCGGCAGGCGCCGCAGTTGGATACATCTCCGCTATGCAGATGACGGATATCTCCTTCCTTAGAGAACTGAATCTGTATAAATCCGGCCAGTTTCTCGATATGGATATCTCTACGAGAAGAAATCTTGAACTGAGAGAGACGATGCTCACGAAGGAACGGCGCGGCTCGCTCCTTTGGGTACTGGATCACACGAGCACCTCTATGGGAGCCAGACTCCTGCGCCAGTTCATTGAGCACCCTCTCACGAATGTCAATCAAATTATGCGCCGTCAGGGTGCCGTTTCCGAACTGTACGGCGATTTTATGATGCGGGAGGATCTCATATCTCTCCTTAAGGACCGGCTGGATCTCGAACGTCTCATCACCCGTATCAGTATCGGTACGGCGGGGGCGCGGGATCTCAGGGCGATCTCACAAAGCATCAGCACACTTCCCGAAATTAAAGCGCTTCTGCTCGAGAAGGCACAGTCGGAAGAACTTTCGGCAATTGCAGAATCCATTGACGAGCTGACGGATATCCGAGAACTCATTGACGCCGCTATCGTAGACGAACCGCCGTTTTCCGTAAGAGAGGGCGGCATGATCCGCGACGGATACAGCCGAGACGTGGATGCGCTGCGCGCCATTATGGCGGATGGCAAAGGTTGGATTGCACGCGTGGAAGCAGAAGAACGCGAGAAAACCGGTATCAAGAATCTGCGCATCAGTTACAACCGTGTATTCGGGTATTATATCGAGGTTACGAAATCGTTCCAGAATCTCGTGCCCGAGAATTATATCCGCAAGCAAACTTTGGCAAATGCCGAAAGATACATAACCGACGAACTGAAGGACACGGAAGCCACGATTTTGGGCGCGGCGGACAAGGTTCAGAATCTCGAATACGAGCTGTTCGTCCGCATCCGTGAAGAAGTAGGGAAGGCGGCGGAAAGAATCCGTGCCGCGGCGGCCGCTTTGGCGCGCATCGACGTGTACGTATCTCTTGCCGTGACGGCGGCGGAGAACAACTACGTTTGCCCCGAGGTCGATTACAGCGACGTCATCGACATCAAAGACGGACGCCATCCGGTCGTGGAGCGCTTCGTCAGGGATTCGTATTTCGTTCCGAACGACGCGTATCTCGACTGCGGATCGAACCGGCTTATGCTTATCACCGGTCCGAATATGGCAGGTAAATCCACGTATATGCGCCAGACGGCGCTCATCATTCTCATGGCGCAGATCGGCTCGTTCGTGCCCGCAAGGTCAGCGCGGATCGGCGTCGTTGACCGACTCTTTACCCGCGTGGGCGCCTCGGACGATCTCGCTTCCGGACAGTCGACCTTCATGCTCGAGATGCGCGAGGTTGCGTTCATTCTTGCCCACGCCACCCGCCGCAGTTTTATCATTTACGATGAGATCGGACGCGGCACGAGCACGTACGACGGTATGAGCATCGCCCGCGCCGTGGCTGAATTTACAAACGGTAAAAAGATCGGTGCGAAAACGATGTTCGCAACGCACTACCACGAGCTGACTGCTCTCGAAGGGGAGATGGACGGCATCGTCAATTATAACATCGCCGCGAAAAAGCGCGGGGCGGATATTATCTTCCTTCGTAAAATCGTGCGCGGTCCGACCGACGACAGTTACGGCATCGAGGTCGCGCGTCTTGCCGGTGTTCCGGACGAGGTAACGCGCCGCGCGAAGGAGATTCTCAAAGATCTTGAATCGGAAGGGAAGCGCGAGCGACTCATTTCTCGCGATCAACCCGAGTCGGCGGCGAACATGACGCTTACGTTTGCGGACAGTGCCGCCGAGCAGATCAAGGACGAGCTCAGGAAACTGGATATTAACACGCTGACGCCGATTGAGGCGATGAATTTCCTCTATGAGTGGAAGAAACTTTTATAACCGATAAATGAAAAGGAGGGCGCAATGGGAAAAATTCAGGTTTTGAGTTTTGACGTGGCGAATCTTATCGCGGCAGGCGAGGTGGTTGACCGCCCGGCCTCCGTGATCAAAGAGCTTCTTGAAAACGCCATCGACGCCGGCGCGACTTCCGTTACGGTGGAGATCCAGAACGGCGGCATCTCGTTTATGCGCGTGTCCGACGACGGATGCGGCATGGAGCCGGATGAACTTCCTGTGGCTGTTCTCCGCCACGCGACGAGCAAGATCCGAACGGCGGAGGATCTTGACGGAATCGAAACGCTTGGATTCCGCGGGGAGGCTTTAGCCGCGATTTCCTCCGTATCAAAAGTGCGGATCTTCTCGAAAACGCACGATGCCGAGTTTGGTGCTCTTATGGAGTGCAACGGCGGCAGCGTCGTGAGTGTTACCGAAACGGGCTGTGCCCCCGGTACGACTGTAATCGTTGAGGAACTGTTTTATAATGTTCCCGCGCGTCGGAAATTCCTCAAGAAGGATTCTACCGAAACGGTCGCCGTGGGCGGTGTTGTCGAAAAGATCGCCCTTTCCTCGCCGGAGATTTCGATCAAATACATAGCCGACGGGGAAGTGAAGTTCATGACCGCCGGCGACGGAAATCTCAAAAATACGATTTACGCGCTCTACGGCAGAGAAACGGCCTCGCGCCTTTTGCCTGTTGATCGGAGCGAAGGAGGCATCCGCGTTACGGGATATGTTTCGGAGCCGTCTCTTATCCGTTCGAACCGCAATCAGGAGAACTTTTTTATCAACGGCCGCTACATCAAGAGCCGCACGGCAACGGCGGCGCTCGAGCAGGCGTTCGTTACGAGAATCCCGTCGGAGAAGTTTCCGTTCTGCGTTCTCAATATTGAACTGAATCCGGAGGCGGTGGATGTGAACGTGCATCCCGCAAAGCTGGAGGTCAAGTTCTCCAATGAAAAACTGATCTTTGATGCGGTCTACTACGCCGTTATGAGCCCGCTGGAAAGCATCACGCTTCGACCGGAGCTAAAGATCGACAGCCGGGTAGCACAAGCGATGTCGAAGATCGAAATCTCGCCTGTTGCGCATCCGGCAACGCCGGCTGTACCCACCCCGGCTCCGAAAAAAGAATCGTTTTGGGTGAGCGGGGAAGACGCGCGAAAACTTTTCGGTGCGACGCATGCGAGGGGCGATACTGTGAACGCGGTTCGTTCTCAAGTAAAAATGGAGACGCCCGGTATGACGGCCGCCGCTACCCCAACGGATTACGGATTTACCCCGCTGCGATCCGGAAAATGTGACGTGCCTCCCATGCCGACGGACGGAGATGCACCGCCCCCGTACCATGAACCGGTAAAACCGACCGTACCGACCGCGCCCGAGAGGGCAGAGACTTTCTTGAAGCCTCCGGCGGCAGAACCCGCAGTAGGGTATGTTCCCGAAGAGTCGGATATACCCGATTATGTTATCATAGGTGAAGCGTACAACACGTACATCATCGTTCAGCTCGATGACCGTCTCATTTTCATTGATAAGCACGCCGCGCACGAACGGATCATTTTCGACGGGCTTTGTGCACATCTGCGCGGTCGGGCGAAGAACGGACAGCTTCTTCTTGTTCCGATCGAGATCCCGATGTCGGACGGACAGATTCTGGCTCTTGAGGAAAACCGTGCGAATATTGAGGCGATCGGCTTTGGCTTCAAAAAAGAGAGCAACAAAATCGCTGTTACGGAAATCCCGACGGAGATTCACCGAGACGATACGGAGAATATGCTTCTCACTTTGGCAGATCGGCTCGCCGAGGGAATCGGCACGGTGGAGAGCACCTCGCTTGAATTCTTTGAGGAAAAACTGTTCCAGGCGTCCTGCAAGGCGGCGATCAAGGGCGGCAGACTGTACAGTATTGAGAACATCCGCTGGATCTGCGATCGTACGCTCCAAAAACCGAAAAACGGAGGTTCCGTTATCCGCACTTGTCCGCACGGGCGATCCGTAGCATTTGAACTGAGCAAAAATTCGATGGAAAGGCAGTTTTCCCGCATCGTCTGACGATGCGCGGACTTTGGAATATACCGTATGTTTGAACTGATAAAAAAAGACGGGAACGCCCGCCGCGGCAGACTCATTACCCCGCACGGGATCATTGAGACGCCGGTCTTCATGAACGTGGCGACCTGCGGCGCGATCAAGGGCGGCCTTTCGGCAATAGATCTATCCGAGATCAACTGCCAGGTTATGCTCTCGAACACGTATCATCTTCACATCCGTCCCGGCGATCATCTCGTAAAAGAGATGGGCGGCCTTCAGAAGTTCACCGGCTGGACCGGCCCCACGCTCACCGACAGCGGCGGATTTCAGGTGTTCTCTCTGGCGGCACTTCGCCGTATCAAGGAGGAGGGCGTGTATTTCGCTTCTCACATCGATGGAAAGCGGATTTTCATGGGTCCCGAGGAGAGCATGCAGATCCAGTCGCATCTCGGCTCCACGATCGCTATGGCGTTCGATGAGTGCATTGAGAATCCCGCGGAATACAATTATACGAAAGCATCCACTGACCGGACGGTCCGGTGGCTCCTCCGCTGTAAGACAGAACTCGATCGGCTGAACGCGCTTCCAGATACGGTGAACCCAAAACAGATGCTGTTCGGTATCAATCAGGGCTCCACGTATGAGGATCTTCGCATCCGTCATATGAAGCAGATCGCCGAGATGGATCTCGACGGATATGCGATCGGCGGCCTTGCCGTAGGTGAAGAGGCGGAGGAAATGTATCGCATCATCGAAGCGGTCGAGCCGTATATGCCCACGCACAAGCCCAGATATCTCATGGGTGTCGGCACGCCGCAGAATATTCTTGAGGCGGTGCACCGCGGTGTCGATTTCTTCGACTGTGTAATGCCGTCCCGTAACGCGCGCCACGGTAATCTCTTTACGTGGAAGGGAAAAATGAACCTTCTGAACGAGAAGTACGCAAAAGACGAGCGCCCGATTGATGAAAACTGCGGATGTCCCGCTTGCCGTAATCACAGCCGCGGCTATATCCGCCATCTTATCAAGGCAAAAGAGGCGCTTGGTATGCGCCTTGCCTGCATGCACAATCTCTATTTCTATAACGAACTGATGCAGAAGATCCGGGATGCCCTCGACGGGGATTATTTTGAGAGCTTCTATCAGAAATATCACGAGCTTCTGGCGGAGCGCTCACCGGACTAAACCGAACGTTTTCAAAATAAAATTTTCTGAATACAATTTTGTGAGGACTAAAAAATGGCAAACAAAATGACAGCAATCATTAACGCGAACGTCGTGCTTGAAAACGGAATCATCTGGGACGGCGCGATCCTTCTGGCCGACGGCAAGATCGTAAAGGCGGCGGAGAAGGCAAAGCTTGAGATTCCAGAGGGTGCCGAGATCATCGACGCCGAGGGCGCCTACGTCGGTCCCGGTTTCGTCGATATTCACGTGCACGGCGGCATCGGCGAAAACCTGTTTGTCGATCCCGAGACCGTTGCCGAGCATTTCTTAAAGCACGGTGAAACGACCATTCTGGCAACGCCGATCTCCACGTTCCCCTTTGACGTAATGATGCAGGGCGTTGAAAATATCAGACGTGCTCTGACAACGACGAAGAACGTTAAGGGCGTATATATGGAAGGCCCTTACATGAATCCCGAGTACGGCGCAGGCCGCGGCAGACTCACGTGGAGTCTTGAGATCAACAAAGAGAACTACGAGCCGCTCGCAGACGCACTCGGCGATATGGTGAAGGTCTGGTCGATCGCGCCCGAGCGTCCGGGCATTATGCCGTTCATTCAGTACGTCCGCCGTGTGAATCCGAACGTGGTTTTGTCCGTCGGACACAGTGAAGCCACGCCGGAGCAGGTTCGCGCTCTCGGCCCCATGTACCGTCCGACACTTATGACGCATATCATGAACGCGACGGGAAGAACGACGGGCGGCGGCGGTGTGCGCGGCTACGGTCCGGACGAATACTGCCTTGCCGATAATGAAATGTACGCAGAAATGATCAGCGACTCTCTCGGTGTACACGTTCACTCCGATCTGCAGCGGATGATCGTGAAATGCAAGGGCATCGAACGCGTCGTTCTGATTACGGACAGCACCTGCTCGAAGGGAACTCCCCCTCCGCAGTATGCGCACACGCCGGATATCAACTTCACGCCGGAAGGCGCTATTTCCGGCAGCAAACTTACCATGGATCTCGCCTGCCGCAACATTATGAAGCATACGAATTGCGGCATCGCGCAGGCGTTTTTGATGGCATCACTGAACCCTGCCCGCGTGGTCGGAATGGATAAAGAGATCGGCTCGATCGAACCCGGAAAGAATGCGGATCTCGTATTCGTTGATGATAAATTCAACGTCAAAGAAGTTATGGTTGGCGGAGAAATCTGCAAGTTCTGATTTGTCTGTTTACACAAAAAAGGCTCACAATCCTTGGATTGTGAGCCTTTGCTTTTTGTTATCAGAGGAGTGCCTCCTCTTCTTCGTCTTCCTTAACCTCATGGAGGATCGTGAGTTTCGTTACGCGTTCCTCGTCCATGTGTGCTACGATAATGAAGAGGTTTTCATAGCGGAAGCTGTCTCCGACGTGCGGATCAGCATCCAGCGTTTCGATCGCCCAGCCGCCCATCGTGGAGTACTTGCAGGCGAACTCTTCAGGCTTCGTGAAGTCGATCTCTTCGAAGAAATCGTCGATGTTCATATCGCCGTTCACCTCGTAGGTGTTCTCACCCGTTGCGATACACTCGTTTACGATAACGTCCGTATCGTCCCAGATGTCGCCTACGATCTCTTCGAGGATATCTTCCATACTGACGATGCCCAGCGTCCCGCCGAATTCGTCAATGACGACGGCAAGGTGCATTTTTGCTTCGCGGAGTTTTGCCAGCGCTGCAGGCAACTTCATCGTTTTGTGAAGCTTGCACGGCTTCAAAAGGAGAGAACGGATGTCGGCGCCGTCGGTGAGATACGCCTTATAGTACCGCGTCAGAGACAATACGCCGATAATATTATCGATGCCGTCCTCGTACACGGGGATGCGTGAAAACTGTGTTGAGTCGGAGAGGAGTGCCGCCACGTCTTCTTTGTCGGCGTTGATGTCAAGGGCAACCATGTCCATACGCGGCGTCATGATCTCTTCGATGGTAATATCGTGAAAGAGAAGCATAGACTGGAGAAGATCGCCTTGCTCTTCGTTGATGACGCCTTCTTCTTCGACCGTGTCAATGATTGTTACGAGTTCTTCTTCGGTTACGGTCGGCTCGTCGTTTTTGTGATCGTTGCCCCAGAGCTTGCGAAGGAAGAAGAGCAGGCCCATGACGATAAATACGATCGGGCTTAAGAGAATCATCAAGATACGCGTAGGAATTGCAATAAAGTGGACGACGACATCTGCATGCTGTTTTGCAAGCACCTTCGGAATGATTTCTCCGAAAATCAGAATAATGACCGTCACGAGAATCGTAGCGATGGTGGACGCAAGTCCCACGTTATCGTGAAAGAGATTCAGAACAATGAGCGTGGTACAGGTGGAAATTGCGATATTGGCAAGGTTGTTGCCGATGAGGATCGCGGAGAGCGCCGTCGTGAATTTCTGCGTGATGTTGTAAGCGATCTTTGCGGTGGTGCTTCCGTTTTCTGCCGCGTGACGCAGACGCATCTTATTCGATGAGTTAAACGTGATTTCGGAAGCGGAGAAGTACGCGGACAGGCAGAGCATCAAGAAAATGACGAGATAAGCCCACCACATATACGCGAGATGTTCAGTAAACGTCATACGCCCACCTCCTCTTCAGATGCAAGAGCCCGTTCGGCCAGTGCCTCTTCGTCCAGAATACGGATAATTACCTCGGTAACACCCTTTTCCTGCACGGATTTGGCTGTGAATTCGAGATTGCCGTGAAGGAAAGATTCATCCTCTGCGGGCAGATGTCCGAGCGTTTCAAGAATAAAGGAAACGATCGGCTTGGAAGCCAAAGCCGGCGTCGGGGGCAAAAGCCCCATTCGTTCGTATGCGATTCCGAGAAGCATATGCGTATTGACCATATAGCGGTTCCCGCCAAGGGAGTAGAAGTTTTTGTCTACCTGATCATCCTCGTCGAAAATCTCACCGACAAGTTCCTCGAGAATGTCTTCGACCGTAATAAGTCCGACTACCTTCTTGTTATCGTCGCACACGATGGCAAGATGACACTTGTGCTGGCGCATGTCGTTCAGAAGATTGTCGATTTTCGCTTTGCTTCTGACGATATAAGGCGGGATCATTACGGAGCGAAGTTTCACCGCAGGATTCCGTTTGTATTCGGTGAGAAACGCGCGTGTGCGGAGAATACCGATCACGCGGTCGGAATTTGCTGCCTTGATGGGCAAGCGGGAGTGGCGTGTTTCTATAATCGTTTCGAGAATCTGTTCGGTGGAATCGTTTATATGGAGATAAACGATGTCCTTCTCCATCGTCATGATGTCGTCCGCCGTTGTTTTTGCGAATTCGAGGGCGGATTTGAGCATGTCGCCCTGCTCCTCATCCACGACGCCTTCTTCCTCTGCCGTATCAATGATCTCCGTCAGTTCGTCTTCGGTGATGGAAGGCTCCGCTTCGCCGAATGAAAAAAGACGAGTCACGAACGAGGAGATTTTGTTGAAAAACGCCGCAACGGGGTAGAGGATCTTCATAAGAAACCGGAGCGACCCTTGGAAAAAGAGGGAAACGCTCTCGCTGCGATCGTTGGCAAAGCTTTTGGGAATCATTTCGCTGAAAAGGAAAATGATCGCCGTGCTTGCCGCGGAGCAGATCATGGAGAAACCGAAAGAATCGAGAAAACTATCGGATTTACCGAAGTAATCCCGGGCTATATCAGTAGCCAAAATGGTGAAAATCGCGGCGCCGGCTATTTTCGTAACGTTATTGCCTACGAGAAGCGTCGTCAACGCTTGGTCGAACCTGTTGAGTATGTACATAACGCCTTTTGCCGACTTTTTGCCGTCATCGGCCATGGCTTTGACTTTGATTTTGTTGACAGCGGAAAAAGAACTTTCCGTAGCCGCAAAATACGCACCGCCGATAACGCAAAGTAAAAACGCGAACCATAAAGGTATACTGTCACTGCCCATTGAGAAATCAACTCCTTAAAGTATAGTTGTATTGTGAAAATTTTGTCGCTACCTATAATTTTATCATTTTTATCGGTATTTGTCAAGGCGTTGCTCGCGTTTGCGCAAGGAGAGGAAAAATGCATTCGCTTCTCAATCACTTCCTTATATTCAAGGTATTAACACTTGACTTTACTGCACGATTTATGTATAATCATGTACAGTGGGTGTACTGTGCGGTGGACATCTTTTTACCGCATAGACACAATAGGAAAGAAAGGTACAAAGATATGGCTTTTTATCTTCGTGGTATACATACACCGCACAGGAAAAACACGATTAAGCAGCCGACAGTACGGATGAATCCTCCCGCGTTTGTAACGATCCCGATGACGATGCACATCGGCAAGCCTGCTATCCCTACGGTCAAGGTCGGGGATTTGGTTCAGATCGGTACGAAAATCGGTGAGGCTGACGGAAAAATTTCGTCAAATATTTATTCCAGCGTTTCCGGAAAGGTTACGAAACTCGTGGAATATCTCCAGTACAGCGGTTCTGCGACCACGGCTGTGGTGATCGAATCCGACGGCGAGATGACGGTCGATCCCGCGCTCTGTCCGCCTGCCGTTCACAATAGAGAAGATCTTATTGCAGCGCTTCGCGAGAGCGGCATCGTCGGACTCGGCGGTGCAGGGTTTCCCACGCACGTAAAACTGGACGTGGAGCCGGAGCGCATTGAGCATCTCATCATAAACGGTGCCGAGTGCGAGCCGTACGTTACAAGCGACACGGTAACCATGCTGACGAGAGCTGATGATATGGCGTATGCTCTTCGAGAACTCTATCGCTGTCTCGGGATAAAAAACGTTGTGATTGCTATCGAAAACAACAAGAAGGAAGCAATCGCCGCCATGCGTGAGATGGCGGGGGCAGTAACCGAATGTAACGTGAGCGTGAGGTCTTTGCCGTCCGTATATCCGCAGGGCGGGGAAAAGGTGCTCATCTACCACACGACGGGACGAAAGGTGCCCGAGAACAAACTGCCTATCGACGTTGGCTGTGTCGTTCTCAACTGCACGACTCTCGCGGCGATCGGGGCGTATCTCCAGACCGGCGTGCCGCTCGTTGAAAAATGCGTAACGGTGGACGGCGGCTCCGTAAAGCATCCGCAGAATGTGATCGTACCTGTCGGTACTTCGATTGACGATCTGTTCAATTTCTGCGGTGGCTTAACCGAACAGCCCGCCAAGATCATCTACGGCGGTCCGATGATGGGAATCACGGTGCGCAACACCGACACCCCCGTCCTCAAAAACACCAACGCGATCCTTGCTTTGACTCCGAAGGAGGCAAAACTTCCCGAGCCTACTGCTTGCATCCGATGCGGTACCTGTACCAACACCTGCCCGTTCGGACTTGCCCCTGCCGCTATCGCTCTGGCATACGAAAAGAAAGATCTCGAAGCGCTTAAGGCTTTGTCGGTAGGAACCTGTATGGAGTGCGGATGCTGCAGCTTTGTTTGTCCTGCGAACCGTCCCTTGGTGCAGATGAACAAACTTTCAAAACAGCTTCTGAAAGAAGAACAGATGAAGGAGGCTAAGAAATCGTGAGCGCTTTAACGAAAGTAATGGTTTCTCCCCATATTCACAGCGGCCGTTCGACCGCCGGAATCATGCGGGACGTTCTCATAGCACTCTTGCCTGCCACCGTTGCCGGTACCGTGATCTTTGGGTGGCGTGCGCTTTTGCCTGTTTTCTTTTGTGTGGTCTCCTCCGTTCTCTTTGAGGCGCTTTTCAATCTCATCACGAAGAAAAAGCAGACGGTGGGCGATCTTTCCGCGGCTGTTACCGGCTTGCTCCTCGCTTTGAATTTGCCTGTGAATGTTCCGCTTTGGCAGTGCATCGTTGGCTCCTTGTTTGCGATCATCGTGGTGAAATGTCTGTTTGGCGGTATCGGCAACAATCTTGTAAACCCCGCCATAACCGCGCGCGTATTTATGCTGGTCGCCTTTGAATCGCTGGCTGTAGCGGCATTCCCCCTTGATGCAGTGGCGGGCGCAACGCCTCTTTCGGCGGACAAGATGCCCTCGCTTATGACGATGTTCCTCGGTAATTACGGCGGTGCGATCGGCGAAACCTGCACGGCGGCTTTGCTCCTCGGCGGTCTTTACCTGCTCGTTCGCCGTGTGATCACCTGGCAGATCCCGACGGTGTTCATCGGTACGGTGTTTGCATTTTCTTTCTTCATGGAAGGCTTTGACGCGGTGGCTGCATTGTTGTTCGTTATGGCGGGCGGTGTGTGCATCGGTGCGATCTTTATGGCAACCGATTACGTTACCTCTCCCTCGACGGGCTGGGGTAAGGTGCTGTTTGGCCTCGGATGCGGATTACTTACTTGTCTCATTCGCTATTACAGCGTATATCCCGAAGGCGTTTCCTTCGCGATTTTGCTTATGAACATACTCACTCCGTACATTGATCGCTGGACGAAACATAAAGTGTTTGCAAAAGGAGAGGGCAAAGCATGAAACAAAACATAAGAAACCTTTCCGTGTTTGTCTGTATTTGCACGGTGATCACGCTCCTTCTCGCATTTACCAACTCGCTGACCGCTCCCATTATAGAGCAAAACCAAAATGCCGCCGCAAATAAGGCGCTTCTCGAGGTGATGCCCGAGGGGCAAGACTTTGAGACGGTTCTCTTGGAAGAATACACGCTCCCCGCTACCGTATCCGAGGTTTACAGAGAAACCTCCGGCCTCGGCTACGTGGTGAAGCTTATCACCTCCGGTTACGGCACCGATATGGTCATCATGTGCGGCGTCGATGCAAAGGGGATCGTTACCGGCGCCGTCTGCCTTTCCTCGAACGAAACGCTCGCGAAAGAAAAGACGTACGGTGAAAACTTTACGGATAAAGATGCGGCCGGTGTGGATGCAGTCGATACGATCGGCGGCGCTACGAAAACGACTGCTGCATACAAAAACGCAGTCAAGGATGCGCTTAATACCGCGATCATTCTCGGCGGAGGCTCTGTCGATATCCGTACTGAGGAGGAAATCCTCGCTGACAATCTGGCGGCGGCTCTGCCGGCAGGTGAGGCAAAATTTGAAAAGCTTTTCCGCGTGGAGCTTATCGAAAACGTCGATGCCATTTACGCCGCCGAAAACGGGGCAGGGTACGTCTTCGTTATCGGTGAGACGTTCGTCGGTGTTCTGGCTGACGGTACGGTTGTTACCGAAGGCATCGAGAACGCAGAGGTGATCACCGCGGCGGTCGCCCTCATTCAGTCGAGTACCGTGGAGGATATCGATCTCTCTGCTTACTCCGATCTTGCCAAAACGGTTGTCTCTGCGAAGAAGACGGCCACCGGCAACTTCATCGTGGAAACGAAGGGCGCCGGCTACGGCATCAAGGGCGGTAACGAATATCACCCCGCATCGGGTGAATATATCATCGTACGCGTTTCTATGACGCCCGATTACAGGATCATTGATTGCCTCACCGTTTCTGAAGCGGAAACGGACGGTCTTGGCGATGCGTGCGCTGACGAAAGCTTCTACGGTCAGTTCGTCGGTAAGACGGATGCTGATTATACCGAGATTGATGCAATCAGCGGGGCCACGATGACGACTGACGGCTACAAACAGGCGATTGAACGTGCCTTTGCGGCTGTGAAAATCCTGAAAGGAGGGGAATGAGCATGAAGGAAAAAAACTCGCTTTCTGTTTTAACGAACGGAATTCTTAAAGAAAATCCTGTGCTGGTGCTCATTCTTGGTACCTGTCCCACCCTGGCTACGACGACCACGGTTACCGGCGCTTTGGGTATGGGGATCGCGGCGCTTCTCGTTCTCCTTTGCTCCAACGTGTTTATTTCGCTTCTCCGTAAAATCATCCCCGAAACGATGCGTATTCCTTGCTACATCGTCATTATTGCGGGATTTGTAACGATCGTAAAAATGTTTGTGCAGGCGTATTTTCCCGGCCTTTATGAAACGCTTGGTGTATACCTTGATCTTATAACGGTAAACTGCATCATTCTCGGCCGTGCCGAAATGTTTGCCGGCAAAAATACCGTTTTGAAATCTGCACTCGACGGCATCGGTATGGGACTTGGATTCACCTTGGCGCTCGGTGCTATGGCTACCGTCCGTGAGGTCATCGGTGCCGGTACGTTTGCCGGTATCGCTATTCCCTTTATGGAAGAATACAAGATCGCGTTTATGACGAAAGCGCCCGGCGGACTCCTTGTCTACGGACTTTTGATCGCGCTTGTGTACGCGATCACCAAGGGAAAATTCCCCAAAAAGACGACGTTCTCCTGTGAGGGATGCTCGCACAGAGACACCTGCCAGATTGAAACCTGCACGAAGAAGGGAGCTGAATGTTAATGGAGGAATTGAAGCTTCTTATCGTTATTCTGCTTTCCGCTGTTTTTGTAGATAACTACGTGCTCTGCCGTTTTCTCGGTATCTGCCCGTTTCTGGGCGTCTCGAAGAAACTCGATCAGGCAACAGGCATGGGAGTTGCCGTTACGTTTGTCATGCTCCTCGCCGCGGCTGTAACCTGGCCGATTCAGCATTTTGTTCTCGATACGCTCAATATGGGTTATCTGCAGAATATCGTTTTCATTTTGATCATCGCAACGCTTGTGCAGATTCTCGAGATGCTTCTGAAAAAGCTGTCGCCCGCCCTCTATAAGGGACTCGGTGTGTATCTGCCCCTTATTACTACGAACTGCGCGGTTCTCGGCGTTACGATCAACAATATCATTGACGGTTATTCCTTTGTCGAATCCATGGTAAGCACGCTTGGATGCGGACTTGGATTCCTTCTTGCCATGGTGCTGTTCTCCGGCCTTCGTTCCCGCATCAACGAAGCGAATATCCCCGCGCCCTTCCGCGGCCTTGCGGTTACCCTTATTGCCGCTTCCTTTATCTCGCTTGCGTTTATGGGATTTGCCGGCATTGTTGAAAATCTTTTTGCATAATTACGGGAGGTTGTAGATGGAAATTTTAATTGCATTTCTTTTTATGCTTGCCGTAGCGCTTCTGGCAGGAATTTTGCTCATCGTTTTTTCCCGCCTTTTTGCTGTGGAGAAAAATCCTCTGGAAAAAAAGATCAGAGACTGTCTGCCGGGTATCAACTGCGGTGCCTGCGGTTACAAAGGCTGTGATGACTACGCTGCCGCTTTGGTGGAAGGTGACGTGAATCCCAGTCTGTGTGTCCCCGGTACGCAAAAGGTCGCCGATGAGATCAGTGATTTACTCGGTATCGAGAAAGTGCAGGTGGAGGACGTAGTTGCGTTCGTTGCCTGTAACGGACATCCCGGTGTTACCTCCCGTATGGCGGAGTATGAGGGCGTTATGACATGCCGTGCCGCGTCCATGCTTTTCGGCGGTCCCAATTCCTGCCGCTTCGGCTGCCTTGGACTTGGCGACTGCGCGGCGGCCTGCCCGTCGGGTGCGATCTGCATGGCAGATGGTATCGCACACGTGGATACCTCTCGCTGTGTGGGATGTGGCTTGTGTGCGCGCACTTGCCCCAAAAAGATTATCAAGATGCTCCCGCAAGAGGCGGCAGCCGCCGTGGTATGCAGTAATACCGAGAGCGGCGCACTTGCCCGCAAGGCTTGTAAGAATTCTTGTATCGGCTGTAAAAAGTGTGAAAAAGCGTGTCCGTCAGGTGCGATTAAGATCAAGGATAATCTTGCTGTAATTGATTATAATATCTGTACGTACTGCGGCTTCTGCATAAGCCAGTGTCCGACCGGCTGCCTTAAGAAAGTGTTCTTCCCCGATCTGCCGGAGGACTGCGATGTAAAAGAGCTTGTGGAGGATTATGAGTAAACGGAAACCCGCAATGAAGGTCCACTTCCGAAACGATATACTTCTCGTAGCTGTTCTTCTTTTGCTGTGTGCTGTCGGGATTTTGTATCTGTTTGTGTTCCGCGAGGGCGGTGACACCGTTCGTGTTACCGTGGACGGCGAGCTGTACGGCGTCTATTCTTTAAGGGAAAACATTACCGAAGAAATACGAACCGGTGAGGATGGCGATCAATTCAATCGGCTGATTATACAGGATGGGCGTGCGTTTGTCGAAAGTGCGTCTTGTCCCGACGGAATCTGTGTGGGGCATCGGTCGATCTTCCGCAACGGAGAAAGTATCGTCTGTCTCCCGCACGGTGTAGTGATTACGGTGTTTACCGATAATGATAAAGACGCTCCCGATATCGTGGCGTAGAAAGGTTTTGTATGAGGGGGAAATCCAAAAACGTTGCCTTTCTCGGTGTGTGTACCGCATTGGCTTTGATACTCGCATACGTTGAGATACTTATCCAGCCGCTGATTCCCTCGATACCGGGAATCAAAATGGGTCTGCCCAACGTTATCATTGTGTTTCTGCTTTATCGGCGCTCTGCCGCATCTGCCATAGGAGTCTCCTTTTTACGTATTCTTTTGGTAAGCCTCCTTTTCGGCAATATAATGGCTCTTGCATACAGTTTGGCGGGAGCCGTCCTCAGCCTTCTGGTTATGATCGTCCTTCGCCGTCTGAATCTGCTTTCGACGGTAGGCGTCAGCATAGCCGGCGGTGTCATGCACAACGTTGGACAGATTATGATGGCGATGCTTCTTCTCAAAACGGTTGAGCTTTCGTATTACCTCGTAGTTTTGACCGTTACGGGCACCATAGCCGGTATTCTCGTTGGACTTTGCGGATCTTTTCTCGTGCGAAAAATACCCGAGAAACTGTTTTGACGCATAGATTGTTTGGCGATCATAAAAAACGATTGACAAGCAAATAACGGTATGGTAAAATAAAGTTGTGAACTCAACAAGATAAAACTTTTTAAGGAGAAGTTTATGAAAAAGATTCTCATTTTTGTCCTCGCTGTTCTCATGGTAATCCCTGTGCTTTTCATTGGCTGTGATAAGGCTGAGCCGACCGTTAAGTTTGGCGCAGGCGTATACACGAGCATGCCCACCGTTACCGATGCTACGGAAGACAAAAACGGTGCAGGCAAAATCGACGTTACTGTTGCCGCCGTTACGGTAGACGCAAACGGAAAGATCGCTGCTTGTGCACTCGATACGATCAGCTATACGGCGAATTATACGGCAGACGGTAAGGCTGTTGCCGGTGAATTCAAAACCAAGTATGAACTGGGCGCCGGTTATAACATGGTAGCATACGGCGGTGCTAAGAAGGAGTGGTTTGAGCAGGCAGATGCGTTTGAGACTGTCGTTGCCGGCAAGACTCTTGACGAAGTAAAGGCTCTCGTTGCAGATGCTAACAAGGGCACCGAGGAAGTAATGACCGCCGGCTGCACGATCATGATCCATGAATTCGTTGGTGCTATCGAAAAGGCTTACAATGCAGCAACCGCCCCCATCGGCGCTGATGCTGTTCTGAAGGTAAATATTGCTACCGAGCAGACCTTGACCGATGCTACCGAAGAGAAGGACGGCGCAAACAAGATCGCATGCTACTCCTTTGCTGCAGCTGTTGATGCTGACGGTAAGGTAGTTGCCGCATCCAGCGACTGTTTGGAAGCTTCCTTTACGTTTACCGCAAAGGGTGCCGCAACGCTTGATACCGCGAAGGCAGTTCTCTCAAAGAAAGAGCAGGGTGCTTCCTACGGTATGGTAGCATACGGCGGTGCCAAGAAAGAATGGTTTGAGCAGGCTGCTGCTTTTGACGCTGCTTGCATCGGCAAGACCACCGAAGAGATCGCCGGCCTCCTTGGCGCAGACGGCAAGGGTGTGGAAGATCTCCAGGCTGCAGGCTGCACGATCTACGCAACCGGTTTCGTGAAGGCTGCTGCGAAGTAATAACGATACTAAACGAATACAGTAACAAAAAAGGAGACTCGTCTCCTTTTTTGTTTAAGTGGGATATATGAAACAACGAATTTACTCTATAGCGCTTGCTGTTTCTTTACTGCTCTGTGCGCTGCTTTCCTCCTGTGCTCCTGAGCCGCAAAAAAACAAATATTCCGCGTACTCTATGGACTATTTCGATACGGTAATCACCGTTGTCGGATATGAGTATACCGAGGAAGAATTTGATGTGGTAGCGGATGAGGTTTTCGCACAGTTCGAGGAGTATCACAGACTGTATACCATTTACCACCGCTTTGACGGCCTTGAAAATCTCCGCACGATAAACGACCTGGTTGACGGCGCGCACCGCACCGTAACGGTTGACAGGCGAATTATTGATATGCTTTTGTATGCGCGAGAAATGTACGCCTTCACCGACGGTATGGTGAACGTCGCTATGGGCAGCGTGCTTTCCCTTTGGCACGATTACCGTGTCCTTGGTGACGATCCCGCTACTGCCACACTGCCGCCTATGGAGAGCCTTACGGCCGCCGCAAAGCATACGGATATAACGAAGATGATCATCGACGAGGAAAACTGTACCGTTACGCTGACAGACCCGCTTATGAAGTTGGACGTTGGCGCCATTGCCAAAGGCTATGCTGCGGAATGTGTCGCGCGCTCCCTCGAGGAGCGCGGTATCACGGGTTATATCCTCAACGTTGGCGGCAACATCCGTGCCATCGGCGCAAAGCCGGACGGCAGCCTTTGGAGCGTAGGGATAGAGAATCCAAGCGGGGAAGAGTACCTTGCCTATCTGGAGCTGAACGGTGAGTCCGTGGTAACGAGCGGCTCGTATCAGCGGTACTATTATGTTGACGGTAAGGCGTATCACCACATTATTCACCCGGATACGCTGATGCCGGCTGAAGGATTCGTCTCCGTCTCGGTCGTCTGTGAAGATTCGGGGTTTGGGGACGCGATGTCCACCGCACTTTTCTGTCTCTCTCTTGAGGAGGGCTTTGTGTTGGTAGAGTCCACCCCCGCCCTTGAAGCGATGTGGGTGAGCGAAGACGGCACGAAAACCGTCTCCTCCGGTTGGAATGACTTTCTGAAAAATAAAGGATGATATTATGATAGAAACATTGCTTGCACAGTATAAGGATGCTCTTTATATTTTGGCAGAGATTGCAGCCAGCACGCTGGAACTTATTGGTGTCCTCATCATCATTGTCGGCTCTTTTCGCGCACTCGTACGCCTTATCAAATGCCTTATCAGAAAACTCCCCTTCCACGTGGTGGTAGACCTTGGTAAAGCTTTGTCTTTGGCACTCGAATTCAAGATGGGCGCCGAGATCATAAAGACGGTTATCATTCATAATCTTGAAGAACTCGCAATACTTGGCGTGGTGATCATCATTCGCGCACTGCTTGCCTTTATCGTTCACTGGGAAATCCGGACGGAAGAAAAGGAACGGGCGCTTAAAGATGGAAAGGACGCCGAGAGCCACCCTTCCGAACAATAAAAGAAAAGCCTTGGGATCAAACGATTCCAAGGCTTTTTTGTGTTGCTGGGATACTATCGAAAGTGCTCTCTGTGTTTTACGACAGCATAATCTTTATGATCTCGGCATCGGTTTTTCGCATACCCTCGGCGGCGAGACGGCTGACGTTTTGAATCGTGTTTTCCACACCCTTGCTGACAATGCCGTCTCCGCCCACGAACTGGCTGCCTTCTCTAAACATCTGCATGCCAAGAATGCCTGCATCTACCGCAGAGACGATCTTTGCGGCACAGCTGGCCTTCGCCCCATCGCAGATAACGCCCGAATTGATAGCGAGTGCATTAACTATCGTGTGGGCGATCTCACGGAATTTCCCACCGTACAGATACGTTATGCCGGCGGCCGCGCCGCAGCCTGCGCTGATGACGCCGCAATAGGCACTGAGTGGGCCGATGCCGCTCTTCAGGTGGAGTGTTACCAGATTCGATACGGCAAGTGCTCTGTACAACTGTTCTTCGGATGCCCCCAGCTCGCGTGCGTAGATCACAACGGGCACCGAAGCGGTAATCCCTTGATTGCCGGAGCCGGAATTGATAACGACCGGCTTTTCGCATCCGCCCATGCGGGCGTCCGAGGCGGCTGCCGCGTAGGCCTTCGCGCGGGTAAGGACGTCATTTCCGTTTGCCTTGAGGAGCACCTGTCCGATGCGGGCGCCGTAGCCGTTTTTGAGTCCTTCCTCGGCGATGGCCATGTTGTAGGCAATCTGCCGATCAAAAATATCCTTTACGTCGGCGGCTTTGAGGGTGTCGGCAAAATCTATGATACGTTCAACCGTTAAAAGCTCTTTGTCCTCCGATGACTGCGGTGCTTGATTTTTCGGCGCGCGGCTGTAAACAGTTTCTCCGTCCCGTGAGATAGAGACGATGTTGGTGTGATCCTCTGCGATGCGGCACGATGCGGTGTGTCCGTCCTTCGTAAGGGTAATGAAAATATCAAAAAGAGCACCTGATTCCGACTCCCGCACCGTGAAGGCGGCGATGTTCAAATATTCGGCGATCTGTGCGCGTTTTTCGTCAGTAACCTCGCTTATAACCAAGAGCTGTCGGGCAGGGTCGCCTGCGATGATGCCGGCGGCGGCCGCGGCCTCAAGCCCGCGCAGACCGCCCGTGTTGGGCACGACCACGCTTTTTACGTTTTTGATTATGTTGGCGCTGACGCAGATATCCACCGTGTCGGGAAGACAGCCGAGTTCCCGTGCGGCTGCCGCTGCGGCGTAAGCCACGGCAATGGGCTCCGTACATCCCATAGCGGGCACAAGCTCCCGCTTCAAAAGGCGAACGTAGGCTTCGTAAATACGCTCTTCCATATATTTACCTCGCGTGTGATCTTTATCATAATTATATCAGAGAACGATGTTTTTTGCAAGAACATATTGACATGCGCCCACAACAATGGTATACTTGTATACAATAAAAACTACTCACAGAAATTCACCAAAAAAGGAGAGCGAAGAATGATCGAAATTTCGGAAAAAACAAACCTGCTGGAGCAAAAGAATTACCGTTATCAGCTCCAGGATGTTGCATCACCGAACCTATACCGCGAGGTTTATCCCTACGACGAGGTACCGAAGGTTACCTTCAACCACCGACGCGTGCCTCTTTCTATGCCGCGCGAGATCTGGATCACGGATACAACCATGCGCGACGGACAGCAGTCGGTCGAGCCGTATACCGTAAAGCAGATCGTTGATCTGTATAAGCTTCTCTCGCGGCTCAGCGGCCCTAAGGGCATCATTCGCCAGAGCGAGTTCTTCGTTTACAGTAAAAAGGATATTGAGGCGCTCGAAGCGTGCCGCGATCTCGGACTCAAATTCCCTGAGATCACGACCTGGATCCGCGCCAGCCGCGAAGACTTCAAACTGGTAAAGAGCCTCAATATTAAGGAAACGGGTATTCTCGTCAGCTCCTCGGACTACCACATCTTCAAGAAAATGAAAATGACCCGCCGTGAGGCGATGAATTTCTATCTCCAAACGGTGGCGGATGCATTCGAAGCGGGCGTTGTGCCGCGCTGTCATCTGGAGGATATCACGCGCGCCGATTTCTACGGCTTCGTCGTTCCGTTTGTCAATGAGCTTATGAAGATGAGCCGCGATGCCGGTATCCCCGTGAAGATCCGCGCCTGCGATACGATGGGATACGGCGTACCGTACACGGAGGTTGCTCTTCCCCGAAGCGTTCCCGGCATCATCTACGGTCTCCAGCATTATTCCGATGTGCCGAGCGAACAGCTTGAGTGGCACGGTCATAACGATTTCTATAAGGCTGTTTCCAACGCCTCGGCCGCTTGGCTGTACGGCGCATCTGCTGTCAACTGTTCGCTTCTCGGTATCGGCGAGCGAACGGGCAATATCCCGATCGAGGCGATGGTATTCGAGTATGCGTCCCTTCGCGGCACGCTCGACGGCATGGATCCGACGGCAATCACCGATATTGCGAACTATTTCCACGAGGAGATCGGTTACAACGTACCGCCCATGACGCCGGTTGTCGGTCCTAACTTCAACGTTACCCGCGCAGGTATTGACGGGGACGGTCTTATGAAGGACGAGGAAATCTACAACATTTTTGATACCAAAACGATTTTGAACCGTGATCCGAGTGTTATGATTACGAAAACGTCGGGACTCGCCGGCATCGCTTACTGGATCAATACCACTTATCGGCTCGCGGATGCGGATAAGGTCGACAAGCGCGATCCGCTCGTCGTGGCTATGAAGGAGTGGGTGGATAAGGAGTATGAGGACGGACGTCTTACGATCCTTTCGAACCAGGAACTGGAAGAAAAGATCGCTGAACTCTCGGGCGGCCGTTTGGTCATGCACTGATCGGGAAGGACGGAATATTGTATGAACGCAAACAAGGGTGTAACGCGCGCCGATCTGGTGTTTGAAGCACTGGAGGGTGATATTCTTAGCGGAAAGTATCAGCCCGGAGATCTTCTCACCGAACTGAAACTGTGCGAGCGGATGGGTGTGAGCCGAACGCCCGTACGCGAGGCGCTACATCGCCTCATGCAGGAGGGCCTCGTCAGCGAAACGACGCACGGCATGGTCGTGCACGGTGTTACACATCAGGACCTTATAGATATTTACGAGATTCGTCAGCGCATCGAAGGATACGCTACCCGACTATGCGCTGAACGTATTACCGACGAGCAGCTCCGTGAGCTCCGCGAGGTCGTTGAACTGCAGGATTTCTACACGGTGCGCGGCGGTGCCGCCCATATAAGAGATACGGATACGCTCTTTCACGAATTCCTTTATCGCTATTGCGGCAGCGAGATACTGGGCACTATGCTGAGTGAACTGCACCGTAAGGTACAGCGCTTCAGAAAATCGTCGGTGGAAAATCCCGATCGTGCGCGTGTTGCCGTCAAGGAGCACGCGGATATTCTCCGTGCGCTTGAAGAGCATAACGGGGATGAAGCGGAGCGCTTAGCCATACTCCATATAGAAAATGCCAAGGGCGGCATCTTACCCGTAACAGCCGCTACTCCAAATAAATAATCACGAAAGTGTGAAACAATGGGACTTACGATTGCACAAAAAATTATTAAAGAGCATTTGATCGAGGGTGAAATGGTCGCCGGGCAGGAGATTGCTCTCAAAATCGATCAAACGCTGACGCAGGACGCAACGGGCACGATGGCATATCTTGAATTTGAGGCTATCGGAATTCCGCGTGTCAAAACGGAACTCAGTGTTGCCTATATCGACCACAATACGCTTCAGTCCGGCTTTGAAAATGCCGACGACCACCGCTACATTCAATCCGTTGCAAGAAAGCACGGTATCCGCTTCTCCCGCCCCGGTAACGGTATCTGCCATCAGGTGCATCTCGAGCGCTTCGGCAAGCCGGGAAAGACGCTCATCGGCTCTGACAGCCACACGCCCACGGGCGGCGGCATCGGCATGCTGGCGTTCGGTGCGGGCGGTATGGACGTGGCTGTTGCCATGGGCGGCGGTGCATATCACATCACCATGCCCAAAATGATCAAGGTGAACCTCACGGGCAAACTCTCTCCGTGGGTGAGCGCGAAGGACGTAAGTCTGGAAATCCTGCGCATCCTCTCCGTTAAGGGCGGTGTCGGCTATATTATCGAGTGGGGCGGCGAAGGAGTCAAGACGCTGTCCGTACCCGAACGAGCCACTATCACCAACATGGGCACAGAACTTGGCGCCACGACTTCCATTTTTCCGTCCGACGAGACGACGAGAGCCTTCCTTGCCGCCGAAGGCAGGGAAGAGGATTATATTCCTCTCGAGAGCGATCCCGATGCCGTATATGACCGCGTGATTGATATTGAACTTTCCTCGCTCGAGCCGCTTTTGGCTTGCCCGCACAGCCCTGACAATATCAAAAAAGCAAGCGAACTTTCCGATACGAAGGTGGATCAGGTGTGCATCGGTTCATGCACCAATTCATCTCTCCGTGATATGCTGCGCGTTGCCGCGATTCTGAAGGGAAAGAAGATCCACGATTCCGTCAGTCTTTCCATCTCTCCCGGATCAAAGCAGGTGCTTTCTATGCTCGCCGACTGTGGCGCTCTTACCGACATGATTGCCGCTGGTGCACGCATTCTCGAGTGTGCGTGCGGTCCTTGCATCGGCATGGGCTTCTCGCCCAATTCCGCCGGTGTGTCCCTCAGAACCTTTAACCGCAATTTTGAGGGAAGAAGCGGCACCAAAGATGCCAAAGTTTATCTGGTTTCGCCCGAGATTGCCGCCGCATCTGCGCTCACGGGCTACATTACCGATCCGAGAACGCTTGGTGATTATCCCGAGATTACCGTGCCCGATGCTTTCAAGATCAACGACACAGCCGTCCTTATGCCCGCAGACGAGGACGAGGCGGCAGATGTCGAGGTCGTGCGCGGCCCGAACATCAAACCGCTCCCCGATGCCCGTCCGCTCACGGACACGATCACGGCTCCCTTGACCCTTAAGGTTGGCGACAACATCACCACCGATCATATCATGCCCGCCGGTGCGAAGATTCTGCCGTACCGCTCCAATATTCCGTATCTGTCAAAATTCTGCTTTGCTGTGTGCGATGAGAGTTTTGCAGAGCGCGCTCTTTCAGCAGGAAACTCAATCATCGTCGGCGGATCTAACTACGGCCAGGGCTCGTCGCGTGAGCACGCCGCGCTCGTTCCGCTTTATCTGGGTGTCCGTGTTGTCGTCGCCAAGAGCTTTGCACGCATTCACGTGGCAAACCTGATCAACGCCGGTATACTGCCGCTCACTTTCCAAAACCCCGACGACTACGACAAACTCGCCGAGGGGGACGATCTTGAGCTGAACGGTCTTTGGGATGCGATAAAGACGGGTGAAGTTACGCTTACGGATAAGACGAACGGTGCCAAGATCCAGCTTACATGCGATTTCTCCCAGCGCCAGATGGATATGCTCCTCGCCGGCGGCCTTCTGAAATACACGGCCGGTAAATAAGAAAGAGACGGAACTACTATGCAAAAAATTCAAATGAAAACACCGCTCGTCGAGATGGACGGTGACGAAATGACGCGAATCCTTTGGAAACAGATTAAGGATGAACTAATTCTGCCTTTCGTTGATCTGAAAACTGAATACTATGATCTCGGCCTGCCCGAACGCGAGCGCACGAAGGATCAGGTAACGATTGACGCCGCGAACGCCAACAGAAAATACGGCGTTGCTGTTAAGTGTGCCACCATCACGCCCAACAAACAGCGCGTGGAGGAGTATAACCTCACCGAAATGTGGAAGAGCCCGAACGGCACGATCCGCGCTGTCCTTGACGGAACGGTGTTCCGTGCGCCTATCCTCATAGACAGTATAAAACCCGCCGTCCGCAACTGGAAGCGTCCGATTACAATTGCCCGCCACGCGTACGGCGACGTGTACAAGTCCACCGAGTACCGTGTGCCGGGAGAGGGAAAGGCGGAGCTTCTGTTCACCGCCAAGGACGGAACCCAGTACCGTCAGACGATCTACGATTTTGAGTGCAGCGGCGTACTCCAGGGACAGTACAACAAGGACACCTCGATCCGTTCATTTGCCCATTCCTGCTTTAAGTACGCGATCAACACCAAGCAGGATCTGTGGTTCTCGACGAAGGACACGATCTCCAAGCAGTACGACCAGACCTTCAAACTCATCTTTGAGGAGATTTATGAAAGCGAGTACAAGGACGAGTTCGAAAAACTCGGCATCGAGTATTTTTACACGCTGATCGACGATGCGGTAGCCCGCGTTATTCGCAGTGAGGGCGGTTTCATCTGGGCGTGTAAGAACTACGACGGCGACGTTATGAGCGATATGGTCTCGACGGCGTTCGGGTCGCTCGCTATGATGACCTCGGTTTTGGTATCTCCCGACGGTAACTACGAGTACGAAGCGGCGCACGGCACGGTTACGCGTCACTATTACCGTTATCTCAAGGGTGAGGAGACATCGACCAACCCCATGGCGACAATTTTTGCCTGGACGGGCGCACTCCGCAAGAGAGGTGAACTGGACGGACTTTCCGATCTCATGGCTTTTGCGGATAAACTCGAAGCCGCCTGCATTAAAACGCTTGACGACGGTATCATGACCAAGGACCTCGCCGGACTCGTCGACGATACGGCGAAGGTGAAAGCGGTCAACAGCCTTGCATTTTTGAAGGCGATCAAAGACAGAATGTGATTACCATGCTTTCTCGCAATAAAAGGATAAAAGGAAATGCCCGCGTCTTAGGCGTTGTGTTCTTAAGGACAGTTTTAAGAATTTGTTACCTGCCGACAGAAAAGAGACAGAGAATGTTTATACGTTCTCTGTCTTCTTTTATTGACAAGCATTGCATTTGTATATGAAAATCATTATATAGATTTATATACTCACTTCAAATTCGAGTTTAGCTCAAAAAATACGTTATTGTTTTCGTAATATTTTTCTGTTATAATAAAGTCACCGAGCCGGAACGGAATAAATGCGAAAAGGAAAACACCATTATGAAATCTATAGGCGAAAAGATTAAAGAATACAGACAAAAGAATCATATGACACAAGAACAGCTTGCTTCATATCTCAATGTCACGTTCCAAACGGTCTCTAAATGGGAAACGGGCGTATCAAGCCCCGATTTATCCTTAATCATTCCTATTACAAAACTCTTTCATATCTCTGCTGACGAGCTACTCGGAGTCAACGACATTAAATCCGACAAAAGATATGATGAGCTCAAACAGGCTTACGATTACACTTTTAACACAGAAGATTTTGCAGAACGTCAAAGAATATGTGAGATTGCAGTATCTGAATATCCTGGAGATATGAAGTGGTTGATCAACCTTGCTTGGGTCGTATCTAACCGTTCTTTTGAATATGAGGATAATGACAGATATATCGCAGAGCAGGAGAAAGCAATCAAACTGTTTGATGCCGTCGTAAAAAACTGTAAAGATGATATTATTAGAGGTGATGCCATTCAAGGTATCACACAACTTCTTGGTTGGCGAGGGCGCAAGGACGAAGCAAGAAAATATGCGGAAATGATTCCCGAGCGAACAATGATCTCGCGCGATGCGGTTTTAGAAAACATTTTGGAAGGCGATGAACTGATCCAATTCAAGCAAAAGCGAATCAAGAATCACATGGAAGGTGTTCTTTGGGATCTGTCATTGATGCCTACGGTATATACCGACCTTATGCGTGATATCGTTCATGTAATGCTGCCTGATGGAAACTACATAGAATTCAATCATAATTTGTACTACGCCGTACGCAAACAAATCAACCATATGCTGAAGCATGACACCAATACCTCGGTAGAAAAGATATGTGGTTTGCTGACGGAAATGAAGTCCTATGCAAAAGCATATGATGATATCGTTTTCTCAAAACCCGGTGTTTACAAATATACGGCACCTTGGTTCGATCATATTGAAGAAGATACGCGAGAGTGGCTTGGCAATGAGGGCGAGCCGATGACGCAGGATTTCTATAAATATCTCGAAGAAGCACAGTTTGATAGTCTGCGCAATCATGATTTATTTGATTATTTAAGAGGTTAAACAGAGCCATTCAAGTGTGTATATAAATTCAGACCTTATTAAAAGTCTCCATTATGTAGGCATATTCAGTTCTCCTGCAAGTGCGCACTTACTCACCACCGAATGCGGTGATGCAACAGATAATAGCCGATACGGAATTCAATCCATATCGGCTATTTTACTGTCCTTTATAACCCGCGTCTTTGGCGCGGGTGTTTTCTTATTCTTGTAATTTCTTCGAATATGTGCTACAATAATATGGAAAAAGATGATCGTGATGTGTCTTTTTAATGAAAGATTACTTGGATCAAAAAACGGGGGATTTGTAATGCAGAAGAAACGCATTTTTGGTGCCGTGGAATGGACACTTTTGATTGGTGCCATCGGTGCTTCCGTGCTCCTTTTGTCCTATATTACGCTTTACAGTGATGACTACCAGTATGCTACTTATTTTTACGGCGGCCTGCGCGGCTTTTGGGATAAGACGGTTGAACACTATCTTACTGTGAACGGCCGCGCTTTGATCCACTTTTTTGCTGAAGTCTTTTTGATTTTCGGCACAAAGCTCTACGCGATCGTTTTTCCTTTTATGATGGCGTTTTCATTTTTTCTTGCACACAAAGTGCAGAATGAAAATACGCGCCAATTTTCCCCTTTGGCTGTAGCTGTGTCCCTATGTCTTTTCCTTGCCTTGCCCGTTGTTTATCTCAATCAAACCTTTCTTTGGATTGCGGGCTCCTTTAACTACTGCTTCCCGGCTTTACTCGTGTTTGCTTATTTCGCCGCCGAGCAGCGCGCTCTCGCGGGGCGTGGCATTTTGCTTTCTTGCCTTTTGGGCTTTTTCGCAGGTGCCACCACGGAGCAAAACGGTCTTATGGCGCTCGTCGGCGGATCTCTGATCGCAATTATCGGTATTCTTCGGGCGCCGCGTAAAAAACGCCCTTTTCGATCTCTTTGTTCCGTTTTGTTTGTCCTTGCGGGTTATCTCTCTGTGATGCTTTCCCCCGGCACGTTCAGCCGTGTTTCTTTCGACGGGGAGGACGTTGGACTCTTATCGGTTATCTTAAATCCCGAACTTCTTGCTCAACGATTTTATTCTGTCATGGCGTATTTCTGCGGGACAGATCGTGCCATGCCCGGTGCAGCCTTTCTGTTAACAGTCCTGATTCTCTTTTTGAGTTTCCTGCCGGTGATTCGTCACTCAAAAAAGCTTCGTCCGCTTATGATCGGGCTACCCGTTGCCGTGTCTTATCTTATGCTTTTGTTTTTCGGTAACGGCAAACTGACGGCAGGTATTCTGCAGTTTATCGTGTGCGGATACCTTGCTTTTGCAGGTGTTCTTCTCCTCTTTGAGCGCGAGTTTTCAACGAGCGGTGTGTTCCTTATAGCAGGTCTTGCATCCATCGGGATAATGATTTTCACCAATCTCGGTGCATACCGTACCGTCGTCCCCACGCTCATTATGCTGATTGCCGTGATCGTGCGCTTGTTCGAGGTTTATTTTGAGCGCGTACCGCAACTTTGGCAGGTAGTGATCGGTGTAGTTGTAATCATGCTTTGTGCATTGGCGGCTTTGCCTACCTTTCGAGGTTATCGAGCCAACAGTGTCGTCGCCGAACAAAACGAGGCGGCCATTGCTGAAGGGCTTAAAACGGGAGAAATCACCCTTTGTACGGATTATCTTGACACCTACCGTCATACTTTGATGTTTGAAGGCGGCTATTTCTTCACCCAATTCCGCCTTTGTTACGGTATTCCATCCGATATGCCCGTTCACCTTGAGGGGGAGCATTTTGCACATTGGCCTGTCGTAATGGATGAAATCACTTTCCGTAATCACGCTATGATGACAAATTCTGTTCTGTATCTTCCTATGCGAGAACTCATCGAGTTTTACGGCGCCTCGTTCGTGTGGGATTTTGAACGCGGAACCGGATTCTATATAAACCGCGGCGGTGAGCAGTATTATCTTTCGAGGATTGATAACACGATCAAAAGGCTTTCGGACGGTGAAGTAGTAACGGATGAGTGTTACACAATAGGCGCAACCGATCGCGACTATATGGAAATCCACGCAGCGGCCGATTTCTTCGGATTCACGTACACGTTCGATTGGCAGACGGTTACCGTTTCTCCGGAAGTGGTGAACAAATAAGGTTTTGTTCTCTTCTATGGGATTTTAAAACCACTTTCTTCGTCGGTCATGAAGGGAAAGTCCAATCTCGACGAGAAACGAAAAACCACCCGATTGGGTGGTTTTTCATTTCTGGGAAGTCAGACCAAAAAAGATATCATCTGAAAAGTGAAATTTATTTTTGAATTTGTGTTAAGCTGCATAAAATTTGTTTTTGTAGAAGTTAGTTTGCTATTGTCGAGGCTGATGCAACATAATGGAAACTACTTGTTTTGCAGATTCTACAGCTATATCATGTGCAACTGCCTCGATAAATCCAAGTGTGTGGTTACCAATTTTTGAAACAATGGTTTTAGTTTTCTCCCATACAGTCGACTCCTTAACAGTTTCTGCGAATTGATGTCCTTTCATTGTTACATCTATTATTACGCAGTCATCTATGTAGGTTGCTGCTTTGGGCTGTTCACAAGAAATTTTAATGTATTCGGATTCTTTTAATTTCAAAACTGAATACATTATGTCCTTCTTTTGATATTGCTGTAATTCTTCAGATTTGTACATATCGTCTAAATCAACATATTCGCACTTCCAAATATATCCGTTTTCAATATAATCAAGATTATTGATGCAATATAGAAGAACAGCCCTTAAACAATCAATGTTAATTCGCATATAATCCCTCCCAACTATCTAATCGTAATTTTAATTTCTTCTCTTACTTCGCTTTTCTTTCGCACAAATTGGACAACCATTTCCTATTTTTCTTGTAATAACTTTTGCCTGCCACTCATGTCCATTTTTACATTTCCACCATATCTTTTTTCCAGATCCAGGTAAAACCATAGTTGGCAAAAAGTTTTCGTTCTTTTCATAGTTCCATTCGGAAGCAATTATAGGATATAATGTCGCAAGATCATTAAAACCCTCTAACACTTTGTTATTAGAACAATATGGACAGCCATGTCCCTTTTTTCTATCATTAACAGTTGCTTGCCATTCATGCCCCTCACTACATTTCCACCATACTTTTTTACCTGATGCGTTTGATATCATCCCAGGTGTCAACAAACTGTTTTTCTCGTAATTCCACTCTTTGGCTATATTAGGCAATTTTGCCCCCAAGCTATTCTCTTTTTCAGCAATAATGTATTGACTATATATTTCTGCCATATCGCCTTCAACATTTATATGTATTTCTGTTAGACCAATTTTTTTGAACAACTCTCGAATAGCCCAATTTAATGACTCTTTGTTATTGGAAAATTGATACTCTATAGTATCATCATATACAATATTTGCATAGCCTTCAGCAACTGTAATGATGCGAATATTTCTTTCAGCAAAAAATGCTATTTTTTGCCTATCAGATTCTTTTTTATCTCTGTGATAAAACTTTCCATTATGTTCGATACCAATTTTATACTCAGGAAGATAAATATCTATTTCTTTACCAAAATCTATGTTCCTACTCTCAGCATGTGTCACTTTTTTGCAATAGAATAATATGGCTTGTTCAGGGAAAGATGTTTTCACCTCTTGATTGCAAATCGGACAACCAGCTTTTAAATCCGTTCTGCTTCCTATTACAGATTGCCATTCGTGACCTTTACTACAAATCCACCATGCCTTCTTTTTAGAACTGGCCGAAACTTCGCAAGGTGTTAATGATCCATTTTTTGTTGGATGCCACTCTTTTGCAACATCAGGATGTTTTGTAGCCAAATCGTTAAATCCTACAAGAACTTTATGGCTTGAACAAAAAGGACAGTTATATCCTCGTGCTGTGCGATTGACCACTGTTTCTTGCCACTCGTGTCCGTGGGAGCATTTCCACCAGACTTTTTTTAGAGAGCCAGGAACCACCATTTTAGGTGACAAATCTTTATTTTTTTCATAATTCCACTCAATTGCTAACTCCGGATTAGTTGTTGCCAAATCGTTAAAACCTATCAATACTTTTTGATTAGCACAATAAGGACACCCAGTTTTACGAACAGCTCTTTCAACTACAAGCGCTTGCCATTCATGCCCTTTGCTACATTTCCACCATACTTTATTATTAGATCCGGCAGACACCGTAGTTGGCAATAATTCTTTGTTTTTTTCAAAATGCCATTCTGCAGCGATTTCTGGATTAGTTGTTGCCAAATCGTTAAAACCTATCAATGCTTTTTTGTTTAAGCAATACGGGCATCCCGACCCGCTTTTTACACGATTTTTAATTTGAGCTTCCCATTTATGACCGCACTTACCAAGCCACCATACTTTTTTATGGCTTCCAAGTGTTAATTCATCGGGATTGAAATTTAATTCGTCATTTTTCTCCCAATCCCATTCAGCCATAAGTTGAGCATTGTCGCTCACATATTTCTTTTCTTTTGTTTTAGCCAATTAGCTCAACTCCTTTGCCGTTACTCCGATATCAATATAATTATACTACATATTCCAACTTTTTCAATAGTTGCACTGCTTTTTATAGTTTGGATAAAAAAATAAGAGGGCGGTAGTTCAAATCCCTCCGATCAGTGATGATATCTTTTTGTTTTAACTGTTTTGCCATTTTCAAAAAAACGAGAAAAACGGCGAAAAACGAAGAAAACCCGAGAAAATCTCGGGTTTTCCGTGCGATATCTTTTTTGGTCGCACTAAGTGGCTCTCCGGGATGGGATTTGAAAGGCCCTCCCGAAAATATAGTCGCCTGCCTCGCCTCGGAGCACTCGGCTTGCCATGCTCCTTATTTTCGTGAATCACTTCGTGAAAACGCCCAACCGCGGCATTTTCACTCGCTCCCCCATGACCTCCTCCGTCGGTCATGGCAGGGAAGTCCAATCTCGACGAGACACAAAAAACCACCCGATTGGGTGGTTTTTCATTTCTGGTTGCGGGGATGGGATTTGAACCTCATGACCTCCGGGTTATGAGCCCGACGAGCTACCAAGCTGCTCTACCCCGCGATATTCATACATTCGTGATGTAAAATGGTGCCGGAAACCGGGCTCGAACCGGTACGCGATTTTCATCACACAGGATTTTAAGTCCCGGGCGTCTGCCAATTCCGCCATTCCGGCAATGTATCCGCCCGCCTTACCCATCCTCTCGAATGCCTATATATTATAGCACAAGGTGCGGCTTGTGTCAATAGGTTTTTGAAATATTTTAGATGGCATTGTTTGGTTTCTCAAAATTCACCTTTACAAATTCGCTTGAATATGGTATCATAATATAGTTAGACTGCATTCGACAAAACAGGGAAAGGAGGCTTTTTATGAAGATAATCCCTTTTTTCGATTACGCTGTCTCAAAAGCCCCTGATCCCATATCTATTCTGCACGATTTAGCGGATAGCAATACCGGAGCTATCGTGTGCCGTGTTCGTCAGTCCAAGGACGGCGTTCTTTTTGTCTGTCAGGATCCGACACTGGCACGTCTGTGCCTTTGTGATGAGCGTGTATCGGATCTCCGTTTCGCGGAGATCGACGCAATGATGCGTCTCTGCAACAGACGCATCTTGACGTTTGATGAGCTTCTCGCGTTGTACAACCGCGCAACGCCGCTCGTCTTTCACTTTCGCGGATTCCGCCCTGAGGCGAGCGTTGTAAGCCGCGTGGTGCGCGATGCACGGTTCTCCTTCGGAACGGACAGCGCTGAACAGCTCGGCGTTATTTCTATGGGGTTCCCCCATCACCGCACCGTGGGCTTTGCTTCCCATTTGGCGGCGGCGGAGGTTATGATGTCGGCGGGTGCTTCCGTTTTGTGTCTTTACGGACGGGAACCGGCGGCGTATACTCCGGCGCAGCTTTCTCCTCTCTCGGAAAAGTGTGAGGTGTGGATAGAGATCCCTGACTACGCAACAGAAAATCTGGATGATGCAATCCGCTCTGCGTCCGGCGTTTTCGCTTCAGGCGTTGTTTTGCCGGTCGACAGGATACAGTAAGTGATCGTTTATAAATTGCCGCCACGGGCGGAAAGGAGTACGGTATGGCGGAGAAATTGCTCGTAGTATGCGGGCCTACCGCATCGGGAAAAACTGCGTTTTCCATACGGCTGGCAGAGCGGCTGGGCGGTGAGATCATCTCATCGGATTCGATGCAGATCTATCGCCGTATGCAAATTGGCACGGCGGCCCCCACCAAAGATGAGATGCGGGGAATCCCGCATCATATGATCGGCATTGCCGAGCCGAGCGATCCGTTTTCCACGGCTGACTACACTGCTTTGGCGGAGAAGCACATCCGTGATATTACCGCACGGGAGAAATTGCCTATTCTTTGCGGAGGAACCGGTTTGTATCTCGATTCGCTTCTCAGAATCTCCGCGTTTTCGGATGCGGAAGGCTCCACTCAGGTTCGCGAGGCACTCAACGATTTCGCAAAGAAGCAGGGTACAGAAGCACTCCACGGGCGTCTGCGCGCCGTTGATCCCGAGGCGGCATCTCTGATCCATCCGAACAACATTCGGCGCGTTGTGCGGGCGCTTGAGATATTTGAGACGACCGGCGTTACAAAAACGGAGTGGGATCGCCGCTCGCTTTCCATTGAACCGAAATATGATGCGAAAATTCTTGTTTTGAATTTCCGCGATCGTGAACGGCTGTATGAACGCATTGATCGCCGCGTATCGGTGATGCTCGACGGCGGACTTGAAAACGAAGTCAGAACGCTCTATGACGAAGGGCTGCTTGACAGCCGACTTATTGCCGCGCAGGCGATCGGGTACAAAGAGTTTATTCCGTACTTTGAGGGCAAGATCACGCTGGATGAGGCGGCGGATCAGATCCGTCTTTCCTCAAGAAGATACGCCAAGCGTCAGCTCACGTGGTTCAGACGGTATAACGATGCGATATGGCTCTATCCCGATGAAAACGGGGCAGACGCACCCTTGCGGGACGCAGATTCGCTCGTGGATGAAGCGATAGAAATACTGACAAGAGATGGATTTTTGTAATAGTCCGACTCAAACGCAAAGCGAGAAGGAGAACATACGACCATGAAGTGGACGGAAAATTATATAGTCAATATACATGACGCAGATATGAACGGGATCGTGAGCGCAAGCGGCATTCTCCGCTATATGGAGGATGCAAGCAACCGACAGATGCTCGCGCAGAAGCCGTCGTACGAGGAACTTTTGAGAGAGGGCTATGCTTTTATCCTCAGCCGTATCGGGCTGAGTGTATACGCACCGCTTCACGCCTACGATTCGATTACGGTGGAGACGTGGGCGGTTGCGAGCCGCGGGGTCACCTACAACCGTTGCTATCGCATTCTCCGCGAGGGCGCGATTGTAGCGGAGGCAACGAGCGTATGGGCGCTCGTCGGTGTTGAGGACAGAAAGCTCCACAGAGTAGGCGAAATACCGCTCAACTACTGGGAGGATGAGCCGCTGGAGCTTGATCTGCCGGTACGCTTTAAGATTCCTTCGGAGGTTTCTTTGACTCTTCGCGGTGAGCGCACGGTTTTGTATCCCGATGTCGATCAGAATCACCATATGAACAATACGAAGTACCCCGATCTGTTCTGCTCGTTCATTCCGGAAATGGAGAAAAGCCGCGTGATCACGTCCGTTCTCAGTTTTGTTTCGGAAGCGCCGCTCGGCGAAACGCTCAAAATCTACTGCGGTGAATACGACGGAATCTACTACGTTCGCTCCGTTAAGGCTGACGGTTCGGTGAATGCCGAGGCGGAATTTATGCTGGAGACGATACGGTAACGGAATAAAACTTCCTTTTTGACTTTTTGAATACTCCTATGTGTTTTTCTCATTTAGCGATGAAGCGGACGAGAAGCCTCATAGGAGTTTTTTTCTTAATAAATTCTTAATGTGCCGGTATCTTTTTTCTTAAATCTGTTTGTTGTATAATAGAGGCAGATAGGGAAAAGGCTCCGGATGAAGATCCATTTCACAAAAGGCATAAAGTATAAAGCGAGGAAAGAGCATGTATAACATACTGATCTGTGATGATGAAAAAGATATCCGCAGTGCGCTTCGGATCTATTTAACGTCCGACGGATATAGGGTATACGAGGCAGCAAACGGAGACGAAGCGCTCGTAATTGCCGCACGGGAAGAAATTCATCTCGTTCTTATGGACATTATGATGCCGGGTATGGACGGTATTACCGCCATGACAAAACTGCGTGAAAGTTCGAACGTGCCGATCATCCTCTTGACGGCAAAATCGGAGGATACGGATAAGGTGCTCGGACTCAACGTAGGGGCAGATGATTACGTTACAAAGCCGTTTAATCCGGTGGAACTGTTGGCAAGAGTACGTTCCCAGTTGAGACGGTATTTGAATCTTGGTTGTGGATCGAGAAAGGCATCGCAAATGACCGTGGGCGGCATTTCGTTGGATGATGATGCCAAACAGGTCACCCTTGATGGAGACGCAGTATCTCTTACGCCGCGGGAATACGATATTTTACGGCTCCTTATTGAGAATGCAGGGCACGTCTTTTCGCCCAAAGAGATCTACCGCCGTGTTTGGGGTGAAGAGCCGTATGGGGCTGAGAACGCAGTAGCCGTGCATATCCGTCACCTCAGAGAGAAACTCGAAATTACGCCGGCTGAACCGCGCTATATCAAAGTGGTTTGGGGACAAGGTTATAAAATGGAGGAGGGAAGAAAATGAGAATTCTTGAACGTAAAGGTGCAAAAGCGAGTGTCGTGTTTCTCTTGATTTTGATGCTGATCACGGTATTTCTTTCCGCAGCCGCGGTTCTGGTCATGGAAGAAAACAGTGTTTATCTGGATGGGGGAATTATTCTGCGGCAGAACGTTGCTGAGAGCGTTTACCACATGAAGTCCAATGTGTTCTACAATTATGTGTATGCTATTTTGGAAGAGAACGGACAGGGAATTCTCTTGGAAAGTTATGAGATACAGACTTCGCGGAAAAATACGAATCTTTCGGTTCGGGCGGTTTTGGAAGAAACCGGCGAAGAGATCTTGCAGAATTATAAAAGCGGGGCGTACAGTTACGAGTTTTCCTCCATTTACCGAGTTTTCTTGGAGGATAATCGCTATCAGAACGTAGTCATTACCTCGTATCTGCAGGAGGAGCTTTCAGCCAAGGACGCATTTTATTATGCGCTTGGCCTGACGGATTTCTGTATCAACGCACGGTATGCCCTCATATGGACAGGAATCGGGGCGTTTCTTGTGTCCATCCTTTTGATTGTTTTGTTTCTGTGTGCCGCAGGGCATCGGCGCGGTACGGAGGGAATATTCCTTCGAATGTTTGATCGGCTACCACTTGAAATCGTCGCCGCGGCGTACTTTTTTCTCTTTATGTTTACGCTGGCAATCAGTGATATGTATTTCTACAACGGTGTGGATCTTTTCATCTATGCGGCGATCGCCTGCATTGTCTGGGTTGTACTTCTTGTACAACTCTTAACGACGCTCGCTGTAAGGATCAAAGCCAAAACGTTTTTGAAAAATACGATCATATACCGTATACTGAAACTTCTTTGGCGCGGTGCTCGTATGCTTCTGTCCGCGCTCTCAGAATGGCCGATCTTTTGGAAATCAGCGCTCGGATTCCTTCTCTGGTGCTTGTGTGAATTCGTTTTTCTCGCAAGCGCACGTGAAGTAAATATCGCCTTTTGGTGTTTTACGCGTCCGATACTAGCGGTACTTTTGATTTGGACGGTACGAATGATGCGGAGACTTCAAAAGGCAGGAGAAGAGTTGGCGGCAGGCAATACGAACTATCAGGTTGATACGCGGTATATGCCGCCGTATTTTCGGCGGCATGGTGAGGCTTTGAACAATTTGCGAGCAGGACTAAACCGCGCCGTGGAAGAACGGATGAAATCGGAGCGTATGAAGGCGGAACTTATCACTAATGTTTCGCACGATATTAAAACGCCGTTGACGTCGATCGTGAATTATGTGGACCTGTTGAAGGCGGGCGGGCTGGATTCTCCGGATGCGCCCGAATATTTGGAGATTTTGGAGCATCAATCTATGCGGCTCAAAAAACTTACGGAAGATCTGATCGAAGCATCAAAGGCCTCCTCCGGTTGTATGCCGTGCAATCCCCAGCCGACGGACGTGAACATCCTTCTTTCGCAGGCGGTCGGGGAGCATAAAGACGCTCTTCGTGCGGCGGGGATTGAACCGGTTATTCGTCTCTCCGAAGAAAATCCGGTTATTACGGCAGACGGCAGACTTTTGTGGCGTGTATTCGATAACCTGTTTACGAACATCCGCAAATACGGGCTTCCATCCGCCCGTGCGTATTTTACATGTGAGGTCGATAATGGGGAGGCAGTAATCGTTTTTCGGAACATTTCTCGAGCTCAACTCGAGATTGAAGCCGATGAACTGAGCGAACGCTTTGTGCGCGGTGATGCTTCCCGTCATACGGAAGGGAGTGGGCTTGGTCTGTCTATCGCACGCAGTTTGACCGAACTGCAAGGCGGTACGTTTGATATTACGATAGACGGAGATCTGTTCAAGGTAACGATTTGTTTTCCTGTTCTGTAAATGTATAAAAACTCTCCTCTGCTTTAGCAGGGGAGAGTTTTCGTTTATGAATCGGATTTCATGATAAGTTTGGGCGCGGCTTTTTTCTTAATACAGTTTGCTGTGATGACCACTTCGGAAACGTCCGCACGGGACGGAATATCGTACATGATCGCGGTCATGCTCTCTTCAAGAATGGAGCGAAGTCCGCGCGCGCCTGTTTCGCGTTCGATCGCTTTATCGGCAATCGCGCGAAGCGCGCCCTTTTCAAACGTCAGTTTTACGTCGTCCATCTCAAAGAGCTTCGTATACTGCTTTGTGAGCGAGTTTTTCGGCTCGGCAAGGATGCGCACGAGCGCATCTGCATCAAGATTCTGGAGAGGCACGATAACCGGCAAGCGTCCGACAAGCTCGGGGATGAGACCGAACTTCACGATATCGTGCGCGGCGACGTCCTTGAAAATCTCCGACTTCGCATGCTCTTTCTTACCCTTTACCTCACCGCCGAAGCCGATAGAGGTCTTGGCGGAGCGGCGTTCGATTACTTTCTCCAGCCCGTCGAAAGCACCGCCGCAGATAAAGAGAATGTTCTCCGTGTTGATCTGGATGAATTCTTGATTCGGGTGCTTTCTGCCGCCCTGCGGAGGTACGTTGGAGACGGTACCTTCGAGGATTTTGAGAAGCGCCTGCTGTACGCCCTCGCCTGATACATCGCGGGTGATTGAGGGGTTCTCACTCTTGCGGGAGATCTTGTCGATCTCGTCGATGTAGATGATGCCGTGCTCTGCGGCTTCAATATTGTAGTCAGCCGCCTGTATGAGGCGAAGAAGGATATTTTCGACGTCCTCGCCGACGTAGCCGGCTTCCGTGAGCGTCGTTGCATCTGCGATAGCAAAAGGAACGTGCAGCGTTTTTGCGAGCGTCTGTGCGAGATACGTTTTACCCACACCGGTGGGACCGATGAGGAGTACGTTGCTTTTTTGGATATCCACCGTATCTTCGGCGGCTTCGTCCTTCGCGCCGCTCTTTTTCTGATTGTAGAGGAGCCGCTTGTAATGATTGTACACAGCTACGGACAGCGCGATTTTTGCATCGTCCTGACCGATGATGTACTCGTCAAGCGTTTCTTTGATCTCTCTGGGTGTGGGCAGAGATTCCCGTGAGAGTTGACAGCCCGAGGAGGTGGGCTGATGTGTCTGTTCAAAGATCAGTTCACTGCATGCTTCTACACAGTTGTCGCAGATGCACGCCCCGCTTGAAGAGGGGATGAGGAACAGAACCTGATGTTCCGTGCGGCCGCAGAAAGAGCAGCGACGCAGTTTCTGGTCAGAGCCGCCCGGGGTGTTATTTTGAGACATATGGGAAATCCTTTCGATGGCCTAAGGTGTAAACGGATTACGGACGTTTGTCGATCACGCGATCGATCAGTCCGTATGCTGCGGCCTCAGCCGCGCTCATGAAATTGTCGCGCTCGGTGTCCTGCGCAATCACTTTGAGGGATTTTCCGGTATTTTCAGCGAGAATGCGGTTCAGCGTATCTCTCGTTTTGAGAATGTGATCTGCATGGATTTTGATATCGGATGCCTGACCCTGCATGCCGCCCAGCGGCTGATGGATCATGATCTCGCTGTTCGGGAGAGCAAGGCGTTTCCCTTTAGCGCCGGAGGAAAGGAGGAAGGCGCCCATGCTGGCAGCCATACCGACGCAGATGGTAGACACGTCGCATTTGATGAAATTCATCGTGTCATAGATCGCCATGCCTGCCGATACGGAGCCGCCGGGAGAGTTAATATAGAGGCTTATATCCTTGTCGGGATCCTGCGCTTCGAGGAAGAGAAGCTGTGCCACGACGAGCGATGCTGTTACGTCGTTTACTTCGTCGTGCAAAAAGATAATACGGTCATTCAATAGGCGGGAGTAGATATCGTAAGAACGCTCGCCGCGGCTGGTCTGCTCGATAACCATTGGTACCAGTGCCATTATAATACCACCTTTCACGTCGGTTAAATGATGTTTGTGCATTTATAATGCAAAAAAGAGGGAATAAACTCGAAAAAGTGCCTGATAGAATCATTACCGCTGTTTTTTGGACAGCGGTAATGGATGTATGTCAGAAATTATTCTGCTTTGGGAGCAACGTCGGTTACGACTGCCTTTTCCTTAACGAAATCGGAAGCCTTCTTTACGAGAAGATCTGCATTGAGTGCTTCAACCTCAACCATTTCCTTCACGCGGTCGATCTCCATGTTGTACGCCTCAGCGATGCGCTTGTACTCTTCCTCAGTCTCCTCAGCGGCGACGGTGAATTTCTCAAGTTCTGCGATCTTTTCGAGTGCCAGACGAGTCTTGACCTGCCTTTCAGCCTGCGGACGCATCTGCTCACGGAGCGTGTCGAGATTCATGCCGGTGTACTGGAAGTAGGTGGAGAGGTCGAGTCCCTGCATACGGAGACGGTTGTCGTAATCGCGTACGTAGTTCTCGGTCTCGGTTTCGAACATAGCTTCCGGAATGTCGGCCTCGAGCTTTTCGATCAGCGCATTCAGAAGTGCGTCTTCTACCTCGTTATCAGCAGTTTTCTGGTTTTTCTCGGTAAGTTTTGCCAGAATGTCAGCCTTGTATTCATCAAGGGTATTGAATTCAGAAACATCGCGTACGAATTCATCGTCCAAAGCAGGCAGTTCGTTGAACTTGATGCCGTTCAGTTTTACTTTAAATACGGCTTCCTTGCCTGCGAGATTCTCTGCGTGATACTCGGTGGGGAAGGTAACGTTTACGTCAAATGCATCACCGATATTGTGGCCGACGATCTGCTCCTCAAAGCCGGGGATAAATTGACCGGAACCGAGTTTCAGATCATGACCTTCTGCCTTGCCGCCGTCAAAAGCAACGCCGTCCGCAAAGCCTTCGAAATCAATGTTCACGATATCATCGTTCTGTGCTGCGCGGTCGGTTACGTCAACCATACGGGAGTTGCGGCTCTGCACCTTGGCGATCTCAGCATCGACGTCTGCATCGGTAACGGGAACGATCGTGCGATCAACTTTGATGCCGGTGTAATCCTTGATCTGTACCTCGGGCTTCACGAAAACCTTTGCCTTGAAAACTACGCCGTTGTCGTCGATGGTCTCAACGTCGAATTCAGGCTGGCTTACGATAGTCAGGCCGGATTCCTTGGCAGCCTCGCTGTAAGCGGCGGGGAGAATGTCATTGATGGCATCTTCATAGAAAACACCCTTACCGTACATTTTTTCAACGACAGACTTCGGTGCCTTGCCGCGGCGGAAGCCGGGGATGTTGATCTTCTTTACGGCTTTCTTGTAGGCGCGATCTACGGCTGCATCAAAGGTAGCCTTATCCACATCAAAAGTGAGCTCATACTGATTTTTTTCGATGAGCTCGTTGTTTTTCAAACTCATTGGTCATTTTCCTCCAGAATAATATCTCTTAATATTGTACTTTTTTTTTTCGATTCTGTCAATGATTAAAGTGAAAAATCTTTTCGATTCTTCCGTGAAAAACTATTCAAAATGATGAAAAATACGATTTTTCCTCTCAATAGTCGCACGGCATTGTGATCATAGGGATAAAATCAAGAAAATCGGCGGAAATAAGCGTCATGTTGATCCCTTCGAAAACGGTGGATCTCGGAACGTTGTAAACGCCGTGAATATGTCCGAAATAGCAGTTTTTCACCCCATATTCGTGGAGAACGTCCACCAGTTCCCGACAGACGAAGTTTCTGAACACCGGCGGGAAATGGAGATAGGCGAGGATCGCTTTGTCGCAGTCTCCCCGGAGGGCGACGGCTTCCTTCAGACTGAGGGTGAGACGCTGTGCCTCGCGTGCCACAATTTTTTCGTAATCGGCGTTTTCGGAGGCGTTTTGGAGGCGTTCCTCCACGTACCACCCGCGCGTGCCGCACACGATGTAATCCTCACATAAAAATGCATTGTTGTACAGAAAATCAATCGTTTCAAAGCCGCAATCCTTTGTATACTGATGCATTTTTGTCATGGTGGACCACCAGTAATCGTGGTTTCCCTTGCCGATCAGTTTTTTGCCGGGCAGGCTTTCGATAAACTGAAAATCCGTTTTTGCTTCCTCGAGTGTCATTGCCCAGGAGACATCGCCCGGGATGATCACGGTGTCGTTGGATGTTACAACAGCTCGCCAACGATTTTCAATTTTTTCAGTATAAGATTTCCAGCGGGAGCCGAATACGTCCATTGGTTTATCGGCGGCGAGAGAAAGATGCAAATCGGCGATTGAAAAGAGCGACATAACTGATTCTCCGCTCAGCGGAAATCCTTTCATAGAATAATCTTAAAGACGGGGGAGAGACTAAACTCGGCGATAAAACGCCAAAAGGACAGGTGAAAAAATGTCTGAATCCAAACCTATGAATCCCGTGGGAAAAGGGTATAAGCATTTGAAGGGCGTTGTTTGCGACGTGAAAAACTGTGCGTATCACGATGGGGATGCATATTGCGCTGCCACTCGGATCGCCGTGGGACCCGGTTATGCTAAAACGTCGGGCGAGACAGTTTGTGCCACGTTCAAGCCCAAAACGCTGTAACCCCGTAAAAACGTGCCGCAAAAGCGGCACGTTTTTTATCTTAGTCAAATATAACGTTCGGCATGTCAGCGGCATCCACAACTTTAGTAAAGCGTACGGGCAAGGTAAGAGTACGAGAGAGAGGTGCGGGGATCTCCGTGCCGCCGGCAGTCTTGAGAGCATTCAGAATCTCAGCGGGTTCGTCGGTGTCGACGGGCTTTCCGAGGGAAGCACATACGTCCGCCGGGAATTTGTACGGGCTTGCGGTGGATGCGAGAATGATCGGACGCGTATCGCCGGAATCGGCGCGATATTTTTGGGCGGCACCGAGACCGACGGCAGTATGCGTGTCACAGAGATATTTGCGTCCTTCAAAAGAAGCGCGGATTGTCTTGGCTGTTTCTTCTTCGGTGCAGTAATAGCCGGCAAATACGGTTCTCAGTTTTTCCATAAGATCGGCAGGGGCTGTATACTTACCGTTTCCCGAAAGCTGTGCCATGCAGTCAGCCGTGAGAGAAGCGCCGCCGAGGAGATACAGGAGACGCTCGAGGTTCGACGAGATCAGAATATCCATCGAGGGGGACATCGTCTTATAGAACGGACGGGTTCGATCGTATACACCGGTGCGGATGAAGTCGGTCAAAACGCAGTTGGCGTTGGAAGCGCAGATGAGTTTCCCGAGCGGCAGTCCCATTTCACGGGCGATGTAGGCGGCAAAAATGTTGCCGAAGTTGCCCGTGGGAACGCATACGTTTGCCTCATCGCCGAGGGCGATGGTACCGTTCTTTACGAGATCGCAGTAAGCGGATACGTAGTATACGATCTGCGGTGCGAGACGACCCCAGTTGATCGAGTTAGCGCTCGAGAAGAAGAATCCGTTTTCCTCGGCACGTGCGGCGAGAGAGGCATCGGCAAAGATTGCCTTAACGCCGTTTTGTGCATCGTCAAAGTTGCCGCGAACGGCGCATACGTTTACGTTTTTGCCTTCCTGCGTGGTCATCTGGCGTTTCTGCATCGTGCTGACGCCGTCAACCGGATAGAAGACGGTGATCTTTACGCCGGGAACGTCGCGGTACCCTTCAAGGGCGGCTTTACCCGTATCACCGGAAGTAGCGACGAGAATGTGTGCCAGGCGCTTCTCACCGGTCATCGTAAGCGCACGGGACAGAAGGCGCGGCATGATCTGGAGAGCCATATCCTTGAAAGCGCAGGTCGGGCCGTGCCAAAGCTCGAGAGAATGAATGCCGCCGCCGATGTCAACGAGCGGTGCAGCACCGCCGGGGAAGCGATCCTCCGCGTAGGCGCTGCGACAGTCGGCAAGGAGTGCATCTTTATCGTAATCGGTCAGGAAACGCGAGAGAATGTCAGCCGCGCGCTCGGCGTAGGGCATATTCATGAGCACTTTGAGATCTTCTTTTGTAAGCGTGGGAATCTCGGTCGGCATGAACAGTCCCTTGTCAGGGGCAAGGCCGCGCTTGATCGCTTCGGCTGAGAAAACGGAAAGAGGATTTTTTTCTGTGTCGCGGGTGCTTACGTACTTCATTTTTGTGTATCCGTAAAAACGGCTCCTTTGTTATGATTTTCTTAATTTATATGTTATTTACGGCAAAGCCGTATGCGTTTTCAAAGAAAATTTTATGTACGGTCTGCTCATGGATTCCGGCGTCAAGCAGGGCGTCTGCGAGACGGGGAAGAGAGGAGAGCTCGGAAAGACCCTTCGGCGTTTTGTCAATACCGTCAAAATCGCATCCGAGGCAGAGCGTATTTTCTCCGCCGAGGGAAAGATAGTGTTTTATGTGTGCAATCACGGCATTTATGTCGCATTCGCCGTTTGTGAGATGCTGCGGCGCCAAGCTAATACCGACGAGACCGCCGGATTCAGCGATGGCGGAGAACTCCACGTCCGTCAGATTGCGTGTGTGCGGATGCACCGCATACGCGTTCGAGTGCGTGGCAACGACGGGAAGGTGATACTCTTTCGACATAGTGAGAATCTCGGCTGTCACCTTTCGGGATGCATGGGAAATATCGGGCACGATGCCGATCTCAAAACAGCTTTCGGCGACACGTCTGCCGAATGGGGTAAGCGATTCGTTCGTGTCGTGTGCACCGCCGATGACGGACGTCCCCGCCCAGGTGAGCGTGAGAAACCGTACGCCGAGGCGGTAAAGCATAGCAAGGCGTGTGAGATCACCGGCGAGAAGGCGTGCATCCTCGACGGCGAGGATAGCGGTTCTTTTACCGCTATGTGCCGCTTGTTTCAGCGATTTCCCGTCTTTTGCCAGGATTACGCCGTTTTTGCCGAGTTCTTTTTTGAGGTTGTCTTGGATCTTGAGAAATCGCTTCCAGCACTCCTCATCGGAAAATGCGTTGTTGCTCCATACCGCCATCGTCTGTACATACCGCCTAAAAGCCATAGATTTATCCAGCGCGACGTGGAGGCGATTTGAGAAAAGAGGTTGTTCTTTCTCGAACAACTCTGACGCAGTATCACAGTGAAGATCGAAAAGATCAAGCGGTTTTATAATGCTCACCTCATTCTGTTTACCGCATTGCGGAAATGGCGTATATCCAAAACCCGATAATTCGCATCTGCCGCGGGCTCCAGATACACCTCAATGATATCAATATTCGGAATGAGATTTTCGTATTCGCGGGAGTGTTCTCGAAGGAATATTCTTACTGCCGATATAAGACGGGCGCGTTTGCGTGCGTCCACACTGTCCGCGGGACGGCCGAATCGGGAAGGCTGATCGGGATATTGCCGCCGCGTTTTCACTTCGGCAAAAATGAGATGCGTGTCATCCCGTGCGAGAATGTCGATCTCGTAGTGCCCTACATACACGTTCCTTCCAAGAACGGTGAATCCGTTCGCTTCGAGGTAGTGAACGGCAGATTCTTCACCCGCGCCACCGAGCGATCGCGTGCTCACGGCGTTTCTGCCGCACGTTTCTTTATGAGAGCGGCTTCGAGCTTTTCGCGGTCACGATCGAGGAATCCGAGAAAGGAACGGCGGTGGATCGGACAGGGACCGAGTTCATATACGGCAAGCTTATGGGCGGGCGTCGGATACCCTTTGTGCTTCTCAAAACCGTATCCGGGATAAAGCAATTCGTAATCGGCACACAGGCGGTCTCTTGTCACCTTAGCAATAATGGATGCAGCCGCAATGGAGGGGGAGAGCGCATCTCCGCCGATAATCGCCTTTGCGGGAATCGTGAAGCCGCGGTTTATGTTGCCGTCCACAAGGACGAAATCCGGCTTTACCGAAAGCCCGTCGATCGCACGGCGCATCGCGAGAAGCGAGGCTTCGAGGATATTGATCTCGTCGATCTCCTCGGGGGTGGCGGATGCCGCGCACCAGGCTATGGCGTTTTCTGTAATCAGATCGTATAATGCGTCCCTTTTGCGCTCGGTCAGTTTTTTGGAATCGTCAAGCCCTTCGGGGAGAAAATCGGGCGGGAGGATGCAGGCAGCAGCCACTACCGGTCCCGCAAGGGGGCCGCGGCCGGCTTCGTCGGTGCCTGAGATGATCTTTACGTTTTCAGTGAGAAACTGTGCGTCAAAGGAAGGGTCAAGCATCGGTGTCTCCTCCTTCGGCAAAGGGGGCTTCAAGCGTAATTCTGCCGATCTTACCGCCGCGGAATTCGTCAAGAAGCATATTGGCGGCACGCTCCGTGTCAATCTCGCCGCCGGAGACAAGGAATCCGCGTTTTCTGCCCACGAGGGAGAGAAGTTCATGCGGTTTCATCTCGGTAAGCAGCGCGGGATCACCGAGCTTATAGCGCGTGCAAAACAGCGCGGGCGCGACATTTAGAAGGCGCACGCATAGGATCCCTGCCATCGTTTCGATGTCAAGAATTGCGTCTCTGATGGCACCGGTGAGCGCGAGGTTTTCGCCGATCACAGGATCTTCGAATTTCGGCCAAAGAACGCCGGGCATATCAAGAAGATCAATGCCAACGCTGGTCGTTACCCATTGCTTGTTGAGCGTGACGCCGGGTCGGTCTTCGACTTTTGCTTTTTTCGAGCCGCACAGACGGTTTACCAAGGAGGATTTACCAACGTTCGGGACGCCGACGATCATCGCTTTGAGACGACGACCCGTCATGCCTTTTTCCTCGTACCGCTTCAGCTTGTCGGCGAGCATACGTCGCACGGTCGGCGCGATCTTGTTTAGACTCTCACCCGTTATGCAGTCGATCGAGAGGGCCTCGGCGCCTTCGGCGCGGCACGCCTCGATCCATTTTGCGGTAACTGCGGGATCGGCAAGTGAGGACTTCGTTAAAAGAACGAGGCGCGGCTTGCCGGCTGTCAGTGATTTGATTTCGGGATTTTGTGAACTCTGCGGGATGCGCGCATCTCTCAGTTCGAGTGTGATATCGACGAGTTTTAGGTTTTCCGCGATCATGCGGCGTGTTTTCGCCATATGGCCGGGGAACCACTGGATCGTTTGTGAAGGCATACACCGTCCTCCTTACCGTGGAAAATTGAATGGGCAGAATGGATTAATCAAAAATCGTGAATCGGTCGAAAGGGAATACTCTGACGATCGCGCGGCCGACGATACAGCGCTCGTCAATGAGACCGATGTCTCTCGAACGGCTGTCAGCAGAGTGATTGCGGTTATCGCCCATAACGAAAAGGTATCCCTCAGGGATCGTTATCGGATAGTCCCAATCAGAGGTGCGACGGTCATCCGTTTCGATTTTTACGTACGGCTCGTCTATGACCTTGCCATCGACCGTAACGGTCCACGTGTCAAAATCGATATCTACGACTTGTCCTTCGGTGGCAATCACGCGTTTTACGATCGGCTTGTTATAGTAGCGGAGTCCGACATTGTGGACGACGACGATATCGCCCTGTTTCGGCGTATAGTTGATACCGCCGACGAGGAGATAGTCGCCCTCGATAAGCGTGTTTTCCATAGACGGACCTTCCACTACCGTTGGGCGGATGAGAAAGGTGAATACCGTCAAAATAATAGCGGCGCAGAATACGAACAATTCGAGCACGTCAAAGATTTCTGCCGCGGCTTTCATAAGAAAATTGCCGCTTTTGGTGGATTTTTCGCTATTCTCAATCTCTCCGGTTTCTTCTTGGACGAGTTCATTTTCGTTCAGATTGTCTTTGGAATCCATAAAGGGCTCCTTTCTCAAGGTTGTTAGAGAATTATTTTTCAATCATATAGCCGAGGAGCGTACTGCCGTCTGCTATGTAGTTATTGAGGGCACCGGCGTTCGCCTCGGAGAATTTTTCCATACCGCTGACTTCTTTTCTCGAATCGTAGAGGAAGAAGGGAACGGCTTCGTGGGAATGCGTGCGGATCTCGATAGGCGTGGGATGATCGGGCAGGACGAGGATCTTGAAATCCTCGCCGCGCTCTTTGAGATATGCGAGTACGGGGGCGAGAATGAGTGCGTCGATCTTTTCGATCGCTTTTACTTTGACATCAAGCTCACCGCGGTGGCCGCATTCGTCCGGTGCTTCAACGTGTACGTATACGAAATCGCTTCCGTTTTCAAAAGCGGAGATAGCGGCTTTTGCCTTGTTCTCGTACGAGGTGTGATAGTTGCCCGTAGCGCCTTCCACGTTCACGACTTCCATGCCGGCGCAAAGGCCGATACCCTTAATGAGGTCGACGGCGGAGATAACCGTTCCTTTGACACCCCATTTTTCGGTAAAAGAGGGAAGTGCCGGCTTCTTTCCGGGGCTCCAGAGCCACGGGGAGTTCGCGGGACGTAGTCCGCGGCGGCGTCTGTCTTCATTGACGGGGTGGTGATTGAGGACTTCGTAACCGGCTTTCATGAAAGTAAGGAATTCACCGCCGCCGTTTTCTTCTTTCGGCAGGTGATCGCCGATACGCTGCCCAATGATATCGTGCGGACGGTCAAAGTTGTACCGATCATCTGCATTCTCCCAAACGAGGCAGTGGCGGTAGCTGATACCGGTATGAAGCTTTCTGCCCGCCATGGGGAGCGCTTCGTTCAATGCTTTGATAAGTTCTGCCGCTTCTTCGGTCGTGATCTCGTCTGCACTGTGGTCCAGCATGCGTCGATCCTCGTAATTTTCTTCTTCCTCGGAGAGGGTAACGACGTTGCAGCGGATCGCGGTGTCATTCTCGCCGAGCGTCAGCCCCATGCTTACAGCTTCGAGGGGAGAGCGCCCTTTCGAATAGACGGCGGGATCGTAGGAGAGAATAGCGAGATTGGCGGTGTCACTTTCCGGTACCATGTGTGCAGGAACGTTCATAGCCGTGCCGCCGACGGAGAGAGAGGCGAGAGTGTCCATGTGCTTTTTATCGGCGACCTCCATCGGCGTTTTGCCGCCGAGTTCGGGACACGGGCGGTCAGCCATGCCGTCGGGAATGAGAACGAAATATTTCATATCGGTAATACGGAGCCTCTGTGAGGCTTACCCCTTTCTGAGAGTTCAAATGTAAGGGAGATATACTCCTCGAAACAGTTACAAAACGGCGTGTGTTAATCAAAAAACATACCAATACATAGTATATCACAAACTACGGCGAAGTACAAGGTTTTTTCACAAAATCCTTTCCGAGTTCTAAAGAAAAAGTTTGAAAAAATTTCTAAAATCTTTCTAAAATCTATTGAAATCAAAAAGAAAGTGTGTTATAATACATAACTGTATGAAAGGATGTCGGCATCCCCTCTCAGATGCGGCGTCCGGGGATTTGAATTTTACGTAGGAGGTGAATGTTTTGCCGATCATCAAGAGTGCGAAGAAGCGTGTTAAGGTTACTGCAACCAAAACCCTTCAGAACAAGATGTTCAAGAGCCTGTACCGTACTACCGTGAAGAAGTTCCTCGCGGCTGTGGAAGCAGGTAACAAGGAAGAAGCAGTTGTGGCTTACAAGGCTGCTGTCAAGAAGGCAGACCAGGCTGCTAAGCGTGGCATTATCCACAAGAACGCTGCTGCCCACAAGAAGAGTCAGTTTACGAAGCTTCTCAACAGCATGAACTGATTCCTTTATACAAAACAGATATGCCCGTCTGGCTGCGACGGGCTTTTTGTTTCACTTTTTTTAATGCTTGCGGGGTTTTATCTGGCGTGGTATAATATAACCAACATTTTGGGGAGTTGCGTATTATGAAGATACATTTTCTCGGGACCTGTGCCGGTACGGAGCCGATGATGGGAAGACAGCATATGTCTTTTGTAATAGAGACAAGAGGTGCTCTTTACTGGTTTGACGCGGGAGAGGGATGTTCCCGTACCGCTCACATTAAAGGACTTGATCTTTTATCCGTGAAAGCGGTCGTGATCTCACACCCGCATATGGATCACACGGGCGGACTCGCTAATCTTATATGGAATATATCTGCGATTTCTGCTAATTACGGACTGCCGCATAAATTTGGGGAGCTCTTGCTTTTTGTGCCTCTTAAGAATGTGTGGAGCGGTGCGGAGACACTTCTCGATGCGGACGGCGCCAGTTACAAGAGACGTTTGTCGGTTGTCCCCTGTTTGATGACGGACGGCGTCCTTTTCGATGACGGCGCTGTCAAGATTACGGCGTATCACAATATGCATATCCGCCGTGCGGAGGGTGAACCGTGGCGCTCGTTCAGCTTCCGTATCGAGGCGGAAGGGAAGTCGATTGTCTACTCCGGTGACATTCGAGAACTTCAGGAGCTCGATTCAGCGATCGGCGAGGGATGCGATTGCGCCATCACGGAGACAGGACATTTCAAGATTGATGCTGTTCATGCTTACTACGCTGAAAAAAACGTAGGATGTGTTTATTTCAGTCATAACGGCAGAGAGATTCTCGGTGATTCCGAGGGCAGCCGAGAAAAGGTGGCCGCATTGTTCGGACGTCGCGGGGTGATTGCCGAGGACTGCATGACGGTGGACGTGTGAGTAGATAAATAAAAAAGGACTGTTTAGACAGTCCTTTTTGTGTGGATTATTCCTCGTCCAGTTTCTGTGCCATTTCCGCTTGAATCTCGGGATCGTAGGAAAGAATCGGCTCTTCGTCTTTTCCTTTGATCTTGCGGTTTACGTAGTTCTTCGTGATCTTCATTACAAGAGGGAAGAGCACAACAACGCCGATCAAGTTGGGGATCATCATAAGACCGTTGAACGTGTCGGAAATGTCCCATGCCAGAGAGGATGTCATAACCGCACCGAACATAATGGTAATGATGTGGATAATCTTGAATACGACGGTGGATTTAGTGCCAAACAGATATTCCCAAGCCTTCGTGCCGTAGTGGGACCAGCCGAGAACGGTGGTGAAAGCGAAGAGGAACATAGCGATCGCGATGAATTTCTCGCCGATATCGCCCCAGGAGAAGACCTGGTTGAATGCGCCGGCAACGAGAGTGGCATCGGTGTATCCTTCGAGAATCGCACCGGTTTCGGTGTTGTATGCACCGGAGGTGAGAACGACGAGGGCAGTCATGGTGCAGACGATCATCGTGTCTGCGAATACCTCAAAGATGCCCCACATACCCTGTTTGACGGGCTCTTTGATGTTGGAGTTGGCATGTACCATAACAGAAGAACCGAGACCGGCTTCGTTCGAGAACACGCCGCGCTTGAAGCCCTGTGTCATGACTTTGGATACTACAACACCGATACCGCCGCCGACAGCAGCCGTGGGCGTGAAAGCGTTCACAAAGATGGATTTGAATGCGGGCAGAATAGATGCGTAGTTGATACCAATAATAACAAGGCTGCCGACGACAAAAGTAACGACCATGAAAGGCACGATCTTTTCGGCAACGTTGGCAATACGCTTCAGACCGCCGAGGATGATGAGGGATGCGAGGATCATGAGAACAGCACCCAGAAGCACGTTGTAGAGGCTGATGCCGTCAAAGAGCACGACGGAGGAAAGAGCCTGTACGTCGAATGCGGAAGCAACGTTGGCAACGATTTTGTTTACCTGACCCATAGAACCGATACCGAACGAAGCGAGCAGAGTAAAGACGCAGAACAGAATGGCCAGGATCTTTGCAGGGATTTTTAGCCCCTTCTTTTTGCCTACGCCGTCAGTAAGGTAATACATCGCACCACCGGACCATTCGCCGGCTTTATTGCGGCGGCGGAAGTACATACCGAGTACGTTTTCGGAGTAGTTGGTCATCATGCCGAAGAAGGCGGCTACCCACATCCAGAAGACAGCACCCGCGCCGCCGATGCAGATAGCGGCAGCAACGCCGGCGATATTACCGGTGCCTACCGTGGCGGCCAGAGCCGTGCAGAGAGCCTGGAACGGGGAAATGGATCCTTTTTCCTTACTGTGGCGGATTACGTCCTTATTGAAGAGGCTGCCGATGGTGTTTTTCCACCAATGACGCAGGTGAGATACCTGAAACCACTTCGTTACACAGGTCATAAGAATACCCGTGCCGATGAGCAGAACAAGGCCCGTCATACCCCAAACGAAGCCGTTTATAGAGTCGTTGATGTCCGTGATTTTTTGTAAAAATTCGTTCATTTGCTTTTTTCTCCTTTGTATAGAAATTAAAATGTATAAAAACAAAAAATGGCTTGCGCAAAAACGCAAACCACTAAATCAACGCACAAACAAAAACACAAAGATATCAACTTGAAACTTTGTCCTTTTGCCTGAGAGATTAGCGATAAACGCCTTGCACCTTCGGCACTCAACTGAATGAGGTTCTCCAAAGTTTTGTCGGTCTACAGTCTTCATCCGGATACCGGAAGCCTGAGAGTGTTACTCCTTCGGCAGCAAATGCTTTTCCTGCAAACGTCATCCAAAAAATTATTTTTTTGTATTATACTACATATTTCGCTATTATGCAATAGGTATTTTGAAAAAAGCAAAATTTTTTGTACAAACCCTGCCCGGGCACTTTCGCTTGTTCGCGATGATGGGTGTTGCACCCCGCCGCTATCTTCCGGAGCGCAATGTCATGCTTGTAAATGAGGCAGTGTAATGAGGCTTACCAGGGTCTATCTTCACGCAAATTGTTCCAATAATAACTGACTTCAGGAGAGGATATCTTCATGATACATCTTTTGTGGTATGGCTTTTTGTCGAAATGAAGCACGCACTCAACCATTCGGGCATGGTAGTCAAGGTACTGATACAAAAATTCCAATTTGCATTTTCCCGCATTTATTTTATTGACCAGTTCCTGAAGCGTCCATTCGCTTCCGGTCATCTTTTTACCAAAAGATCTCTTGAAAACATATACAGTAACGTTATAATCTCGGCCATCCGCCAAAGTGTACTCTACCTTAGAAAAATCCGTTCTTACAAGATTAGATAGATTACTTTCGGGATGATCGGGCGAAATCCAAAATCCGTCGTTAAATTCAAAGCCTAACTTCCCATTTTCAAAATAGGCTTGTTCGGCAACGCAATCATGCAAAGAGAGATATTTTTCGTCTTTATCGCAATGAGAAAAGTTCATATACAACTCACCGCCTTTCTGCCGTTATTATATCATAAATCTCATTATTTTTCAGGTGAAATATTCGCCTTGCGGCGAATGTGAAATAATTCACTCCGTGAATTGTGAAATATTGCTCCCGTCGGTCGCAACGTGAAATGAAATTTGCCCACATTCGCGTCAGCGAATATTTCACATTTGCGAAGCAAATATTTCATAGTGAAGCTATTTCACTTGCCCGAAGGGCAAATTTTGTGGAAAAAAGCCAAGTCTAAATCGACTTGGCTTTTTTTCTTGGCAGGGGCACTAGGACTCGAACCCAGGACACGCGGTTTTGGAGACCGCTGCTCTACCAACTGAGCTATACCCCTTTGAACAGAGGTATTATATCACAGTTGGATTTGAAATGCAAGTCTTTTTTTAATATTTTTTGCTTTTTTCACCATTTGTATCATCAGAAAAAAAGATCGCACGTCTTTTGACGTGCGATCCTACTTTTACAAGAGAAAAATTACTTAATCTCAACTTCTGCGCCAGACTCAGCGAGCTGCTTCTGGATAGCTTCTGCATCAGCCTTGGAAACGCCTTCCTTGAGGGTCTTCGGAGCGCCTTCAACGAGCTCCTTAGCTTCCTTCAGACCGAGACCGGTGATCTCGCGAACGGCCTTGATAACGCCGAGCTTGTTGTCGCCGAAGGACTTGAGAACTACGTCGAACTCAGTCTTCTCTTCAGCAGCGGGAGCAGCAGCGCCTGCAACTGCAGCGCCTGCAACTGCAACGGGAGCAGCGGATACGCCGAACTCCTCTTCGATTGCCTTTACCAGGTCAGAGAGCTCAAGAATGGTGAGAGCTTTGATTGCTTCAATAATCTGTACGGACTTTTCGCTTGCCATTGTATTTACCTCCAAATGTTTGTGTAAATTTTAATAAGTTAAAATGGTGAGGAGATTACGCTTCCTCAGCGGGAGCCTCAGCTGCGGGAGCTTCTTCAGCAGCAACAGGTGCTTCCTCAGCTGCAACCTCTGCGCCGCTCTTGTCGATGATAGCCTGAAGAGCAAATGCGAGGCCGTAAAGGGATCCCTGGAGACTTCCGAGGATCTTGCCGATGAGCTGTTCCTTCGGCGGGATGTTGGCGAGTTCATTTACGCCGGCTGCATCAAGTACTTTTCCGTCAACGTAACCGCCGCGGAGTTCAAAGGACTCGATCTTTTCCGCATATTCCTTGAGGATCTTTGCGGGAGCAACCTGATCGTCGTAACTGATAGCCAGTGCGTTCATACCGGTGAGTTCGCTCTTGAGATCAGCGTAGCCGGCATTATCGCAAGCACGGCCGATGATGGAATTCTTGAGAACGGTGTATTCCACGTTGGCCTTACGGAGTTCTGCGCGCAGCTTGGTGTCATCTTCAACGGTGATACCCTGATACTTTACGAGAACACCGGAAACAGAACGGCCCATTTTGTCGGTCAGAGACTCAACAACGGCTTTCTTCTGTTCCAGAATTTTTGCGTTAGGCATTTAGATTTCCTCCTTGTAAAAGTTTGCACCGAGACGGCAGGAAAAGAAAAAGTCTTTTTCCGGCAAAAGCCGAAAAAAGACAAAATACTTTTGTATTCAGTCTCCCCTCGGCAGGAAAGCTATGCTTTTACCGGAACCTGCTGTCTTTGGATCAACATATATATTATATGGATGTGTGGTGTGCTTGTCAATAGGTTTTTGAAAAAATTATCAAATTTCGGGAAATTATTTTTTTCGCCCGCCCTCTTTTTTTGCTTTCTCCCAGTAGGCAGCCGCCGCGGCTTCCGTTTTGTTGTCACCGGGAAAGTAGTATTTGGCGTTTTTAAGATCGTCGGGCAGATACTGCTGGGGGACGTAGTTACACGTATAATCATGCGGATATTTGTATCCCGGGAAGCTCGGCGAGGAGAGATGCTTCGGAATGACACCGCCCTTGCCGGCACGGATATCTGCCGCCGCCGCATCAAGTGCCGCATAGGCAGAGTTTGATTTCGGTGCCGTCGCCAGCATAACGGCGGCGTTAGCGAGGGGAATACGTGCTTCCGGCAGTCCGAGTTCTTTGGCGCTGTCCACGCACGCACGGGTGATGACCGCTGCCATCGGATACGCCGCGCCGATATCCTCGCTTGCGATAACCATGAGTCTGCGGCAAGGGGAAATGAGGTCACCGCCTTCAAGAAGACGGGCGAGGTAAAAGACTGCGGCATCCGGATCGGAGCCGCGGATGGATTTCTGCAGTCCCGAGAGCAGGTCGTAATGGACGTCGCCGTCTCCGTCAAAATTTCCCGCGGAAACGGACGGAACGAACTGACGTGCGACGTCTTGTGTCAGTACTGTTTCCGTTTCGTCTCCGGTTTTTACGTATGCGACCGCCTGCTCAAGCATGGTTACGGCGCGGCGCACGTCTCCGCCCGAGACGGATGCGATGTAGCGGAGTGCATCCTCCGTGGCGCTCAGCGGTTTTTCGGATTCGGCGGCGATTAGATCAAACGCCTTCGTGAGGCGCGTCGTCATCGCGTCTGCGGGCACCGGCTTGAATTCAAACACGGAGCAGCGGGAGAGAAGCGCATCGTATATGTAATAGTACGGATTCTCCGTAGTGGCGGCAATGAGCGTAATTCTGCCGTCTTCGATATATTCAAGCAATGACTGCTGCTGCTTGCGGTTGAAATACTGGATCTCGTCGAGATACAGAAGGATACCGCCCGCGCCGAGAAGGCCCTCGGTTTCCGCGGCAACCGCGCGCACGTCAGCGAGGGAAGCGGTCGTGGCATTCAAATGGCGCAGCGTCATGCCGGAGGCATTGGCAATGATCGTGGCCGCCGTCGTTTTGCCGGTACCGGGCGGGCCGAAGAAAATCATACTGGGGATTTTACCCGAGGCGGTAATGCGGCGGAGCACGCCGCGCGGTCCTATAAGATGCTCCTGCCCCGACATGTCGTCAAAAGAGGTGGGACGAAGTCTGTCAGCGGCGGGCTGGGTTGCGCTGTGATACGAGATCGGCATACAAAACCTCTGAAACGTAGTTTTTACCATTATACCGCAATCGGCAAAAAAATGCAAGACGTATGACATATTTGCAGTGCGCATATGATGGATAAGGAACAACTTCAGCGCAGGAGGAAAAATCTTGACAGAACGGCGGCAATTGGTGTCGGGAGCGTATATGAGAATCAGTTATCCCGAATTTTCAGACGAAGGAAGTAAAGACGGGACGGAGAGAATGAACGCGTTTTATAAATCGCTTGCCGATGCATCTTCAGCGTATGCCGAAGAATTGAATCGGGAGCGTGAGGGTGGCTTGCGTATCCTGACTGCGGAGTACCGAACTATGTTCACGGTTACCGGCTGTGTAGTCGAATATAAGATCACGGTGCGCAGACGCGGACGCGTCATCGGGAAAAAGAGCCTTGTGCATCACTGGGAGAACGGCGTTCTTGTTCCTGAGAGAATGGGAGATCGTCGTATTCACAGAATGGCCGAAGGAATTAAGCGATTGTTGACGAAGAGTGGACGGTGATGTATAATAGACAATAGAACGAAACAGAAACGGAGTTTTTATGAAAGTTACATTGTTTGCGCTTAATTCTTCGTACGTGCATACGAATCTTGCTGTGCGCTGTATTGCGAAAAACCTGTCGCGGCATGGGTATGACGTTTCTGTTCTCGAGAGATCTCTCAAAGAGCGGACAAGGGATATTCTTCAAGCGCTCGTCAGCGAAAATGCGGATGTATACGGTTTTTCCGTCTATATCTGGAATCGGAGGGAGATGCTTGCACTTGCATCCGATTTACACGCTGTTTGTCCCGATGCAAAAATCGTTTTCGGCGGTCCCGAAATCTCTTTTGAAAACGAATCGTTCTTTGCGGCAAATCCGTTTGTTGATAACATCATAGCCGGAGAAGGGGAAGGGGCTTTCGTCTCTTTTTGTAATGCATTCCCGGAGCGGCATACGATCGTTATGGGCCTCCCGTACGAAGGCTTTACAGATGGCGGCATTCTATACGACGAATATCCGCCCGATTCTCACAGCGGTGGGATCTTCTATTATGAATCCTCGCGTGGCTGTCCATACTCTTGCGCATACTGCCTTTCATCTGCTACGCGCGGTGTTCGCGCCAAGGATGCAGAAACTACAATTGCCGAACTTAGCCGCTTTGAGGAAATCGACGGCGTTCGTGTAATTAAATTCGTTGACCGTACGTTTAATTTTGATCGCCGGCGTGCCGATCGGATCTGGCGGGCGATTGCAGGAGAGCAATTTACGAAAACCTATCATTTTGAGATCTGTGCCGATCTGCTTGACGAGGAGAATTTCAAAACGCTCGAAGCGATGCCGAAAGGACGCATCCAGCTCGAATGCGGCGTTCAATCGACGAATCACGAGACACTCGCGGCGATCGGTCGAACGTCTGATTCTGAGAAGATCATAGAAGCGCTCACCCGTATCCGTTCCTTTGGCAATATTCATCTGCACGCCGATCTGATCGCTGGACTCCCACATGAAAACTTTGCCCGCTTCGCCGAGTCTTTTGATGCGCTTTATCCTGCTTGTGATCTTTTGCAGCTGGGCTTTTTGAAATTGCTGCCCGGAACGAAGTTGCGCGCCTGCTGTGCGGATATGGGCTACCGCTATTCTCAAAATGCGCCTTACGAGGTCCTGTGCAGTGATGCGCTGTCCTACGAGGAGCTTTACCATCTCCACGTCATTGACGACGTGCTCGATCGATTTCACGGGAGCGGGCATTTTGCCACTGCAATTTCGTATTTGCTGAAAGGGAAGAACTCCCCGTTTTCATTTTATAAAGGGCTTGCTGAGAAAATTCCGCATCCGAGAAGCCTGTCTCAGCGGGAAGCATTTCTTGCTTTTCGCGAATATGCCCACAGCGTGGCGCAAGATAAAACACTTGTCGATACCTATCTTACGCTTGATTGGTATCTTTGGGAGAATGCATCTCTGCCTTTCCCGATACCAGATGCGCGTCATCCTGAAGAAAACGCACTTCGCCGTGATTGGTGTGCGCGGCACAAGGACACCCCGCTGTCCGCGGTTGTCGTATATTCCCTCAATATAGAGAACAGCACAGCCGTGGTTATTGATCGCAAGCATCACGCATACGAGATTTTATAGTATGCAGAGAGGGGAAAAGGGAAGGGAACTCGCCCTGCCTTGCTTGTCGAACGTGTTTGAAAAACCCTTGACAAATCGAATAAATTTCGATATAATTTAGTGTGGTTTAGGCAAACGAGAAATTATGCGATTAAAACGGTAGGAGAGACGTGGATGAAGCAACGATTTAAAGTGATGTTTTCAATCGTGCTGGCACTGCTCCTTCTGCCTTGCATTAGTTTAATTTCTATGGCCTTTTTCGAAAAGGATATGCCATCGGATTCTATCGGTGTAATCGGTGGAGCGGATGGCCCTACGGCAATTTTGATTGCAAGTGCGTCCGTTTTTGAATCTCCGATGATTTTGGGTATGTGTATTGCTGTTGCTTTGGCAGTTGTTATCGGAATCGTGTGTGCGATAGTAAAAAGGAAGTAGTATTCGACAACTGACTAACCATCGGGGTGTAGTTGGGGAGTTTTTCCGAGCGCCGTCGGGGACGGATACAGCGAGGAAAAACGAGAGGCAGCAACTTGGCGATTGGCGAGTGAGTTACACGAACGAAGACAGAGCCTTAGTCGCAACAGGAAGCGCGGGTGGTTCGCCTCGTTTTGAAACAATTAAATAACTTTATCGGGGTGTGGCGCAGTTGGTAGCGCGCGTGCTTTGGGAGCGTGAACAAACTTCTCAGCATCGAAAAATCAAAAGTGCGAAAAAGCCTTGTAATACGGGCATTTTCGGCACTTTGCAAAATCTCAAAATAGCGTAAAAATCGGGTTTGACCACAGTTTGTCCCACTTCTACGCAAAATCAATGAAAAATCGAATAAAAATCGGGGTGTGGCTCAGCTGGTAGAGCGGGTGGTTTGGGACCATCAGGCCGCAGGTTCAAGTCCTGTCACTCCGACCACGAAAATGACCTAAAGCGGAGATTTATTCTCCACTTTAGGTCATTTTTTATCACTATTTAGGTGTTTTCTTCCCGCTTTTTTAAAATATGCAGATTTTTGACCACAGTTTTGTCTCGCAGTTTTTCGTCACAAAAATCCTTTTCTTTGTTTACTGCGGGTCAGATTCC